>JBCDJN010000098.1:0-18653 GCA_039414355.1 Planctomycetota bacterium | reverse complement strand
GATGAACGACGTCGAGGCGGCCGGCTTGCTGAAGATGGACTTCCTCGGGTTGAAGAACCTGACGGTGCTCGCCAAGAGCGTCGAGCTGATCGAGCAATCGACCGGCGAACGGGTCGACCCCTACGCCTTCCCGCTCGACGACCGCGAATCGTACGCGCTGCTTCAGCGGGGCGAGACTAAAGGCATCTTCCAGCTCGAGAGCGGCGGCATCCGCGACCTCTTGCAACGGATGAAGCCCGACAGCTTCCGCGACATCATCGCCACGGCCGCCCTCTACCGCCCCGGGCCGCTCGAGGGGGGCATGGTTGACGAATACATCGAGGTCAAGCACGGCCGCAAGCCGGCCAGCTACGCCCACCCCGTGATGGAGCAGGTCCTCGCCGAAACCAACGGCGTGATGGTCTACCAAGAGCAGGTGATGCGGATCCTCAACCGCCTGGGCGGCATCGAGCTGCCCAGCGCGTACACGTGCATCAAGGCGATCAGCAAGAAGAAGCTGCCGGTCATCGCCAAGTTCAAAGAGGAGTTCATCACCGGCGCCGGCGAGCAGGGCCTCGACAAGAAGAAGGCGGTCGAGCTGTTCGAGATGATCGAGAAGTTCGCCGGCTACGGCTTCAACAAGTCGCACTCCACGGCGTACGCGCTCATCGCGTACATGACCGCCTACCTCAAGGCGCACTACCCGGTGGAGTTCATGGCGGCGCTGCTCTCGGGCGACATCCCGGGCCGCAACTTCAAGAGCAAGGATGCACTCGTTGAGCACCTGGAAGACTGCAAGCGGATGGAGATTGAGGTGGTCCCGCCGAACGTCAATCGTTCGCACGCCGACTTCGCCGTGGTGGAAGGCGAGATCCTGTTCGGCCTGTCCGCCATCAAGGCGTGCGGCGGCGGGGCGGCGGACGCCATCGTCGCGGCGCGGGAAGCAGAGGGGCCGTTCACCGACCTGTTTAACTTCTGCGAGCGTGTCGATCCGCAGGACTGCAATCGGGCGACGATTGAGACGCTGGTCAAGGCGGGCGCCATGGACGGATTTGGCGCCAACCGCGCGTCGCTCATGGCGGGCATCGACCGCGCGATGCAGTCCGGCGCCGCGGCACTGGCCGACCGCAAGAGCGGCCAGAAGGGGCTCTTTGACGAAGTGGAAGAGGAGGCCGACGCCGCCACCGCCGCCCTGCCCGACGTGCCCGAGCTTGGCGAGAAGGAACTGCTCGCCATGGAGAAGGAGGTGCTCGGCTTCTACCTCACCAGCCACCCGCTTGCGGAGTTTGAGCAAGCCCTCCGCACCTACTGCACGCACAACAGCAAGACGCTGGGCGACCTGGAGCACCGCACGGAGATTGTGGTGGGCGGCATGCTGGCGGCCATCAAGTTCAGCCACACCAAGAACCCCAAGCCGGGCGCCCCCAGCAAGTACGCCATGTGGGACCTGGAAGACCTGGACGGAATCACCCGCTGCATCCTCTGGCCCGACTCCTTCGCCGAGCACGGCCATTTGGTCGAAGCGGACGCCATCGTCGGCCTCCGCGCGGCGGTCGATAAGCGGCCCGGCGCGGAGGAGGTGAACCTGATCGTCAACGAGATCTTCCCCATCGCCGAGATGGAGACCCGCTTTACCGCGGGCGTGACGCTCGCCATCGATGAGCAGCGGCACGGGGAAGAAGGCCTGCAGACGCTGCATGAGATTCTGCGCCTGTACGCGGGCAACATGCCGCTGAAGCTTCAGTTGCGATTGGCGGGCGGCGGTATCGTGCTGCTGGACAGCGGCCGCCGGGTTCGGCTGGACGACCCCGAGATGCGGCGCCGCGTTGAGGAGTTGCTCGGCCCGGGCGGCTACCGGCTGAACACGGCGCCGCCCAGGGCAACGGCGCCGCCGCCCTCGCGCCGCGGCCGCCGGCCCGCCGCCGCCGGCGTTTGATTACAATCGACGTCCGCGAACGATTCTCCGATCACCGAGGCTTTCATCATGCGATCGCTTGCCTTCACGCTGCTCCTTGCGCTGCCCGCCGCGATCCAGGCCGAAGAGCTGCCGCTTGTGCTCGGGCAGGATCATCACCGCGGCTGGACCGCCGATCGCCTGCCGGAGTGCTTCGCCGTCGCAGGTGGCGTGCTCACCATGACGAACGATCCCAAGCGGAAGGGCGCGATCCTGTGGACCGACGCCGAGTACGGCGACCTGGTCATGGAGCTCGAATTCAAGTTCGGCCCCGGCCGCGTGGACACGGGCGTCTTCCTTCGGCACAAGCGGGAGCAGATTCAGATCGGCGACTCGGGCAGCATGAAGCGGGACATGACCGCCTCGCCCTACATCGCCGGGACCGGATACCCGGTTGAGGCCGAAGGCGTCGCCGAGTTGCTCAAGCTCGACGACTGGAACCGCATGAAGATCGTCGCCGTCGGCAAGCGGTACGACGTCTGGCTGAACGGCAAGCACGTGATGAATTACGTGTCGCCGTCAGCGGTTGAGCGGGGTCCCATCGGCCTGCAGCTGCACCCCGGCCGCAAGATGGTTGCCCATTACCGCAATGTCCGGCTCGCCGAGCTGCAGCCGTAGGCTTCTGTCGCACCCAGGCGGCGGCCGCCGGGTCAGCCCACGTCGATCAACCGTTACGCCAGCTAGCGGTTTCCCCCCACTGCCGATCGGGCAATTGTTGAATTGTGGGCTCGCAGGTGCTTAAAGTGGTGTTCGCGGCGAGAAATCGGCGATAAGCTGCGAGACGGAACGAGGCGGGGCGGACTCTACCGGCTGTGAAAGAGGCGGCTCTACGCACCCAAGAGCAACCGATGTCGATCGAGGTTAAGTGCACTTGTTGTGAGTCAACAATTCGCGTGGCCGACAGCCTGGCCGGCCGAAGCGGCGTCTGCCGGCGTTGTGGCTCGACAATCACAATCCCAAAGCCTAGCGACTTGCCACAGAGCAAGTCGCTTGCCGACGCGTCGCCAGAGGAGATGCTCAAAGAGCTCCGCCGTCGCGGCATGCACTCGGTGCTGCTAACGCCCGAAAACAAGCACGACCCGCTCTTGGGCGAGGAGGCGTCCGGCAAGGCGACGCCCGTGCAGGAGATTGGCGCCGACCAGTTCAAAGGCGCGGCCCTCGCCAAGGCCTACCGCCGACTCGCCGAGCAGGCCGAGAGCCGTAAGCAGGCCGAAGAGGCGGCCCGGGAGCAGATTGAGGGCGACGTCTTCAATCTCAAGGGCGACGAACTCGGCATGAGCCTGGGCGACTTCAAGCGGAAGCACTTCCGCCGCGTGCCCGGCTCCGAGAAGCTGGCGCCGCTCTGCTCCGACGAGTTCCCCGACCAGCGCATCGAGTCGCTCTTGTCCGAAGCGTGGCATACGTCGGCCGGCATTGTTCACGCCCGCATCGATCTGCCCGAAGAGAAAGCCCCGCCCACCGTGGCTGGCGTTCCGTCGGAGTTGATGATCTATCAGTTTCTCGACGGGCGGCTGTTTCAGGTCTCGTCTTTCTTCGGTTACGACGCGTTCCACCCGCTCTCGGCGGCGCTCGTCAACAAGTTCGGCACGCCGGTCGACGAGGACAAGAAGCCGCGGGCGTCGCGGTGGTGGACGCTGTCTTCCACCATTGAGCTTGTCGCCGGCGGCATCCGCCCGAAGACGCCGACCCGTCTGTCGTACCGCCACGACGATCTGCTGAAGGAAGCCGCGCGCCGGCAACCAGCGCCGCACTTGGACCTGTAAGCAGCCACGCCCCGGCGTTTGCCGCCGACGGTTTGCGGCGGCGTCACCAACTGTGAGCGGGGGCACCGCTTTGGACGAACTGCAAGCCGCGCTCTCTGAAGCCGCCCGGGCGATCGCCGGGGCCGATCGTCTGCTCATCGGCGCCGGCGCCGGCATGGGGGTGGACTCCGGCCTGCCCGACTTCCGCGGCAACCAAGGCTTCTGGAACGCCTACCCCGCGCTCCGTCAGCAGGGCGTCGGCTTTGCCGAGATGGCCAACCCGCGGTGGTTCCGGCACGACGTGGGGCAGGCGTGGGGCTTCTACGGACATCGGCTGAACCTGTACCGCCGCACCGAGCCGCACGCCGGCTTCGCCGAGTTGCTCCGCTGGGGCGAGCGCTTGCCGGGCGGGCTGTTCGTTTACACGAGCAACGTGGACGGGCAGTTTCAGAAGGCCGGGTTCCCGGGCCAGCGGATCGTGGAGTGCCACGGTTCGATCCATCACCTGCAATGCTCGGCGCCTTGCGGCGAAGAGGTGTGGCCCGCCGACGGCGAGGCGATTGACGTCGACGAGGCGAACTGCCGGGCGGCGGGCAACCTGCCGATGTGCCCCAAGTGCGCGGCGCCCGCCCGGCCAAATATCTTGATGTTCAGCGACTACCAGTGGATCGACCGCCGAACCGAAGAGCAGCTTGCCCGCTTCAAGGCGTGGCTTCGTGACGCGCCGCCGGGTGGCATCGTCAAGATCGAACTGGGGGCGGGCACCGCGGTGCCGTCGGTCCGCATGACGATGGACCGGGTCCCCGGCGCGCTTGTGCGAGTGAACCCACGCGAGCCCGACGGCCCCGGCGGCACGATCTCAATCCCCAGCGGAGCACTCGGGGCGATCACGCGGATCGGTGAGCTGCTTGCACCTGGTTAGGCGGACGGCCACGCCCTGCCGCGATTGCCAACCGGCTTGCCGCCGATCAAACTGTGTTGTTTGCGGTCCGAGGGCTGACCCCCATCGGCCGATTCCTTCCGAGCCCCTGGCCCCTCGATCCTGGCCCCACCCACATGAAACGCATCCTCGTCACCGGCGGCGCCGGGTTTCTTGGCTCGCACCTCTGCGATCGGCTCGTTGAGCAGGGGCACGACGTCATCTGCCTCGATAACTTCTTCACCAGCCAGAAGACCAACGTCGCCCACCTGCTGGACCACGCCAACTTTGAGCTGGTCCGCCACGACGTGACGCACCCCATCTGGCTGGAGGTGGACGAGGTGTACAATTTCGCCTGCCCCGCGGCGCCCGGGCACTACCAGTACAACCCTATTAAGACGATGAAGACCTCCGTCTTGGGGGCCATCAACATGCTGGGCATGGCCAAGCGGTGCGGCGCCAAGGTGCTGCAGGCCAGCACGAGCGAAGTGTACGGCGACCCCGAGGTGCACCCGCAGCCGGAGAGCTACCGCGGCGCCGTGAACACCGTCGGCCCCCGCGCCTGCTACGACGAGGGGAAGCGCGCCGCCGAGACGCTCTTCATGGACTACCACCGCCACAACGGCGTGAACGTCCGCCTGGTGCGGATCTTCAACACCTACGGCCCGCGGATGCACCCGTACGACGGCCGCGTGGTCTCCAACTTCATCCGCCAGGCGATCTGCGGCGAAGACATCACCATCTTCGGCGACGGCAGCCAGACCCGCAGCTTCTGCTACCGCGACGATCTGGTCGAAGGCATCATCCGCATGATGAACGGCCCGGACGATTTCGTCGGCCCCGTGAACATTGGCAACCCGGGCGAGTTCACCATCCGCCAGCTCGCCGAGCACGTGGTGAAGATGACCGGCAGCCGGAGCAAGTTCGTCGAACGCCCGCTGCCCGCCGACGACCCGATGCAGCGTCAGCCCGACATCTCGCTGGCAAAGGAGAAGCTCGACTGGGAGCCCCAGGTCCCGCTCGCCGAGGGCCTGAAGAAGACGATCGCCTGGTTCCAGTCGGTCAACATGGAAGACTTCCGGGCGCCGACGCCGAACTATTGAGCGACATCGTTTCCGGTCTTGTCACTTCGTCGCAACTAAGGTCTTGCTTGGTCATATGCGAGAGTCGGCTCTGGCTAGATGGTAGACCGAGACACGAAACAGAGGCGCAAGCTACTCGATGAAGCCGAATGCGAGCCGCGAGTCAAACGGAGACATGCTTGGTGGTTACGTGGGCGGCCACAGTTCTGGTCAGACAGCTGTAATCTCACGTCCTTGATGATGACGGCATTTGGTCTGGCCTTTGCTGCCGTCTCGCTAGACCTTTCTTTCCGCTACTTTGACCAGCCACTCCTAGCAGTCTTGTTGGTGCCGGTGAGCTACGTTGTGGGTGGTTTCGTCGGATTGGTGGGGCACGTTGCCCTTGGCATGGTATTTGGTAAGAACCGCCATTGAGTCTCTCGCTCGCTTTCATGCGTAGCCTCGCATTCATCGCCGCGGTTGTTGCCGGTTCTCTTGCGGTCGCAGAACCGATCGCGTGGCGCCGCGATCTGCCGGCCGCTCAGCAGGAGGCGATCGCCAGCGACAAGCCGCTCTTGGTGCTGTTGACCGGTCAGGCGTGGTGCCACAACTGCGTGCAGCTTGAGCGGCACGTGCTGACCAAGCCGGAATTCGCCAAAGCGGTATCGGGTCGCTACGTCTGCGTTGAGCTCGACTACACGTTCGAGGACACGCCCGACGACCGAACCCGTGAGGAGCGGCTGCGTGGCTTTCAGAAGCGGTTTGCGGCGCCAGCGGTGCCAACCATCGTCTTGGCGGATGCCGAGCTCCGGCCGTTCGCTCATGTCGTGGGCTACGACGAGGAGAAGACACCGGCGGACTACGTCGCCCGCCTAGCCGATGCCCACGCCGCGTGGCGACGTCTTGTTGAGGCGGGTGACGAGCCCCAGGAGGCGTGGGCGTTGGCTGGACTAGCGTCGCACCTCTCGACAAGCGGGCAGAGTGCCGAAGACGCTTGGCTCGATCACTACGCCGAGCGCGCCGGCGAGCTGCTCAACGTTCTGCCGAGCGACAGCCCGGAGCGTGCTGAGCTCGCCGGCGTGTTGGCCGAGAGACGCGGCAAGCGGCAATGGGCGTCGGCGTTCGCGCGGGCCAACGAACGGGTCAATGCGTTCGAGCTTCCTGGCCAAGCCGACGAGGTGTTGGCGTACTTGAAGTCCGAGATCCCGGCGGCTGCGTCGCCGGAGCTCAAACGCCATCTCGAAGCCATCGTGATCAACGTTCTCGACCGCAGCGATCGTCATGACGAGATGCTGCAGCACGTGCGAAGGTTGCGCACTCAAGGCGAATGGCCGCCCTCCGAGAGCGATCGGTTGATTTCGCGAGAAGCGCGAGCATTGGTTCAACTCGACCAACGCGACGAGATGATCGAGGTGTTCGACATGGCGGTTGCCGAAGCCCGCTCATCGTCTGACATGGCACGCGTTCGAAGACTCGTCGCCGAGAAGCTGCAGTTCACGGTCAATGACGATCGGCTCGATGTCCTCCTCGAGGTGGTGAACGAGTGCCACCGCGTCTTCGAAGCGGAGAGCGAGGAGCGCCGAACGGCGTCGTTCGTCGCGTCTGTGCGGCTCCGCAGGGCGGAGCGATTCGAGGAGGCGCTCGGCTACCTTGAAGAGCTTCTCGCGGGCGAGCCGTGGGTGGGCCACAGGCTCGACGCGGCCGAGTGCCTCATGGAGCTTGGACGAATCGCCGAAGCCGAACGGTACTTGGCCTTGGCCGGCGCCGAGGTTGCGACCCTCGCCGAGTCCGCTCGGGTTGGCGAGAGGCGAGACGCGGCTAGGTTCGCGGCGCGGCTGCAGGGCCTACAATGGCGGCTTGAAGAGCGTCAAGCTCGGGGCGATCCGACAATGCCCTAGCCCCGTCGCCACCGCGACCACCACCCATAAGCCCCAACCCCCACCGCGGCGCCGACGACGTCGGCTAGCCAGTCGCGCTCGTCGCATGAGCGGCCGACGTAGGGTTGGGTCAGCTCGTCGATCGCTCCCACCACCGCGATGCCCAACACAATCAGGATGCCGGACACCAGCGCCAGCCGGCCGCCGCGTGGGGTGACGCAGACCGCCACCAGGCAGCCCAGCACCGCGTAGGCGCCGAAGTGCACCAGCTTGTCGTGCGAGAACAGCCCCACCGCCGCGGTCGGCACGCCCGGCAGGTGCGTGCCCGTGAACAGCAGCGCCGCGTACAACGCCAGCAGGACCAGCGACAGGCGGTCGTAGCGGCCGGCGGTGATGGTGCTATCGGGCATGGTGGCGGGTCGAGTCGTACGCGGGCGGCTGGGCAGCTGGTCAGAAGCGCCGGCGGGGTGACCGCGGACCGGGGGCGTTCCCTACACTACTCCATCGGCGGCCGGTTGGGTCGTCGCCGCATCCGATTTTTCCGACCTTGAGACCCCTGCGGCCGTGCGCGACACAACCGAACCAGGACTAGCCGAATCCGACCGGCACGCCATGCGTCAGGCTCTGGCCGAGGCGGAGCAGGCCGCCGCCGCGGGCGAAGTGCCGGTGGGTGCGGTGATTGTGCACGCCGGCGCCGTGGTGGCCGCCGCCCACAACCAGCGGGAGATGCTCCGCGACCCCACGGCCCACGCCGAGATGATCGCCATCACGCAGGCGTCGGAGTCGCTCGGCCGCTGGCGGCTGGAGGGCTGCACGCTGTACGTCACGCTGGAGCCGTGCCCCATGTGCGCGGGCGCCATCGTCCAGGCCCGCATCCCCCGCGTGGTCTACGGCGCCACCGACCCCAAGGCGGGCGCCGCCGAGAGCCTGTACGAAGTGCTAACCGACCCGCGACTCAACCACCGCTGCGAAGTCACCGTCGGCGTGATGGCCGACGAGTGCGGCGCGATCCTCAAACGGTTCTTCGCGGCCCGCCGCTAGGCTCAGCCCACGGCTCAGCCGTGGGATAACTCTCCGTACCGCGCACCTCGCCAATGGCGACCGTGCTGGGCGACGCTGATCCCACGGCGGAGCCGTGGGCTGAATGAGCGGGATCTGCTACGGTGATGGCGATCAATCCCCACGCCCCGCGCCGGTCACATGGGCTTACGGCGCCACGTTCGATGCAACCCTCGAAGCTGCGGCGGCAGATCGCCCATGAGGCGGCCCGCCTGATGTACGACCGGCAAGAGTCGGAGTACTTTCGCGCGAAACAGAAGGCGGCCAAGCGGATCAGCCGCGGCTGGGTCAAGCCGGAAGACCTGCCGAGCAACGCCGAGATCCGCGACGAGGTGCAGCTCTTCGCCCGCCTGTACGAGGGCGAGCAGCGCACCGACGACCTGCTCGCCATGCGGCTGGCGGCCCTCGCCATGCTGCGGCTGCTCGCGCCGTTCCGCCCGCGGCTGATCGGCAGCGTGCTCACCGGTCACGTGCGTAAGGGCTCGGACATCGACCTGCACGTCTTCTCGAATTCTGTCGAGTCGGTCACGCACCTGCTGAGCGGCGAAGGGCTCGCCTTTGACGTGGAGCACAAGCGCGTCCGCAAGCGAGGGCCCGGCAATCAGGACGGTGAGCACACGTACCGCCACGTGCACGTCCGCGGCGAATGGCCGATCGAGCTCACCGTCTACGCCGAGCGCGACGCGGGCCACGTGTTCAAGAGCTCGATCACCGGCAAGCCCATCGAACGGGCGACGGCCCGGCAGCTCGAGGAACTGATCGAGCGCGAGCACCCGGGCACGGACATCGAGCAGTGGCTGGCCGACGCCGGCGAGGGTGTCGACCGGCTGCAGTACTACGAGTCATTGCTGCTGCCGCTTGAGAACGTCAAGCAGCGGCCCGATTACCACCCGGAGGGCGACGCGCTGTACCACAGCCTGCAGGTGTTCGATCACGCCCGAGACCGCCTGCCGTACGACGAGGAGTTCCTCGCCGCGGCGCTGCTGCACGACGTGGGCAAGGCGATCGACGCTGGCGATCACGTCGGCGCCGGGTTGGAGGCGCTTGGCGGGTTCGTCACCGAACGCACGGCGTGGTTGATCGAGCACCACATGATCGCTCATCAGATCCACGAGGGAACCATCGGCCACCGCCGCCACAAGCGGCTGCGCGAGCACGAGAGCTACGAGGAGCTGGTGCTGCTCGGCGAGTGCGACCGCGCCGGCCGCGTCCCCGGGGCCAATGCGCCGGAGCTTGACGAGGCGCTGGACTACCTCCGCGAGCTGCGGCAGATGTGTGGGTAGCCGGCGAGGATCAGCACTGCGGCAAGGCAGGCGGCGCCGGGCTCGGGCGCCGTCGCCACCGACGCCGAAGTAGCCGAGCCAATGGCCCTGCCAAGGTTGTCCCGCCAGATCGTGAAGTCGCCGGCGTCGATCATCCCGTTGTTGTTGCCGTCCGCCGGCAGGCCCGGCCGCGTCTGGCCGAAGCTCTCCTTCAGCACCAGGTAGTCGCTTGCGTCGACTACGCCGTCTCGGTTGTAGTCGCCGTCGGTGCCGAGCGTCAGTTGCACCACCGCGTCTTGATCGCTGTTGAAGAACGGCGACGCGACGAGCATCTGCCCGTGGTCGTCAAGCGCCACGGAATGGCTGAACTGCTGCTCGTTGATAAACCCCTCGCAGGTGTCGCAGGTCAACCCGACGTCTTCCTGCTTAATGAACTGTACCTTGCCCCAGTTGTCTTCCCCGCCGGCGTCACGCTGAAAGACGTGGGCGGTGCCGTGCCGGAGGTCGCCCCGCTCTCCGACAACCAACGTGTCGCCCACCAAGTCGATCTCGCCGCAGGCGAAGCAGAACGCCGCGCCGGCTTCGCGACGCGTCACGGTCTCGACCAGCCCCCAGTTGTCAGGGCCGCCATGGTTGCGCTCGAAGATCAGGACGCTGTCGCGGTCGCTCGCGCGGTACTCGTTCGAGCCGTTGGCGATTGCAAGGGTGTCGCCGTCCAGGGCGATGTCGGAGCCGAACGAGGCGTACAGCGTGACTTCCGCAACGTCTTCGATGGATGCCGTGTGAGTCCAGCCGGCTGCCGATCGCTCGAAGACAAACGCCTTGCCGCCGCGCCCGTCGCTGTAGTCGTTCCAGGAGGTGGCCGCGAGAACGATTGTGTCGCCGGAGATCGCCGCCTTCATGTTGCTCGTTGACCAGATCGGCCCCGGGTCCGGATCGTTGATCACAAGCGGCTGGCCTGCGTTGGCCGCTATTGTCGAACCGGTCGGGGCGCCGGCGTCGGTCAGCCCCAGGTCGTACACGTAGGCCTGCCCCGCCACCGCGGCGCTGCAGCAGCCGTGACGCCCCCGGCGGACGCCAACCAGCGTCCCGCCGTCGACGGCGAGATCGACTCCCAGGCCGGCGCCGGCGACACTGCCAACCAGGTTGACGGCGTTCGCCCAACTTCCACCCGTGCGGCGGTAGACAGACACCAGGCCCGCACTGTTCAACTCCGGCGAGAGCAAGCTGTCTCGGCGGCTGTGCTGGTAGTCGCCCACCACGAGCCATTCGTCGTCCAGGTCAATCTTGTCCCCGAAGAACACCGAGGAACGACTCGCAAGCGTCAGCGACGCCGGCTTGAACAGCTTGGTGGTCTCTCGCCATGAGCCGCCGTCCTGCTCGAAAAGGCTCACGGAACTCGGGGCGACGTCGGCGCCGCTGCCGGTCCGCCGAGAAGAGACCGCAGCCCAAGCTCCGTCGATGGCGGTGTCGGCCCCAAACCCGGTTCGGTTGCCGTGGTTGGGCGGGAGTTGCTTCGGAAGCACAAACGGCGTTGCGTAAACGGATCCAACGAGGGAAAGAGCCGTCATGGTGGCGAGAGCGATGCGCATCGTGCTGCGTCCTGTGTTAGTGGTTACGGGCCTGGCGAAAGACCCTTAACACAGAAGCGAGAAGCGGCGCCCGAACCGGCAAGCGGAACGCGAGCGATTCCGAGAATCATGGCGGACAGCGGAGAGAACGCCTCAAACCCGCCGCAGCACCACGCCGGCGATCAGCAGGCCAATGCCGGTCAGGTACACCCAACTGGAGATCGGCTTGCGGCGAGGCTCCGGCGTGAGCTCGTCGCGAACCGCGTCGGCGGCGAAGCCGGGCAGGCCCGCCAGCTCCGGGGTCGGCTGGCTGGCGAGGGTGTACTCCTTGGGGTACGGGCGCTGCCAGTGGACCACCTTCAGCTTGTCGAAGTCGCTATCGAGCACGCGGAGGCTTACGCGATCGGCGCCGGTAAGCGGCACGGCGGCTTGGTAGCGGCCGAGGCCGACCTGCGTCACTTCGACCTTCGCCTTGCGGCCCTGGCCGTCGGTCGTGGCGGCGTCCCACGTTACGCCGGTCACCGGGCGGCGTGAGGCGTCGCGACGCAGCAGGTCGATCCGCCAGGTCTCGTCGACCACGCGGCCGGCGATTGAGAGCCCTTCGGTGTCTTGCTTGCGGAGCACGCCGCGGAGCACCTGGGCCCAGAACCGCCCGCATCCCTCCCAAGCCAGCCAATCGCCGCCCCAGCGTTCGGTGAGGTCGCTCGTGTAGGCGAGGCCCGTGCCCAGCCCGTACCGACCCACGGCCAGCAGCGGGTCGCCCGTCTCGGCGGCCAGCAGTTGCTGGGCGGTCGGCTTGGCTTCGGTCATGACGTAGCCCAGCGAGAACGGCAGCTCTGCGTCGCTGAAGCCCGAGAGCATCGGGTGGTCGCCCGTCTGCACGGCGCCGAACAGGTCTTCCTTGATCGCCGACTTGCTCGCCTGCATCGTCTCCTTGGTGAAGATCTGCGGCACGTTCGAGGGGTCGTTGGTTTCGTAGTAGCGGCCGCGGCCCACCTCGGCGATGGCGGAGAGCAGCTCCTTGTCGGCGCCGCCCAGCGCGACCGTTGAGACGGTGATGCCGGCGTCGACCGCCTCTTGCGTCAGGCCCATGTGGTCGGCCGGCTGGGTGCGGCCGTCGGAGAGGACGATCATGTGCCGGATCTTCGCGGGCGCCTGCTCCAGCATGTCACGGGCCTGGACCATGGCGGGGAACATGTTCGTCCCGCCGCCCGCCGCGAGGGCGTCGATCGAAGCCTGGATCGCGTCGCGGTCGGCGGCGCTGCGCAGCTCGCACACCAACCGCGGGGCGCCGTCGAAGCCGATCACGCCGATCAGATCGCGTAGGCTCAACAGCTCCACCGCCGCCTTCGCCGCCTGCCGGGCCAGCGCGATCGGGGCGCCGCCCATGGAGCCCGACTTGTCGATCACCAGCATCATGGCCAGCGACGGCTTCTCCTTCTCCTTTTCGAACCGCGAGACGAGCGGCAGCACCTCCTCCACCGGCGTCTTGAAGTAGCCTCCCAGGCCGAAGCTGTTCTCCGAGCCGGTCATCACCAGCCCGCCGCCGAAGTCGGTGACGTACCGCTTGAGCATGGCCATCTGCCGCGGCGAAAGGTCCGTGGCCGGCAGGTCGGCCAGCATCACCGCGTCGAACTCCAGCAGCTCCTCCATCTCGCCCGGCAAGCCAAGCCGGCCGCGGACGTCGAGCTCCACGCCCTGCTCCTTGAGCGCCCGGGCGAACGGTCGCAGGTCGCGAGGCTCGGTGTGCAGAGCGAGCACGCGGGGCTCGCCGCGCACGTCCACCGTGCACGCCAGCGTGTTGTTGAGCGGGAAGCGGTCCTCGGCGGGAACCAGCTCGGCGGTGTACCGCGCGGGGCCGGCGGAGCGGGCCTCGATGTCAAACTCGATGACCTGCGGCTGGTCGGCGAACAGCTTGAGCGGCTTCTCCTGCTCGGCGACGCCGCGGTGGACAATCCGCAGCCGGGCCGCCATATCGCGGTTGGCCTGCACCGTCGCCCGCAGGCGGAGCACTTCGCCTTGGAACGCGGAGGGCGTTGCCGGCTGAAGCGAAACCACCGCGGCCTCGGCGGCGGCGAGCGGGTCGATGGGTTGGAAGCGAACGTCCACGCGTTCCTCGTCGAGCAGCTTGAGCGCGGCCGTCAGGGCATCGGGCTCGCCGGTGCCGCGGCCGTCGCTCAGCAGCACCAGCCGCCGCGTGGCGCCGGCGGGGAAGTCGAGCCGCGCGGTGAGCATCGCGTCGGCGAGCCGTGACTGCCGGCGGAGTGTCGTGTCGCCGGAATCGCTTTGCCACTGGTTGGCGAGGTCGGTGAGTTGCTTGGGCGTATCGAGCCGTCGCGTCTCGGCGCCCACGGCGTGCAGCGTCCAGGTGTCGGTGGATCGCAGCCCCTCGATCGACTGGGCGACGGTGGCGGCGGCGTCGGTGATGGAATCGAGGTCGACCGAATCGCTGACATCGACCAGGAAGACCACGTGCAGGCGGTCGCTTGGCGTGAGCAGGTACGGCCGGCAGATGCCGAGGATGAGCGCGGTGATCCCGCCCGCCCGGCAGGCGAAGGCAAGCCCCTTCCGCCACGCCGGCTGGTCTACCAGGCTGTACCGCAGGCCGACGGCGATCGCCACGAGGGCGAGCAGCCAGCCGAGCGGTTCGAGCGAGAGCAGTTCCATGCGCAGTGGCGAGAGGGCTAGTGGCGAGGGGCGAACGTTGTTGCTGACCGCGGAGAGCTGACTCTGGCCGCTCCCCTTAGCCGACCTTGCGTCGGTGGTAGAGGATCGACTCAGCGGTGGCGGCGGCGATGGCGAGCGCCACCAGCCAGCCGGCAGGCGGGCTGCCGGAGGCGAGGTCGGCGGGGCGGGGCGGTTTCTTCGGGGGCGAGAGCAGGGTTTCGTTCTCGGCGAGCAGGCTGCACGCGAGGCGCCAGTTGCGCTCCCCACCGCCGCGGGCCGTGCCCGTGACCTGGTAGTCGCCGAGCTCCGCTAAGTCGGCGAGCCTTGGCGTCTCGATCGACGCGGGTTCGCCAGTCGGGCCGGTGACCTGGCCGGTGAACGCCTCCGCGGCGCCCGGCAGGCGTGGCGACTGGCCGGGGCGGTAGACCGACCGCAGCGGCTCCTCGCGTCCGGCCAGGTGCTCCGCCGCGGCGTGCACCAGCACCGGGAACCACGCGGAGAAGTAGAACTCCGAGGCGACTGGGTCGAGGTTCACCACCACGGCGCCACCGCCGGCGCGGGACGCGGTGTAGATGAGCGGCGTGCCGTCGTCGGCCTCCACCAACACCCGGGCGCCGGGCGGGGCCTTGAGCCGGCGGGCGCCAACGTAGTTGATCAGCAGCGGGTCGATCCGCCGGATGACCGGGTGCTGAGCGTCCAGCACCCGCGGGGCGCCGACTTCGAAGTCGACATCGCCGCCCGGCTCGCCTTCCCACCACGGCGACGCGCCGCCCGGGTGGAACACAACCGCCCGGTCCGCCGGCACGGCGCCCGAGCCGAGCGTCACCTCGCCGTCGCCGGTGACCAGTTGGAGCAGCCCGCCCGAGCCGGTGAAGGCGCGAACGCTCTGCTCGAAGAAGTACGGATCGGCCGACGACACGGCGACCGAAACCGGCGGCGGCCGGCGGGCCACCAGCCAGGCGGTGTTGTCGTCCGGCAGGGCGTCGCCGCCGTCGAGGCGGTCGGCGAGCTGATCCGCGTCGAGCTCAAGCTGCCAACTGCCCGGCTCGGCGTCCGACACTGAGAGGGTCTTCGCCACGTTCAAGCCGGGCTCGATGACCAGCGGGACGACCCGAGCCAAGCGACGCTCGCCTTCGCCATCAACCGACCAAACGAGCAGGTCAACGTCGATGGCCTCCGGAGCGGTGGAAGCGGTCTGGTAGTAAACGGTCAGCTCGCCGCGGTCGATCGGCGAGAACTCCGCATCGGCGCCCACGATGCCGGCGTTCTCACGCTTGCCGCCAACGGCGATCAACTCAACTCCCTCTGGCGCGGGCTGCCCGCCGAGCACTCCGTCGGTGATCAGCACGATGCGCCGAGGCAGGGCGTCGTCGAGCGATGGTGCGTTGTTCGCTTCGCCCTCGGCATTCTCTTCTTCAGGCGAGTTCGTTAACCCAGCCAAGACTTCGGCGTTGAACGCTTCGTAGGTCGGCTCGATGGCGTCGATCGCCGCGATGAGTTCGCGGGGGTTTTCCGTCAGGTGCGAGGCGTAGCGCACACGCCCGGCAGCGGTCGCCACGGCAGCACGCTGCACGCTGCCCAGCGCCCGCGCCAGGTTCCGCGCTTCGCGCTTGGCGAGTTCGATCCGCACGCCGCCCTCGCCGCTGGCTCGCATCGACGCGCTGTTGTCGATCACAATCAGCAGGTCGCTGGGCGACTGGCCGGGCCAGCGGGGCTCGCCGAGCGCCAGCCCCACGGCGCCCACCGCGGCGGCCATGAGCAGCAGCGACCAGATGCTCCGCAGCCGCTGCCAGAGCCGGTTCGCCTTGCGGTCTTCGAGGATGCGTTCCCACAGAAATAACGCCGTGGTCGGCCGGCGGCGGGGGCGGACCTTCAGGAAGTACGCCGCCGCCAGCGGCACGAGCGCCAGCAGCGACCAGAGCATCCACGGCGAGGCGAACGTCACGCGACCAGCCCCCCGCGGCGGAGGATGTTGCGGATGACCTGCTCAAACGGCGTGTCCGGCGTGACGCTCGCCAGGCCGATCCGCTGCCGCACACAGCACCGCCGCAGCGAAGCGTTCCAGTCTTCAACGGCGCGCTCGTACGCCCGCGCCTCCTTGGGCGAGATGGTCACCCGCTTCTGCCGGCCGGTCTCGACGCACTCCAGCAGGGCGTCGCCCTTGTGGTCGCAGCGGGTGTCGTTCTCGTCCTGGACCTGCAGGGCGTAGACGTCGTGCCCGTGGAAGCCGAGCAGCTTGAGGCCCTCGTCAAAGCCGTCCGGGAAGAGGAAGTCAGAGAGCACCACCACCATACCCCGCCGGGTGTGACGGGCCTGGAAGACGCGGCAGCAGTTGTTGAAGCGGGTGTCGCCGGGGTGCGTGGCGGCTTGCTCCAGCCCGCGGAGCATCGGCAGCACCTTGCCGCGGCCGCGGGCGACGCCCGCGAGCGTGGTGAGCGAATCGCCCAGCCCGTACACCGCGACTCGGTCGAGCGAGTTGAGCCCGATGTAGCCAATCGCCGCGGCGAGCTGCCGGGCGTACAGGAACTTCTGGCCAGCGCGGCCTTGGGGATCAGCGCTGCCCATCGACCGGCTGGTGTCGACCAAAATGTAGATCGTGGCGTCTTCCTCCAGCTCAAAGAGCTTGACCACCAGCGAGTCGAACCGGGCGTAGACCCGCCAGTCGATCGCCCGGTAGTCGGCGCCGTAGTAGTACTCCGAGTAGTCGGCGAAGGTGACGCCCGACCCCTTCTTGGTGCTCCGCCGGTCGGCCTGCAGCGTGCCGCCCAGCACCTTGCGGGCGAGCAGGTAGAGCGAATCAAGCCGGCGGATGAACTCGGGGTCGGTGAGCTTCACAGGGGCTGGCTTGCCTGTTGGTGGGGAAGGGGATGGGGGGATGTTGGGGATGGGGGAGATGCCGCCAGAAGCTGATGGCTACTCGTTGAGCGGAGTGAGCTCTACCTTGATTGCCCAAGGGTAGCCTTCTTCAGCGACCGATGCGTATGCCTTGGTGTCGGTGAGTTCGCCGTTGCGGCCAAGCTGGCCGAAGTGCAGCACCTCGCGTATCGCCACTTGGGACTGTGAGTGGTCGAAGGTGAACGCTAGGTCGAACGGTGACATGGTGAGGCGACGCTGCTCCTGCATCGCGTAGGCGAGGCCGTTGACGCCAATCGTGAGTGAGCCACGCTCCTCAATCGACAAGCCGACGACGCCATCGCACCACAAACCACGCGTCCTTGAGTACTCAAGCCCTTCCAAGAGTCGGCAGAGGTAGAACTCTAGGCAAGTGCACAACAGCGATCTGTCATCGGTCAGTTCCGACCGCTGCTGTTCGTCCCCAAGCACCCACTTCCACAACTGATCCGCGATCCTCGGATCGTCCGCAATGACCCACTGCTTGTCGTCTTTCGCGAAGATACATGTCCCTTCTCGCATTACTGTGTTGGCCGTGCCGGAAGATGACGCCCCGCCATTTACCCATCCCCCAAATCCCCAACGTCGTCCCCCACATCCCCCTATCGTCCATTTACCCCACCGCCGCGATCACTTGGCGGATCACCTCGTCCGGCTTCACGCCGTCGGCTTCGCCCTCGAAGCTGAGGATGATGCGGTGGCGGAGGGCCGGGATCGCCACGGCGGCGACGTCTTCTCGCGAGACGTGGTAGCGGCCCTGGAGCAGCGCCCGGGCCCGGCTGGCGGCCAGCATCGCTTGGGCGCCGCGGGGCGAGGCGCCGTGGCGGACCAGCCGCTTGACGTCCGCCGGGGCGTCCTCGCTCTCGGGGTGCGTGGCGCGGACCACGCGGATCAGGTAGTCCCGCACCGTCTCGTCGATGGGCGTCTCGCGGAGCGTGTGGCCCATCCGCAAAATGTCCTCGCCGCTCGCCACGGGCGAGACCACCGGCTGGGTGTTGCCGCCGGTTCGATTGAGGATCTCGGCGAAGTCGTCGTGCGTGGGCATCTCGACCAGCAGCTTGAAGAAGAACCGGTCGAGCTGCGCCTCGGGCAGCGGGTAGGTGCCGTCCTGCTCGATGGGGTTCTGCGTCGCCAGCACAAAGAACGGCGTGCCGATGGGGTGCGTGGCGCCGGCGACGGTGACGCTCTTCTCCTGCATCGTCTCCAAGAGCGCTGACTGCGTCTTGGGCGTCGCGCGGTTGATCTCGTCGGCCAGCAGGATGTTGCAGAAGACCGGCCCGGGGGCGAATTCGAGGACGCGCTGGCCGTCACGCTCCACCAGCACCTGCGTGCCCACGATGTCGGCTGGCAAGAGGTCGGGCGTGAACTGGATGCGTTGGAACTTGAGGTGGAGCGCTTCGCTGAGCGAGTGCACCAGGGCCGTCTTGCCCAGCCCCGGCACGCCTTCGAGCAGCACGTGCCCGCCGCACACCACGGCGAGCAGCACGTCTTCGATAAGCGACTGCTGCCCGACGATGAACTTGCCGATCTCGGAGCGGATCGTTCCGAACCGCTCAACGAACTGCTCGGCGGAGGCTTGGGCTTCTTCGGCGGCGACGGTCATGCGTAGTGGCGAGGGCTAGTGGCTGGTGTCTGTCCCCCTCCCCGGCAGGGGGAGGGGCTAGGGGAGG
>JBCDJN010000097.1:0-18823 GCA_039414355.1 Planctomycetota bacterium | reverse complement strand
GGGGGGGGGGGGGGGCGGGGCCCCCCCCCCCCCCCGGCCCCGCCAACACATTCAATCTCGCTAGACAAACGCCGAGAGCACCCTAGGTTCAAGGCCATCGAAGACGCAGAGCTTCCGCCAGCGCAACCCCCTCCCCTAGCCCCTCCCCCTGCCGGGGAGGGGAGTCTTTGATTCGATCCGCAGTCGCTCTACTCGCCTTCATGAATGGCTTCGAAGTAGCGTTTGACGCCCGAGCGGACTTCTTCGGGGACGTCTTCTCGGGAGACGAACGACTCGTACTGCTTCTGGAACTCGCGCCGGCGGGCGACGGCGCCGCGGCTGGAGACGCCGGTCCCTTCGTCGGCGGTCTCGACGGCCGTCTGCGACGGGCCTCGGCCCTTGATGCCCTTCAACGCCTCGGTCTGCCCGTTGTCGACGAGTTCGTCACGCTCGTCGCGCTCGGCCGAGTTGCTCGAAGCGCCGATGCCGCGACCATTCATCTTGCTTGAGTAGGGCGATTGGCAGAGCCCGCCTTGGCATTGGCTGCACGCCTTGCAGAGGCTCGCCAGTTTCTTCTGCGCGTCGCGCTTGAGTTGCATGCGATTGAGGTACTTGGCGAGCTTGTCCAGGTCGGCCAGCGCCGCGTTCTCGCACGCGTTGCAGCGGCCCTGGCACTCGGAGTCGCACTCGCCATCGATCTTCATCTGGCGGTCGGCTTCTTGGAGGGCGTCGTCCCACTCGGCGAGCGAGCCCTCGAGGTCTTCGATCGCTTTGCCGAGCTCGCCGCCGCCGCTGCCGCCCGAGCCGGCGGCCGACCCGCTCTTGCCGGCCTGAGCCGTGCCGCCTGACTTAGCGGACTCGCCCGCCTTGGCCGATTGGCTCGGCGAGCCCGACGCGGTGCGGCCACGCTGGTTGCGGACGGCGGCCGCCATCCGCTTGCTCGCCGCGCGCAGGCGGGCGAGCTGCTTCTGCTGCTCGGTGAGCGGCTTGGCGGAATCCGGCTTGAGCTGCTCCAGGTCCTTGGCGGCCGGGGCGTACTTTTTGGCGTTTAGCTTCTCGGCCAGCGGCTTGGTCTCGCGGGCCTCGGCCAGCTTTTCCGCCGCCTGCTGCATCAGGTGCTCATCCTTCTTCTGGGTCAGCTTGGAGAGCTGCTTCTTGAGCTCCTGCTCCAGCTTCGCGTACTGGCGGAGCGCCTCCTTCTGGTCCTTGGTCTTGCCGAGCGCGTCGACCATCTCGCGCAGCTTGTCCGGCTCGATCATCTCACGCTCGAGCGGGTCGTCGGTCTGTTCGTTTAGCTCGTCGATGAGCTCCTTGAGCCGGCGGTTGTTCTCGTCGGTGGAAGCGAGCGTCGCCTCCTCGAGCGCGAGCTGCTGCTGGACCGCCTCACTCGGCCCAATCATGCCGAGTCCGATCGCTACGGCCGCCAGCGTCAGCCCGAGAAGGGTTGGCCGGAGGCGTGGCAGCCAGCCGATCGTGGCCGTGTCGAGGCTGACGACGCGGTTGGCGGTCTGTTGTTCTTGCAGGTCGAAGAAGCCGCCCTGCTTGCCGTCGCGGCGGAAGTGGAGCAGCGAAACCAGGGCGTCTTGCAGGCCGAACTGCCGGTCGGCGGTCTGGGCGGCGTCGTCGAGACTCGGTCGGCGGACCATCCACGCGATGCCGGCCGCCAGGGCGCCCGCCCCGGCGGCGGCGGCGTACCATTGCCAATCCACGGCGTAGCCTTGAGCCACGTAGACGCAGCCCACGCCAATGGCCGCCGCCGATGCCACCACTAGCGACCAAACCGTCGCCGCGGCCGCGACACGCAGGCCGAGCTTGCCGCGCACGGCGCCAACAAACCGGCTAACTTGGTCGTTGCCGTTGGACCGATCTCGATTCGTCTGGGCGTTGTTGGGCACGGCGTTGTCCAGCGGGGTGAGTGGACGGACGGATTGACGATCGCTAGGGCGAAGGGGCCGCGGCGGGCGTTGGGGGGATTGGCGGCGCTGCGTTCGCGGGAGACGCTGCGTTGGTGGGCGGCGTCGTGATGAGCGGCGGCGCCGGGGAATCAGCGGGCGTGCTCGGCGCCGGCGCCGGGCTTTGGGTATCGGCCTGCTGGTTTGGCTCGGTTGCTTCTTTAGGCTCGGTCTTCTCTTGCGTGCCTGCGACGTCCATACCCAAGTCCTTTGCCTGCGTAGCATACCGCTTCCGCAACTCAGGCGCCGGCAGATTCTTCTCCAGTTGGTCGCCGTCGGGGCCGGCGAGTTCCTTCAAAACCTCTACGGCCGTCGGTTTGTCTCGACCGTTGGAGAGCGCCATCGCTTGTTCAAGCCGAGCCAGCCCCGACATCATTGGGTTGTCCGCGAAGCCCTTGGCGACTTGCTCCCAGGCACCGGCGGCCTCCTTGTACTGCGCGGACGACTCCAGCTCTCGGACGCCCGCGAGCCAGAGCACGGGTGTGCTTAGTTCGGCCGCCTCGCAAGCCGCGGTAACGCCCTTGGCGAGTTCTTCCTTGGTGAACAGCGTCCGGAAGGGGCGGAGGTTCTGGAAGCTGCCGTACTGCTTAACGGTTGGCTGCATGCGGTCGGTCACCTTGACCCAGCCGGCCGCGTCCGCGACGAGCATGATCCGCGCCAGACTCTGCGCGCGTTGCTCGAAGGTGTCAGGGTTCTCACGGCTGAGACCTTGTGCCGCGAGGCGGGCGGGGTCGGTCGCGAACCCGCGGCCGCCGACGTTCCGTTGCGAGTTCCCCTCTAGCTTCTTGGCCCACTCGCCGAACTGCTTGGCGAGTCCGCCTTCGGCGTGCAGCACCAAGCACGTCTCGATTAGCTGCTCCTGGGGATAGAACCAACCACGGTTGCTGTCTTGGTCTCCGATCTGCTCGCGAAGCTGCTTCGCGGCGGCCGACACCTGCTCTGGCGGGGCGTTGCGGGCGTGCTTCTGGAGGGCGTTGGCCAGCTTCGTGCCGTGCTCGTGGAAGGAGTTTTGCAGCCGCCAGGCGTTGCCGCTTGGATCGGACGTCAGCTGCTTGAGCATGCGGAGCGCGGGCTTGAAGTCTCCCTTCGCCGCCGCCGCTTGGCCGTGCAGAGATACCAGCGAGGCCGATCGGTCGAACGAGTTATCGTTCGCCGCCGCGAGCGCCAGCAGGTCGACTTTCGCCGCCTGCTGCTTGAGCTGCCGGGCGACGAGCTCCAACACGCCATCGTGGTCGAGCAGCAGCAAGGCCTTGTTTCGCGCGTTGTCACCCACCAGGCCGGCTCCATCGTAGCCGGCGGCGAGTGCCTGGAGCCGCTCGGTCTTTGTTGGCCGGTCGCCTCGCTCGGCTTCCGGCGGATCGTTGAGATGGGCCACGACGCATTGGGCGATGTACCGCATCGAGTCGTCGCCCAGCAGCTCAAGGAGCTTCGGGAGGTTCTCAACCACCTTGGCGTCGTAGGTCACGCCGGTGCCGTAAGAGTAGTTGACGCGGACCGACTCCCAACGGTCGCCAAGCATGCTGGCGGCCTCGGCGATCTCGCCCTCCCGCACGAGCATGCCGATCGCCTCGTGGTAGTAGTTGAGCCTGCCGCTGTACTTCTTGAGCAGCTGGTTGGCGGACTTCTTGTCTTGCTGCTGGTAGCAGGCGGCGAGCATTCGCAGCATGGAATTCGTGTCGCTGCTCTCGTAGGGCGAGCCGTTGGAGGAGAGGCGCGACGACCCGGAGACCTGTTTGGTGAACCGCTTGATCCACGCCTTGCGAAGTGTTTCGCCGGCCACGTGCCCGGGGTCGCCCACGGGCCGCTTCAGCAGGGCGAGCGTATTCGTTGCGGCGTTGCCCTCGAGTCCGCTGGCCAGCGGCAGCTCCGATTCATACGCCTCGTTGTAGAGGCTTGCGAGCGCGATCGCCGTCTCTTGGGAGCGGTTCTTCTGCGACGTGTTGTGGACCCAGCCGGCCAGCGTGACTCGCAGCGAGAGCGGATGCTGCGGGTCCGCCATCACGTCACGCCACCGTTTCTGGGCGGCTTGAGCGGCGGCGTCCGACTCCGAGGAACTCCCGCCGCGTGACGCTGATGCCTGTTGGCAAGCGGCCAGCAAGTCGGCGAGCAAAGCGTCGTCCGGCGACGACTTGAGCTCGCCTTCGAGCCACGATCGCACCGCGACACGCGTCTTCTTGGGCTGGTTGTAGAAGAACTGTGTGTAACCCGGCGCCAGCACCGGCGAGCCCTCGGGGCCAAAGCTCTGCCGCAGCCACGTTACCAGCGGCGGCATGAAACTCCATTTCTCGCCGCCCGCCTTCTTGGCCTGGCGAGCGAAGGTCTCGGCTCGTTTGGCGATCGGTCTGAGGTAGTACTGCTCCAGGTTCGAACTGCCGATCGTGACTCGCTTGTCTCCCTTGAGCAGGAGCCTGAGCATCAGCTTGGTGGTCTCGATCGACTCGCGGTCG
Organism: Planctomycetota bacterium; assembly: GCA_039414355.1. Taxonomy (GTDB): domain Bacteria; phylum Planctomycetota; class Planctomycetia; order Pirellulales; family Lacipirellulaceae; genus JBCCQL01. Next base: position 14,445 of record JBCDJN010000097.1, on the reverse strand, counting down.
AGCCGGTAAGTAACCTGTTGCAGGTAGTGGACACTGGCGGGCCGACTGAAGTAGATGCGTGCCGTGCCGCGTGCCTTGGCGTCCTCATACAGGTCGATGGCTTTGAAGTAGACGTCTGCCGCGGCGTCGGGGTCGCTCTTGGCGAGTTCGGTCATGGTCTTGGCCAGCCAATCGTCAAGGCGATGGGCTTCGACCTTCAGCGACTCAAGCGTTGGCGCCTTGAGCACCCGCTCGACCTTTGAAGTTGTCTTGGCGGAACGCTGGCGGCTTGCCCACTGGAGCGTCTTTCCGATCTCGGAGTCTGAGTCGGCGGAGCGGTCCGCCGCGGCGGTGAGGATCTCGGCGGCGGCCGCGCGGGTTTCAGCCGGCCACTTCTCCGCCGCGGCGAGGCGATCGTCGAAGCGTGTGAGAAGACTCTCCAGCGCTTCGTTGTCGCCGAGCCAAGCGCGGGCGAGCAGCAGGCCGTCGCTCGCATCGGGCGTAGCACGAAGGGGCTCAGAGTCCAACACGGCGGGCTTGTCTCCGACCCGCTTCAATTGCGCGCCGAGGAGCTTACCGAACGGCTCGCCGGTGTCGTCGATCGGCGCCCAAGCCAAGGAGTCTTCATCAAGATCGCCCAGCACGCCGCTCCGCTCAAGGAATGCGGCGACGTCGTCGGGATCGCTGCCCCCGAGCGCGGCGGCCAGACCGCTCCGCACCTCGTTCTCGCCTTCGGCAACGAGTCCGAGCACCTCGCCGGCATGCAGGAATCGGATTGTGGTCAGCAGCGTCTCAGGCTTGCCGAGCAGCGCCCGCAGGCATGCCGAGAGCCCGTGCAGGCCCGAGCTTGGCGAGCCCCATTGGATGTGGTTGGGGCGGTACGCGGCGGCGATTATTGCCTTCCGATGCTCGCGGGGCCCGGCGTACACCTCCGCGATGCGCTCGAGCCACGCGCCGACCTCGGCTTCGCTTTCGACCTGCGCGAGCTGAACCGTGAAGTCGACCACCAATGGCGATGCGGCCATCGGGTTGCGACCCTGAGCCAGCGAGCCGGCGACGAGATCGGCAACCAGCGGCTTGATGTCGACCTGAAGCTCCCGCATCTGGTACGCCTCGAGCACGCGGGCCAGCGTGACCGGTTGCTGGTTGGTGGGCGACACCGCGACTCCCTCCGCCACGCAGTAGACGGCGGCCGTCTTTGCGAACTCGTCGGCCGGCGCACGGAACAGCTTGGCGTAGCCCTCGACGGAGAGGGCGAGGACGCCTTTGCGGTCGTCTCGCAGCTTGGGCAGCAGGTCGTCGTCCAGCAGTCGCCAGTCGTTTTCACGGAAGCACTTGAGCACCAAGTGCTCGCCCGGGGAGCGCTGCGGCGCGAGCGTCGGTGAGCTGCGGGACGAGTAGCGGACTCCTTGGTACTGGCCCGAGTTGGATTGGCCCTGTTCGCTGGTCAGCAGCGTTTCGGTCGCAAGCTTGTCGAAGTCAAACGCTTCGGCTTCGCCCGCTGCCTCGTGTGAAGCCAACAGCCCGGTGAAGCCGTCGGCTGCCAGACTTGGTACGGCGAGCATCTCTTCGCAGAGCTCGTCGTGCAGCTTGCGGCGGCGTTTCGCATCGTCCGAGGGCTTGGAGTCGCCGCGGCTCGCATTGAGCTGATACAGAGACGGCTGCGTGCCGGCGCGCGAGTACATTGCGTTGCCAAGGCTCAACCGGAGCTGGGGGGCCCAGCTCACATCGGCGGTCTTCTCGTCGCTGATCTGCCTCAGCAGTGCGAGGCCGATCTCGCCCCACTGCAGGCGTTTGGCCAGGGCGTTGTCGTGGTCGTTCAGCGCGCCCATCATGTTGGTCGCCAAGAGCTGCGGACCGGTCCGGCCGAGTTCGGCCAGTCGTTTCTCGGCCGCTGCGTTGTCGCCGTCTTCCAGGGCTAGTTCGATCAGCGTCACGCGGTAGACGTCTTCACGCGGCCGCAGCTCGAGCGCTCGCTCGTACGCGGCGATCGCTTGTTCCTTGCGGCCGAGCGCCCGCAGCAGATCGGCGTACTCACCGAATCGCCGGTGGTTGCCGCTGGCGCCCGGGTCCATTGCGCTCAAGACGTCGTTCGTCAGCCCGTACTTGGTCAGACGCTTGCTGAGCTTCTGATGCTGCTGGCGCAGGTAGCTGCCGTGCTGCCGTTGCCCGGCGATTTGGCGGACGGTGGCCATCGCCTCGCCCGCGAGCAGTCGGGCGGCGGCGTCGCGCTTTCCCGCGTCGATCAACCGGCGGATGCGATCAACGGCCTGACGGTTTCCGGCGCCCGACGGGCGCACGACCGCGCTGCTGGCACGCGAAACCGTCGACGGCCGAGTTGCGCCGATCCTGCCGAGCTTCTCGGCCTCGTCATCCAGCCCGAGGCGGACCAACGCCGACGATAACTCCTTACGGGCGGCGTCTTGCTGAACGCCCCGCCGGAGACGCAGCGCCGCCTTCTGCCCCGTGGCGATCAGATCCTCGCTCGCCTCCTCGGCGTCGACTTGGCGGAGGACGAGTGCGACCAGTTGCGAATCGACGAGCCGCCGATTTGCGCGGCTCATTGGCAGGTAGCGGGCTTTGCTGAGGTGGTCGACCGCGGCGTCCACATCGTCCTTCTTCGCCTCCCACCCGGCGGCGAGCAGGTAGGCGTCGAGCGTCGGCTTCTTCATGCCAAGCATCTCCATCAGCGTCGCTTCGGCGAGCGCCTCGTCGCCAAGCTTGTTGGCCAGCAGAAGCTTGAGCGTTGGATTGGTCACCGTCGGCAAAGCGGCGGCGAGATCCTCGTCGGACCACTTCGACGGCTGATTGGGATTGATCCCGTTGATCATGATTTGCCGCTGCGACGATGACGGCTGCGTGACGGCGCCGAGCACCGCGGCCGGGAATGCCGTGAGCTGCCGTGGCGGGAAGGCGGGCTCTTGGATCGCCGCTCCCTGCCCGCGGTTGCGGGACTGGAACAGCGTTGCTGTGGACGCGTTTCCGCCGGCTCTTGGCGCGGAGGCGTTGGCCTCCGCATCGAGCAGCCTTAGGTAGTCACGCGGGCTGTCGTTGGACTTCGTCACGCCGACGACCATGGTGAACAAGTAAGGGCCGTACAGGGAGCCGCCGCGGACGCTGGGGTACCACTCCACGATCTTGTTTTGAATCCTGTCCTTGAGTCGTTCGGGCAGATCGCTGCTGCCGAAGGTTGCGGTGCGTTGCAGGCGTTGGGGCAGCGTGCAGAGCATGCCCATCGTGGGACCGGCCGGGCTGTCGATCGCGTCGGCGAGTGCGATCAACTCGTCTTCCATGTCCGCCAGCTCGCGGTGGGCCATCAGCCCCTGGACACCCGTCAGCAGGGCGAGCTCGGGGTGCCGCTCTTTGAACTGCGCGACCGCCGCGCGAAAGAACTCCGCCGGCAGCATCTGCGTCTGACCCCCGAAGCTCAGCACGGCATACGCCTTGACCTCGGGTCGATTGGGGAACCGCTCAAGCAGCTGCTCGATCGGCAGGTTCTGCCGGCGGCTCGCGGCGCCGAACTCGGCCAGCAGGTCGGCCTGCGGCAGGCTAGATCGGGCGACCCGTTCACACACCGCGTCGGCCTGAGAGTCTTCGAGCAACTCCGCGATCGCCGCTGCGTGCGCCGCGGCGTACTTGCGGGTCTGCTCGTGCGCAGAGGGCAACAAGCCGCCAGCCGTGCCGCCGAGGCTCAAGCCCGAGGTCATGTAGGAAGAGACCCGGTTCCGCTGCGTGCGGTAGGCGTAGACGGTGTAGCGGAGTTGATTGATCTCGAGCAGCTCCTTAACTCCCGGCGGCGCGATGCTGGCGAGTTGGTCGAGCTGGGCGTTGCGCGCCGATGGGGCGAACGCCGGCGCCGTGGGACGGGCGGGCTCCTCCGCTTCGACCACCTGAGCGAAGTGGTCGGCGGCGCGGACCAGCTCGCCCATCTCTTCCAGCGAGGCGGCGAGTAAGAAGCGCAATCGGTGCTCGTCGGGGTGGCGGGCCACGTACGGTTCCAGCAACTCGGCGGAGCGGTCCCAGTCACCAGCGGAGATCATCGCCGCGGCGAGCTGCTCCACGTCCTTGGCCGACGCGTCCTCGCTGTCCGCTTGCTCCATGAGCAATGCGTAGCCCTCCTCGGGCGATCCCCAACGCAGCAGCAGCGCCGCCAACTGCCGGCGGGTGCGCGCGGTCTTGTCGATCTCCATCGCGCGGCGGAGCGTGTCGCGGGCGCGCTCCCATTCGCCCTCCTGCTCCTCGACTCTGGCGATCTGTTGCAGCAGGGGCACGTCGCCGGGCCGGAGCTTCGCCGCCGCCGCCAACGCCTGGAGCCGCTTCTCGGGGTTCCTCGCCACGCGGTGAACGGTGGCCAGCGCGATAAGCGGCTCAATCGACTCCCGGTTCGCCTTGCGGCGTTGCTCAAAGGCGGCGACCAACGCGTCGGTCTTGCCGGACTGCTCGGCGACGCGGGCGAGCTGCTCCGCGGCTCGGATCTTGCTCAGCAGGTCGGCGCCCTCCTCGTACTCACGCCAGTACAGGCTCTCCGCGTCGTCGAGCTGCCCGGTCGCGCGGTAGAGCATTGCCAGGCGCGAGCGGATCTCGGTGGCGTCTTCGAAGAGCTTGAGCGCGTCGCGGAGGGCCTGCGTCGCCTCCTTCTGCTTCCCCTCGATCTCCAGCAAGCGAGACTGCGTGAGCCACGGCGACGTGCTGCCGGGCGAGAGCCGCTTCCATTGCTCGGTCCACTTCAGGGCTTCGTCGGTCTGCAGGTTCCGATCGTAGAATTCGACCAGCCGCCGGACGTTGCGACTCTTGCGCCCGCCGGGGGTTTCGATTAGCGCCTTGGTGGCGGCGATGGCGGCGGGCCAGTCCTGGCGGCCGCGGGCCATGCGGATCCGCTGTCCGGCGGCGAGGGCGTCGCCGCGCTCGATCCACGGAGTGAGGACGGCGTCCGCTTGCTCCACGTCGCCCGATCGCTCGAGTAGCTCCGCGAGCAAACAGGCCCGCTGCGGCGTCTTGGCCGCGTCTTGCAGCGTGGCGATCGCCGCGGCCACCGAGTCGCCGCGCGTGTGGAGCGAGCTCGCCTGCACCACCGCGGCGTCGAGCTCGCTGGGGCTCTCGGCCAGGTCGACCCGCCGGAGGGCCCACGGCGCCGCCTCCTCGTACTTCTTGAGCGCCATCGCCTCGGCGACAAGCTCGCCGACAAAGAGCCCATCGCTGGCGAACCTGTTGGCCTGCTTGACCAGCAGCTTGTACGCCGCCTCGTGCTCCTGGCGGGCGGCGAGGGCCTTGGCGACGCGGACCGCCTGTTGGGGATCGTCGCCCGCGGCGGCCGCCTGCCACAGAGCGATGGCTTCAGGTTTTTGATCGGTCTTGTAGAGGAAGGCGGCCCGGGCTTCCTTCGCGCCGGCCGAGTCGGGGAACGCCTCGGTGAGCGCGGCGTACTGCGCGGACGCCTCGCGCTCCAGCTCCATCTGCTCCAGCAGCCTGGCGGCCCGCAGGTAGTCGTACTCGCCGCGGTCGCTCCGCGCGAGGTAGGCCTCAATCGCCTCGGCGGCGGCGGCGTTGTCTTTCGCCTTGCCGGCAAGCTGGGCGGCCTGCACGCGCAGCTCGGCGTCATCCGGCTGCTGGGCGATGAGGGCCTCAAGCTGTTTGCGGGCGCCGGCCAGGTTATCGGCCCGCACGTACAGCTGGACGAACGCCTCGCGGTTGGCGCGGTCGCCCGGCGTGATGCGGAGGATCTCCTGGAACTGGTTGATGGCGTCGTCAAAGTCGCCGGCGTCCGCCAGCACGCGGGCGTAGCCCTTCCGCACGCCGACGCGTTGCGGGAACGCCTTGAGCAACGCTTCGTACTGCTTCTTCAGTCCTGTGACGTCCTCCTCGCGGCGGTAGACACGCTCGATCTGGGCGAGGATCTCGCGCTGCAGCCAACTGCCGTCGCCGGCGGAGTCGAGCGTGCCCGAGTAGACCTCCACCGCCTTGCTCCGCTTGCCCGCCTGCTGATGGATGTCTCCCAGCCGGAGCTGGCGGAGCACCTTCCGGTAGGGATCACGCGTGCCCTTGATCAGCGACTGGGCGGTCTCAATCGCCTGGTCGAAAAGGTCTTCGCTCACTTGGAGTTCGATGACGTCCTCCGCCAGCTCTTCGTCATCGGGGTTGTCGGTGAGCAGTTTGGCGAAGGCCTTGAGGGCGTCGTCGCGGCGGCCGCTCCGCAGGAGCAGCCGGCCGCGGAGCTTCGCGATCTCGACGGCGAGGTCGGGCTTGGGCCCTGCCTTCTCGGCGGCGTCAAGGTCGGCCAGCGCGGTCTCGAAGTTAAGCGTTCGCGCTTCGAGCTCTGCCTTCTGGCGCCACGCCGCGGCGTTGCCCGGATCGGCGGCCAGGGTTTCGCGGAACTGCCCAATCGCCGCGACGTCGTCACCACGCTTGGCGTAGAACAGGGCCAAGAGCAGCCGGTCGGCAGGCGTGCCGGGGTCGTCGGCACGCGCGGCAAGGAACGCCTGCAGGTCGGCGACCGGCGCTTCGTCCAGCCACGCGTTGAAGAAGCGATCGAACAAGTACCCGGGCGCCGGGCGCCGCAGGAGCACGCCGTGGTACTTGGCGGCCTTGGCCGGCGGCTCGATGGCGGCCGCCTTCTGGGCGGCGGCCGGTGGCGAGCACGCGCCGAGCGCGCACGAGAGGGCAATCATCCGTATCGCGGGGCGGCGCCAGATCATGCGTCGTCTCGGGATTGATTCGTCGGGGGGAAGCCCGCCGCCGGTTGCTACGGCAGCGGGATGAAGTTGAGTTCGTACTCGAGCGGCGTTTCGAGGATCGCCGTCGGCGTCTTGTAGACCCACGTGAGACCGGCGGGCCCTTCGGGCAGCTCAAATTGGTACGCCAAGCCAATCTCGTTGCCGCGCTGCATGGTTGTCTCGAAGCCCTGGTGCTCGATCTCGGCGCCCGCCTCGTCGACCAGATACGTGGGGTTCTCCAGCACCCAGCCGCGGTGCGAGGCGAAGGCGCCCGCCTCGCCGCCGGCGTCTTCGATCCGCAGCCGCATGTGCAGGTCCCACAGCTCGCCGTTCTTCTGCACGGCGATGAGCGTCACCGTGGCGCCGCCCTTCTGCTGAACGGGAGGCTCCTCAAACTCGTCGAGCTTGTCGAAGCGAAACTCCGCGAGCCCGCTTGGCATCACCGCGTTGAGCCGGCCGCGAAGGCTTTCGATCTTCTGCGTTCCCCGCGCCGGCAGCTTCATCGGCAGCGTCATCTCGACGGTCTGGCCGCCGGCTTGAACTTCGAGTTCGATGTCGCCTGCGCGATCGGAGACTTCGATCACGGCGCCGGTGTCGTCGATCACCTCAAGCTCGTCACGCGGTTGCGTGAGGGCGATCGGTGTGAGCCTCGGTTCCCACGAGACCTCGAGCTGAACGTTGAGCGACTCGCCGTTGATCTGGCGGAGGTCGCGCGAAGCGGTGACGCGGATCGGTTCAATCCGCAGCGGGCCGGCGTAAGTCCCCGCCGCCCAGCGGGAAGAGGCGGCGCCGCCCCGACCCATGATGCCCAGCGCCCGTTCGCCGGAGAAGGAGTAGACCGTCATGCCGGCCTCGTCGAGCACCTGATCCATCGCGTCCCAGAACGGGATGTCGGTGACGGTGAGCGAAACGGGCTTGTCGTCCGCTTCCTGACCGAACTGGTCGCGGAGGTCGATCACCTTGTTGCCGGTTTGCTCTTCGATGGCGGTCAGCACCTCAGAGAGGGGCGACTGCACCACGTCCAGCGTCACCGTGGTTGGTTCGGCGGAGAGCTTCGCGAGCCGGTTGAAGAGTTCGCGGCGGACCTCGGCGAGGCCCTCGCGGATGGCGGCGGGCGCCGAGTCGGTGAGCTTGGGCAGCGCGAGTAGCAGCCGTTCGGCGTCGGCGGCATCCGGCCGGCCGAGCGCTAACAGCGCTTCCTTGGCCGATGACCGATCTTGCTCTGATCCCGCGGCCAACTGGCCGATCAAGCGATTGACGGCGGCGGTGTCGATCCCCGGCGACTCGTCGGCGGCGGGATCGGCGGCCGCTGGTTCGCCGTGAACGTTTCCCAGGGCCAGCAGGCAGGCGCCGGCGACGGCGAGCGACGTGCGGAGCGTTCGCGGCATGGCGTGTCCCGGGGGCGCAGACGGCATGAGTCCGACATTCGACAAGTTCGATTCTACGCGGCTCATCTTGGCGTGTCGCCCGTCAGTTTTCCGGGGCGGGAGCGGGGTAGGCTTGCGGAAGCCGCCCCGGCGGCGATCCGCCGAACCCGTCACCCATGGCCAAAGGCCCTATGCCACGAATCTGCCTCGCATTGCTGCTCGCCATGGGCGCCGCCGGCTACGCCAGCAAGGCGCCCGCTGCCGACTGGACAATGACCGCCCTGGTCGACGGCCAGCCCGTTGAGGGCAAGCCGTTCGCTTGGTCGCGGTCGGTGATTCAACTGCTCGGCAGCGACGGCCGGCTGCACGAGTTCTCTCCCGGCGAGGCGAAGAACGCCAAGCGGCGCCGCGAGCCGTTCCGCCCGCTCTCATCAGCGGACGTGCGGAAGCAGCTCTATCGCGAGTTTGGCGGCGGCATGGAGATCTCGTCCACCAGCCACTACTTGGTGGTCCACCCACCCGGCGCCAGCAGCGCGTGGGCGGGGCGGTTTGAAGACGTCTGTCGTTCGCTCCTCAGCTACCTGCGGGTGCGCGGGTTCTCGGCCCGGGAGCCGGAGTTCCCGCTCGTCGCGGTGGCGTTCCCGAACCGCGGCGGCTACGACCGCTTTGTCGCGCAGTCGGGCACCAAGCCCATCCCGGGCGCGCTGGGGCATTACGATCACTACTCCAACCGCGTGGTGCTGTACGACGTGACCGGCGGCGACGGCGACTGGACCGAGACCGCCGCCACCGTCATCCACGAGGCGACCCACCAGGTGGCGTTCAACACCGGCGTGCACATCCGCGGCGCCGACGCGCCGTACTGGGTGCCGGAAGGATTGGCGATGCTCTTCGAGCCGCGTGCTGTGTGGCGCCCGCGCGGTTCAGACACACGGGCCGACCGGATCAATGCGGAGCGGCTGGACGACTTCCTGCACTTCTCGAAAGACGGGCAGGCGCCTTACTCGCTGGCGGAGTTTGCGGCCACCGACGAGCCGTTCCGCCGCAACGCCGCGGCGGCCTACTCCCAAGCGTGGACGCTCGCCTTCTACCTGGCGGAGACGCAGCCGCGGCAGTACAGCGCGTACCTGGCGAGCCTCGCCGCCCGCCCCCCGCTGGCCAGCTACACCGCCGCCGAACGCGTGGCCGACTTCCGCAACGCCTTCGGCGACGACCTCGCCATTGTCGAGGCGAACCTCATGCGCTGGGTGCGGGGTCTGCGTTAGCCGCGTCGTCGGACGAATCGCCCTCGCCGAGCGCCTTCTCACGGTCGACCCGGTCCCAGAAGAGTACGAAGAACAGCACCATGATGGCCGCCGCCATGTAGGCGGGCAGCAGCCAGAATTCCTTCCACTGCTCCATAGTGCTGGCGAGCAGCTCGGTGTTGAGCCCCTCGGGCAGCGAACGGCTGAAGATTCCCAGAAAGCTCTCAAAAAAGCCAGTTTCTGAGACGCTCGAAGCCTCTTTGAGGTTGTCGGCGTATTTCTCGGCGTCCGTCATGGTCGACTTGAAGAAGTGCCCGGCGACGGCGAAGCCGATGTACATACCAACGCCCTGCGTGAAGAAGACGAGCATGCTTTGGGCTTGCCCGCGGATCTCCGGCGGCGCCTTCTGATCGGTGTACATGAAGCCCGTCACGAAGAAGAAGTCGTAACAGATTCCGTGTAGCAGCACGCCGCCGAGGATCATCCAAGTGGCTTGGCTTGGCGCCCCGTAGGCGAACAGCAGGTAACGGCCCACCCACGCGCCCATGCCAATCAGGATCATCCACTTCACACCAAGGCGGCGGAAGAAGAACGGGATGAGCAGCATGAAGAAGATCTCGCTCATCTGCCCGAGCGTCATTGTCGATGCCGGCTGCTCAAAGCCGGTTTGCGCGAGTAGCCCCGAGACGTTGTCGTAGTAGTACGCGAGCGGGATGCAGACCAGCGTTGAGCAGATGATGAACACGGCGAACGGCACCGATGCCAGCAGTCCCAACGCGTCGAACATAAGCACGCTGCGGATGTCCAGCGGCTTGTCTTTTGCGGGCGGCGGTGTGTGCGGGAGCGTGAAGCTGTAGAGCCCAAACGCCGCCGAGCCGACAGCCGCAATCCACAGAATATTGACGCTGGCCGACCAACCCATCCCGCCGACAAAGAGCCCCGCGACGATCCAACCGATGGTTCCCCAAACCCGGATCGCCGGGAATTCGTTCTGGTCCTTAACGTGGGCGAAGGCGATGGAGTTGCCGAGGCCGAGCGTTGGCATGTAGCACAGCATGTACGCGGTTAGCAGCCAAACGGCGGTCGAGCCCTGCTTCGCTTCCACCGCCTCGGCGGCGCCGACCATTAGCCCGGCGCCAACGAGCATCAGCGCGCCTTGAACGATCTGCGACGGAAAGAGCCTGTCGGCGATCAGCCCCAGGAATAGCGGGGCGATCATCGCCGCGATTGGAGCACTCTGGTAAGCCCCCGGCTTGAAGTCGATCAAGCCCGACTCCAGAAGGCACAGCCACAGCGTGGCGAACCACGCCCCCCAGGTGAAGAACTGGAGGAACATCATCAACGACAGGCGGGCTTGGACGTTAATCGCGGGGCTCCTGATAAGGCGTTGTCGAAAAGGTTGCCGGGCGGGGGCTACAGGGCGAGCGAGCGGTTGAGGCGGTCGGCGATCTCGGCGAGCCGCTCCTTGCCGCCGCCGCCCACCTCGGCGGTGCACCAGCCGCTGAAGCCGATCTCGGCGAGCGCCTCGCGAACGGCGGGCCAATCCACGTCGCCGTCGCCAATCTTGCCGAAGCCGCCTTCTTGGCCCCAGCCCTTCACATCGAGCTTGACGATCCGGCGGCCGAGCGTGCGGACCCACTCCTCGCTCGGGGCGAATCGCTGGGCGTTGCCGATGTCAAAGTAAACACCCACCCACGGGCTGTCGATGGCGTCCACGTAGTCGCGCAGCTCGTCCGGTTGTTTACAGAAGCCGTTCCACACGTTCTCAATCAGCACCCGCACGCCCAGCTTGCTGGCCGTGGGGAGCACCTTGCGGATCTGCGGGATCGAGCGGTTCCAGACGTGGTCGTGCGTTTCGGCGTCGCCGGCAACGCGGCCCGGCACCAGCAGCACGGTGTCGCCGCCGTAGGCGTGGCAGTCGCGGATGGCTTGTTCGAGGATCGCCCGACCCTCGTCACGCGTTTCCGCTGAGGGCGAAGAAAGCCGGATCTGCCAATGCCGCATGTCCACCACGCCGTGGATCGGCATGCCGGTCGCCTCGGCGGCGGCGCGGGCTTCTTCGGCCGACGGCCCGCCGGGGCTGACGAGCTCCATGCCGTCGTAGCCAAGCTCCTTGCAAAGCGCGAACTTGCTCGCCACGTCGCCGTCCGTCTTGATCATGCCCCACTTCACCGACTTGTAGATCTTGCCGGCGTTGCTGCCGGCCGGCGCTTCGACCGGTGCGGCGTGAGCGGAGGAGGCGGCGGCACAGGCGGCGCCGGCGGCGCTCGCTTGGAGGAAGTCTCTACGGTTCATGGTTGCCTGCGGGGTCGACGTCTTGCGGAAGTTGATTGGGTTCGGGGGCGAGCTTACGGAGTTTTCTCTGCAGGACACGCCGAGTGATGTTCAAGACTTTGGCGGCCTGCGAGACGTTGCCGCCGCAGTCGGCGAGGACCTGCTGGATGTGGTTCCACTCCACCTCGGCGAGCGAGGGGACGCTGATCTCGTGGCGGGTCGCCAAGTCAAAGGACTGTCGGCACTCGGTGGGCAACGCCCGGCGGAAAGCGCCCAGCACTTGGTCGGCGTCGGCGGGCTTGGTCACGTAACCCGTGGCGCCGGCCTGCATCGCATCCACCGCGTTGGCGATGCTTCCGTAGCCCGTGAGGATAATGCAACGCGTCTCCGGAGACAGCGTGCGGAGCCGGCGTAGCAGGTCGAGTCCGTCCCCGTCCGGCATCTTGAGATCGAGAACCGCGATCGAAGGTTGCTCTCTCCGAGCGACTTCGACGGCTTGCTCGACGCCGGCCGCGACGAACACCTCTAGCCCGCGGTCCGACAACGCCCGGGCGAGGCGGCCACGCATCGTGTCGTCGTCGTCAACCAACAGCAGTTTCACGGCGGTGATTGTGGCGGGGCGGCCGTCAGCGAGCCGTAACTCGGGCCGGCGATTGATGAGCGGCTACCGTGCGTAGCGTAACGGAGACGGTTGTGCCGGCGCCAGCGTGGGAACGGATCGCGAGCTCGCCGCCTATCTGTTCGACGACGCTGCGAGCGAGATAGAGCCCGAGCCCCATGCCGTGGCCTGCGGGCTTGGTGGTGAAGAAGGGCTCGCCGGCGCGGGCCAGCACGTCGGGCAGCATGCCGGCGCCCTCATCGACAATCTCCAGGACCGCGTGTTCGTTAGTCTTCTCTGCTGACAGCACCACCACCGAGTCAGCCGCAGTTACCTCCACAGCGTTCTGGACGACAGCACGCAGGGCCTGAGCCAGCGCGGTACGCGGTGCGTGTACCTGGGCCTGCTTCGTAGCCGCGGCGTCTCCGGACCACTTGACGGAAACTCGGTTTGCCGGCGGAAGCTCGGCGAGGGTGTGTTCGACGAGGGCCTCAAGCGAGAAGGTATCGGGCGCCTCGCCCGACGGCTGGGCGGCGCCGGTCGACATGCGATCGAGAATCCGCCGGCAGCGGGCCAGTTCCTCGCGGATTAGCCGGACGTCGTCGGCGGCGTCGCCACCAACGCCGGCTTGGGTGAGCGTCCGGTCTAGTTCGCCCGCGACAACTGCAATGGTTCCGAGCGGGGTCGCCAGCTCGTGTGCGGCGCCGGCGGCCAGCGTGCCTAGCGCTTCGAGCTTCTCGCTGCGGGCGCGGCGTTCCTCGGCTTCGGTCCGGGCTTGGTGCTCGAGTTCGAGCTCCTTCGTCAGCCGCGTTGCGAACGACACGATCACGCCGCTGCAGGCCGCGAACGCCGCCATCGCCCCGAGCGTCACCACGTGGGGCCCGCCGAGCACCGCGATGCTCTCCAGCCGGCGCGGGTCGCGGAGCTCGTCGAGCGGCAGGTGGCGGTAGCTGATCACGGCGAACGCCAGCACAGTGATCGCGCAGAGCAGCCACGCCCACCGCGCGGGCAGCAGCACGCCGCAGAGGGCGAGGTTGACGAAGTAGAAGACCGCGAACGGGTTGGTGGGGCCGCCGGTGAGCGACAGCATGGCGCTGAGCACCAGCAGATCGAGCAGCATCAGCCCGCCGAGCACGGCGTGCCACGCCCGCGGGCTTGGCGAGCACGGCAGCTCTTGGCAGCGGCGGACCCAGCCGTGGAACGCGGCGTTGGTGCCAACGGTGACTCCGACCATCGCGAACAACGGCCACGCCGGCGCCGCCACCCCGAGGCCCCACTCCACCACGCCGATGGTCAGCACCTGCCCGGCCGCCGCCACCCAGCGGAGCCGCACAAGCCACGCGGCGTTGATGGCCAAGCGGCTGGCGTCGCTGCCGCCCGGGGGCGTCGGACCCGCGGCGGATGTCGGCGAGGAGAGGGAAGCAGCCATGCCGCGTGTCAGTCAAGCGGCTTGATCTTGACCGACCGGTAGTGGACCTCGCTCCCCGGGTCGTGGCCCTGCAGGGCGATGGTGCCGCGGGAGAGCTTTCGCCCCGGGCGATCGGCCGGCGGCTGGACATCGTCGGGTTCGGTGAAGTCGTTGACCACTTCGCCATCAACCTTCACCACTACTCGCTTGCCCCGCACGATGATGTGCTGGGTGTACCAGGTGTCGTCCTTGGCGGCGGATTCGTCCATCACGTTCTGCACGGCGTAGATGCTGCCGGTCTTGATGCGGTCTCGGTGGGTTTGGTTCACCTGCACCTCGTAGCCCTTGCCGGGCCAGCCCTTCTCTTGGTACTCGGTGTGGAAGAACACGCCGGAGTTGGCGTTCGGCTTGGTGAGCACTTCGAGCTTCAGCTCGAAATCCTTGAAGTCGGCGCCGCCGACGTCGCCAACGTAGAAGGCGTGCGCGCGAGGGCCTTTGACCACGATCTTGCCATCGGCAACGGAGAACGAGTCGGGGTTCTCAGAGACCCGCCAGCCGGTCAGGTCCTTGCCGTTGAACAGCTCGTACCAACCATCGGCGGACGCGTGCGTGTGGCCTTCGTGGGCGTAAGCCAACAGCGGGCTGGCGAGGAAAGCGAGCAGTAGAGCGGCGCGGTGCATGAGAGAACTCGATTGAAAGAGTAGGTTTGGATTACTGTTTGCGGCGAGCCGGCGGCGTCAGCCGCCGGAGCCCCAAGATAACCACCGGCGGCGTGCGCCGCCGGCGCGCCAGACGCAGTCCGGGCTACCAGCGCGCTTGACCCGTGATAGCCAGCACCGCGCCCCCCAGGTCGCGCGCCCGGTCC
>JBCDJN010000096.1:0-19016 GCA_039414355.1 Planctomycetota bacterium | reverse complement strand
CCCGAGTCGCAGCAGACGGCTGTGCGGATGCTGTGTACCCAATTCAGTAATCAACGACGACGAAACTCCCACAGGCGAATCGGGGAAACCTTATGTTGCGTCAGCTAGCCTTTTGCAGTGCGTTTGCTGCCGTCCTGACCGTTGCCGGCCTCGCCGAAGCGGGCAGCCTTGGCAAGGCGATGGGCGTCAACAAGGGCGTCTTCGACGTCAAGGATTCGATGGACGTGCTCGACATCAAGGGTGTCGATATCAACGTCATCGACGGCAAGGTCACCACCAGCGGTGGCACGTCGGTCTCCGGCAGCAGCAAGGGTGGATCGACGGGCGGCGGTTGTGCCCCGGTTGTCACTCCGCCTTCTTGCGGCGGAATGGGCGGCGCCATGGGCGGCACGTCGATCTCGCTCGCCTTGACGATCTCGATCACGATCAACATTGATATCGATATCGATATTGATATCGCGCCGCCTGCGACGGGCAGCGTTTGCCGCTGCGTTTGCGTCGGCTTCTGAGCCCGCTTGCAGCGAAGATAGAATTAGCCGGAGGGCGTCGCGAGCAAGCGACGCCCTTCGGTTTTTTTGTGCGCTGATTTTCGGGCGCCGGCGGATTCTTTCCGTCGCCATCTCCGCCTCCGGCCGCCGCCAACCATAATGGCTGCCGCGACCGCGCCCCGTCCCTCGCCAAGTAGCTGACCCGCCCCCCTGCCACTCGCCCCGCGAAGCGCCCCCGTGCAGCAAGCCGCTCGAGTCCTCTTCGCCCTTCCGCTGCTGGCCGCCCCCTGGGTGCTGGGTGGCACCGAGCCCTACCTGGCGAGGTGGCTCGTCTGGCCGATCGCCCTCAGCCTGTTGCTGACGGTTGTTCACGCGTTGCGAAGCACGCGCACATCAATGGCGACGCCGGCGATGTTGGCGCCGATCCTTTTGCTCTGGGCCGTTGGCGCCACGCAGTTGGCCCCGGCGTATGGACCTGGTGGAGTCCCCTCCGTCGCGGCGCAAACGCAAGCGGAGCTCATCGGCGAAACCGACTCCCCGCGGCAACTCACCGTAGACGCCGCCGCAACCCGGCGGTCCATGGCGTGGCTTGCGATCACCGCGGCGGTGGTCTGGCTGGCCGCCAATCTCCTCACCACCAAGTACGACCTACGCGTCCTGCTCACAGCGTTCGCGGTGAACGGGGCGTTGCTGAGCATCGTCGCCCTCGCCCAGCTGGCCACCGCCGAGGGGCGCATCTACTGGATCATCCCGAAGGCGCCCGACCGGCTGCCGCCCGTTGGCCCCTTCGTCTATCACAACCAAGCCGGCGCCTACTTCGCCATGTGCCTGGCGTGCTTAGCCGGCGCCGCTCGCCTGGGCTGGGGTGAGCCAAAGCCGGAGGATCGCTTCCGCCGGTGGCGTTTCTCGCGCTGGCAGACGCTCTGCATGGCGGTGCTGGTGGTTGGCCTGCTCGCTTCGTACTCGCGCGGCGCCGTGCTGGCGACGCTCGCCACGACGGCGGTGATCGCTTTCGCCGGCGGCGCCGTGGTCACGCTGCGTAGCGCGATCATCGCCGGCGCAGTCGTTGTGGTTGCGGCCGGCGGGATGCTGCTCTGGAGCGACGTGACCGACCACACCACCCGCCGCCTGGCGTCGCTCAGCGATCAGCAGACGTACCAGTCCGACGGCCGGCTCGCCATCTGGCAAACCGCCGGCCGCGCCGCGACGGACCTGTTCCCGCTGGGCGCCGGCTACGGCAGCTACCGCTTTGTGCACCCGCTGTACGACGACGGTGTGCTGACCCGCCGCGTCGAGCACGCCCACAACCTGTACCTCGAAGCCCTGGTCGACGGCGGCTTGCTCGCGCTCGCCGGCGTGCTGGCGGTGGCGGTCGTCGCCGGCTGGGTGGCGGTGGCCGCGCTGCGTAGCGAGGACGCTTCACGCCGCGCGCTGGGGTTTGTCGCGCTCGCGATGATCGTGTTCCAGCTGCTCCACGGCGTGGTCGACTTCTGCCTGATGCTGCCCGCCAACCTGCTGCTCGCGGCCGTGGCAGTGGGGCTAGTCTCGTCGCTCGCACCGACCCCGCAAACGGAGCAACCCATCGCCGCGAAGCACACGGCCATCGCCCTCTTGCTGCTGATCGCCACCTGCTGGTCCGCTTGGCAGTTGCACACCGCGGGCGCCGCTGACTTGGCGATCCAGCGGCTCCCGTGGCGTGGCGACGACGCCCAAGTCAGCCGCCTCGCCGCCGAGCGCATCGCCAACCGTCTCCAGGCGGCGGCTCAGCGTGAGGGCGACGACGGCCAGGCCTGGCTCGCGCTCGGCGAAGCGCTCGTGCTCCGCTACCGCGTGCAGGCGCGGGACTCGCTCGCCGAGGAGTTCGACGAGCCAGCCAGCAACCCCCGGATCTGGGAACTGACCAAGCCCTCGTTCCTGCTCAATCTCGCGGCCGACCGGCGCCGGCGTGACGACGCGGAAGGCCTTGCCGAGCTCCGCGAGCAAGAGATCGTCCAGGCCAACCTGCCGCAGGCGGTCGAGGCGTACGAGGCGGCGGCCGCGGCCTGCCCGCTCTTGCCGCTGGCTGAGTTGCGGCGGCTGGAGTTGAGCTGGCTGGACGATCGCCCGCTCGGCGGTTCCGTCGAGCGGCTAATGAGGCTCTGTCCTTCCGACGAAGACCGCCTGTTCCAAACCGGCGCCCTCGCCTACCTGAGCGGCTCGCCCGCCGAGGCGTGGCCGGCGTGGCGGGCGTCGCTTGAGCAAAGCCCGAAGCATGCGGCGCAAGTGCTTCGCCTGGCGTCGGTTGTGCTCGCGCCGGAGCAGCTTCTCGAGCAGCTCGTCCCGCAAGACCCCGACCAGCTCTACGGCGTTTACGACGCGTTGGGCGAAGAGCCCGTGCCCGACGCGGCACGCCTCGCGGTTCTCCGAGCGGCGACTGAGGGGCTGACCGCCGCGGCCGAGACCAATCCCTCCGCCGAGCGGGCGTTGATGCTGGCCGAGCTCTCGGCAGACGCCGGCCAGGGCGAGGACGCCGTCCGGTGGTACCGCGAGGCGATCCGCCAGCGGCCGTCGGAACCTGGCTGGCGGCTGCAGCTGGTCTTGCAACTGGAATCGATGGGCAATTACCAGGCGGCGCTGGACGAAGCCCAGCTCGGCCGCCGCATGGGGCCCCGCCCGCGGCAGTGGGATCGGGTCATCAAGCGGCTGGGAAAAGCACTACGACCGGACCCACTCGGACGCCAGCAGATCAATCAGCCCGGCGCCTGATTATTGGGCGTCTTACGGCTAGCCGAGGCGACTTCGTCGATTATACTGCGGGCCTGCGTTGGGGGACGACGCGACGCACCGAAAGCGAACCGCCGCCCCCGGCGACAACCACCCGCCTTTATCGCCGGTCCCCGCACGCCGCCGAGCCTTAGGACAAGGCCGCGTCGTCCCGCCTCCGGCGACCATCACTCGATACCACAACAATCCTAACTGCTGGCGGTCGGCATGTGCCGGCGGCACGTGGTTTGCTGATTTTGCCGATCAGGCCGGCTGCTGTTCGCCCGCGGCGTTGCGTGGGACGAACCGGGGCGGCTTGGCGTCGGAAGTGATTCCGACGCCGCTACTTCTCCTGGGGACACCAACTGTGAACGACCACTTTGCTTCGCACCGAGCGCTCGACTTGGGCCGGATGCTTCGGCGTCACTGGCTCACGCTCGCGCTGACTACGGCGGCGGCTCTCGGCTTGGGCGTGGCTTACTGCCAGAACGCCGAGAAGATCTTCCAGAGCAACGTTGAAATCCTCGTCATCAAGAAGCAGGCCGGCGCCACCAGCGTCAACTCCAACGGCGCCGACATGCAGGACGGTGTCGAGGAAGACATCCTCGCCACGCACATCCGACTGTTCGGCAGCTCTAAGGTGGTTGAGCGGGCCATCGAGAAGCACGGCCTCGCCGAGCTGCCCGGCGTCCAGGGCAAGCTTGTCGAAGACATGACCGCCGCGGGCTACATCCGCGAGCACCTAGACATCGGCCGCGGCGGCGAGGGCCAAGCCAAAGACGCGCAGGTCCTCACGGCCGCCTTCTCGCACACCGAGCCAGAAGAGGCGCGGCTGGTGCTGGGCGCCCTTGTCGAAGCGTACCAGTCGTTCCTCGACGAGACGTTCAACAACATCGGCAGCAAGGCCCTTGGCATCTTCAAGGAGGAGAGCGAGAAGATCGGCAAGGAACTCGCCGACGCCGAGGCCGAGTACCAGAAGTTCCGCGGCGAGGCGCCGCTGATGTTCAGCGGCGACGACACGCTGAGCGTCTACGAGAACGAGCTTGTTCAGCTCTCCTCGGAGCGGCGTGACCTGGTGCTGCAGCGGTCGCTCACCAAGTCGCGGCTCGACGCGGTGCAGGCCTCGATCAACGGCCCGAAGGCCTCGACATTCACCGACAGCGAGCGGCTCGCGCTCATCGACGACCAACACGTGCAGCGGCTCTCGCTGCTGGTCAACGTCGAGCGCGGCGACGCCATCTCCGAGGCGTTTCAGGCCGACCAGCCGGCGCGTAGCGAAGCGGCCAACGCCGAGTTCGACAAGCTCGTGAGCCTGCGGACTCAGGCCGGCATCCTCCGCAACAGCTTCGGAGCCCGCCACCCGCGTGTCTCGGAGATCGCCCGCGAGATCGCCGAGCTTGAAGGCCTGCTCCGCGAGCGGAACTTCGCCCAGGGCCGCGAGGCCGAAGAGCTCGACCCGGCCGTCGTCGTCAGCGCTTACGTCAAGCTGCTGGAGAACGACATCGAGCACCTCGACCGCCGCATCGCCGAGACCGACGCCATTATCGCCGACGCGGCGACCGAGGCCCGCAAGCTCAACAGCCTTGAGGCGAAGGACCGCGTGCTGACCGACCGGCTGGCCCGCAACCGTGAGCTTCACAACGCGTTCCTCGCCCGCCTGCCGGAACTCGGCATGGCGACGGATCTCGGCACGTACGAAACGCCCGTCATCGAGCCGGCGACGCCGGCCGCTCAGGTTTGGCCCAACTTGATCATCGTCGGCGCCCTTTCGGTGGTCGCCGGCCTGGGGACTGGGCTGGGAATCGCCGTCTGGAGTGAGATGGCCGACCGCACGTTCCAGTCGTCGGACGAGATCGCCGAGGCGGTCGACGCCCCGGTGCTTGGCGTCGTGCCGCGGCTCATCGGCGCCGAGGTGAAGGACTCGCCCGTCGACGGTAAGGTGGTCGCCCTGCACAAAGCGCTCTCCACCGACGCCGAGGCGATCCGCTCGGTCCGCACCGCGTTATTCTTCGCCGCGCGTGGCGAGGACCGCAGCGTTGTTCAGGTGACCAGTCCGACCGCCTCGGACGGCAAGTCGCTAGTGTCGTCCAACGTGGCGGTGGCGCTCGCCTCGGCGGGCAAGAAGGTGCTGCTGGTCGACGCCGACATGCGCAAGCCAACGCAGCACGGCATCTTCTTCAAGGACCTGAAGCCTGAGCACGGGCTTTCGGACCTGCTGATCGACCAGGTCGATCTGCCGGACGCGGTGCTGCAGACCGCGGTGGAGAACCTCGAACTGCTGCCGGCCGGCCCCCTGCCGCCCAACCCGGCCGAGCTGCTGACCATGCCGCGGTTTGAGGAGCTGGTTGGCACGCTCCGTGAGAAGTACGAGTACGTGGTGATTGACACGCCGCCCACGCTGGTGGTGAGCGATCCGCTCAACGTCGCCCCCAGGTGCGATGGCGTGATTCTTGTAACGCCGGTGAAGAAGGATATGGCCGGCGCCACGCAGCACGCCGCGGCGATGCTCCGAGAGGTGGAATGCAACCTCTTGGGCGCCGTGGTGAACGACCTCGAAGGCCGGCTCGCCAATGAAGGCGGCGGCTATGGCAACTACGGAAAGTACGGCGGCTCGTACGCGTACGCCCACGACCAGGCGGGCTACACCTCGAGCAAGACCACCTCAGCCCCCGCGCCTTCGGCCGCGGGCTGATCCTGCCACACAGCGGGTGCGCGGCCGGCTGGCCGGCTGCGCACCACAAGGACGTGATTTCTAGGGACACAGGCGCCCGCCCCAACCAACATTGAGCTGCTTCCATGGACCCGCATTCCAAGGTCGACGATCCCCACGCGGGCGGCGTGGCGGCCGTCGCCCCACCGCCCGCGGCGGACCCCGATGGGTCGCCGGAGCTAAACGCCGACGCATCGCTACCCCAACCCAGCCAACAGCCGTTTGAGCTGGACGAAGCGACCCAAGCCACGCTGCTGGCCCCGCCCGTGGTCGATGCAAGCTGGCGGGTGCTGCTGCACCATCTCACCCGCTACGTGGTGAACGGCGCCCCGCTGGCCGCCGCCGACCTGCTAACCGGCGCTGCCTGCATCCTCTTGGCCAACGAAACGGTCCGCTTGCTCACCGGCGCCCCCGGCTTTGAGCCGGCGAGCAAGCTGCTGTTCTTGCTGCCGGCGCTCTTCGCGTCGCTCGGCGTTATGGGACTCTACCCGGGCATCGGGCTGAGCCCGGTGGTCGAGCTCCGCAAGCTCTGCCTTGCCGCGTTCTCGCTGGTGACGGCGATGCTCGGCGTCTCGCTCTACGCCAGCGCCGCGCCCGGCTCGGTGGCGTTGCTTACGGTTGTGCTGCTGCCGCTGTTGCTGGTCGCCCTGCCCACGTCGCGTTCGCTCGCCCGGTCGCTGCTCGCCAAGCAGCCTTGGTGGGGCGAGCCGGTGCTGGTCTTCGGCGGCGGACCGACCGGCTTCCGCGTGCACCGCATGCTCGAGCGCGACGCCCGCCGCGGCATGCGTTCGAAGGGCGTCATTGCTTATCAGAACACGCTGTGGCGTGGCGCCACCCAAGCATCCGGCGCCGCCAACGACGACACCGACTGGCTCGGCCCGCCCGACGAGGCCGAGCGGTTTGTCCGCGAGTTCGACGCCCAGTGGGCGGTGATCGCCTGCGAGAAGTCGGCCGGCGGCGTCTCGGCGAAGCTCAGCTCCGAGGTGCTCTCCGACGAGCACACCCGCGAAGCCCTGAGCAAGATCCCCAACCGGCTGGTGATCGGCGGCGCCGGGCTGCCGAGCCTGTGGACCGAGTCACGCGAGTGCGCCGGCGCCGCGGCCCTGCACGTTGGCGAACGCCTGCTGATGCCGTGGCCGCAGTTCATCAAGCGCACGGTCGACATCGGCCTGTCGCTGGCCGTTGGCGTGGTCATCACGCCGCTTATGCTGCTCATCTCGCTGGCGATCAAGCTCACCTCGCCCGGCCCGGTGCTGTACGGCCACGGCCGCATCGGGCAGGACGGCCGGCGGTTCAAGGTGTGGAAGTTCCGCACCATGTTCACCAACGCCGACCAGCACCTGAAGGAGTGCCTCGACTCCGACGAGCGTCTCCGCGAAGAGTGGATGCGCGACCAGAAGATGAAGCGCGACCCGCGGATCACTTCGGTCGGCGGCTTCCTCCGCAAGTCGAGCCTGGACGAACTGCCGCAGCTGTGGAACGTCTTCCGCGGCGAGATGAGCCTGGTCGGCCCGCGGCCCATCGTCGAGGAAGAGGTCGCCAAGTACCGCCACGTCTATCCGATGTACAAGCGGGTGCGGCCGGGCATCACCGGCCTTTGGCAGATCTCGGGTCGCAACCGCACCACGTACGACGAGCGGGTGGAGCTCGACAACTACTACGTCCGCAACTGGTCGCCGTGGCTGGACATCTACATCTTGGCCAGGACGGTCCGCACGGTGCTCCTGCGGGAAGGGGCCTACTAGATCTTGCCTTGTTTCGCTCCTATCTAGTCTCTGCAAGGGCATGCACTAAACACGGGCATAGGGCACTCAGCGGTCAGCACTCAGCTATCAGCGGTGGGCTCGAAGCTGATAGCTGATAGCTGAACGCTGAAAGCCTCGCCGAAACTAATCCTTCCGATTGTCAACGCGGCTAGGCCGCTCCGTCCGTGAGTCTCTCTGAAACTGACGCGCCGAATCCGCCCCGCCGCCCCGCGTCTTTGCTGACGCGGCTGGCCCGGGCCGGGGCGTCGGCCGCGGGCGCCAAGCTCTTCGCCACGCTCGCCACGCTGCTCAACTACGGGCTGCTCTCACGGCGGTTCGAAGACGAGCAGGTCGCCGCGTTTGTGGTGCTCAACGCCGTGGCGGTGCTCGGCGCGTTGGCCGCAGGCTTGGGGCTGCCGCAGCTCGTGCTGCGGCGTGTCCGCGCGTGCGAGTTGCGTGGCGATCACGCCGGCGCACGCGTGGTCGTCGGCCGCGCGATCTGGCGGGCATTGATTGGCGGCGCTGTGGCGTCCGCCGCGGTGTGGTTCTGGACGACCGTTCAGCCGGATAGCCTCGGCGAGGGCGTCGGCGCCTACCGCGTCTACGCCGTGCTGTGGCTGTTGGCGATGCTGCTCTGCCAGTTCTTCGGCGAGGCGGCCCGCGCTTACGAACGCTTCGCCGTCGCTTCGGCCGTGAACTCCTTAAATGGCGGCGTGCTGCCCAACCTCGTGCTGGCGCTGCTGCTGACCGTTGGCGCGCCGCTGGTGACGAGCCTCGAAAGTGTGCTCGTCGGGCAGATCGTCGGCCTGGCGATCGCCGCGACGCTGGGCATCGTGTTCTGCCGACCGAAGACGGCCAACCAAGCCAGCACAGCCGAGCAACAAGCCGTTGAACCGCCCAAGGGCGACCTACCGGGCGACCCGATGCTGAGCCAGAGCCTCCCGATGCTCGTTTCGCAAGTGCTCGTCGTGGGGCTGACGCACTTTGAGATCCTGCTCGTCCGGTGGTTCGCCACCGACGCGGACGTGGCCGCTTACGGCGCCATCCGCCGGCTGATGCAGGTCGTCGGCAGCCCGCTGCTGCTGGCCAACGCGTCGCTGCCGACGTTTGTGGTGGAACTGCACTCGGCCGGCAACCGGGCGAAGCTCGAGCAGCTTCTGCGTTCCGGCGCCACGGCCGCGGCGCTGCCCGCTGCGGTGCTGGTGGCGGCCATCCTCGTGGCGCCCGGCGCTTGGCTCTCTCGGTTCGACCCCGGCTACGCCTCGGCGGCGCCGGCGCTGGTGATGATGAGCCTGGCGGCGCTCGTCTTCGTCTTCGCCGGCAGCTTCGGCATCGTGCTCCGCATGACCGGCCACCAGCAGTGGGGCATGGCGAACGGCCTGGTCAGCGGCGGCCTCTACCTGGCCATCGCCCCACTTGCCGCCAGCCAGTACGGACTGCTCGGCGTCGCGGCATCGACCGCGCTGCTGGTCGCCTGCCGCAACGTCACCGGCACGCTGCTCGTTCGCCGATTCGTCGGCGTCTGGTGCGTGCCATGGCTCTCACCGGCGCCCATCCGTTCGCAACTGGGCGAACTCGCCAAGCGATTTCAGAAGCGTTCGTTGAAGGGGGCCCACTCGTCATGAGGTCCTCGCAGAGCTTCTGGCAGATGCTGAAGAACCCCAAGGCGACCGGCCGCGCGCTGCTGCGGGCGTCGGCCGCGCGGCGGTTGGTCGTCAATCTGCGGCACCGCGGCCTCGCCGAGCAAGACGTCTTCCTGGCGTCGTACCCCAAGTCGGGCAACACGTGGCTGCGGCACCTGGTCACGTACCTGGTGACCCGCGAGGAGACCGATTGGCAGGACCGCCTGCTCACGCTCACCCACCGCGTGGGCAAGCACCCGTCGCTCCCCAAGCTCACGCCCGGCGGCGGCCGGCTGATCAAGACGCACGAGCTCTACCGCCCCGAGTACCGCCAAGCGATTGTGCTCCTACGCGACGGCCGCGACGTGGCGGTTTCCGAGTACCACTGGGTGCGAGACTACGTCGGCCGGGCGGCGAAGGACCTGACGTTCGAAGAGTTCCTCGAAGCGTTCCTCGAAGGCGGCACCAACGCCTTCGGTCTGTGGCACAAGCACGCCACGTCTTGGGTCGACGGCCCCGCCGAGCACGGCGCCGACGTGCACGTGGTGCGCTACGAGGACCTGAAGCGCGACACAGCCGGCCAGCTCCGACAGATCGCCGGCTACCTGAAGCTGGAGGCGGACGACGAGCTGATTGACGCCGCGCTCGCCAACGGATCGATCGAAGCGATGCGGGCCAAGGAGCAGGCGTACTGGACCGCGCGGGGCGAGCCGAACAAGACCTTTGTCCGCAAGGCGAAGGCGGGCGGCTGGCGCGACGCCTTCACGCTCGAGCTGCACGACCGCTTCTTGCAGGTCGCCGGCGACGCTCTGCAAAAGTGCGGCTACGCCACCGAGCTGACGCCGCCCGAAGAAGCACTGGCCGCCAGCGGAGGCGCCGCCGGATGATTGGCCGCGTGCAGATCGATCAGCTCAAAGCGCGGGCCACCGTCGCCGCGCTGCCGTTGCGCGACGCCAAGCTTTCGCTGCGGGCGATGGCCATCCGGGCTTGCTGCCCGCGCTCGGCACGGTCGTCGGCGGAGAACGTCTTTCACTGCTGCGTCCAGCGGACCGGCAGCCGGTGGCTGCTGCGGGTGCTCAGCGACCCGATCATCTACCGCTACTCCGGCCTCACGCAGCAGCCCTACCCGCAGCTGCCGAGCCGGCTCCGCCGAGACGCGGCCGGTAAGCCGCTGCCGCCCAAGCTGCGGCCGCACACGATCATCGGCCCGCTCTACTACGACTTCGGCACGTTCACGCAGCTGACCCGCCCCGAGAACTACCGGGCGTTCTTCGTGCTCCGCGACCCGCGCGACATGGTGGTCTCCAACTACTTCTCAACCCGCGACACGCACCGGCTCAACCCGCTCATCGCCGAGCGCCGGCACGCGCTCAAGCAGATTAGCGAAGAAGAAGGCCTGCTGCAGATCATCCAGTGGCAGGGCGAAGACAACCTCTTCGGCTCGATCGAGAGCTGGTTCCGCGGGCAAGAAGAGCACGGCGAGCAGGTCCGCGTCTTCCGGTACGAAGACATCACCGGCGAGCGGCAGAGCGAGGTGCTCCGCGAGCTGCTGGCGTTCATCGGCGTTGACCTGCCCGAAGAAGACTTTGCCCGGCTCCGCGAGAAGTACTCGCTGCAGGCGATGCGTGGCGGCAAGACGGGCGAGGTCGTCGCCAACTCGCACTACCGGTCCGGCAAGCCGGGCGGCTGGCGGAAGCACTTCACCGACGCGGTGGCCGAACGACTGGCCGCCGCCGCCGGGTCCGGCGCCCGTGCGCTTTACGAATTCTGACCGCGAGACGCCGACACCGTGAGCAACGCTGACAAACTGCCGGTCGTCGTCATCGCGGCTATGCCGCCGCCGGTCACCGGCATGACGTCCGCCACCAAGCACGTGGTGCAGCGGCTCCGCGAGCGCGGCGACGTGACCGTGTGGACCACCTCCGGCGGCGACCGCCCGCCCGGCGTACAGCGACACGTGCGGCGGGCTCTGCGGTACTTCTTGGCCATCTTCGTGCTCGCCGGCCAGCGGATTCGCGGCGTACGTCATCTCTATCTGGTGGCCAACTCCGGGTCGGGCCTCTGGTTCGACATCGGCATGCTCACCGTCGCCCGGCTGCTGCGTTACCAAACAACGATGCACCACCACGTTTACGCCTACATCAACCGGCCCGACCGGCGGATGGCGTGGCTCGACCGCAGCCTCCGCCGCGGCGGCGCTCACGTGTTCTTGAGCGAGGGAATGCGGGACGACTTCGTCGAGCGCTACAGCAGCACCACCAAGGCCCTCGTGGCGCACAACCCGGTCTCCGTCGTCTCCCAGCCGAGGACGCCGCCGAGCGAGTTCACGAGCGATCGCCCGCTGCGGCTGGGGCTCTTGGCGAATCTAACGATTGAGAAGGGCGTCGGCCTGGCGATCGAGACGTTCGAAACGCTCCACCAGCAGGGCGTGCCAGTCATACTGGAGCTCGCCGGCCCGGAGCGTGGCGAGGAGGTCGAGCAGCTCGTCGCCCGGGCGTGCGAGCGGTACCCCGGCCGGGTGATGAGCATCGGCCCGGTGTATGGTGAGGAGAAGCTGGCGTACCTGCAGCGGGTGGACGTGATGCTCTTCCCCACGCAGTACCCCAACGAGGCCCAGCCGCTGGTGCTGCTCGAGGCGTGGTCCGCCGGGGCGCCGGTGCTGGCGTACAACCGCGGCTGCATCGGCGGCATGGCCAACCCGCCGGCCCTGCACGCCTACCAGCCCGAGACCCACTTCGCCACCGAAGCCGCCGCGCAGATCACCCACTGGATCAACGACCCCGAAACCTACGCCGACGCCTGCACGGCGGCCAAGCAGCGGACCGAGCAGATGGCCGAGCAGACGGTGCACGGCTTCGACCGACTGATCGACCGCCTCGTCGCGTAGACGGAACCCACTTTTCAGCTCTCAATCGACCGACTCCTCCCCGTGGCAAGCAGCCCCCTGATCATCGACACCCCGACCACCCGCGCGCCGCGTGCGCGCGCGCCGGTCGACGCGTCGAGCGTGAAGCGGATGTTCGCGCTGTCGATGATCGCCGTGCCGCTGATGGTGCTGGGGGCGATGCTCGCGCTCGGCGTCAGCGTGCCGGAGACGGTGCTCTGCGTTAGCGGCGTGATCTCGCTGCTGTTCTGCCTGGCGCCGGTGGTGCTCAGCCCGGGGCGGTTCGATGTCTTTCACCCGTGCATGTTCATCGCCCTGTCCGTGGGCGTGGCGACCACTTGGAAATCGTTCTACCTCTGCTTCGGCAAGTCGCCCGCCATCGCCGACCTGCTAGACGGCGACCGTGCGGAAGCGATGCTCCCCGGCGCGGCATTGATCCTGGTCGGCGTGCTCTGCCTGTGCGTTGGCTACTTCCTGGCGTCGCACGGCATCCGGCTGCGCAGCCGGATGCTTGAGTACTTCTCGAGCCTCAACCTTCACGACCGCCGGCTGCGGGTGCTCTCGGTGTTCGTGCTCGTGCTCGCCGCCGCCGGCACGGCCGACATGCTCCGCAAGACGGGCGGCTTGAGCGTTGGCTCGCTGCACGACCTCTCGAAGAAACGCCGCGCGGAAGTCCAGTCCAACGACAGCGGCAAGCGGTTCGCGTCGCTCGGCTACAACGCGCTGGTGGGGCACACGCTGCCCAGCGTGGTGTTCCTGACGCTGCTCGCCCGGCAGGTGTCGCAGGGTTTCCCCCGCCGCGGCCGGATGTGGCTGGTGGTGGTCGCCGCCGGCGCGTGTGCGTACCCGGTGCTGACCAGCAGCCGCAGCTCGCTGCTGCTGCTAGCGATCAATGCGATGGTGCTGCTAAACCTGGCGCGGATGCTCACGCTGCGCGGCGTGCTGATCGCGGCGGTGCTGGGCGGCACAGGCTTTGTGGCGATGAAGCAGATCCGCTCCAGCGGCGCCGAGCGCGCCAGCGCCGAGGAGGGCTTCGTCGACAGCCTGCTCGGCAGGCGGAACCTCTGCTGCGTGGTCAAGACTACCGGCATCTACGAAGCGGCCGGCGACCGATTCGATTACTTCTATGGCAGCACCTTCGGCCGCTGGGTCGTGGCGCCGGTGCCGCGGACCGCGTGGCCCGCCAAGCCGCCGGTCACCATCGGCTCCGAGCTGACCGAGATGGTGTTGGGCCGCGAGAACCCCGTCGGCGGCGGCATGCCGCCCGGGCTGATCGGCGAATTGATCCTCAACTTCGGGGCCATCGGCGTGCCGATCGGCTGCCTGGTGTACGGCGTGCTGCTGGCCGTTTACTACTACACGCTCCGCCCCTACGCGCAGGCGTCTGCCGTGGGCGCGATGATCTACGTCCTCACGCTCACCCCGGTCACGCACCTGGTGTTCTCCAGCGAGTTCTCCCGCGCGGTGATCGAGATGCTCACCTCGCTGGTCTGCCTGGCGCCGATCTTGTTCTTCGCCACCACCCGACCCACCGGCCCGCCCCCGCCGACGGAAGCGACGCCCGCTCCCGCCTAACGCCGCGTCAACCACCACGACGCCCCGCCCCGCCAATCCCGCCTAAAACGCCTCGCCCGCACTCAAGCTATGTCAGACCAACAACGCCCCGTCGTCGCCCTCGTCTACGGGTTCTGGGGCCAGAACATCGGCAACGCCTTCTTCAACGTCGGCGGCAAGTGGATCGTGGAGCAGATGTTCCCCGAGCACGACGTCATCGAGATCCAAGACCAGCCCGGCTACCGCACCTTCCACAACCAGGCGAAGGGCAACCCGAAACGCGACGCCGGCCTGCTAGACCACGTCGACGCGGAGTACATCGTTCTGCAAGGACCGATGCTTACGGGGACGTTCCGCGCGCTGTGGGAGCCCACGTTCAAGAAGCTGCACGAGCGGGGCGTGAAGGTCGTGCTGCTCAGCGCCGCGTTCTTCCACTACGACGACGAGGAGATCAACTCCGCCCGCGACTTCCTCAAGCAGTACCCGCCGGTGCTCATCAGCACGCGCGACGCCAGCAGCTACGAGCACGTCAAGGACCTGGCGGAGCTCACCTACAGCGGCATCGACAGCGCGTTCTTCGCCCCCAAGGCGTACCGGCCGATGCCGCTGGACATCGAGCCCTACATCACGATCAACTTCGACCAGTACCCCGAGCCCAACCTGACGGTCGCCCCCAGCGAGGCGGAGCTGAAGGGAAGCTTCGACAAGACCTTCACCGCCCTCGGCCGGGCGTGGGGGGCGAAGCAGCCTGGTTTGCAGAAGCGGTTCTCGCGGGCCGGGCAGTGGCAGTGCTACCTGGGCGCCCTGATCGACTTCCGCAAGCTGCCGCCCCGCATCGCCGATCACTTGGTGATCCGGCCCGATCACCGCGTGAACCCCCACATCACCTGGAAGGTGTACAACCAGCCGGGCGTGGTGGCGCACGACGAGCCGTACACGTACTTCACCGTCTACAGCCAGACCCAGCTCACGCTCTCCGACCGCGTGCACGCCTGCGTGGCGACGCTGGCGTGGGGCAACCCGGCGATGCTGTACCACCCCACGCCGCGGGCCCGGCTCTTTGAACGCGTCGGCCTGGACACCATTCGCGAGCAGCCGGTGACGCTCGACCAGGACTACCTGGAGAGCGAACGCACCGCGCAGATCGAGGCGCTCGCCGGCTACGCCGCGGAGTTGACCGGCCGCGTGCCGCAGGCAGTGTGAATCGAAGTGCCCCTTGCCTAAATCGATCCCCCTCCCCGGCAGGGGGAGGCCGGTTGCCGGGTTGACTGCGGGGAAGGGGTTGAAGTGGTGACGAGGTTCAAGAGCGTCGCAGTCAGCCGGCGAGAACGCGAACTGACAACGTCAGCAGGGCGACGGCTCTCCGGGGCAACCCCCTCCCCCCGCCCCTCCCCCTGCCGGGGCGGGGAGTTGATTGCAGCAAAGTCAAACACGACCCCAGCCACTCGCCACTCGCACCCGCCACTACCTCATGCGAGTCTTCTTTCACGAATTCGCCGGCCACTCGTTCCTGCTGCAGCTCAGCCGCGAGCTTGCGCAACGCGACTTGGTGCTCCGCCACGCCTACTCGGCGGAGCTCGACACGCCGCAGGGCGATATGTCGCCGCGTGAGGATGACCCCGAAGGCTTTTCGATTCACGCGGTTCGCGTCGGCGGCTTCCACAAGAAGCACCAACTGCTCAAGCGGTTCGCCTTTGAGCGGAGCTACGCCCGCGAGTTGATCCGCCAAGCCGAGGCGTTCGGGCCCGACGTGCTGGTAACGGCGCAAGCGCCGTCGCTGGTGCTTTCGCCGCTGGCCAACTGGGCGAAGGCGCGCGGCGTGCCGTGGGTGAACTACGTGCAGGACCTCTACGGCTACGCCGCCCACCGCGTGCTGCGGAAGAAGCTGCCGGTGGTGGGCGAGGCGGTGGGACGGTACTTTCTGGGGCTCGACAAGGCCGCCTACCGGCAGGCGGACGCGTCGATTGTGATCACCGACGACTTCCGCCGGATGATCGGCGGCTGGGGCGTGGACGACGCCACCATCCACACGCTGCCCAACTGGGCGCCGTTGGAACACCTGCCGCAGCGGTCGCGTGAAAACGCCTGGTCGGCGAAGCAGGGCCTCGCCGGTGAATCGACCGATGGCGTGGTCCGCTTCGTCTACTCCGGCACGCTCTCGATGAAGCACAACCCGGCGCTCTTGCTCGCGCTGGGCGAGTGGCTGCAGGAGTCGGGCGCCGGGGTGCTGCTGGTCAGTTCGCAGGGGGCGGCCGTCGATTGGCTCCGCGCCCAGGCGGAGGCGAAAAGGCTGTCGACCATCCGCTGCCTCGGCTTCCAGCCCTACCCGGAACTGCCCGACGTGCTGGGCGCCGCCGACGTGCTGGTCGCCGTGCTGGAGCCCGACGCGAGCGCGTTCTCCGTGCCGTCGAAAGTGCTCAGCTACTTCTGCGCGGGCCGCGCGCTGCTGGCCGCCATCCCGGCGGAGAACTTGGCGGCGAAGACGATCCTCCAAGCGGGCGCCGGCGAGGTAGTCGAACCGTCGGGCGCCGAGGCGTTCGTCGCCGCCGCCAAGCGGCTGGCCGACTCCGCTACGGCCCGCCAAACCGCCGCCGACTCCGGACGTGCCTACGCCGAGGCGACGTTCGACATCCACCGCATCGGCGACGGCGTCGAGTCGATTCTGAGAGGCGTCGCCGGCGGCGCTGCCTCAGCGTCAGCCGAAGTCGCCTCGCCGAAGTCGGCGTAGCTGGTTGGCTGCTGCGTCTTGCCGGTCGCCTGCGCGACTCGACTTCGTGTACAATCGCAGTCTCGTCGTTTCGCCCCTGCTCCGCCTGTCCGAGGCCCTTATGCGTGTTGCAGCTCTCTTCGTCGCCGCTGTGCTGGTACTGGCCGTTTCGGTCGCGCCGGCGGCCGCCGCCATGAATCCGCCGAACATTATCTTTATCCTGTCAGACGACGTCGGCTACGGAGACCTGGGCTGCTACGGCCAAGAGAACTTCACCACGCCGCGGCTCGACCGCATGGCGGCCGAGGGCATGCGGTTCACGCAGCACTACACCGGCAGCACCGTCTGTGCGCCGTCGCGGGCGTGCCTGCTCACCGGCCAGCACACAGGCCACGTCTACCAGCGTGCGAACGGCCCCCACCAGTTCCGGGCCAACCCGCAGGACCTTACCATCGCCACCCGTCTGCAGGGCGCCGGCTACCACACGGCGATGATCGGCAAGAGCGGGCTCTCCTGCGAAACGTCCGAGCCGGGCCTGCCGAATGCGAAGGGCTTCCACCACTTCTTCGGCTACCTCGGCCACCGCGACGCCCACCGCTACTACCCGACGCACCTCTGGCAAAACGGCCAGCGCGTGGACTACGCCGGCAACCAGGGCAAGGAGGGCGTCACCTACAGCGGCGAGGTCTTCCTGGCAGACACACTGCGATACTTGGACGAACGGGCCGAAGCCGGCGGGCCGTTCTTCTTGCACCTCTCGCTGCAGCAGTCGCACGCCGACCTGCAGGCGCCCGACAAGTGGCGTCGGAAGTTCATCGGCAAGTACGAAGAGCCCCCGTTTCGAGAGCAGAAGTTCTACCGCAGCGAAGCCCACCCCAAAGCGACCTACGCGGCGATGATGGCCTACCTGGATCACACCGTGGGCAAGGTGCTGGACAAGCTTGCCGAGCGCGGCCTGGCCGAGAACACGCTGGTGCTGTTCGCCAGCGATAACGGCGCCATGAGCGAAGGCGGCTGGAGCCGGCAGTACTTCAACTCAAGCGGCCCGCTCACCGGCGGCAAGCGCGACCTCTACGAGGGCGGCATCCGCACGCCGCTCATCGCCTGGTGGCCCGGCAAGGTGCAGCCGGGCGGCGTGACGGACCACGTCTCCGCGTTCTGGGACTTCGCCCCGACGGCGTGCGAGATCGCCGGCGCCTCGCCCATCGACAACACCGACGGCGTCTCTTACCTGCCCACCCTGCTCGGCAAGCCGGGCGAGCAGAAGACGCACAACTACCTGTACTGGGAGTTCTACGAGCAGGGCGGCAAGCAGGCGGTGCGTGTCGTCGGCCCGCCCGGTGGCCCGCAATGGAAGGGCGTGCGTCTGGGCGTGCGGAAGGACCGCGACGCGCCGAT
The DNA here is from genome assembly GCA_039414355.1 of Planctomycetota bacterium. GTDB lineage: Bacteria > Planctomycetota > Planctomycetia > Pirellulales > Lacipirellulaceae > JBCCQL01. The sequence continues at coordinate 1,166 of JBCDJN010000096.1, read as the reverse complement.
CGAGCTGTACGACCTGGCCAACGACCTCGCCGAGCAAAACAACGTTGCGGTGGACCACCCCGAAGTGGTCGCTAAGGTCGAGGCGATGATGGACGAAGCGCACACGCCTTCGCCTGTCGTGAGCTTCTCGAAGCGTTAAGCTGATAGGCAAATGCCGCCGGTGAGCCACTCCCCCAAAGTGCAGGAGTTGTTGACCGAAGGCATCGTCTGCGGAGCTCTAGCTTGATCGCTTTTGAGAACGTCGCGAAGACCTACCCAGGCGGCGCCACGGCGCTCGACGGCTTCTCGATGCGCATCCAGAGCGGCCAGTTCGTCGCGCTGGTCGGCCCTTCCGGATGCGGCAAGAGCACGGCGCTGCGGCTGGCGGCGGGGCTCGATTCGCCCACCGCCGGCGGCGTGACGCGTGACCCGTCGCTCAGCGAAGAGGGCGGCATCGGCTGCGTCTTCCAAGAGCCCACGCTCATGCCGTGGGCGCGGGTCGACACCAACGTCCGCCTGCCGCTGCGGCTCCGCGGCGTGAGCCGGCGAGAATCGGCGCCGCTTGTGGCGGACGCCCTCCGGCGTGTTTGCCTGACCGACTTCGCCCGCAGCTACCCGCGGCAGCTCTCCGGCGGGATGAAGATGCGGGCGTCGGTCGCCCGGGCCACGGTCGCCAGCCCGCGGCTGCTGCTGATGGACGAGCCCTTCGCCGCGCTCGACGAGATCACGCGCTTCCGGCTCAACGACGACCTGCTCGAGCTGCACCGGCAGCAGGGCTGGGCCTGCCTGTTCGTCACCCACAGCGTCTACGAGGCGACGTTCCTCGCCGACCGCGTGGTGGTGATGAGCGACCGCCCCGGCCGCGTGCTGGCCGACTTCGCCGTCGACCTGCCCCGCCCCCGCACCGACGGCACGCGCAGCGACCCCGCGTACGTGCAGCTCTGCGCCGAAGTCTCCCGCTCGCTCGCCACGGCGCTTGGCGGCGGGGAAGCAGGGAGGGAGGCCGTTGGCTGAAACCGAGCCGATCACCGAACGCCGCCGCTCGTCGTTCGTCCGGCGGCTGGCGCCGGTCGCGGCGCCGTTGGTCGTGGCCGTAACGGCGCTTGCGCTTTGGGAGGGCGTCGTCTGGTGGCGAGAAGTGCCCGACTACCTGCTGCCGGCGCCGACCGTGGTCGCCCAGAAGCTGG
>JBCDJN010000095.1:0-19142 GCA_039414355.1 Planctomycetota bacterium | reverse complement strand
TTGCGAAGGCGGCGAGTACGAGCTGCTCGACCCCGGCAAGCTGCCGCAACTGACGGGCGCCGCGATCCTGGCGGAAGTCCATACCCGAAACGAGCACGAAGGCCCGCAGGTCTTCCAGGATCGCTTCGGCGACACGCATGAGGTTGAGGTGCTGACGCTCGCGCAGCGGGATCCGGAATCGATCGCCAAGCGCTTCTGGCTGACCGACGCCGAGGCGAGCCAGGTGATGGACGAGTACCGCGTATACGGCAATGCCTGGGTTTGGATGCGGCCCAAGGACGCGGCCGCCGCCGCTTGAGCAGCAGGAGCAATCCCTTGACGACGCCCCCAACCGGCCGGGCACCGAACCTCGATCTGGTCTTTGTGACCCACACAGCGGTTGGGTACGGGGCAAGTCGGTCGATGGCCGTGCTGATCGACGGCTGCGACGATCGAAGGCGCGTTGGGCTGGTTGGCCCGCCCGGCACGGGCGAGATGGCCGGCAAGCTCGGCCTGGCGCCGGACGCCGTTCTCGAAGTATCGCTGCCGTGGAGCCGCCTCCACCCGTGGGAAATCCGCCCCGGCAAGCGACTCAAGCAGCTCCGGCACGCGTGGTCTACCTACCGCAAGCTGCGTCGGTTTGTCCGCTCCGGTCGGCCGAGCGTGGTTTGCTCAAACTCGTCGGTCTTTGAATGGGGGCACGTCGCCGCCGCGGCGTGCGGCGCCAAGCACGTGTGGTTCCTGCGCGAGTTCGGCGACCTCGATTATCAGCTCCAGTGGTCAGAGGGCTCGCAGCCGCGCTTCGAGCGACGGGTGAAGCAAGCCGACCGAATCGTCTCCGTTTCCCGGGCGGTCGCCGAACATCACGGCGTCGCCGATCAGCCCCAGGCCTGCGTCCTTTACAACGGCGTCGCTGCTCGCGATCAGATGATTGACCGCGGGCCGGCCCAAGGACCAGCCGCGTCGAGACACCGCCTGGGCGTCGTCGGGCTGGTGTGCGAAGCCAAGTGTATCGAGATCGCGGTCGAAGCGATCGGGCTGCTTCACCGCCAGGGGCATCGCGGCGCGAGCCTTCATATCTACGGCGATGGGCCGGACGATTATCGGCAGCGGCTACGCGATCTCGCGGCGGAGCGGTCGGTGGCCGACGCGGTGGTCTTTGAGGGCTACCGAGAGCGGGTCGCCGACATCTACGGTTCAATCGACGCCACGGTTGTTGCGGCCCGGCACGAAGCGTTTGGACGAACCACCGCCGAGGCGATGGCCTACGGCGTGCCGGTAGTCGGCCGCGCGTCCGGCGGAACGATCGAGTTGATCGATAACGGCCGCAGCGGACTGCTCTTCGATGGATCCCCAGCGGACCTCGCGTCGCAGATTGCCCGGCTGATCGATGAGCCCGGGCTCGCCTCGCGGCTCGCGGCCGCCGGTCAGCAACGCGCCCGCCGGGAGTTCTCCCACGAGTCGTACTCTGCCGGTTTCGAGACCATTCTCAACGAACTCGCCGCATGACCACCAAGCCGCACATCGTCGTCGTTGAGCGGCACGCCGAGGGGCATCACCCCACGTACTTGGCGGCGATCCTGTCCGCCCTGGCGGACGGCGGCCGCCGCCGCGTTTCGACGTTGCTGACGCCCGCGGCCATGGAGCACCCAAGGGTGGCCGCCAGCCTGACGGAGAACGGCGTCCTCGTCCGCCCGCTGCCGCCCACGCCACGCCGCAAGAAGAAGGGTCACCCGTGGCTGACATGGCGTTACTTCAACCTCAAGGTCTTCCGAATGTATGCCGAGGGTGTGCGGGTCCTTGAGCAGCAGGCGGGGCCCGCCTCCATGGCCTTTGTGCCGTGCTTGTACGACGTTGAGATGTTGGGCTTCGGCTACACTCGGTTCCTGTTTCCCTGGCGAACAGGCGGGCTGTACATGAACTCCGCCCCATTTCGCGACGCTCTCAGCGGTGTGCCAAGCAAGGCCAAGACGGGACCCACCTTCCTTCAAGACCCACGCCTCGCGTGTGTCGGCTTGCTGGACGAAGGGATCGTTCCCGAGGTCCAAGCGTTCGCTCCACGAACCGTGGCGGGCGCCGTGCCAGACTTCGCAGCGATTGAGCCGCCCGTGGAGCCAACAGGCTGGCCGCGAATCGAGGCAGCCGCCCGTGGCAAGCCGATAGTTGGGCTGTTTGGTTATCTGAAGCGGTCCAAGGGCCTGCTCACCTTCATGCAAGCTGCGCAGCGGCTCAACGCCCGCGCTTGCTTTGTCGCTGCCGGTGAGCTGCCGCTTGGCGAGTACTCGGCGGATGAGATCCATGCGATCCGCGCCGCCGACGCGCACCCGGAGAGCGGTTTCGCGTTGGTTGAAGGCCGCGTCGAGTCCGATGGCGAGTTTCAGGAACTGATGAGGCGGGCAACCATCATCTCCTGTGCGTACGAGGGCTTCTTGAACTCAAGCAACCAGGTGAGCCTCGCCACGCTCTTGGGTCGCCCCGTCGTCGCCCCGCCGACGGGCTGCATCGCCGATCGCGTCCGCAAGCACGGGCTCGGGGTGGTGGCGGAATCGCACGGAGTCGCCGCGTTGACGAGCGCGATCAGCCAAGCACTCGATCACCCGTCGACCCCGCCGGATCCCGCGTCCGCAACCGATGCGTTCAGCCTGAAGCGGTTCGTTGGGGAGCTTTCGAGTCTTGTCGAGAGAGCGATAACGCCCCAGCAGCGGCGTCGCGCGGCTTGACTGATGCGAGAGCTTCGGCGTCTCATCCGCCTTTGGCTTCGCGGATGCGGTCGAGTATCCGGCCCGGCGAGCCCATCATGTTGTAGCCGGCGTCCAGGTGAAGGATCTCGCCGGTCACGCCGTTCGACATGTCGCTCAGCAAGTAAGCGCCCGACTTGCCGGCTTCGTCGTGCGTGATGTTGCGGCCGAGCGGCGAGACTGCTTCGTACAGCCCGAGCATCTCGTCAACGCCGGCGCCGCGGCCGGAGATGGTTTGCAGCGGGCCGGCGCTCAGGGCGTTCACCCTCACCCCCTTCGCGCCCAAGTCGAACGCCAGGTAACGCACCGAAGCGTCCAGCGCCGCCTTGCAGACGCCCATCACGTTGTAACCCGGCACCGCCTTCTCGCCGCCAAAGTAGGTGAGCGTGAGCACGCTCGCCCCCTCGTTCAGCAGACCCTTCGCCGCGCTGGTGATCGCTAGCAGGCTGTAGACGCTAATCTCCATGGCCAGCTTGAAGCCGTCGCGGCTGGTGTCCACCGTGTCCTTCTTCAAATCGTCCGGCAGGGCGAAAGCGATGGAGTGGAGCAGGAAGTCCAGTTTGCCGAACTCGCCCTGGCACTTCTCGATGACCGCCGCAATCTGGCTGTCGTCCGTGGCGTCCATCGGGTGGACGAACTTCACGTTCGGGTTGCCATCGGTCAGCCGGGTGATGCGGTTGAGGTTCTTCTTTCGCTCGTCGTCCGGCTTGTCAGGCATGTAGCTGAAGCCGCACGTGGCGCCCTCGTTCATCACGCGGTCGGCGATCGCCCAGGCGATGGATTGCTTGTTGAAAACGCCGGTGATGAGGCCTTGCTTGCCTTCGAAGAGTCCGGGCATGGGGCGGGCTCGCGGGTTGGTGGTGCGTTGACTTGGGACGATGGTAGCAGTTTGCCGCCGCCGCCCGTAAGCCCTGTGCGCGCTGCGGTCTTGACACTCCGCGGGCGGGCGAAATGATTGCACCGGGGAGGCATTCTTGGGATCGACATGACAACACTCTCAGATGCCGACGAAACTTGGCTGGAGCTGGTCAGCCGGGTTTGCGAAGCCGATACCGAAGCCGCGGCTGCGGACCTCGTCGTCCCGGCAGTCTTGCGCCGCGCGGGAGCGAAGGCCGCCGCGATCGTCCGAGCCGACCCGCCGAAGTGGCGTGTGTTGGCAGCCGCCCCGGACGGCGGCGAAGTCGCCTTCGATCTGGCGGCGGACGCCCTCGACCGCGGCGGGCCCGTTGCGGCCGATGGAGCCGTTGCGGCGCCGCTGCCCAGCTCCGAGACCGATGTCCTCTGCCTGACCGGCGCCGCCGACGCGACAGCCGCTGAAGAGCTGGCGTCCCGCACGGCGATGACGCTCCGGCTGGCGAGCCGGCTCCGCGGCTCGCGTCGTCGCCAAGAGCGGCTCGAAACGCTGCTCCGCATCACCAACTCCTGGCGCCGCACGCGTGACGTTCGCTCGCTGTTGGAACACATGGCCCGCGCGGCGTGCGACCTGTTTGACGCCGATCGCGCTAGCATCTTCCTCTGGGACAAGCCGAAGCGGCAGCTTGTCGGCCGACCGGCGTTGGGCGTTGAGGGCGACGAGCTCCGCGTGCCGGACGACGCCGGCGTGGTGGGCGCCGTGCTGCAATCACGCCAGCCGGTGCGCGTGGCGCCGGGCGAAGACGATGCGATTGATCGGTCGACCGATCAAAAGACGGGCTACCAAACCGAGAGCCTGCTCGGCGTGCCGCTCATGTCACGCGGCGGCGACGGCGCCGAGCCGATGGGCGTCTTCGAGCTCCTCAACAAACGAGCCGGCGACTTCACCGAGGACGACGAGCGCGGCCTAGAGGAACTGGCCGACTACGCCGCCGTGGCGCTGGCCGAGACGCAGGAGCTTGAGCAGCTCATCGAGCGCCACGAGCAGATGGTGGACGAGGCCGCCAGCGGCGTGCGGCTGCTGGGCGAGTGCGCGGCGATTGACGCCCTCCGCACCACCATCGGCCGCGTGGCGGACACCGACCTCGCCATCCTCATCCTCGGCGAGAACGGCAGCGGTAAGGAGGTAGTCGCGCAGCTCATGCACTACCAGAGCTCGCGACGCAGCGGACCTTTTGTGGCGGTCAACTGCGCGGCGCTCGCCGAGACGCTGCTCGAGAGCGAGCTGTTCGGCCACGAGCAGGGCGCCTTCACCGACGCGCGCGAGGCCCGCGCCGGCAAGTTCGAAATCGCCGCCGCCGGCACGCTGCTGTTGGACGAGATTGGTGACCTCAGTCTGAGCGGTCAGGCGAAGCTGCTCCGCGTGCTCGAAGAAAAGACGGTGGTGCGCGTCGGCGGCGGCGTGCCGATTGAGACCGACGTCCGCGTGCTGGCGGCGACCAACCGTGACCTGGCGTCGCTGGTGCGCGAGAAGAAGTTCCGCGAGGACCTCTACTTCCGCCTGAACGTGGTATCGATCGACGTCCCGCCGCTCCGCCGCCGCGGCGACGACGTGATGCTCCTGGCCAAGCACTTCTTGACGGGCTTCTGCCGCTCGATGGGCCGGCGGACGCCCAAGTTCACCGCCGCGGCGCGCAAGCGGGTGCTCGCCCACGGCTGGCCGGGCAACGTCCGCGAGCTCCGCAACCTGATGGAACGCCTTGCCTACCTGACCAGCGGCGACCGCATCGACGCCGCCGACCTGGCCTTCACCCACGACCCGGCGGGCGAGTCCGAGGACGTGATGGAGGTCGGCCGGAAGCTCACCGACGCCACGCATCAATTTCAGGAGGAGTACATCCGGCTCACGATCGAGCGCAACCGCGGCAACGTGAGCCAAGCGGCGAAGATGCTGGGCGTGCACCGCTCGAACCTCTATCGCAAGATGCGGAGCCTTGGCATGGCGAGCGATGACGAGGAGGGAGATGAGGGCTCGACCGACAGCGCCGGCAGTAGCGACGAACGGCAATGAAAAAGGCGTGGCGGGAAAACCCCGCCACGCCTTGTGAGGTCGTGAACTTCTTGTCGCGGTCAATCCGCTCAGCGAGCAACGCGGCGACGAACCACGCCGGCCAGCAGGCCGAGGCCGGCCAGAGCGGCGGTGGACGGCTCGGGGATGACCGTCACCGACGCGTCGTCAACGAATAGGATCGAGACGCTGCCGGCGCCGCCACCGGTAACCGTTGCGAACTGCAGCGTGACGCCGCCGGACACGTCGGGGCCAGCGGTGGCCGTGAACGAAAAGTCTTGGTACTGGTCGGTCAACGCGAGCGGACCGCCGCCAAGGATCTCACCGGCCGAGACACCGCCGCCTGAGAGCTCCGAGAAGAACTCGGCGAAGACGACGCCGCCGACAACACCTTCGCCCTTCGCGGCGAACGAGATGGTCACCTCGTCACCAGGGCTGACCAAGCCGACGCCAAGGTTGGCTTGCTTGATTACAGCCGACGACGCCAGGTCGTTGTTGAAGACCTCAGCGGCCCAGGCGCCAGAGTTGGCGTCACTGGTGATGTTGAAGGTCGAGTTGGCGGTGGGGAACGATACCCAATCGTCGGTGGTGCCGGTCTCGAAGCCGCCGTTGGTGGTGAGCTCAATGTTCGCGAGCGCCACCGAAGACGTGAGCATGACCGCAACGGCCATCGCAAAACGCATCTTGGAAAACATCATGAGGCATTCCTGGAGAGAGAAACAAACGGGGAAAGCACCGGTCCACCGATGCCAGACAAGGTTGAACACATACGCCGCGGATCACGGCTCGCGTGCCGGTGAGACCGGCTCACTTGATAAGGTTTAACGCTCGCGCAGTTTATCTAGGCAAGTTTGATGCATGTTCGCTATCCGAGCATCCCAGCAGTTTTTTCCTCACTCCAAGATCAGGCGAAAGCGAACTCCGCAAGAGCTGCACTCACGGTAATGCTCACTCATTCCCTCGGAGTTCACCCGCTTCCCGGTCAGCGCCTTGGAGTTGGTCGAGCCGCAGTTCGGGCAACGAACGGCCGTGCTAATGACTTTCCAAACCGCCCCGTTTCTCGATGGCGGAATGTTGATCTGGCCGCCATCGGGCAGACGTTCTTGTGCAGGTTGCTGGGAAACCGGCGTTGGAAGTCCGTCGGGCATTTTTGTGGAGAGCAGCGAAGAGACGAAGCGGAAACAGTGTGGGAACTGTTTACGACGTCAAATTGTAGTGGCTGCTCTGCGTAAGTTGCAATACTTTTTCGGCCTTTTGTTCGACAGCGACTCTTCAGCGCCATGTTTTCGAAGCTGTGGGTTCAAGAATGAGCCGAATTTGGCGACCATCGCCGTGCACCCGCTGCCGGGCCGCCGTTTCCGAGAAACAGTGTTTTTTTACGACTCGGGGAGGTTCGATCCGTGGGTTCTCGCTATGATCGAAAGACCTAATCACGAGCAGGGCGACTCTCAGCCCGCTGCAACTCGACTCCACGGATTAAATCGGGAAACTGTTACTTCCCGATCGCCTGCACTCTCGTCAAGGCTCGGCATGACGTTGTTGCCTCATCCAGCTGGCTCGCATCGAGCACTCCCAGGACCCATCCTCTTAGCAGCCGCGGCTCTGTTCGCAGTGCCGACTGCCAATTCCCGGGCTCAAGACCTCGATCTCCCGGGGTGGGAGCTTTCGTGGAATGACGAGTTCGATGGCAGCTCGCTCGACCTCACCAAGTGGGTCCCGCTCGACCGCCGCGACAGCTTCAATCAAGAGGAGCAGTACTACCACCCGGACCAGGTCTCCGTCGCTGATGGCCATCTTCAGCTCACAGCGATCAATACGCCGCGCGACGGGAAGAACTATCAGTCGGGGTTGGTCACCTCGCGTGACCTGTTCGGCCCAGGGCGTTTCGAGGCGCGGATTGATCTGCCAACGTCTCAGGGGATGTGGCCCGCGTTCTGGCTGAACGCCAACCATGTTCCTTGGCCGCAGGGCGGCGAGATCGACATCATGGAAAACCGCGGCAGCCAGCCCAACTTGGTCTCCAGCGCCTACCACTGGCAAAAGGACCCCGGGCCATGCTGCGACGAGCACCGGCTGGTCTACCGGGAGTACGCCGCGGTCGAAAACGGGCAGCTGCTGGACTTCCACGGCGGGTTCCACACGTACGCCGCCGAGTGGGACGACACGACCGTGAAGTTCTTCGTCAACGGCAACCTGTACCACACCGTGACTCAGACCGAAGAGCGACCGATCTTCGACACGCCGAAGAACATCATCCTCAACCTAGCGGTCGGCGGCTTTTTTTGGCGGAAGCCCGGACGGCACCACCGTGTGGCCGCAGACGATGCTTGTGGATTACGTCCGCGTCTGGCGGCCGGAGGGGGCGCCGGTGGACCCCGATCCTGTCGACCCCGGGTTGGGCGACAACTTGCTGAGGAACCCCGGCTTCGATAACGCCGGGGGGTCGCTGGCCGACTGGAATCTCATCGGTAACGTGATCCCCAACGTTTCGGCCGACAGCGCAATGGCGACCGACGGTTCGCACGCGCTGAAGATCTTCGGCCAGTTCAACGGCCAAACGAACACGTCGGGCGTGTGGCAGGGTGTGGCCGTCACGCCTGGTGACTCATTGGTCGCCACGGCGAGCACACGCAGCCCGTCGTGGGACACGCTCGCCGGCAAGGACAATTCAGTGACGATGCAGGTTGAGTTCTTCGACAACCGCGGAGTGGAGATCGCGTCGGCAGCCGGCGCCGGCGCCGTATCGCAGCTCTTGCACGACGGGTCGTCTCCGGCCGACTTGTGGCTCGACCACTCGCTCGAAGCGGTGGTCCCTGAGGGCGCCGTCGAGGCCCGCCTGTCGCTGCTCTTCGACCAACGCAGCAACGACACCGGCGCCGTTTGGATTGATGGCGCCGGGCTGTTCATTGTTCCGCCCGTCCTGGGCGGCGACTACAACAACGACGGCGTCGTCGACACGGCCGATTATACGGTGTGGCGAGACAACCTCGGCGCCCCGGCCGGCACGCTGCCCAACGACGTTGATGGCGGTCAGATTGACAACCGACAGTACGAGACTTGGCGAAGCAACTTCCTCGAGGCCGCCGCCGAAGCCGCGGCCGCCACGCCCGAGCCGGCAAGCCTCTCGCTGGTCCTAGCGCTCAGCCTCGCACTTCACACGCGACAACGCTGAGGGCTGCCGATGGCTAAAGGTCTTCGGGCTCTTTCTTCGCCGTCTCGAGGTCGACCGGCAGCTTTTCGTCGGCGATCAGGTCGCCGTACGTAGGGCTCGCTTCGTCGCCGGGCACGGAGTGGATCTTGGCCACCTCATCGAGTGCGGCCATTACCTTCTCTTTGTCCTTGCGGTCGCCTTTGTCGAGCAGCTCGTCTAGGTGCTCACCGTAGACGTTGTCGTTCTTCTTGTTCTTGCCCTGATGGCAGAGGTAACACTTCGCCGTCTTCTTGACGAGCTTGGTGAAGTCTTTGCTGCTCTCGTCGGTCACGTACTTGGCGACGAAGACTTTCTGGAAATCAACGTAAGCGAATGCCGGGCCCGCGCAGACGGAGGCCAGCAGCATTGCGGCGAGGACGGTTGTGGGGGCGCGGAACATGGTTGCGTGGTGAGGGGCCTTGTTGTGGTCGCCCGCGTGCGAACCGCCGCGGACCGCTACCTATAGTCTATCGTCACGGGCGCCACCCCGGCTTACGTGATGCAAGCCAACAACCCGCTAATCGTCACAGTCTTTCCAAACACACAGCCCTCCGGCCGCTGCCGGAGGGCTGTGTTGAGTCTTGATTGATTCCGCGCGTCGCCAATCAGAGCTCGTCCGGTTCCTTCTTGGCCGTCTCCAAATCGACCGGCAACTTGCCGTCGGCGATCAGCTCGGCGTATGTGCCGCTCTCCTCGTCGCCCTCAACGGTGGACTTCTCGCCCACTTCGGCGAGCGCCGCCATGATCTTGTCGATGTCTTTGCGGTCTTTCTTGTCTAGCAACTCGTCAAGCAATTCACCGTAGACGTTCTTGTTTTTCTTCTTTTTGCCCTGGTGGCAGATGTAGCACTTCGCCTGCTTGGTCACCAGTTCCTTGTACTCGGTGGCGTCGTCGCTCACGTACTTGGCGATGAAGGCCTTCTGGAAGTCCGGGAAAGCAACGGCCGTGTGGACGGGGGTCACGAAGACCGCCACCGCGACGGCAAGCGCGGCACAGAAGCGAAGCATGGGGTCCCTCTGCTGCGAGTGTTGGGGGAAGGAGGCCGAAGGGCCAAGCGGGCGGGGCCGCCGGGGTTGTCACGCACGGGGCGGGCGTATGTCTAAAGGATAGCTGGCCGCTGGCTCAGATTCCAACTGACCGGCGGCAGAATCTGCGGCCGAGACCCGCTAGGCGCCCGCCCCTACTGACCAGAGTGCCGCAGGGCCGCCCGGAGCGCCCCGCCGTAGACCTGCCACAACTGCTGGGCGTCCATGCCGGCGTTTTTGGGCAGCTCAAGAGTGATGATCGGCCGATTGAGTGTCACACCGACGAACGACCCCAGCGACCCGGGCCGGCTCCCAAGCTTCTTGACCGGCAGCGGGCATTCGGCGGCCATCGCCTGGGCCAGCGACTCGGCGGGGCCGTCGTAGTCCACGCAGTTGACCGGTTGGTGGATGCTCACCACCCGTGCGGGGAAGTAGTGGCAGAGCACCTTCATCAGCGTCCGCGACTCCGGCTCTGACAGCGGCCGCTCGCCGTAAGGCTTGGTGTCGTCGCCGCCAAAGTTAGTCGCCGGGAAGTTCCGGTTGAGGTCCACCCCGTTCTGGTTGAACCGCTCATCCGCCGCGAAGCCATCGGGGTTGGCGACCGGCACGATGACGACCTTCTTACCGGCCAGCTCGTCCGGGTTGGCGCGGAGCCAATCCGCGAAGGCCGCCACCAGCGGCGTGCCGGACGCCTCGTTGCCGTGGATCGTGGCGATCACCATCAGCACGTCGCTGCCGACGCCAAACTCCTGGCACTCGATCGCCCGCCCGCCAAGGGAGTACCCGACCGTGTGAGCAGAACCGTCGCTACCCTCCGCCGGCAGCGGCGAAACGGGCGGGTTCTCGTCTCCCAGTGCGGGAACGGAAGAGAACGCCGCCACCCACGCCGCAACGAGCGAGGCGGCGAGCAGCTGCGGGAAGCGGCGGGCGACGATCATGGGGGCAGGCTTAAGGTGAGGGGGCCGGAGCAACGCCACGGGCCCGCTCGGCGCCGGCGACGAGCCGCCACCCGTTGGGACCCATGCGAGACGAGGTCAGCTCGCCTGCTTGTGGCGGTCGGACGCCCGCGGCCGCCGAGCAGTGGGGGTGACAGGAGTCGCACCTGCACTTCTGAAGAAACTGGAACCTAACTCCCGCTCCGTGACTTGTGGCGTATCGCTGCTCTGCGCTTGAAAATGAGTGGTTTTGTCTGTTTTAACGCTTCAAACCAGCGAGCGTTGGTGGTGTCGCTGTCAGCACTCATCCCGGCCAAAACGCCTATGACGGAACCTAAGAGCGGTATCGCGACACCCGACGCGTTCGACGAAATGGGTGGCTGTGAATGGACTGGACACTTCGTAAGCGGAAGGTTGTAGGACTCGGGGCGGTAAGCCGGTCCGAGGTGATTGCGGCGACTTAAGGTGATCCGTTGGCCAGTGGCCAAGCTACCCGATCCAGGCCTCACCGTCGATCCGAAGCGGGGCAGGCGGCGATCCGGCTCCAGCCAAGTTCGACCGGGTTCCAGCACTGGTTCCGCGGGTGGCTTCTGGAGTTCTGTGGGAGCAAACTTCGAGCCGCCAAGCGCTAATCCTCAGAAAGCCCCGGCATTCTGTAACTTGCACCGCATTGCGTGGTGTCTGTACTTGAAACGGGCCTCTGCGGTCCAGTCACGCACCGGCCGAGCACTAATGCGATCCCCACGACGTAGTTTGCGACACGAATTGCTGGAGGCGCGTGATCTGCTGGCTGCCGACACGTACCTAATCAACTTTCAGAGCGATGAAGCAACCACGCCCACGAGATACCTGGAAGACGTCGGCGATGTCTTCGGCGATCGTGGTGGCGGGCTTTCCTACGGGTGGTCGAGTGATCACATCGACCAGGCTCGGGAACGCAGCCTCGCCGCTGACCAGCGATTCGACACGCTGATTCACTTCGAGTTTCGTCGCGCATGGGAGTTCGCCCTTCCCGACGGCCGGTATGAGATCACCGTCGCGGTCGGCGACCCCGGCAATAACGACGGGGTGCATACGGTCAACGTCGAAGGTGCCGACCTGTTTGACGCGGTGCCCGACACCGACGAACCGCAAATCAGGTCGATCGTGGTCGACGTCAACGACGGCCGGCTCACACTCGATCAGGGACTCGCCGCGGAAAAAGCGACGCGGATTAACTACGTCCACATCGTCGGTGTGTCAGCCGGTGGCAACGCGGCACCCGCGATGCCCTTGATCACGGAGCCCGTCGTCGACGGGCAGGTCGTGAATCCGACCGACGTGCATATGGAGGCGGTCGGGTACTTTGATTCGGAAGGAGACCCCCACACGTCCACCGACTGGGAGATCTGGACCGTCGGCGCCGACGCGGAACTCGTTTGGCAGACGCTCGGCATCGAGGGCGTTGAACGGTTGCACACCCACCTGGGCGATGGCATCTTCGTCGGCTCGCTTGCTGGAGAGAGCGAACTCGCCAGCAACACCGAATACCAACTCCGCGCTCGCTATCGCGATGACGCTGGCAGTGTGAGCGGCTACGCGACCCGGCTGTTTACGACAGGCGCCGCGTCAACGATCTTCCCGATGGAGCTGCAGGACATAGCCCCGTCGCCCGAGCCGAGTTGGGTGACGACTACGGGATTCCCGGTCGAGCTTCCGGCGGGGGCACCGCCGCCGCCAAACGCGGACGGCATCGACCCCAGCCTTAGAATTGAGTCCGCAGGCACGAGGGCAGGCCTTCTAGTGATTGCGGCGGAAGACGCGCCCGGCAACGCGGTGACTGACTTCCCGGCGCTCGCGGACCACGAAGACCTGCGGATCGTCGTCGACGCGAATGGCTCCGCACTCGACATCCCAGAAAGCGATTTGACGCTCACGGGCGACGGTCAGCAGCGAACCCTCTTCTTGCCCGCCATCACGCTGCAGGCGGGTGAGCAGCAAGTCTTGTGGATCGACTCGGCGGGGTCCACCTACTTTGGCGCGAGCGGCCAGAGTGAACCCGACTTCAGCACAATCGCCCGCGCTGCGTCGTTGACAATCCCGTTCATCGCCACCGAGCCGGGATTCGTGATCGAAGAAGTTGGCGCCGACTACCGGCTGCCCGTCAACATCGCGTTCGTTCCCAACCCGGGTCCTGAGCCGGATGACCCCCTCTACTTCGTCAACGAGCTCTACGGGTCAATCCAGGTTGTTACACGCGATGGAACGAAGCACGAATTCGCGACTGGGCTGCTCGACTACAACCCCGACGGGCCGATATCCGGTTCCGGCGAGCAAGGATTGACCGGGCTAGCGGTCGCTCGCGATGAAGCGAACCCCGAGCTCTACCACCTGTACGTTGGCATGCTTTGGGACAACGGTGACCCACCGGGCGGCGCGTCGCACTACCCCAAGGTTGAACGGATCACCAGCGTGGCGGGCGGCTTGGCCATGGACTCCAGGACCGTGCTGCTGAACATGCAGCCGGAGACGCAGGGCCAGTCTCACCAGATCTCCAACATCTCGATCGGCCCCGACGGATTGCTCTACGTCCACAACGGCGATGGCTTTGATGCTTCGACGGGGCTCGACCTCGACCAATACCGCGGCAAGATCCTCCGGATGAACCTCGACGGCTCGGCGGCAGACGCCAACCCGTTCTACAATTCCAGCGATGGCATCTCCGCCCGTGACTACGTCTTCGCGTACGGATTCCGCAACCCCTTCGGAGGCGACTGGCGTGCGTCCGACGGCAAGCTCTACACGGTTGAGAATGGTCCCAGCGTTGATCGGTTTGCTCAGGTCAATGAGGGGGTGAGCTACGGCTGGAACGGCAGCAATGCGTCGATGCAGGTCGGCGCCCTCTACAACTGGACTCCGTCCCATGCCCCGGTGAACATCGCCTTTGTGCAGCCAGAGACCTTTGGCGGAAGCGGGTTTCCATCACAACTGCAGGACATGGCGTTCGTTTCCGAATCGGGGCCAACCTACGCTCCGGGCCCGCAGGCATTAGGAAAGCGACTGACCTACTTCGGGCTCGATAGCGACGGCGAACTCGAGGCCGGCCCAGAGACCCTTGTCGAGTACGTCGGCGCCGGACGCGGCTCGGTCGTTGCATTGGCGGCCGGCCCCGATGGGCTGTACTTCTCCGAGTTCTATGAAGATTCCGGCGATGGCGGCCCGACCGCCTCGGGCTCCAGGCTTTTTCGCGTCCGCTACGTGAACCCTCTCTCGGGCGACTACGACATCGATGGGGATGTCGACGTTGACGACTACGTTGTTTGGAAGAACGCCTTTGGTTCGAGGACGATGCTCGCGGCGGACGGCAACCGTGATGGAATCGTGGACATGGCGGACTTCACGATCTGGCGGGACGGGCTATCAGAGTACCAGGCTGCTTTGAGCAGCCAGCCACCCTCTGAGGGATCGATCGATGCCGGCGTTCCATCCCGCAGTCAGAACGTGGTCAACCGAAGTTCTAACTTCGGCGCCGCGATCGCCCTTGGGGTGTCGTCCAGGGAGGCAAGCGTCTACCTCGACACGCTAGACGGGGATGATCTCGAGAGACCGGGTGTGACCGGCAGCGTCGGAGACTCGAGTGAACTGTCCGGAGGTGAATCCGCAAGACAACTGGATCCGTCCCTCATTCTCGCGGCTCTCGAGAACTCAAGCAGCATCACGACGACCGAGTCCGAAGAGGCGTTTGCAGCCTTGTCCGAGGAGGACGATCTGTACGCCGACGCGGATCGCGACAACGATGCTGACCGATGGCCGGTCGGTAGCCTTACGAATGCATGACGGAATGAAACGACGAACTCAACGAAGTGCGGTCAGCACCTTTTGGCGTGGCTGCTTGGCCGCCGCCTCAGTAACGCTGTTGTCTTCAGATGCGATTGCGCACTCTGGTCGCCGCCTGAGCGTGGAACTCGTTGATGGCAAGCTGCAGACGCAGGGCATCAACACGGGGCCCGAAGACGGAGCCCCCGCGGTCCGCCCCTACCTTAACGCCATCCATCACCACTGGAGCAATGTGGAAGCCCAAGGTTTCGCCTTCTCCTTGCTGCCCGGCTTCGACGTGCCGCCCAACGCCACTCTGACGGGGCATCGACTCGAGCTTGAGCTTACCGGCGTTAGCCGCTGGATAGACCCGCCGTTGATGCCTGATAGTTTCACGTCGGTCAGGTTGAGCCCCCTCGCGGCGGGCATCGAGCTATCGATCGCCGGCAATGGCGAGGTCGACTCCGAGAGGCTCGGCACGCTGCCTTTGTTGGAGTCGACGCCACCGGAGGGGGCTAGCGACCTCGATCTGTACTACCAGATCAACGACCTCCCCAGCAGCGAGATCTATGTCCTCACGCTGGTCATGTCCGCTTACCCACCGGCCGGGGCGCCGTCGGGGATTGAGTCGAGCGATCCAATACACGTGATCCTCTCACCCGACGGGGCGAGCCCGCAGTCTCGCTTGCACCACGCATCGCTGTTTCTTGAGGCCCACCTGGCGAGCGTCCCAGAGCCGAGTAGCGCGTGCGTCTCCTCGGCCATGATATGCGTCGCGCTCTTGATCAGGCGAAAGCGGTCGGCTTCGCCATCCTTCCGAGGGTGTAGCCAAGTGATAAGTGCTGTACATGTGGTGGACACGATGTAACGCCGGAGCGATTCGCGGTGTAACAGTGTATCCGGAACGCGCGCTCAGCTTGGCGTGCAGCCGGTTGGGCAGTTGCGATGCCACCTCCTGACACGCAATTCATCGGACATAGCCGTTGACCGATCGTCAATCTGCGGATAGCCGCGACGGACAAGAGTTTGTGCAACTCCTAACCGGGGAGCAGTTCCGTCTGCACAGGTACATCTGCGTGCTGCTCGGTGATCTCGACGCCGCAAGTAACGTGCTGCAGGAAACGAATGTCGCCCTGTGGAAGAAGTCACACGAGTTTCAACTTGGCACGAACTTCTCGGCGTGGTCTCGAAAGGTCGCTTACTGGGAGGTGCGGGCATACCTCCGCGATCGCAAACGTGATAGGCACGTCTTTGCGGCTGAGTTGGTTGAGCAACTGATGCAGCAAGAAGAGCAGGAAGCGACTGACGAGACGGAAGTCCGACTCGCGTTGCGGCATTGCTTGCAGGCGGTCAGCAGGTCGAACCGAGAGTTGCTTCGGCTCCGCTACGAAGAAGCGCTGCCGATCGCGGACCTGTCCAAGCAGCTCGAGCGCACCCAGTCCGCCGTGAAGGTCGCGTTGATGCGGGTCCGCCGAGCCCTACTCGATTGCATCCAGCTTCAGATGGGCTGCCACGCCCCGCGCGGCTGAACGGTCAGGGGCAAGTAGGACGAATCAATGACCGATGCCGAGCAGCGAACCATCGACGAGCTGATGTCGGAGATTACCGACGGGGCCGCGGGCGACCACGCCCGCCGGCTAAGCGGCATGCTGCTGGACCGGCCCGATCTGCAACGGTACTACCGACGGTCGGCGACCGTGATGGCATTGCTTCAGTTGGAGTTCACTCAGTCGGCGCTGAGACCTTCGTCAGTTGAATCGATGGGGGATCCGTTGACTGCGACTTCCCCCATATCACTCAGGCCGCAGCGAGCAGCAAGGCCACTGACAACAAGATGCCGGCGGGGCACTACGGGGATAGTCGCGGCGGCCATTGTGGCGGGTATCGCGTCTCTTGCTGCTTTGCAATTCGCCTCCGAAGACCCCAGTCCCGAGCAAGTTGCCATCGAGGCGCTCGCCTCCGCGTGGTCGCAGCTCGAAGAAACCCCACGGGTTGGTCGTGGTGTTGCCGTCCGGGACCCGATGTCGCTTGAACTCGTGTCAAGAGTTACGAGACAGCCAGAAGTCACCAACCTGGTCATTCCCGTGCGTCATGCGGCAAAAGAGTCCAGCACAACGCTGTGCAGAGGGAGCGTCTGGATCCAACGCGATTCTCAGCAGATTGAGCGGGGCCACCTCCTGATGCTGCCACCGGGTTGCCTGGTGAAGGCCGAAATCGACGCCGAAGCGCTCGGGATGAACAGCTTGGCGGTTGTGGAGCTAGATTCGCGCGGGGCAGCCACGGGGGAGACACTGATGTTCGACAATTCCGATCGGAAGATCCGGAACGCGTTGCGACAAAGCGAACCGGTAGCGGGGAGAATCGGTAGCTTCGCCAAGCGTAACACCTCGGGAAGGACGGAGTATTTCCTATTGATCGGCTCGCACGCACTCAGGAACGCCGAAGGAAACGAGAGTTGGTACCAGAGCGACTACAGGATTCAATTCGACGCCGAGGGCGTACTCGTAATCGGCTGGGACGACAGCGGTTATGCGGGCGATGAGAGAGACGCATCTGAGTTCCCACCGGATCGCGATTACGACGACATACGGGTCGTGCTCCGTTTCTCTTTCCCCGACGCGCCCGCATATCAGCGATCGTTTACTCCGTCTCGCCACCTGCCCTCTCCAACGCTAGGCGGCGGGGCCGATGGCGAGTTAGGGATCGGGCGCACCCTCGAAATCCCCCCGCGTTGCGAAGCCGTGATTTCAGCATCAACCGATGCTCTGCAGCAGAACTCGATGAGGATCGTGGAAGTCTCATCGAAGCGAATCATCTGGAAGCATGATGGCTACGCACCAGACAAGGGCCAGCAGAGTGGAAAGCCAAATGACCTTGGAGTATATCTGATCCGTAATCGCAGCGATGAGGTGATCCGTTACGAGGTCCAAGGCTTTAGCAGGAGAACTACTGGCGCCAGCCACGGGAGTCGTTGGGACGCAAGTCCGTGGCGGGTGCTCTTTAATGACGGGCGTGCCCAGGCGATCGGTTTTGAGGATTCTCTGAACGACGGAGATGCGATCGACTGGCGCGACCTGCTCGTTTACGTCAGGGTGTTTTCCGATTGATCCCGTCCCGCCAGTGTCGTGGTTTAGCTAAGGCGGGATTCCGTAGTCACTTGCTCTGGCCGCGAGAGCCGCGGTTTCGAGAAACCAGTCTTCAGCCGGATCAATGAGAGCCCGCGCAGCAAGTCAACGCAGCCCCAAAACTAGTATTCTAACAAGTGAAGAGGTTTCCCAATGAGTCCAGACAACGAGCCCGCTACGCATAAGACCGTCTCACGTCGCAACTTCTTGCGGTCAACCAGCGCCGGGGCCGCTGCGTTTACTGCCGCGTCGGCATTGCCGGAGGCGCGTGGGCAGACGGTTCGCAGCGCGAACAGTCGGCTCCGCCTTGGCTACATCGGTGTAGGCGGCCGCGCCCAGTCGCATATCGACTCCGCCGTCGAGCAACACAATCGCGACGGCGACGTCGAGATCGCCGCCGTGTGCGATGTCTTCAACCGGTACCGCGACGAAACCGCGGCAAAGGTTGAGCGCGGCGTTGGCAAGGCGCCAATGAAGACGGATGACTACCGCGAGATCGTTGATAATCCGTCAATTGACGCGGTCGTCATCTCCACTCCTGATCATTGGCACGCCAAGCAGACGATCGACTCGCTGCAAGCGGGCAAGCACGTCTACTGCGAGAAGCCGATGACGCACTCCGTGGAGGAGGCGCTCGCCGTTCATCGTGCTTGGAAAGACTCCGGATTGGTGATGCAAGTCGGCGTGCAATCGACGTCCCTGCCGGTCTGGCCCGCGATCAACGACCGGATCCGCCGCGGTGGTCTCGGCAAGGTCTTGCAGTACCAGACCGAGTTCTTTCGCAACTCCGGTATGGGCCAATGGCGATACTACGGTCTCGCCGAGGACATGACGCCAAAGAGTGTCAACTGGCCGATGTTCCTTGGCACAGACTTCGGGCTAGCCCCTGACATGCCTTTTGACCGCGCCAAGTTCGCCCAATGGCGCTGCTACTGGCATTTCGGCGCCGGCATGTTCACCGATCTGTTCGTGCACCGCACCACAAGCATGCTACTCGCCACGGGGCTACGCTTCCCGGCGCGTGTGACCGGGGCCGGCGGGATCTTCCTCGAGTACGACGGTCGGCAGGTGCCCGATGTGGCCACCGTCGTCGCCGACTTTGATGAGGGCGTCCAAGGGCTGGTGACAGCAACGATGTGCTGCTCGAACACCCCGATCAAACAGATCATCCGGGGCCACCACGGGTCGGTCGTGCTTGGCACCGGTGAGAGCTTTAGCGGGTACGACTTTGTCGCCGAACGACCTCAGGTTACCCGTGACTCGTCAATAAGGAGCGAGCGAGTAGAGGTTGGCGGCGCCGGCGACACTTCGCGTGTCCACTTCAAGAACTTTACTGACGCCGCGATCGCGGGCGACCCGTCGGCGGTGAACTGTTCGCCCGAGCTCGGGGCCGCGGCGATGACAATCGTCAAGCTCGGCGCGAAGAGTTACCGCG
>JBCDJN010000094.1:0-19611 GCA_039414355.1 Planctomycetota bacterium | reverse complement strand
GGAAGAGGCGGGCGTGCTCGCTCACGAGTTGTGCGTGGCGATCAACAAGTCGCCCCTTGGGCTCAAGGCGTACGAGTACCACGATCGGACGCAGAGCATTGTGACGGTCGGCGGTTTCGATCAGGCCGTCTTCCGCGGCGCCGATGGCAAGCCGGCGCCGGTGCCGGGCATCGCGCGGATCTTGCAAACCTTCGGCGCCGAGTTCGACACGCCGGAGGATCCGCTGCAGCGCGCCGGTCTCGAACGCGTCGTCGGCAATCAGCTTGAGGCTCGACGCCAGCAATTCAATCAGCAGTTCGCCCAACGGCACGGCCAGACGCCCGGCATGATGAAGCCGAAGTTCGCCCGCGTGCCGCCCGATGCGAAGAACGCCAAGGTGATCCCGTTCGACATCCAGCCAACGGTGATCGAAGTGCCAAAGAAGACCATCAGCGGCAGCTTCGCTTGGCGGCGGTAGGGAGGTGGTGACCGGTTACTGGTGACTGGTTTGTGGGCGGTGGCTTGGCGGATTACTTTGCCGCGGTAGACTCGCGGCATGAGCAGCACGCCCCGGTTGGTGCTCGGCACCAACAACCCGCACAAACGCAGCGAGCTGGCCGAGATGCTAGCCGGCTCCATCCCAGGCGGCGGCATCGAAGTGGCGACGCTCGCCGACTTCGCCAACGCGATTGAAGTCGAAGAGACCGGCACGACGTTCGCCGAGAACTCTCGGCTAAAGGCGGTCGAGCAGGCCAAGCACCTCGGCGAGTGGGTGCTGGCGGACGACAGCGGCATCGCCATCGACGCGCTCAAAGGCCGGCCGGGCGTGGACTCCGCCCACTTCGCCGGGCCGCAGCGCGACAACGACGCCAACAACCAGCTTGTGCTGGATGAGCTCGCCGGCGTGCCACGCCAGCGACGCGGCGCCAAGTACGTCTGCCACGTGGTGCTGGCCGACCCCGCGGGCGAGGTCCAAGCCGAGGCGGTCGGCACGTGCCGGGGCGAAATCGCCACCGAGCTGCGGGGTTCTGGCGGGTTCGGCTACGACCCGCTGTTCATCGTCCGCGAGTACCACCGCACCTTCGGCGAGCTCGGGCCCGCGGTGAAGCAGACGCTTAGCCATCGCTCGCGAGCGCTGCGGACGATTCTGCCGGACCTGGTCCGGCTGCTGGCGCCTCGTTAGCCGCGGCCGGCCGATCGCTTCGCCTCGCAACGCAAGCAAGAACGCCCGCCAAGGGGCGAACTCCTGGCTAGCGGCTTCCACCCGCCGCCCTACCGTGCTGTAAGCTAGAGGGCGGACGCTGCGCGCCGCCGCCCTCGATTGCCCCCTCCTTGGAGCTCTCCATGCCCGCCCATCTCTTCGGCTACTCGCACCGCTGGTTGCTCGTCGGACTCTGCTCGCTCGCCCTGCTGACGCCGGCGGCTGGCGTATCGGCCAAGGAGGCCGCCAAGAAGGCGGACGACTCCAAGTCCGAAGACTCAAAGTCGACGTCGAGCAAGAAGGTCCGCTACGCCCAGATCATCCTCAGCGGCGGACTGCCCGAAGGGCCGGAGGCGAAGGGCCCGTTTGGCGACGGGCAGGCCGGGCTCCGCAAGGCGGTGGCTCGATTCGACCGCGCGGCGGAAGACAAATCGATTGAGGGCGTCATCCTGCAGCTCGAGGGCGCCGCGCTCGGCTTCGGCAAGGCGAGCGAAGTGCGAAACGCCATCAAGCGGGTGCAGAAGGCCGGCAAGAAGGTTCACGCCGTCATTGAAGTGGCCACCACCATGGACTACCTGGTCGCCGCGGCGTGCGACGAGGTGGTGATGCCCGAGTCGGGCTACCTGGTGGCGCCGGGCGTGCGGCTGGAGCCGGTCTTCTACCGCGGCTTCCTGAACATGCTCGGCGTGAAGCCCCAGTTCCTGCACATGGGCGACGCCAAGGGCGCCGGCGAAAGCTTCACCCGCAAGAAGTGGAGCCAGCCGGTCCGCGACAACCTGGACGCGCTCGCCGGCGACCTCTACCAGCACATGGTGGAGACGATCGCCATGGACCGCCCCATCACCGAGACCCAGGCGCGCGAAGCGATCGACGTCGGCCTGCTCACCGCGACTCAGGCCAAAGAGCTCGGCCTGGTCGACCGGCTGGCGTACGGCGACGAGGTGAAGCAGGGCCTCGCCAAGCAGCACAACACCAGCCGGCTGGTCTACGTGCAGAACTACGGCAAGAAGAAGGTCGAGACGTCCATCGGCTCGCTGATGAATAACCTCTTCGGCGGCGCCAAGCGGACCAGCGGAACCGGCAACAAGATCGCCGTGGTCTACGCGGTCGGCCCCATCATGACCGGCGAGAGCGAGCAAGACCTGTTCGGCGCCAGCTCGCTCGGTTCGACGACCATTGTCGAAGCGCTCCGCGAAGCCGACGACGACGACAACGTGAAGGCCATCGTCCTGCGTGTCGATAGCCCCGGCGGCTCCGCTGTGGCGAGCGACCTGATGTGGCGGAAGCTCCGCTCCATCGAAAAGCCGGTGATCGCCAGCATGGGCAACGTCGCCGCGTCGGGCGGGTACTACATCTCGATGGGCTGCGACAAGATCCTCGCCGAGCCCGGCACCATCACCGGCTCCATCGGCGTGGTGAGCGGCAAGTTCGCGCTGCGGGGCATGTACCAGAAGCTGGGCCTCTCCACCGACCTAGTCAGCCGCGGCAAGAACAGCGGCATCTTCAGCAGCACCCGCCCTTGGAACGAGAGCGAGCAAGCCGCCATGATGCGGCTCATGGAGGACTGCTACGAGCAGTTCACCAGCAAAGCGGCCGACGGTCGCGGCATGTCCGTGGAAGAACTCAAGGCGCTTGCAAGCGGCAAGGTCTACACCGGCCGGCAGGCGAAGGCCAACGGTCTAGTCGATGACCTCGGCACGCTGCGAGACGCGATCCAGCTCGCCAAGAAGATGGCCGGGCTGAAGGAGGAAGAGAAGGTCCGCCTGGACATCAAGCCCGAGGCGCCCGAGCTATTCAACTCGCTCTTCGGCGCCGGCGACGGCGAGAAGGAAGTCCGAATCGGCATCGACGGCCTGGGCCTTCCCAGCGAGGTTACCCGCGCCGCCCGGCAGGCGATGCTGTGGGGCCAGCTGCTGGAGCGCGAACCGGTGGGCCTGTTTCTGCCGTTCGACCTGCAAGTGGAGTAGTCACGGCAGCGGGGCATGGCTCCAATAGCCGGCGACCAACGCGTCGCCGAACGCACTAGGCTGCGTTGCGCCAGCTCGCACGGCCTCCGGCGACACGTTGGTCGCCGGCTAGGGATCCGGTCAAGAGCTCACACGTGAGCGGCCGATCCGGTCGGTTGACCAAGCTTCCGCGGAGCCACTATTCTGCCGGGTTGGGCGAGACTGCTTAGACCCTCTCCGGGAGATTGGCGTGCCAGGGCGATGCGTTATCGGGCTGCAGTGGGGCGACGAAGCCAAAGGCAAACTCGTTGACCTGCTCACCAGCGAGCACGACTACGTGGTTCGCTTCCAGGGCGGCGCCAACGCCGGCCACACGGTGGTGATCGGCGAGGAGGTCTACAAGCTCTCGCTCCTGCCGAGCGGTATCCTCACGCCGGGCGTCACCTGTGTGATCGCCGGCGGCGTGGTGGTAAACCCCGCCAAGGCGATCGAGGAGCTTGACGAGCTCAAGTCGCGAGCGGTCCAAGGCATCGAACGGCTGAAGATCAGCGACCGCGCCCACGTCATCATGCCATGGCACTTCGCCGAGGACCGCGTGCTGGACCAGAGCACGGGCGACCCGGAGAACATCGGCACAACGCAACGCGGCATCGGCCCCTGCTACCGCGACAAGGTGGGCCGTTCGCACGCCCTGCGGTTCGGCGACCTCTACCGCGACGACCTACGCGACAAGATCGAGCACCGTTGCGAGGCGAAGAACCAACTGCTCTCGGTCATCAGCCCGGGACACGAGCCGCTCGACCCGGCGGCCATCTTCGACCAGTACCGCGGCTTCGCCGACCGGCTCGAGCCGCACGTCTGCGACACCACCGCCATGCTGCTCGACGCCGCCGACGCGGGCAAGGCGATCCTGTTCGAAGGAGCCCAAGGCGCACTCCTGGATGTCGACCACGGGACGTTCCCCTTCGTCACCAGCAGCAACAGCTCGGGCGTCGGCGTCCCGGCCGGCGCCGGGCTGCCGCCGCGGTGCGTCGATCACACGCTGGGCGTGGTGAAGGCGTACTCCACGCGGGTGGGCGGCGGCCCATTCCCCACCGAGCAGGACAACGACCACGGCCAGTACCTGCGGGACCGCGGCAACGAGTACGGCACCGTGACCCGCCGCCCGCGCCGCTGCGGCTGGCTCGACGCGGTGGCCGTCCGCTACACCGCCCGCCTGAGCGGCGCCGACTCCATCGCTATCATGCTGCTCGACGTGCTGAGCGGGCTCAAAGAGATCCAGATCTGCACCGCCTACGAGCTCGACGGCGAGCGGTCCCAGCGCTTCCCCAGCCACGTCGAAGACCTCCGCCGCGTGACGCCCATCTACGAATCCGTGCCGGGCTGGGAAGAAGAAATCACCAACTGCCGCAGCCTCAGCGAACTGCCAGCAAACGCCCGCGGTTACCTGGATCGCGTTAGCGAGCTTGTCGGCGCGCCGGTAGAATTCGTGTCGGTCGGACCGGGACGCGAGCAAACGATCCGGGCTTAGCTGGTCACTTGGTTGGGTTAGGTAATGACCGCGAATGAAGCGAATCAAGCGAATGACGACTAGTGCTTGCCGCGCGGCGCACGGTACGGCCGCCGTGCCCTTATTCGCTTAATTCGCTTCATTCGCGGTCAGAAACGGAACCACGCTGCCAGGTCGCCCAAGCAATCTCTCGCCATGCCCACGAGCCTGACCAACCCCGAGCCACTCGCCGACGTGCCGGCCGATCGGCTGCCGCGGCATGTGGCGATCATCATGGATGGCAATGGCCGCTGGGCCGAGCGGCAGGGCTTGCCGCGTGCACTGGGGCACGAGCGCGGCGTGGGCACCGTGCGGGTCATCACCGAGGAGTGCTCCCGGCTCGGCGGCATCGATCAGCTCACGCTCTACTGCCTCTCCAGCGAGAACTGGAAGCGGCCGCAGTCGGAGCTCGACTTCCTCATGCAACTGCTCAAGCAGTACATGATCGAGGAGCGGTCGCGCATCGTCGACAACAACCTGCGGGTGCGGATGCTCGGCCGCCGGACCGGCATCCCCGAGGGCGTGCTTGCCGAGCTTGATAAGACGATCGCCGCAAGCCAGGCGAATACCGGCATGTGGCTTAACCTGGCGATCAACTACGGCGGGCGTGCTGAGATTGTCGACGCCGTGCGTTCCATCGCCGCGGCCACGGCGAGCGGTGAGGTCGCGGCGGAGGAGATTTCTGAACAGACGGTTTCCGAGCACCTCTACACGGCCGGCGTGCCCGACCCCGACCTGCTGATCCGCACCGCCGGCGAGCTGCGTATCAGCAACTTCCTGCTCTGGCAGGTGAGCTACTCGGAGATCTGGGTGACCGAAGACTGCTGGCCCGAATTCACCGAGGCGACCCTGCACCGGGCGATCCGCGATTACGCGAACCGCACGCGGCGTTTTGGTGGGCTCAGCGATTGACGCGCCCCGCCAAGGCGTGCACGCTAGGCCGATCCAACTCGCTGCAAGCCCGCCCCGACGACTGCGCCTGTGCTCCCAACGCGGATACTTCTTGGCGCCGCGTTGTTGGCGTTGCTCGCTGGCCTCGCTTGGGCGGACTTCCACGCGGCGCGCCCGGGGCTCATGCTCGCTCCGCTGGCGATTGTCGCGGCGGTGATGGGCGCGCTCGAGGTGGCGACCATCTTTTCCCGCACGCCCCATCTGAGTGGCGCCAGCCGGCGGAGTCTCCTTCGGCAGCAACGCGTCGTCGCCGTTGGCACGGCGATTGTCACGGCGGCCGCCTTCGTGCCGACGATTGTCGGGCCGAGCCAAGCTTCGAGCGTACGCGCCCTAAGCGGCCCGGGCGGCATGGCGCTCGGTCTGGCGGTCGCGGTCGGCCTCGCCATGGCGGCGGAAGTCGTGGCGTACCGGGCGCCTGGCCAGGCGTCAGTTCGGTTAGCCGCGTCGGTCCTCGCCATCGCCTACTGCGGTGGCATGATCGGCTTTGCCGCCCAGCTCCGGCTCCTCTCCGGCGAGCCCTGGGGCGAAGACGGCCGGTGGGGAATGGTCGCCGTGCTGTCGATGATCGGCGCCGCGAAGGCGTGTGATACCGGCGGCTACTTCGTGGGCAAGCACTTTGGCCGACGCCCGATGGCTTCACTGCTGAGCCCGAAGAAGACTCGGGAGGGCGCCCTAGGCGGCCTATTCTTCGCGGTGATTGTTAGCGGCGTGATGCTTGGGCCGCTCGCCGGGATGCTGGGTTGCCAGCCGAGCTACGGCTCCCCCGTTTGGACGGTGGGCGTGCTGGTCTACGGTACGGCGATCGCCGCCTCGGCCATTCTTGGCGACCTTGCCATATCCCTGCTCAAGCGTGACGCCCACCTCAAGGACTCCAGCTCCTGGATGCCCGGGTTTGGCGGCGTGCTGGACGTGATCGACTCGGTGCTGCTGGCGGCGCCCGTGGCTTACGTTTTGTGGCTTCTGCGGGTTGTGGGGCCGTAGTTGGCGACGCCCCGGCGGCAGTTGTCTCAGGCTGGAGAATTGACGCAAACGGCGTAACCCACGCCTTGCAGGCGACTTGCACCCCGTCCCGCGGGGCCCTGCTGGCGACCGCCTCGCGGCATCCGGTATAGTTGGCAGTACGCCCGTCGCCCGTTAACGGTGGCGGGCGTGGTGCTTTTCCCGTCCCCAACCCCGCCCAATCCGCACAGCGTCATGCCTGCCCTGCCCTTCCCGGCTACGTGCGAGTCTCGCGGATGATGGAAGCGACCCTCCCGGTCAGCAACCCCGACCAACTCCTCTTGCTCTTTGGCCCCGCCGACCAGCACTTGCGGCGGATCCGCGAGGCGGTGCCGGCCAAGGTGAGCGCCCGCGACGGCAAGATCTGCCTGGCCGGCGACGAGGCCGCCGTGATGCAGGCGATGAACATCTTCAAGCAGATGCAATCGGTGATCGAGAGCGACGGCCTGGTCTCACGCAAGGTGGTAGACGACCTGCTGGCCGCCGTCGCCAAGGATCAACCGCCCGAGGCGCCCCGGGCGAAGATTGAGGTGCAGCGGACCGGCGTCTCCATCCGCCCCCGCACGCCCGGCCAAGCCGCCTACGTCGAGGCGATCCGCAGCCACGCCCTGGTCTTCTGCATCGGCCCCGCCGGCAGCGGCAAGACCTACCTGGCGGTGGCCACGGCGGTCGAGGCGCTCAAGCAGGGGCAGATCCGCAAGATCGTGCTCGTGCGGCCCGCGGTCGAGGCGGGCGAGAACCTCGGCTACCTGCCGGGCGACCTGCAGGCCAAGATCAACCCGTACCTCCGCCCGCTGCTCGATGCGATCGGCGAGATGACGGACTACGACCAGCTCAAGCGGTACATGAGCGAAGACGTCATCGAAGTGGCGCCACTGGCTTACATGCGCGGCCGGACGCTCAACAATGCCTTCGTCATCCTGGACGAAGCCCAGAACACCACCGTCGCCCAGATGAAGATGTTCCTCACGCGTCTCGGCGGCGAGTCCAAGATGGTGGTCTCCGGCGACGCCACGCAGGTCGACCTGCCGGGCCACACCCGCAGCGGGTTGAACGACGCGATGAAGCGGCTAGGCGCGGTTAAGGGCGTTTCGCAAGTCCGTCTTACCGGCGAGGACATCGTGCGGCACCCGCTGGTGCAGCGCATCGTGGACGCCTACGACAAGTAACCATCCGGCGGCCCCGGCGCCGCCCCTGCAATGTCTTCCCCCTCGCCCAAAAGAAGCCGCGGCCGACGCGTCGCCGCCTTCGAACTGCCGCCCGGACCGTGGGCGACGCTGCTCACCGAGCTGCGTCAGGGCCGGGTGCTGCTGCGCATCGCGCTGTGCGCGTTGACCGCTGTGCTGTTGGTGGTCATGTCTCAAGGCTGGGACCCGCCGCCCAACTACCGGCCCGACCGCGTCCCGCAGCGCGACCTCGTGGCGAGGGTTGGCTTCTCTCGCTACGACGCCGAAATGACCGACCGCGCCCGCGACGAGGCCCGCCGCCTCGCCCTGGCCGTGTACGACCACAATCCGCAGCCGCTCGCCCAGCTCCGCGCGAAGCTGCTCAACGAGGTGAGCGATCTGGTCAGCGTCGAGGGCTTTGACCAGGTGGACAAGGACCTGTGGGCGGCGTTCAGCCCGCCGCTTGGCGAGGGCACGCCGCAGCCCACGGCGGAGGAGCAGCTTGAGCAGTTCCAGCGGTTCCAGGAGGCGCTGCTGCCGGAGGAAGCCAACAAGCGGTTCCGTCAGGCGCTCGAAGAAGCGTTTGCCGCCGAGGCGCCGAACGGTTTGATCGACGAGCTGCCAACCGAGCACGACGCCAACCGCGAGCGGATCGAGACCCGCGTGCTGGGCGCTCCGACCTTCGGCCAGGTGACGCCGGTCGGCGACGTGCGGATCGACAACGTCGCCAACCGCCTGCAACGGGTGCTCGCGCAGAAGCTGCCGTCGATCGAAGTGGCCGACCGCGTCTTCGCTCGGCTGCGGCCGCAACTGCCGGTGACGCTGCAGCTCAACCGGTCGGCAACGGAGGCCGCCCAGCAGGCCGCCGCCGACGAGGTGGAAGAGAAGTTCGAAGAGTTTCCGGCCGGCAGCGTGCTGGCCGCCGCCGGCGAGCGACTTGGCGAGGAGGAGCTCGAACTGCTCGGACGCGAGCGCGCCGCCGAACTCACCGGCCGCACGCTCAGCGAGCGGCTGCAGCGCGTGACCGCCCTGTTGGGTATGTACCTGGCGCTGTTCGTGGTCTGCGGTTTCTATCTCGCCCGGCTGGGCCAAGACTTCGTCAATCAGTTGCCCCGCCTGGTGACGCTGCTGATCACAGTGGTCGCCACGGCCGCCGCCATGCTGGCGTCGCACGGGTACCACACGCAGGCAGAGGTGATCCCGCTGCTGCTGTTCGGCATGACCATGGCCGTGGCGGCGGGGCAGGTGATCGCCCTGCTGCTCACCGCTTCGCTCACGCTGATGGGGGTGGTGGCGGTCGGCGGCGACCTGGCCGATTCGGTCATCCTGCTCTGCACGTCCACCGCGGCCATCCTCGCGCTCGACTCGGTACGCACCCGCAGCAAGCTGCTGATCGTCGGCCTGCTGGCCGCGGTGGTCGCGCTGCTCACCACGCTGGGCGTTGGCACGCTCATCGGCCAGCCCTGGGCATCAACGGCGCGGCTCGCGCTGCTGCTCTCGCTCTGGGCGGTGATCGCCGGTTCGGTGATGAGCTACGTCCTGCCGCTGGTCGAACGCGTGTTCGCCGTGCAGACGGACTTGAGCCTGCTGGAGCTGGGCGACCCCACCCATCCGCTGCTGCAGGAACTGATCCGCCGGGCGCCGGGCACGTACAACCACTCCATCACCGTGGCGTCGCTCGCCGAGGCGGCGGCGGAGTCGATCGGCGCCCGCGGCCTGCTGGTCCGCGTGGGGGCGTACTTCCACGACATCGGCAAGATGCTCAAGCCGAACTACTTCATCGAGAACCAAGGCCGCGGCGACAACCGGCACGATACGCTCGCGCCGGCCATGAGCACGCTGGTGATCATCGCCCACGTAAAGGACGGCGCCGACCTGGCCCGCCAAAACAACCTGCCCGAGTGCATCATCGACTTCATCCAGCAGCACCACGGCACCACGCTGGTGGAGTACTTCTACCGCCAGGAAACCGTCCGCCGAGACGCCGACCCGGACGCCGCCGAGGTGGACGAGAGCAGCTTCCGGTACCCCGGCCCCAAGCCGCAGACCAAGGAAGCGGGCGTGCTGATGCTGTCCGACGCCGTAGAGAGCGCCAGCCGCGTGCTGGTGGAGCCCACGCCGTCGCGGATTGAGAACCTGGTGGACGAGATCACCAAGAAGCGGCTCGAAGACGGGCAATTCGACGAGTGCGGGCTAACGCTGGAGGAGGTGAGGAAAATTGGCGACAGCCTGATAAAATCCCTCACCGCCGTCTACCACGGCCGCGTGAAGTACCCCGATCAAGAGAGCGCCTAGCGCCCGCCGCCGAGGCCGACTTCTTCGCTCAATGAATCCTGAACCGCTCACCATCACCGTCGCGAACCAGCAGGACCTGCTGCCGGTAGACGAAGAGCGGCTGCGGCACACGGCCGGGCGGGTGCTGGCGGACGCCGCCCGCGGCGCCGGGTCGCTCAGCATCGCCGTGGTGGACGACGCGACCATCCGCCCCATCAACGCCGAGTTCCTGGGCCACGACTACGCCACCGACGTGCTGAGCTTCGCGCTCGAAGACGACGGCAACCGGCTCGAAGGCGAAGTGATCGTCAGCGCCGAGACGGCCATCGCCAACGCCGCCGACTACGACGCGGCGCCCGAGGACGAGCTGCTGCTCTACGTCATCCACGGCACGCTCCACCTGGTTGGCTACAACGACAAGACCGAGGCGGAAGCCACGGCCATGCGACGCGCCGAGGCCGCCTACCTGCGGCCCGCCGGCGCCGGGGAGGCGAACCCCGCGTGAACACCCTGGTTTGGCTCGGCCTTGGCTCGGGACTGGTGACCGGCACCGCGGCGATCGGCGCCCGGGCGCTCCGCCAGTTCTCTCGGCACGACCTGCAAGAGATCTGTGAGAAGCGCGACCGCCTGAGCCGCTTCAGCGAAGTGCTGCACACGCACGACCGCGCGGCGCTCGCCGCCGAGATGCTCACCGTGATAAGCACGGCGGCGCTCATCGCGGCGCTCGGCGCCGGGCTGTGGCAGGCGTGGGGCGCCGCCGACCCGCCGGGACCGCTTACGGTTGAAGGCCTCGCCATCCTGGCGGGCATCGGACTCTCCGCGCTCACCACGTGGCTGCCGTGGTCGGTCTGCCGGCTGGGCGCCGCGGGTTTCCTCTTCAACACCTGGCCGCTGTGGCGAGTGGTCACGCTGCTGTTCTCGCCGCTGCTGTTCGTCGCAAGGCTGCTCGACACCGTCCTCCACCGGCTCGCCGGCAAGACGCCCGCCGCGATGGACGAGGAGTCGCTCGAAGAAGAGATTCGCACCATCGTCTCCGAAGGCCACCGCGAAGGCCTGCTGGAAGAGGAGGCCCGCGAGATGATCGAGGGCGTCATGGAGCTGGCCGACGTCGACGTCGACCACATCATGACCCCCCGGACCGACATGCACATGCTGCAGGTCGATACGCCGTGGGAGGAGATGCTCAAGGACGTGATCGCCGCCGGCCACACCCGCATCCCGGTCTACGACGGCAACCGAGACGACCTGGTCGGCGTGCTGTACGTCAAGGACCTGCTGCCAGAGCTGGCCAAGCCGGCCGGCGAGCCTCGGCAGAGTGTCCGCGCCTTGGTCCGCAAGCCCGCGTTCGTGCCCGAGACCAAACCGGTGAACGACCTGCTGGCGATGTTCCAGCAGACGCGGACCCACATCGCCATGGTGCTAGACGAGTACGGCGGCGTGGCCGGGCTGGTGACCATCGAAGACGTGCTCGAAGAGATCGTCGGTGAGATCGAAGACGAGTACGACGAGCACCAAGAGCAGGAGATCGCCCTCGAAGGCGACGCCTGCATCGCGCTGGGCCGGGCGCACGTCGACGAGATTAACGAAACGCTCGGCGTCGAGCTGCCCGAGGACGGCGACTACGACACCATCGGCGGCTTCGTCTTCACCGAGCTCGGCCGCGTGCCGTCGGCGGGCGAGCAGATCGAATGGCAGGACGCGGTCCGCGTCACCGTGCTCGAGGTAAGCAAGCGACGCGTCGAACGCGTCCGCGTGGAGCGACTGGCAGCGGCCGAGTCCCGCGAGAGCGCCTAGGTTCTCTTCGACCGCTAGTCGGCATTGACACGCCGGCCCGTCGCCTCCTACGGTCCGCCGCGCTCAGAGTGCCGTTCCGTGCGACCGATCCCCCGATTGCGGGCCCGCTATGCCTCAGACTCTACGCCTAACGCTTCTCCTACTAGCCCTGCTGGCGCCCCCGGCAGCCGCTCAAGGCCCCTTCGGATGGTTCCGCAGCGGCGGCGAGGAGACGCAAGCCGCCCGCGGGCCCGATTGGTGGGACGACCACAAAGACGAGGCAGTCTTCGAGCCCGGCAAGGGCTACAGCGTGCCGGGCGTCGAGGGCTACTTCGATAGCAAGGGCCGACCGATTGGCGCCCCCGTGGACGAGGTCTTCGAGGACTTCAGCGGCCAAGAGGAATCAAACGGCCTGATCCCGGGCCTGGACCCGCGCAAGGGCTACCGGCGCGCCAAGGCCGCCGTCGGCCTCGGCCCCAACCAACAAGCGGCCAAGGCGGCGCTCGCCGAGGGCGAAGCGCTGGTGCAGCAGAAGCAATTCGCCAAGGCCGAGGGCCCCCTGGAAACGGCCGCCGACCGCTGGCCGAAGTCCGACGTGGCGGTCCGCGCCACGTTCCTGCTCGGCGAGTGCTACTTCTTCCAGGACCGCTACAACAAGGCACGCAAGGCATACGAGAAGGTCGTCGCCGAGCAGCCCAACACCCGCGACCTCGACACGCTCGTCGAGCGGATGTGGGCGATCGCGCAGTACTGGGAGAAGCACTTTTTCGAGAACGAGACGCTCACGCTCCAACCGAACCTGACCGACCGCACGCGGCCCACCTTTGACACGCTGGGCTACGCCATCAAGGCCTACGAGAGCATCCGGCTGAACGACCCCACCGGCCCGCGCGCTGACGACGCCATCATGGCGACCGCCAGCATCTACTTCCGCCGCAGCCGCTTCCACGACGCGGACTACCACTACACGCTGCTACGCCGCGAGTACCCGCGGAGCGACCACCAGTTTGACGCGCACATTCTCGGCCTTCAGGCGAAGCTGCAGAAGTACATGGGGCCGGACTACGACGGCGCCGCGTTGGTCGAGGCGAAGGTGCTGCTCAAGCAGATCAAGACGCAGTTTGGCGGCCGGCTCACCGCGGAAGAGAAAGAGCGGCTCCGCCGCGCCGAGGCGGACGTTCAGCTCGCCATCGAGCAACGCGACCTCCGCATGGCCGAGTACTACGAGAACATCGAGCACTACGGCGCCGCTCGGCAGGTTTGGGCGCAGATCGCTCGGGAGCATAGCAAGTCCCCCATCGGCGAACGGGCACGGCAGCGGTACGCCGAACTTAAGGACCTGCCCGACATGCCGCCGACACGGCTCGCGAGCTTCGTCGAGCTCTTCCCCGAGAACGCGGAGCGCTCCCGCGTGGCGGGCGTGCGGGAGGTCACCTCACCCGGCGGCACGCGGCTGGCGACGCCAACGACCGAGAGCGGCGTCCGACCCCAGCCGGCCACCCTTCAGCGCTGAGCAGGCCGGCATGAGAGCGTTCCGCATCGCCGTGGCGGCCAGCCCGCTCGTAGCCTTGCTCCTCGCCGCCGGGTGCGCTAGCTACCGGGTTGGCGCCGAGTCTCTGTACGCGTTCGACGTGCAGACGGTCTACGTGCCGATGATCGAGTCGTTCAGCTTCCGCCGCGATCTGGGCGAGCGGCTCACCGAGGCGGTCGTCAAAGAGATCGAACTCAAGACGCCATTCAAGGTGGTCAACTCACCGGTCGCCGACAGCGTGCTCACGGTTACCCTGCTTGAGGACCGGCGGCAGACGCTCGCCGAGGACCCCTTCGATCAGCCGCGACTCCTCGAGAACGACGTGGTTGCGCAGGTCTCGTGGGTCAACCAGCGACGCATTCAGCTCGCGCCGCCGATGGCAATCCCGGCGCCAGATGGCATCCTGCCGTTCCGTCAGGGAGCGCGGCTTATCCCGGCAGCGGGGCAATCGGTGGTGCAGTCGCAGCAAGAGGCGATCGAGCGACTGGCTGAGCAGATCGTTAGCTCAATGGAAGAGCCCTGGTGACTCCACGGCTCGGTCGGTGAGCCGGTACGACGCCGACTTACTGTCCGGGCTCTGACGGCTGCTTCGCGACGAACTCACGGCCATCGGCGGGTCGCGGCGGCTCTTCTCGCTGGCTGGCGGAGAGCGCAACCAGCCCAATCAGCACCCAAGCCGCGAAGAAGCCAATGACTTCGCCGTGGTACAGGAACCGATGCCAGGGGGCTGATTTCTTCATGACAGCGTCAAGCGTGAGTTCAGGGGGCCCGTTGGGGCGATCACCCTCAGCGGCAAGTACAGCAGGCTACGGGGCGGCATGCAAGACTGATTCGGCTCTAACCGCCGCCGTGGCCACGATTTGCGTGCAAGCAACCGAGGCAGACTAGCAGGTTAGGCAAAGTACGGCGACCTTGAGCCCCAACCGCCGAATCCCGGCCCCCGGAGCCGCAACCAACAGGGGACTGGATTTGAGTCCGCAAGATGCTATCCTCCACCCGTGGAACGGTTTAACGCGGTTCCGCAACACCCGGGCGCGTAGCTCAGTTGGTTAGAGCGCTTGCTTGACATGCAAGAGGTCACAGATTCGAGTTCTGTCGTGCCCACTCCTTTCATTTCGTCTCGTCCCGCCCAATCTTGACGCAGCACGGGACGACGCGGACGGTTTCTTAAGTCGAGGCCGCCTCGCCCCCGCGCCGACGGTTTGGCCGTAGCGGCGGCTCAGGGCAGTCGGAACGAAGTCTCAACCGACGCTGACCCAGCTCGTGCGGCATCCGGGCCGTTCGGCCGCCTCGAGCAGGCGCATCACGGCCAGCGTTTCTTCGCGGGGCACGAGGGCTTGGCCTGCCTCGAAGAAGTCAAGGATCGCGGATGCCGCGTCGGTGAAGAGCGCCTGATCGTCAATGCCGACCACCTCGGTCCCCTTCGCGGTCGTTAACGCCGCTCGAAAGGGAACGTACTCACCGGCGTTGAAGTTAATGGTGGCGGTCCGGCCGCCGGCGAATTCTACAAGCAGCTCGAACTGGGCTTCCCCGCCCGCCCGCGTCAGGCGTTCGACGCCCGGGCCAAGGCAACTCACCGCGATCTCCACCGGGTGAACGCCGTACTCGTCAAACGTTGAACCGCCAGCCCAAACGTTGACGGCGGTCAAAGGCGCCGAGAGCTTCTGGACAGCTCCTTGGATGGCCGTGGTCCGCAGCGCCGAGGTCGACTGCACCGGCACGCCGTGAGCGTCGGCCATCTGGAAGATCCGCTCCGCGGTCGCAGGGTCAGGCGCGAAGGTCTTGTCGACAAATGTCGGTTTGCCGAGCGGCAGCACGCGCTCGCAGAGCGGAAAGTGCGTCGCCCGCTTGGATGGGGCCAGGACCGCGAACACATCGACCTCAGCAGCCATCTGCGCTGGGCCCTCGAAGTACGGCGTCTCGTTCGCCGCGGCCCAGGTGCGACCCGCATCCGACTGCAACGCGGTGCACCCAGCAACCGTGAAACCCCGCCCCGCCAAGGGCCCTCGGATCGCCTTCAAGTAGGTGTCTGCATGGAAGTTGTTGAGGTCGTCGTCAACGAAGCCGATGCGGGTCATGGAGTTCGTGAGCCGGTTGAGTTGGTGGGTTGTTCAGCCTGTAGTGAAGCGGTGATGAAGTCGGTCGACAAGCCTCGGAATTTCCCGCCAACCTGGCCATGACAAACCAGCATGCTTCGCGTAGCTTTTTTCGCTGCGACGCCGGTACGCACCCCGTAGCGAAGCTTGATGAAGCACTCGATTGAGCGGCTGACTGTCCTGGTAACCGTCGGCCCGAAGAAGTGGTTCAGCGCCGCGGCGTGCACGCTCCTCGCTGCTTCAATGGCCCAGCCAGTAGCCGGCAACAACTCGTTCGAAACCGCCACACCGCTCGTCGGCTCGCGGCAGATTGCGCCCCAGCGCCAGTCTCCTGAGCAACGGAGCTCTGGGCGGAAGACGCAGCAAGCAGCAGCATACCCGCCGTACATGCGAGGGAATCAGAAGAGAGGTTCATAGGAGCATCACCTAGCGGTTAATTCAGAACGGGTCGACGAGATCTGGCGGGCAACATTCCTGCCTGACGATTCGGGGCGAGACAAAGATCACCACCTCCGCCTTGCGGCTCTGCTTCTCCACCGGCTTGAAAAGGTAGCCCGCGCCGGGCAGGCGACTTAGCGCTGGCACTCGGTTGAGCTGGTCGACGATTTCTCGCTGCACGAGCCCGCCAATAATGATGGTCTTTCCGTCCTCGGCGTGGACGGTCGTCGATACGCTGCGGCGGTTGATAACCGGATACGGGTTGAGCTCCAGTTCCGTGGCGCTCGTTCGAATGTCTTCGCTAACCTCGGCTTTTTCGATCTTTAAGGTTACATCACGTTCGCGCACCAATGGTGTGATATCGAACGTTATGCCGGCTTCGACCTTCTGAATATCCTGCTGGAAGAAGAGTGTGCTATTGTCGCCGGCTGTTCCAGGCGGCTGAATGGCGAAGAACGTCTCGCGGCCGATAGTTATGTTGGCTTGCTCGCCGTGCTGCGCCATGACGCGAGGCGCCGCCCGGATGGTTAGGTATCCGTTCTCCGCGAGCAGCTTGACGAACGCCGAGGTTGTGGCGAAGTCGTTGAGCATATTCTTGAGCCCGCCGGGGCTGATTCGTCCCGAGAGGGCGAGCCCCGAGGCGCCAGCCCCATGGCGGTCTCGCCGTTCATCTCCACGGCGCGGCCCCAGTCGAGCCCGAAGCGGAATCCGGAGTCCGGCGAGACGACGCAGACGATCGCTTCGAGTTCAACCTGCGGCGTCGGCTGATCGAGCCGACGTATCCGCTCCAGGATGAAGCCCATGTGCTGCGTGGGGGCTTCGATCACCAGCACGTTGGCGTCTTCGACGACTCGAACGAACCGCAGCATCTGCTTGGGTGGCGCCGCGAGCAGTTGCTCCGCCTGGGCGTGCTGCGGTCGGTACTCGACCTGCGTCGAGACATAGGGGAACAGAGGCGAGTCGGGGTCGGGCGGGCAGATCACGTACTGGTCGCGCCGCTTGCCGTAAACGAACCCGAGCGGCAGCAGCACCTTTTCAATCGCCGACTCGAAGGTCTCGTCTTCAATGCTCACGTTGACGACGCCACGGGCTTTGTCGTCTATCAGAACATCAACGTCCGCCTGATCCCCTAGGATGATAAGCGCTTCGCGGACGTCGGTCTCAATGAACTCTTCGGTCAAATCGCCCGGGGGCTGAATGACCTCGGCGGAAGCAGCAGTATCCTCGACGACCACCATTCCCTCTTCCCATTGCGCGCGGGCGACCCCTTCGTCGGGCGCCTGCTCAGAGATGTGAGGGGAGATCGTTTCGTTCCAGCTTGCCGACTCCACGATCGCTTGCTGCGACCGGCGAGTCTCGTGGCTGCGGATGATGGCTTCCTCCGTCAGCGCTTCGATCGGTGGCCTTGGCGGGGTGTGATGGGCGCGGCAACCGAGCGTTGTGATGAGTGCCAGCATGACGGAACCCGCGAGCCGCCAAACCGCTGCCGCTGTTGGGCCTGGCTTTGGCCCGCTAGCTCGTTTGGATCGACGCCAACGCTTGTGCATTTGGCGCGGAGGGGCGCCGTCCATGGCGATTGGTTTCGAGGTGGGCGGCTCTTCGGAAGGCTTGCCACGAAGGCCTGTGGCGACAGCAATCAGTTGGCGGGGCGGCGGTTCTCCAAGTCGGACTCGCTCTGGACCGCAAGCACCCGGGCTGAAGCCGGCCCCGCCGCGCCGCGGCTGCGGAGCCGGAGCGAAACGTCTTGCCGCTCGCCTTCGCCGGCGTGTTGGAGCGACTCGCACTGCCAGCGGACCGTTACTTGTCGCCCGCCTGGCGAGACACCCCAGGTGTCCACCGCGCGGAAGGGCAGCGGCTCTTGCGATGCGTCGCCCTTCGGGAAGACGCTCGGCGGACTCTTGCTTAGCGACGCGGTGACGAACGTCGCGAGCGGCGGTCCGCCGGCCAGAGCCGACGCCGCCACACTCGAAAGCACCAAAGTCAACAGCGTTCGTTTCACAGAGGTCTCGTCGTGTCGCCTCACCGCCCCGTCGCCGCCCGGCGTTGATGCCGAGCGGCGACGGTTTGCGGGGCGTGTCACTTGGCCGTCACGGCAGTTTCGTAGTCACCCGCGGCGAAGGAAACACTCACGCCGGCTAAGGTGTTGCCCCGAACGGTCCACTGCTTGGGAGCGAATGCCCGGTCGTCGTGCGTGATCGTGGCGTCGGGCGTCGCGGTGATCGAGAGGTTGGTCGGCGCCGTGACGCGGTAGTTCTGGGACGCGATCGTCTGCCTGCGGACGGCCAAGGCGGACAACGCAGCAATCGCAACCAGCATCAGAATACCGGGCTTCATTGCGGTCACCTCAGGTTGCAAGAAAAGGTTCAGCGGACTTTGATATCGGCGCCATCGTGGCCGTGCGACTCGGCCGAAGACGCACGTTTGCTACGGTGGCGCCTTCGCCGGAACCTAATATGCCACTCGCCAACCTTGCTTTTGCGGCGGAGACCAGGGTGCGGTCCGTCAGCCGTCAATCGAGGCTCGCGGACGCTGCGTCTGGTTCAGGCTTGGGAGGGCGTTGTCGGCGTTGGCGCCGCTCGTTCCCTCCCGCCGATTGAAGACTATGGCAGGTTTCGCCCCACGCGAACGAATCGGGCGAGAACTCCAACTAGACCTGACAAAGTCCGGCAAGACCCAACCGAGGCGTGCGTCGTAGCCCCGACACAAGCGAGACGCGTGGGTCTTTCCCTGACGGAGCGTCGCGATGGCCCTGTCAGTGCGACGGGTCAAACGACGGCCGATCACGTAAGGAAGAACCCGAACCGCGATCGTCAGGGAGCCTATACTCGATCCTTGGACGACCGACCACGCGCGTTCACGGATGCGGAACCGAATCTTGAGCCGTTCGTCCGCGGCGGCACCGGTTGGCCGGCTCCCCTACGGGCGCGGCTCCGGGAATGAAGTGTCGCGGTGCGCAACGAACATGTTGCGAATCAGAGAGCGAACGTCGATCAAGCGGTTTCGAGCAAGCCGCTTTCGCGCGCGAACTCAAACAACTCCGAACGGCCCGGGACGCCGAGCTTTCGCGTCAGGCGAGATCGGTAGGTCTCCACCGGCTTGACGCTCAACAGCAATTCGTCGGCGGCCTTTCGGTTGGTGAGGCCTCGAGCGAGGCACGTGAGAACTTCGCGCTCTCGGCTGCTCAGCTTAGGGCCCGTCGTAGGGACCGTCGTCGGGCTTGCTGCGGGGCGTGGGTCCTGGCGGATCATCCGCTTTCTGCGGGAGAAGCTAACCACCGACCTGCCCTCGTGGACCGACCGGACGGCGGAAACCACTTCGTGAAAGTTCGCCGACTTGTCCACAAAGCCATGGCCGCCCGCCTGCAGGGACTTCTCGGCCCGCTCAGCGCCATCGAACCCGGAAACCACCAGGAGCGCCACGTTGGGGCAGCCGGCCGCCACGGTTCGCAGCAAGTCCAACCCGTGCGCGTCGGGCAGGTTCAGCTCAAGCATGACCACATCGGGATCATGCTCGCGAACCACTTCGAGGCCCGTTGCCAGGTCAGACGCCTCGCCCACCACTTCGATGCCTTCC
Organism: Planctomycetota bacterium; assembly: GCA_039414355.1. Taxonomy (GTDB): domain Bacteria; phylum Planctomycetota; class Planctomycetia; order Pirellulales; family Lacipirellulaceae; genus JBCCQL01. The sequence continues at coordinate 135 of JBCDJN010000094.1, read as the reverse complement.
GACTGCCCCAGCACGCGCCTGAGGCCGATCCGGAAGAGATGATAGTCTTCAATCAGGACGACGCGGATGCTCATGGGGGCAGCAGCAAAGGGTCGTAGCGGGGAGTGGAGTGCGCTTTGCGGGGTTTCGGGGCTG
>JBCDJN010000093.1:0-19852 GCA_039414355.1 Planctomycetota bacterium | reverse complement strand
TTGCCATCCAGGTTCAAGATCGGCGACTTCGAGCAGCGAAGGATCTAGCTCGACGACCAACCTAAGATTCACAACCGCGGCATCCGCCGTATCGAAGTCACTGCCATCCAAGAATTGCCAGCCATGGTCGTCTTCATCATGGCTAACCAACAGTATCGGTTTGCCCCCGAAGACGATCGAGCGAAGGCTGATGACCGCGCAGTCTGGCGGCTGGTCGAAGGGCCAAAGTCTGCGATCGCCGTCCAAGAGAGGCCTCTGCGTCCTCAGTGCCCTCTGCGGTTAATCCCCCCTCAGTCGCGGCGGCGTTCCTTCAGGCGGGTCGCCTTGCCGACGCGGTCGCGTAGGTAGTAGAGCTTCGCCCGGCGGACGACACCTGATCGCTTCACTTCCACCTTGGCGATCCGCGGCGAGTGGACCGGGAACTTCCGCTCCACGCCTTCGTTGTTCACGATCCGCCGGACGGTGAACATCTCCCGGGTGCCGGCGCCGCTCATGGCGATCACCACGCCGGTGAAGATCTGGATGCGCTCCTTGTCGCCCTCCAAGATCTTCGTGTGCACGTCGACCGTGTCGCCGACCTCAAACTGCGGCTTGTCTTCCTTCAGGCTCGACTGTTCGACGAGGTCGAGGAGTTGTTGGCTCATGGCGTTGCCTTGGGCTGTTGGCTATTGGCTATTGGCTTTCCGAGTCAAGCAAATCGGCTCGGCGGCGTTGGGTGTTTTCTAGGCTGCTCTGCTTGCGCCACTCGGCGATGGCCGGGTGGTCTCCACTGAGCAGGACTTCGGGGACGGTTAGGCCGCGGTACTCGCGGGGTCTTGTGTACTGGGCGAACTCCAGCAAGCGGTTGCCGCGGGAGAACGAGTCTTCGACGCTGCTCGCCTCGTCGCCCAGCACGCCGGGCACGAGGCGGATGACGGTGTCGACGACGGTCATGGCGGCCACTTCGCCCCCGTTGAGGACGAAGTCGCCGACGGAAATCTCCTCCGGCTTCAGGATGTCAATCACCCGCTGGTCGAAGCCTTCGTACCGGCCGCACAGCAGGGTGAGTCGTGTCTCGTTTGGCGAGCGGCCGGCAAGGTCTTCCACGAGCCGCTGATCGAGCCGTCGGCCCTGCGGCGTGAGCAGGATCAGCCGGCCGGGGGCCTCGGCCATCGCCTGGACCGCCTCGACCGCTTCGACCACCGGCTCCGGCTTGAGCACCATGCCGGGGCCGCCGCCGAACGGCCGATCGTCTACTTCTTTGTGTTTGCCACGGGCCCAGTCGCGGACGTTGTGCAGGTGGATGGCGACCAACCCACGGTCGATCGCCAGCTTGAGCAGACTCTGCGACTGATAGCCGGTGAAGATCTCCGGGAACAGGGTTAGGATGTCGATCCGCATTGGGGTGCTTCTCGACCGAGTGAACTGGCTGGCGGAGTCTCAATCTCCCCGCCCTAACGGGGTGGGGCTCGCCATCGGTCCTTGCTTCAGCCCTCGGCCGGCTTCTCTTCGGCGGCCTCTTCGGGCTTCGGCTCCTCGGCCTTTGCCTCCTCGGCGGGCGCTTCCTCGGCCGGCTTCTCTTCGGCTTTCGCCTCCTCGGCGGGGGCGTCGCCCTCGGGCTTGGCTTCTTCGGCCTTGGCTTCTTCGGCCTTGGCCTCTTCGGCCTTGGCCTCTTCGGCGGGCGGCGTCTCGGGCTCGGGGGCCTTGGGGAGCGACGCCGGGGCGCCCGGATCGGGGATCTCCTTGGCCATCGAGAGCTTCTCGAGCGCCGCCGCTTGAGCCGCCAGGTGCGTGCCTTCGGTGCCGTACTTCTTGATCAGCACGGCCACCTTGTCCGACGGCTGGGCGCCAACGCTCAGCCAGTAGTCGATGCGGTCCTTCTTAAGCACCGCCCGGGCGTCGGCGTCGCGGACGCTGGGGTCGTAGGTGCCCAGCTCCTCAAGAGCCCGGCCGTCGCGGGGGGACCGCTTGTCGATGGCGCAGATGCGGAAGAAGGGGCGATGGGTCCGGCCCATCTTCTTCATGCGGATTCGTACAGACACGCGGGCTCCGGCCGGTTTGGCACTGGTTTGGGGGCTGATTCACCGCCGTTGAATGTCACGCGAGGGCGGTAGGAATTTGGCTTGTCGGCCGACCTGGGGCGGCAGTCTCCCCGTCGGCAGCCCCATAAGATGGCCGATTGCGGCCCCACCCGCAAGTGCCCCGAACGGGAGAAAGTAGGCGGCCCGGGTGGCCTAGTAAGCCACGCTTCGCCAGCTCCCGGGCACAATCCGCAGCTCGCCGTCGTTACGGAAACCCGGCGGGGGGTTATTGAGATGCACGGCGTCGTAGTTGTGCGTGACGATGGAGTCCAGCTCGTACTCCTCGCAAACGACGGCGCCCTTGGTCACAAACCCGAAGTACTGATCGACCGTGAGTCTTCCGCCGCAGTAGATGATGCCCCACATGCGAGGCGAGTAGAGGTCGCTCTCGTCGTTGTCCGTCTCGCCCTCGTACGGCGTGCCGGGCGGGTTGTAGTTGACGTTGTCGACGCTCTCGATAAGCCCGTTCGCGGCGATATTGAGCTTGATGTTGTTCTCCACCAGCAGCGCGGGCATGCCCGCCTCGGCAGGCTCCCAACACATGGCGTTGCTGATCTCGCTGCCGTCACCGTTATTGAGCAGCACGATCGTTCCAACGATGCGTGCGATGTGAATTACGAGGTCTTCGCCCTGGCAATCGATCACGTAGATGCCGTTCGGATTGGCCGGTCCGTAGGGGTTTGCGGCCGGGCTGATCAACCGCCGTATGATCCGCCGCTTGCCACTCGATTCGGGAATCGCGGTGATCTCGATCGGCGTGCCGTTGGCGATGTAGTAGTCGAAGACGTTGGCGCCCGGCATTTGCCTGGCGGGCGACTGCAGCTCGTCGGCGAAGCCTTCAATGTCGCCGGTGATCGTGCCAGTCGCCCAGGCGTCGCAGTCGACCTTGCTGTACGAGGACCCGGTCGCCAGGTTCCCGTTTACGCTGACGATGCCATCGCCGTAGATCGTCTTCCAGGCGAAGAGGCTTCCGTTGGGCATCGACACGGCGCTGTTAACGGTCAGCGCCGAGAGCAGGCAGTCAAGCGGCTCGCCGGTGAAGGCGACCTCCACCTCTTCGCACGCCACCGCGTCGCCGCTCCGGCCGACTCCGCGAAGGACGAACCCTTCTTCTGCGTCATCCGCCAGGTCCCCGTCCGGGTCGGTAGCGACGAATCGGAAGTTGCCGCCACCCGACGCGTGGAACGGTCCGTGTGCGATACCGTTTGTGAGTTCCGTCCGCCAGTTGGGGTTCTTGTCCATCCAGTTGAAGCCGAACTCGATCGCCTCCTGCGCAAGGATGCGGGCCATGATCGCGTCCGACCGGCTGGCGCTGCGGCGCAGCTCAAGCCGGCCGACCGTGGCGCCCGCCAGCGCCATCATGGCGACGATCATCGAGATGCCAAGCACCGCGACGTAGACCGTTCCGTGTTGCTTTCGCCGGTTGGCAGTCATGGGCCCGTGGCGTGGTTGAGCACGGCGGTCCCGCCCGAGGACGTGGCGCCGGACGCCTGCAGTTCGATCAGCACGCCGGTGATGAACGTGGTGTCGGCGCCGGGGGTCTGTTCCATGGCGCCGCTGGCGGAGAAGTAGGCGAACCGCCGGGTGATCTCGCCCGTGGGCGAGGTGACCGTCACCCGCACGCGGCGGACGCCCAGGTCGTAGCTGTTATCGGCCCGCTCCTGGTTGACATCGGTCGGGCTTACCTTCTCGACGGTCACGCCGCGGCTCCAACCGGCGGTGTCCATCCGCGCGGCGCCGTTCCGCCAGGCGAGGGCCGAGCCCTCGGTCCAGCCGTCGTAGTCGTCGACGTCGTCGAACGCCAGGCGGTTGGTCGGCGGGTCGGGCTCGTCGGGCTCGATTCCCCAATCCTCGTTGGCGTTGGCGGCCTCGGGATCGTGGTACGCGGCGGCGGCGATCTCGGCCAGCATCTCGTAGGCGTAGACTTCGCCGCTGAGTTCCTCGGTGGCCACCTTGGTGCACTTGACCGCGATACCGCTGCAGTTGAGCGCCGCCACCAACACCACGCCAACCAGCAGCGTGCTGATGCTCACCTCAACCAGGCTTGTGCCCTGGCGGGCTGGGGTCGGCTTCTGGACGGCGGCGTTCATTCTTCGGGGGCGATGGCGATAGTGGCGGTGACGTAGTCTTCACTCTTGGTGAGTTGAAACTCGTACTGCGAGTGCGGATTGGGGTCGGAAGGATAGCGGTACCCGGCGCCGCCAGAGATCTTCGACACCCCGTCCATAGTGATGCCGGTGTGCGAGAGCAGCCCGGTGTCGTCCTCCGTAATCTCATCATTGTGGAAGGCGCCAACCCTCAGCATCAGCGGCTCCGAGCCGGTGGTCGTCGTCACGGACAGGCAAGGCGGCTCGTCGAACTTACCCTGCTTCGTTACGAACGCGTTGATCGGATCGCTGAAGTCGTGCCCGCTAAAGCGCATCATCCAGCCGTACGCCTCCTTCTCGTCTCCCCAGCCGAAGGTATGCGCAGCCGCCTCGTTGAGGTCGGCCAGCTTCCACCAGAGGGAGAGCGTGACGTGATTCCCGCTATGCGCTTCTTCGGTCAGCAGCGTCCAACCAGCCGGCGCGCTGGTGCTGCCCACCTGGTCGTCGTGGATCGTGACCGCGGCGATCAACAGGTCCAGCTCTTCCGTATCCGCCGGCGTGGGGATGGAGATGGTGTAGACCTTGCCCGAGGGCTTCGCCTCCTCAAAGCCCTCGTACTGCACGCCGCGTGCGGCGCGGGGCGGCGCGGCGAGCATCAGCTGCTCGATACAGTCCAGGTTGAGCGCCGTGACGCCGTCGGCCACTACGCTCGTGCCGCCGCCGTTGTACTCCACGGTGAGCGGGTCGCCGGCCGTGCCACTCCAGGCGTAGCGGATGGTCTCATCGGCGTCGTTGCCCGACCGGTCGGGCACGGTGAACGTGACGGCCGTGGCGGTCTGCTCGGTGAAGCCCGTGGCGTGCCGTAGGTCGTTCTGCATCTGCCGGATGGCGTCGGCCAGTTCGGCCTGCTGACCGGTGGTTGTGGACTGATGGTTAAGGGAGTGCGACGCCACAACAATTGCAGACGTCATGCCGCCCATCAGCACGCCGGCCGAGGCCGTGGCGATGAGCAGCTCCATCAGCGTGTAGGCGGAACGTTGGTGCACGGCATCGACTGCGTTGGTCGAGAGGTGGGCGGGCTACGGCGTGCTGATGACGATCGAGCACGGGTGGGAGACCGTCACCACGCGCGACGCCGAGCCGGAGGCCAGCGTCATCGACCCGCTCACGAACGCGTTGCCATCGTGCTCCCAGCGGAAGGCTCCGCCGGGGAAGGTCGTCGTCGAGAGGTCCACCGGATAGCCCTCGGCCGCGAGGTCCACGGTGTACTCGTCGCTGGACCGATTGATGTCGTCCATGCCGTCGAGCGTGTAGCTATCGGTGTCCAGTTCGAAGGTGATCCGCTGCTCGGCGGAACCGGTGATCGCGTTCTGGCGAGCGTGCTTCAGGTCGGCCACGATGCGGCGGGCGGCGGCCTCGACGCGGTAGTGATTGAGCGCTTCGGCGTACTTCGGCGCAGCCACGCCGACCATGATGCCCATGACGAGCACCACAATGGCGAGCTCAACCAATGAGAAACCGGCACGCGGCATAGGCGGCGAACGCTTAGCGGGGGGAAGGGCCACGGCAAGCGTACGTCTCGTACGGGGGGCTTGGGGCTCGGGGGTGGGGGCTGGGGGTGCTTGCGGGACTAGCAGAGCTGGCAGAGGCGGCACGATCGATACGACCAAAGCGCCGGTTGCCGATTAGGGGCCCCCCGTCAGGCGCCGATAAAACGACGGAGGGCTGCGAATCGATTCGGGACGACCCAGCGGGCAACGCCGCGACGGCGGCGCGAGGCAGGCATGACACAACCAAGTGCCACGGTCGTCCACGGCTTCGCGGTGGTCAGCGTCGTCTTCCGCCCGCTGCTGGCCACGCTGCGGCGGTGCTCAATCAACGCAACGCTGTGCCGCTTCCCAAGCGTTGGCGTCCCCCTGCAGAGGATGGTGGATGAGGTCGCGGACGATCTCTCGGACCGTCCGCCCCATGGCATCGTCGCCCACAGCCTGGGGTGCATCGCCACGCTGCTGGCCGTGGATCGCGTGGGTTGGGCCGGGCCGATCGTTCTGCTTGCGCCGCCCGCTGCGCTGCTGCCCTCGACGAAGCTGATCCCGAGCGCGCTCCGCTGGCCCTTCGGTCCGCTGCTGGACCATCGCACGCTGATGGCGTCTTCCGGGGCGCCCGAGACGCCGCCGGGTTGCCGGGTGCTGTCGGTGGCGGGCCGGTACGACTGTGTGGTGCCCGCGTCGCGGACCAAGAGCGAGAACTTCGAAGAACACGTCACCGTGCCGTGCACGCACAACGGCCTGCTGTTCTCTGAGCGCGTCGCCAGGCTCGCGGCTGACTGGCTCACGACCGCCGACGTCGCGGCGCCGCCCGCCAGGATGGCCGCCTGATACACGTGCACAGCGCCAGCAACCGGCTCACTTCTTCCGCTGCTTGCGGAGCTGCTTGAGCTTCTTCTCGCGGGCCTTGCGGGCGTCTGCCTTCTGCTTGTTGCTGAGGCGTTTGCCGGTGCCCTTCTTTTTGACCGAGAGCTGGCCGCCCGGGCTGCCGGCCATCTGCTTCTGCACCTGCTGGAACATGGCCATCCGCTCGCCCATGCCCTTGCCGGCCATGCCCTTCATGATGGCCGCCATCGGCTCGAACTGCTTGACCAGCTCGTTCACCTCGTGCGGCTCCACGCCGGAGCCCGCCGCGATCCGCTTGCGGCGGCTCTGGTCGATGACCTTCGGGCTGCGTTTCTCCTCGGGCGTCATCGAGTCGATGATGCCGAAGAGCCGCTTCAGGTCCTGCTCGGGGTCCACATCGTCCAGGCCCTCCATCATGCTGCCCATGCCCGGGATCATCTTCATGACCTTGCCGAGCGGGCCGAGCCGTTTGACCTGCTGGATCTGCTTCTTGAAGTCGTCGAGCGTGAACTCGCCCTTGGCGAGCTTCTCTTCCTGCTTGCGGAGCTCCTCCTCGTCGAACTCCTGTTGAGCTTTCTCGACGAGCGAGAGGATGTCGCCCTGCCCGAGGATGCGGACCGCCATCCGCTCCGGGTGGAACTCCTCGAGCGCGTCCAGGTGCTCGCCGGTGCCCATGAACTTGAGCGGGACGCCGGTGACCTCCTTCACGCTGATCGCCGCGCCGCCGCGGCTGTCGCCGTCAAGCTTGGTCATGATCACGCCGTCCAGTTCCAGCGCGTCGTTGAAGCTCTTGGCGCTGTTCACGGCGTCCTGGCCGGTCATGCCGTCGACGACCAGGTAGACCTGATCAGGGTGGCACTTCTTGTCGATGCGCTTGAGCTGCTCCATCAGCTCGTCGTCGATGTGCAGCCGGCCGGCGGTGTCGAGGATGACGACGTCCGCCTCAAGCTTCTTCGCCTGCTGCACAGCCGCCGCGGTGACCTTGACCGGGTCTTGCGTCGTGCGGTCGGAGAAGACCGGGATGTCGAGCTGCTCGCCCAGAACGTGCAACTGATCGATGGCCGCCGGGCGCTGCAGGTCCGCCGCCACGAGCAGCGGCTTGCGGCCCCGCTGGACGAGCATGCGGCCCAGCTTGCCGCAGGTGGTCGTTTTGCCGGAGCCCTGCAGGCCGCACATCATCAGGACCGAAACGTCGCCCTTGCCCTTGAGGTGGAGCGAGTGGTCCACCGGGCCCATCAGGTCGATGAGCTCCTTGTGGACGATGCCCACCACCTGCTGGCTGGGGTCGAGCGAGGCGAGCACCTTCTCGCCGATGGCCTGCTCGGTGACCCGCTTCATGAAGGTGCGGACCACCTCGTAGGAGACGTCCGCCTCGAGCAGCGAGCGTTCGACGAGCTTGAGCCCGTCGCGCATGTTCCCTTCGCTCAGCTTCGCCTTGCCGCGGAGCGACTTGAGGGCGGAGCCGAGGCCTTCTTGGAGCGAGTCGAACATGCTGTAGGCAGAGGGATTAGGTCGCGGGGCAAAGCCTACGATCCTACCCGTGGCGCCGGCGGCGGTTCAATCGGGCGCCGGCGGGCGTGAGAAGAGGCATGGCGGACCGCTTCAACCACGAAAAAAGCCCGCGGCCCGTTCGGGCCGCGGGCATGATTGCCTGCGAAAGCAGCAATCACTCTACGCACGCTTGCGGCGGACGATCGCCAGGGCGCTCAGGCCGAGGCTGACCAGGGCCATCGAGCCCGGCTCGGGGACGAGCGTGCTGCTGCCGACCACGAACAGGTAGGTCGCGGTACCGGTCGCAGGAGCACCCGCGGCGTCGGTGCCGTCCGCGGTGATCGAGATCTCGTAGACACCCGGGTCGGTGAAGCCCCAGTTGAAGTGCGTGTGGGCGCCGGCGTCGAGGTTCACCGACAGGTCTCCGTCGATGGTCGAGATATCAACGGCCGGGGGCGAGAGCGTCGGCACCCGCCACAGCGAGAAATCGCCGGGGCCGTCAACCGCGAAGGTCAGGTCGATGCCGGCGGGCCAGTTAGCGGCGTCCAGCTCCTCGAGGCCAATGCCCAGGTAGGGGGCGTTGTCCGCCGAGGCCTGCGATTCGGTCTCTTCCAAGACGTAGATGCTGCCGGTTCCCGCGAAGGGCGCGGGCGAGGGCTCAATCGAGAGATCGGGGACGCGGGCGTAAACCTCGTCGGCCTCGTACTCGACTTCCGGCTGGCCGATCTGCACCACGCCGTCGAGGACCGTGTCGTCGTCCTCGTTCTCGAAGTGCCAGTGCGGCTCAAGCTCGCCACCGCCCAAGAACTCGATGCCGATGTCGCCGTGGCCGGCGGAGTACTCGATTTGGGCAAACGCCGGTGCGCTCAAGAGGCCGGCGACGGTGAGGCTGCAAGCAGCAGCCTTAAGAAGCGCGTTCAGTACACTCACTATGCTGACTCCAAAGTTGGGTAGTAACAACTGGTTAACGAATAGCTGTGGCCTGCGATCGATTGCAGACGCCAAGCTCAAACGGAAAAGGTAAACCTAACAACTCCTTTTCTTGTCTCTCCTGGGGTCAGATCAATGGCGCCTCCTTCCGCGGCGTGATAGCCCCAGCAGGCCGATGCCTGAAAGCGCCGCGGTAGACGGTTCTGGGGTAGGGCTTGTTGAAGCAGAACCGGCGGCCGGGTACTGCGTGCCGAAAAGGCCTCGCCAGAGCAGGTAGTCGGAGTTATCGACCTGGCCACCATCTCCGTTGCCGCCCAGCACCAAGCCGTCTTCGGTGGCGCCGAGGTTGTCTCGCCAGACGGTGAAGTCGGCGGCGTCCACAACGCCGTCGCCGTTGAAGTCACCCGGCGAGTTGTCGGGCGTTAGCGCGGTGTCGCCTCCGACGACAAAGGTCAGCACGTCGGAACTCTGAACCAGTCCGTCTTGCACGTGAACAGCGCTGGCGCCGATCAGCAGGCGGTAGACACCGGGCTCCGAGAACGTCCAGTTGTAGTGATCATGCCCGCTGATCTGGTCAACGAGCTCGTTCGTCACATCGGCGCCTTCCACCGTGGAAAAATACGGGATCGGATCGCCATTGGAGTCTTGCTGCCACACCGCGACTTCGCCGCCCTCGGGGCCCTCGAGAACCGCCTCAAGTGTGTACGTGAGATCGCCGTTCCACTGAGCGCTCGGGTTGAGAGTCTCTGTGGCGATGCCCATGAAGGGCCTCGCCGGGTCGTTGCCCTGCGAAATGAACCACAGCTCGCCGTCGCCGCTGGTGTCGCCGGGCGGCACGGCTGGGACACCGAGGAAGTCCCACTCGGAGGTGTCGAAGGGGGCTGAACGCAGCACGGTTGGCTCGGGAACGCGGATCGCAGCCTCAGTCACGGGGATGTTGTTCCCGGCGAAGGTCGTATTGCCGTCTTCGAAGACCGAGTCGGTGTCGAAGCGGAAGATGAAATCGAAGTGGTTGGTGCCAAGCTCGTGCAGCAAAGCGATGTCCGAGTGGCCGTTCGAGTAGATCGAAACCGCCTCGGCCGAAGACGCCGCGAGGCACACGGCCAGCGCGACCCGTGACGCAACCTTAAGCAATCCGTTAGCGGGGCTCATTCAGCTTCTCCTTGTCCGGTCTCGGCGCCGTCGCGGCTTCCCATGCCCCACCACAGCACCAAATCGATGTCTTCGCTTGTAAACGACACGGCGCCGTCGCCCATGACCACCTGCGTACCGCCGGGGTGAGGGCTGCTGGCCGCGATCATGTTCATGCCGTCGTCTTCGCCGCCGTGCAGGTGGCAGCTCCGCCCGTTGATGGGGTTCATGTGCATGTACGTGTTCCCCACGACCGACCACCCGGAGGCCCACGCCCTGCCAATCGGCACCGAGTGGGCGACGTCCGGCTGGCTGATCGACCCGCAGTAGTCCATCCACCCTTCGACGGTCCTATCCGGGCCAACCGCCCCGGCGCAGAATGACTGAGTCGATTCGGGGGCCGCGTAGACTTCCGATAGATCGGTCCCGGTCGAGAAGATCGACGGGGGGGCCGAGGACAGCGTCATGGCGGTTGAGATCCGTCGCTCGGCAACCATGGCCGTGTTGGACAAACCGTCGGTCACGTGCTTGATGGCGACCACCTCCTGCTGCCAGGGCGAGGGTTTGCTGGGATTGGTCAGCCCGATCATTCCGTTGTTCCGTTCCAGCGGCGCGTCACCGTCGAGGCCGATGGTCCCCTGCACCCACCCGGCGTTGCCGGCGTAGCTGCCGGGCGCCGGCGACGAATCGCCAATCACTTCGTTGGGTTCGTAATTCTCCGACGGACATATGAGGGTCGGCCGCAAGGTGGCGGCGGCCGCCGCGTTCGGGTGGTCCGACGAGATCTTCAGCCGGTAGTACTCCTTCGAAGACTCCAAGCCGCACTGGTCCATCATGCCGATGTCCAGGTTGATCGAGTCGTGCAACGCGGGCTGCTCAAGCTCGGGCAGCAGCGGCACAAACCAGCTCGTAAAGCCGGGGCCACACTGCCCGTCCACCTCCTCGCTTCCTGTCACTTGGGTCGGAAAGTGCGTGTGAGCCGAGTGGTACGAGTGCAGCGCTAGGCCGATCTGCTTGAGGTGGTTCGCACACTGGGTTCGACGCGCAGCCTCCCTGGCCGACTGAACGGCGGGCAGCAGCAACGCAATAAGCACGCCGATGATCGTGATGACGACCAGCAACTCAACGAGAGTAAACCCGTGCGAACGCTTCATTGAGAACGCCTAACTTCCACGCCGACGCAGCACGCCGGGCGCAGACTTGAGAAGGGAGAACGAAAGAACGGCCGCCCGAAGACGACTACCGGCCGTAGAGAGACGCCGGCGCTTGTTCAGGCGAGGCCACGCGCGGGCGGACCGCGAGCGTCGAAGCCATCGAGGCTGGCGGACGCGACGATGAGAGCTCGCAGCGGAAGCGGCGAGGACTCTTGGCGAGCCGCGGATTCCGCAGGCTTCGATGCCTGCGATGCCTGGCTCACAACCGCCAACAGCAGGCAGCCGACACACTCGCCTTGGCCTACCGAGCAATCCTCCCCAACCGGGGCTTCGATTGCCGCGGCGGCGTGCTCAACGTGGCAGCCGTGGCAGCAGGTCGACGCCGCGTCGGTGTCCGACACGGCGGTGGCTTGGCAACAACCGCCGCCCACGCCGTGCTGGTGCGAGTGCAGCGCATGCCCAGCCGACGCCACAACGGCGTAAAACGCCGCAAGAACGCAAGCAACCGGTTGTGACAGGCGGGGGGACATGGTCACCAGAGTGAATCGGGAGAGTAGCCGATCATAGCGACCCACGGCGCGAGCGTCGACCATTTTCAACTAGGATTTGGCGCAGTCTGTGAGCTAATTCGCCCTTGCAGGTTGGCTATAATCCGAGTCGAATGCTCGCGTTGACGCCGCCTCGGCAGTACCGTGAATGAGGTGACCGCGTGCACAATGGCCGCCGCGGCCACAGGACAGGACCCTTCCGATTCCTCTCCGGTTTCTCGTCTATGCAACGCGTTTCGTGCCGCGCCCGCGGCTTCACGCTCATCGAGCTGCTGGTGGTGATCGGCATCATCGGCATGCTTATCGCTCTGCTGCTGCCAGCGGTGCAGTCCGCCCGGGAGTCGTCCCGAGCCATGGAATGCAAGAGCCGGATGAAGCAGATCGGCTTGGCAACGCACCTCTACCACGAAAGCTGCGGGCACTTCCCGCCGGCCCGCTACATCGCCAGGCCCGATGCCGTCCGCGAGGGTAAGTGCGGTCGAGGAACGCCAACCTGGCTGGTCCACATTCTGCCCTATCTCGAAGAGGGCAACGCCCACAACCACTGGGACGTCTCGCTCCCGTGGTGGCGGCACACGCGCGAAGCCCGCGTCCACGCGCCGCTGGTATTCCTCTGCCCAACGCGGCGGGCGGGCGGCGGCGACGCGGTGGGATCGACCACGGTCATCACAACCGCCGACGGCGAGTCCCGTACCGCCTTGGCGACCGCCGCTTGCGGGTGCCCCATCACCACCGAACTCGGCGTGGACGACGTGGCGGACATAGAGGGCGCGCTGAGCGACTACGCCGGCAACCACGGCGAGCTGGACGGGTTCCGGCACCTGTTCGACCAGGACTGGGAAGCCCGCGGCAACTTCGAGAAGAACTACGACGGCTGGACCGACTTCTACTACGGTGGAAACGGATCGGGCGTCATCATCGGCGTTCGCCCCCGCTGCAAGAACGGTGTCCCGGTCGGGCCGCTGGACCGCATCCGCATGGTTTCGGTGACGGACGGCACGTCGAGCACGCTTATGTTCGGCGAGAAGTTCATCCCCGCCGATCAACTCACCAAGCTCCCGTTCGACGCCCCCGTTTACGACGGCGACAACTTCTCCGCCGCGTCGCGTGTAGTCGGCCCCTGGATGCGGCTGGCGGCCAGCCCCATGGACAACCTCGCCAGCGACTACAGCTTCGGCGGCTGGCACCCCGGCGTTGTGAACTTCACTATGGTTGATGGGAGCGTCCGGGCACTGCCCACCGATATCGACTCCGAAGCAATCAGCCTGCTGGCCAACCGCTTTGACGCTGAGCTGGTTGAGCTGGAGAGCAACTGATGGCGGCGAGACTTTGGGCAGCCCTCAGTCTGGTCGCCGCCGCGGCCGTGGGTTGCGGCGCCGCGATGCACCCCGGCGACGGTGTGGTGCGGTTCGAGGACGGCGAGCCCGTACGGGCCGGCGGCGTCGAGCTACGAGCCCTTGATGGCGGCGCCCAGTACGCAGGCCGGATCGGCCGCGAGGGTGGCTTTACGCTGAGTTCGCTCGAAGGAAAACCCGGCGTCCCGATGGGAGAGTACGAGGCCGTGGTTGTCTTGGTAGTGGTGACCGAGCACCTCGCCGCACACAAACACGTGCACGGGCGTGACGTTCCCAAGCGGTACTTCAGCTACGACACCAGCGATCTGCGTGTTGACGTCCCATCGACCGATGCCGGTCCAATCGAGCTGGAAATCCAAAGCGAGTAGACACCGCGGGACGCGTCTGAGGCCAACCGCTCGGCACTCCAACCCAACGGATGAGTGCGATATGCACGACCTCCAGCGCAACAAGCAGAACGCGATCGATTTCTACCGCACGGCGTACGAGGGCGACCCGGCCAAGGCGGTTGAGATGTACGCGGGGCAGCAGTACATCCAGCACAACCCCCTCGTCGCCGACGGGCCCCAGCCCTTCATCGATTACTTCAACCGCATGGCGGAGCAGTACCCCGGGAAGACAATCTCGTTCGTGCGTGCCGTGGCCGAGGACGACTTGGTGGCGCTTCACACGCACCAGACTTGGCCGGGCGGAGACGAGTACGTGACGATGGACTTCTTCCGGTTCGACAAAGACGGCAAGATCGTCGAGCACTGGGACGCCATCCAGGAGATCCCGGCCGAGTCCGCAAGCGGAAACACGATGTACTAGGGGCAGAGCGTGCCGGCGCGATTGCAGTGATCGCCCATTGGCCGGCCCGCGGCGGCGGGTTAAGGTGCGGGATTGAACTTTCCGCACCGACGACGCCCCTCTGCCACCGAGCATGGCGACCGCCGCCGACTCCGCCGCTGCCTCCGCCGTTGAAAGTGCCGCCGCCGCTCCGGCGACTCAGGCGATCCGCATCCGCGGCGCCCGCACGCACAACCTCCGCGGCGTGGATGTCGATCTGCCCCGCAACAAGCTGGTGGTCATTACCGGCGTCTCCGGCAGCGGCAAGAGCTCGCTCGCCTTCGACACGCTGCTGGCCGAGGGGCAGCGGCAGTACATCGATTCGCTGAGCATCTACGCCCGGCAGTTCTTCGACCAGATGCAGCGGCCGGACGTCGACCGCATCGAGGGCCTGCAGCCGGCGATCGCCATCGACCAGAGCCAGGGCAGCACCAACCCGCGCAGCACCGTGGGCACGGTGACCGAGGTGTACGACTACCTCCGCCTGCTCTACGCCCGCGCCGGCGACCTGGCGTGCGCCGAATGCGGCGCCGCCATCTCCCAGCAGTCGCCCGAGCAGATCGAACAAGCCCTCGGCGAACTCGCCGAGGGCGCCCGCGTGATGCTGCTCGCCCCGCTGGTCCGCGGCAAGAAGGGCCGGCACGCCGAGGTGATGGAGCAGGCCCGCAAAGCGGGGTTTGTCCGCGTGCGGATCGATGGCGTGACCTACCCCATCGAGGAGACGCCCCAGCTCGCCGCGGGCATGCTGCATGACATCGAGGCGGTGATCGACCGCGTCGTCATCCGCGAAGGCCTCGAAGCCCGACTTGCTGAGTCCGTTCGCCTGGCGCTCAAGCACGGCGACGGCGTGCTGCAAGCCGTTTACCAAACGCCCGAGGCGAAGGCGGCAAGCGGGTCGAACGGCCAAAACGGGTCGGGCGGCGGCAGCGAGTACAACGCCGCGCACGGCTGGACCGAGCGGCTGTTCAACACCCGCTACGCCTGCCCCGCGTGCGGCGGCGGCCTGGCCGAGGTGGAGCCGCGGACCTTCAGCTTCAACAGCCCGTACGGCGCCTGCCCCGAGTGCGACGGCCTGGGGGTAGTCCACGGGTTCGACCCGGACCGCGTGCTGCCCGACCGCTCGCTCTCCCTCGCCACCGGAGTCATCGCCCCCTGGAAGGGCGGAACCGCGGCGCAAACGAAGCGGCGGCACAAGCAACTCACCGAGTTCCTCGCCGCTGAGAAGCTGACCGAAGACCAGCCGCTCGAGGCCTGGCCCGATGGCGCCGTTCAGCGGCTGGTCACCGGCGACGGCCGCGGTTTCCTCGGGCTGCTGATGCTGCTCGAAGCGGAGCTCGCCACCACGCGGAGCGAAGCGGCCCGCGAGAAGCTCGAAGCGTTCCGCGGCGCCACGCTCTGCCCGGCGTGCGGCGGCGCCCGGCTGCGGCCCGAGGCGCTCGGCTGCACGGTGGGCGGCCTGCGGATCGACGAGTTCTGCCGGATGCCGGTGGGCGACGCCCGGCGGTGGATCGAGTCGGTCGAGTTCCCCATCGACAAGCGTCCTGTCGCTGAGCCGATTGTCCGCGAAGTGAGTCGGCGACTGGAGTTCCTCGAGCTGACCGGCGCCCATTACCTTTCGCTTGACCGGCCCGCCGACACGCTCAGCGGCGGCGAGCTGCAGCGCGTCCGCCTCGCCACCGGCATCGGCGCCGGGCTGGTGGGCGTGATGTACCTGCTCGACGAGCCATCGATCGGCCTCCACCCGCGCGACACTGATCGCCTGATCCAATCGCTCCGCGGACTGCAAGAACGCGGCAACACGGTCATCGTGGTTGAGCACGACGAAGACGTGATGCGCGAGGCCGACTGGATCATCGACGTCGGCCCCGGCAGCGGATCGCGCGGCGGCACGATCGTGGCCGAGGGGACCCGCGAACAAATTGAGCAGAACACCGATTCGCTCACCGGCCGCTACCTGAGCGGCGCCGAGCAGGTCTCCCCGCCGCGCGAGCCGCGACGCATCGCCAAGAGCCGATCGCTCCGCCTGGAAGGGGCAACGCTCAACAACCTGCGTGACGTCTCAGTCGAAGTTCCGCTGGGCGCGCTTGTGTGCGTCACCGGCGTTTCGGGCAGCGGCAAGAGTTCGCTCGTCACCGGCACGCTGGCGCCCGCTTTGGCGAATCGGCTCAACGGCGCCTCGCGCGCCGTCGGCCCGCTGCGCAGCCTGCAGGGCGTCGCACAGCTTGACCGGCTTGTAGAAGTCGATCAGTCGCCGCTCGGCCGCTCGCCGCGTAGCAACGCCGCGACGTACACCGGCTTGTTCGACGAGGTCCGCAAGGTCTTCGCCAAGACCAAGCTCTCCCGGGCCCGCGGCTACAAAGCGGGGCGGTTCAGCTTCAACGTCAAGGGCGGCCGCTGCGAGGAGTGCCAGGGCCAAGGCGTGCGGAAGATCGAGATGAACTTCCTGCCCGACCTCTACGTGCCGTGCGACGCGTGCGGCGGCAAGCGGTTCAACCGGCAGACGCTGAGCGTGCGGCTCAAGGGGCTCTCGATCGCCGACGTGCTCGAAACGCCGGTCGATGAAGCCCGCCAGGTCTTCGCCGACTACCCGGCGCCGCGGGCGATGCTCGATGCGCTGCACGAAGTGGGTCTGGGCTACCTGCCGATCGGTCAGCCTTCGACAACGCTCTCGGGCGGCGAAGCCCAACGCGTCAAACTCGCCGCGGAGCTGGGCGCCCCGCGCACCGGCCACACGCTCTACCTCTTAGACGAGCCCACCACCGGCCTGCACGCCGACGACGTCCGCCGGCTGCTGGGCGTGCTCCACAAGCTGGTCGACGCCGGCTCAAAGGTCTTGGTCATCGAGCACCACACGGCCGTGATGCGATCGGCCGACTGGCTAATCGACCTCGGCCCCGACGGCGGCGCGGGCGGCGGCCAACTCGTGGCGGCCGGCACGCCCGAACAACTGACGGCCCACCCAACGAGCCACACGGGGCGGTGCTTACAGGGCGGTCACTCCTGGCCGGCAAGCATCTCCGCCGAGCGGTAACGAATCGCCCGCACCGCCGGCATCAGTGCGAGAGCACAGCGCGGGGCACGTTCCGAAGGTGAACCGGAGCGAGCCCGAGTGACTCCAGCGTCCACGCACCGCTGGAGAAGGCTGGCGTATACTGCGCGCGTGGACAACCCTTATAAGTCTCCTGCACCTGACTCCAACTCACCCTCAAGAGCACCCGATGCAGCCCGCTGGACCTTTGGTCTGGGGAGCTTTCGATCCATCGATTGCGCCGCGTGGCTGTGCGCGGTTGGCCACGCATGCTGCTACCCCCTCTTCATTGCCTGGGCGTTCACGGGTGAATCGACAGGCCGCAGTCCGGAAGGGTGGTTGCTTTTTGCGTGGTGGTGCATCATCGCGGCTTACTCAGCTACGAGCTTTGGAGCGATCTACTGTGCGATTCACTCATGGTGGGTTGTTTGCCATAGAAAACGGGTCACGTTCACCGCTGTGGCTAGCATTCTGCCCGCAGCAGCTTGCGGAGGCCTTACCTACTTGATCTTCACGCGTTTCTTCTGCTGACGTGGGTGGCACCGCCAGTCGTGAGCGTCAACCGCTTTCCTTGGCAAGACTGTTCTCGAACGACTGTTGGTGGGCGTAGCCCAAGAGGTGACTCGGTTCGCCTCTTATCGTAAGCGATACCGACAACCAAAGTCGCTTGCTGCCAGATCATGCGGCGAGCGCTAGCGAGCCGTAGCCCCTCTTCCCGGCAGGGGAGAGGTTGCGTAAGGGGGTTGTCTCGCGAACACGGTTGGCCCGACGAGCGGCCAATCGCTTCGGGGTGCCTTCGCTTTGGCAGACATCGCGAGCAAGGCAACCCCCTCCCCTAGCCCCTCCCCCTGCTGGGGAGGGGGATCTCGGATCGCTACTGCGTAAGCGGCGGTGACGACTCGTCACCCAACTCCAAGCTCCCGGCTCTAAGCTCCCCGCTCCCGCGCGGCTCGTCGTCCCACTCGATGTCCACGCCCCAGTCCACCAGCGCGTACATGCTGCGGACCACCAACTCGGCGTTGCGTTTGGCGAGGGCGACGTACTCCTCGTCCATCGCGGCGCGCTCGACGAGTTCCTGCGCCTCTTTCATCGACTCGTTCCGCAGCTTCGATTGGTCGCCCGTGCCGGGGATGAGGTTCGTGCGTTGCACGGCGTAGGTGATGGTTTTGTTGTGATCGACGCGCGGCTGCAGCAGCGTGGGGCGAGGCAAGACGATCGTTGCCCGGCGGCCGGTATCCTCGCGCTGGTCGATCTCGGCCCGCCGCATATCGACCGCGTACAGCGCGTCGCCGCGGACCAACCAGGCGCCCTTGTAGCCGTGGCCCTCGCCCTTGAGCACGTCCGCAACCGAGAGCTTGAGCACCGTCATGTGGCCGAGCGCTTCGAGCTGCTCGACGGTCGGCCCGGTGCTGGTGTACCGCGGCGGAAGCGGCGGCTGCTGCAGGTACGCGTAGCCGCCTAGGCCGACGACCATGATCAGCAGCAGCACGACAAGAACGGCCAGTACGCGTCCACGCTGCGGCGGCCTCGGCCGGGTTGGGCGGCGGCGGGCGGTCATGGGTCGGCCCCCGCTTCGTCCAGCGGCGGCAGCGTGGGCACGGGCGGCGCGTCGGTCACCACGCCTTCCCACGTGGAGGGCTCGTCGGTCTGGCACCCCTTCACCACGAGTCCCCACGTAACCAGCAGCGCGATCAGCGGCCCGGTTCCCCAGATGACCAGCTTGCGAAGCAGGGCCGCCATGCTCGTTCGCTCCGTGCTGGTGTCGGGTGGGTTGCTAGCAGGTTCGTCCATAACGAGGCGACACCGTATCGCGGCGGCCACAACGCGGCAACCGCGAACGGTGGATGACAATACCAATCGCTGGGGGCTCGGTTGATTCCAACGACTCGGTATCGGCGATGCGTCAACCCGGTCGCGATGCGTGCCGCTCAATCGTGCCGCGACTTCGCTCTGGCGAGCGTCGCGGGCCTTTGCTACGGTCCGCCGCCCCGTTTCTGCCGGCCGCCCACGAAGTGAGGATTTCGCGATGCCCCTTGCCCGCCTGCAACGCCTGATCGCTTTGGTCATTGCCGCCAGTGGATTGGTGATGACGCAAGCGACCGACGCCAACGCCGAGCGGCTGTGGAAGCGGTTCCTGCCGGTCAGCCGGGTCGAGGCCGACCCCGCCGCCGACTACACGCTCACCCAGAAGAACGGGCCGTGGCTGGTGATGGCGTGCACGTTTTCGGGCGAGGGCGCCGAGGCGCAGGCCCGGCAGCTCGTGATGGAGTTCCGCCAGCGGTACAACCTGCCGGCGTACGTGCACGACATGGAGTTCAAGCTGGACGAGGGACGCGTCGGCCTCGGGGTTGACCAGTACGGCGCCCCGGTCCGCATGAAGCACCGCAAGGGCGATCGGCTGCAGGAGTGGGCGGTGCTGGTGGGCGACTACCCGTCGATCGACGACGCCGACGCGCAGAAACTGCTCCGCACGATCAAGAGCCTGGAGCCCGAAACGCTGAAGCCGGGCGCCGACGGATCGACCGCGCAGAGCCTGGCGGTCGCCCGGTGGTCGCAGTCGCTCTTCGTCCCGCGGATTGGCAAGAACCAGAAGCTGGGCCCCATGCGGGCGGCGTTCATGGCCCGCAACCCGGTGCTGCCGCAGGAGTACTTTACGCCCAAGGGCGTGGACAAGCTGGTCGAGAAGTGGAACGCCGACTTCGAGCACAGCCTGCTGAAAAACCCCAGCAAGTACACCGTCTGCGTCGCCACGTTCACCGGAAAGACGGTCCTGGAGAGCGCGAAGAACGCGCCGAGCCTCGATTCGCTCGGCGCCCGCAAGGGCGGCTTGGAAGAGGCGGGCGTGCT
>JBCDJN010000092.1:0-19961 GCA_039414355.1 Planctomycetota bacterium | reverse complement strand
GTGTGTCTCTGGGGTCTCAGCCGCGGAGAGTCCGCGCGCCCGTTGCTCAACCCTAAGGGAGCGAAGCTGTGTTTTGAGTGTGTCTAGCTAGCGGTCGGGCCTAGCAGGTTGCCGCCTGCTAGGCCCGGTGAATCCGCAGTGTATTTGGGCAGCCCGCCCGGGCGCCCTACTGGTGACTGAACCCACGGCCGCGAAACCTAGTGGTTCAGTCGTTTTCAAAACGACCCTGACGGGCCGCCGTGAAAGGTATGCGCATTATGCGTCCCTGGTGGCCCAAGTCAACAAGGAACGCCACGGATGCTCAACCCGTCCCGCAGCCCCTTTTTCACCCTTTCGGAGCTGGTCGCAGCCTGGACCGAGAAAGATGCCGACGACGACACTCTGCGAAATCGCCGCCGGGTGGTGCGTCGCAATACGATTGACCGCGGGTGCCCCCACGTGCCTGTCGGCAACGAAACGGTCTTCGTGACAACCAGCTTTATCCAATGGCTTCTCGACAACGAGGAAAGAACGAACCCCGAGTCCGAGTAGTCACCTATAAGAATCGCCCCTTCGGTCTGCGATGGACGCGGGCCGATGGGGTGGTTCGCGAGGTGAGCTCCGGAACGAACCGACGGCGCGACGCCGAGAGGGCGGCCGCCGAGCTGGAGCGTGACTTGGCCGACAGCGACCCAGACCGCCCCAACCCAACCTGGGTACAATTCCGTGACCGCTACGAGGCGGAGGTGCTGCCGAGCTTGTCGCGATCGAGTCTGACCCAGTGGATAACCACCGCCAACTGGATCGAAAAGACGATCAAGCCGCAGCGGCTCGGCGACATCAACAAGTCGCTGTTAAGCCGTTTCACCGCAAAGCTGCGCGAGCACAACCTGGCCGAGGCGTCGGTGCAGAGCTACCTCAATACGCTGCAAGCCGCCCTAGGCTGGGCCGAGGAGGTCGACCTGGTGGAGCGGGCGCCACGCTTGCGGATGCGGCGGCAAGCCAGGGGTGCTAAACAGATGCGCTCCCGGCCGATTACTGCCGAGGAGTTCGAGCGTATCGTGATGGCGGTGCCTAAGGTGCGACCCCGCGATGCGGCCGAGTGGGAGAAGTTCCTCCACGGCCTGTGGCACAGCGGATTGCGTGTCGACGAGCTTCGTCGGCTGTCGTGGGACGACGCCGCGGACTTGGCGATCGACACCACGCACGACGTGCCGCTGATCCGGATGATGGCATCAGGCCATAAAGCGCGTCGCCACGAGTTCCAGCCGATGACGCCTCAATTCTGGGATCTCATCAAGGGCGGCGACCGGATTGGCTACGTATTCACGTTCTCAGCCACGCGGAAGGGTCCGCAGCTCAGCCTCAAGACGACGATTCGCAACGTGGCCGCGATTGGCGAAGCGGCCGGTGTCATTACCGAAGCTGCGACCGGGAAGACGGCGACAAGCCACGACATCGGGCGACGTGCCTTCCTGACCCGCATGGACCAGCTACTTACCGTTCCCGAGCTTCAGAAGTGGGCGCGGCACGCATCGCCGCAAACCACCATGGGCTACTACCACCACCGGACCGCGGTAGAGTTAGGCCGCAAGGTTTGGGCAGCAGCGGGGCAATGATGGCCGCAGGGAAGCACACATACTTCATCCAGCAAGGGCGGGGCGGACCGATAAAGATCGGGGTCGCCAGCGACCCGCTTTCGCGCCTTGCGGCGTTGCAAACCGGCAATCCGGAGCAGCTATTCCTGCTGGGCTCAATTAAGGGCGACTGCGAAGGCCATCTGCACAGAAAGTTCGCAAAGCACCGGCTCGTCGGCGAGTGGTTCAAGCCACACCAGCAGCTGCTACGATACATCGCCAAGCACGGAATCAGCAATAAGCCGCACGGCATCCTGGAGCACGGCGAAGAGTACTCCTGGAACTACTTCGTGGTAGCGTTTGCTCCACCAAAGCAGCTGATGGCCGAGGCCAGAAGGGCTGGGGTTAAGCCAGCAACATTCCAAAAGGGCCGCGCCAGGTGGATCACCGGCACTAACGCCATCGCCTACGTCAACGCGCTGGCCCGATACGAGGAGTCTCGGGCACAGCAGATAGCTGACGAGGTGTGGGCCGCAGCCCCGCGTAGCGCAGATGTGTTGCAAAACAGTTGCAACACCCTAAGCCCGGCCCAGGCGGCTGAGCAAACTGACGTTCCTAAACCGAATTGACAAAGAGCTTTGCGTCAGCGGAGGGCACGGGACTCGAACCCGCAACCGGTTACCCGGCACCTGAATTCCAATCAGGCCGCTAGCCAATTCGCTTACCCTCCAGGCGGCGAGACGAGCTTGAGACAGACGGGGCTCATCGGCCCTTACTCTCAGGATGCTCGCTCCCGCGTCAGCCTTAGTCTTGCGGCTGGATCAGCTGGATGAACTCGTCGTTCGACTTGAACTTCGCCAGCTTCGTCGTCAGCTGCTCCATCGCGTCGACATGGTGCATGCTAGACAGGGTTCGACGCAAGAGGGTGGCGGCACGCAGCATCTCCGGCGGCAGAAGCTTCTCTTCACGCCGGGTGCCGGACTGCTCGATGTCGATCGCCGGCCAAATGCGACGGTCGGAGAGCTTGCGGTCGAGCACCAGCTCCATGTTGCCGGTCCCCTTGAACTCCTGAAAGATCAGGTCGTCCATCCGGCTCCCGGTGTCGATGAGCGCGGTGCCAACGATCGTCAGTGATCCACCTTCTTCGAATGCCCGCGCGGTGGCGAAGAGCTTCTTCGGGATGTCCATCGCCTTGATGTCAACACCGCCGGACATCGTCCTGCCCGTATTGCCAACCCACTTGTTGAACGCGCGGGCGAGACGGGTGATGGAGTCCATCAGCAGAAAGACGTCCTTGCCCATCTCGGTGAGACGCTTGCAGCGCTCGATGGTCAGCTGCGACAGGCGGACGTGGCTCTCCACGTCTTGGTCGAGGCTGCTGGCGAAGACCTCGCCGCGGACGTTACGCCGCATGTCGGTCACTTCTTCCGGCCGCTCATCGATGAGCAGCACAATCATCGCCACATCCGGGTGGTTCTGCGAAACCGCGGCGCTCAGGTGTTGCATCAGCACGGTTTTGCCGGTCCGCGGCGGGGCGACAATCAACGCCCGTTGGCCCTTGCCCAACGGCGTAAGGATATCGACCACCCGGGTGCTGATGGGCTCGGCGCCGGTCTCCAGTTGCAGCCACTCCTCGGGCGTGATCGGGGTGAGGTCTTCAAAGTTCTTGACCTTCAGGTAATCGTCCGGCGGCATGCCATCGACGTCCAGAAGCTCACGCAACCGGGGCCCTTGGCCGCGGCGATGGTGCTGGACCATGCCGCTAAGCAAGACGCCTTCTCGCAGCCCGAAACGCTCGATCATCGTGCCTGGCACGAATGGATCGCTTCGCTCGCGGCTGAAGTTCGCCGACGGGTCGCGGAGGAATCCGTACCCGTTCGGGTGCATCTCAAGAACGCCCGAACCCGGCGTCAGCGGCAACGATTGCCCGTCGTCGGCGGGCTGGTTGTCGCGGCGTTGATCGTGGCCGGACCCATTGTTGTTGTAGTTCCGGCGCCGGCCGCGTGGACCGCCGCCTCGGCCGGAGCGGTAACCCCGGTTTTGGCCCTGGCCACCGCCTTGGCCGCCTTGTCCGCCTTGGCGACCCCGGTACCGGCCGCCTGACTGTTTCTTGTTCGCCATGCTCAAATCGAACTCTATTAGAGAGAGTGACCCCTAGGGCATCTGGGCCGGAATTGGCCTGGGATGCAGCAAAGATGGTTAGGGAGTTGGCGGACTTCTTGTGCCGCCGCTAGGGGAGAAATACGTTCGGTTGCTCGGCGAGCCAAGGCCCGCCTGCGAACTCGATCCTGTGCGGAGCTGCGTCGGCGACTGCCCACATAGGGTTTCCTGCCGACCGCTACCCGGAGTCCGCGGTTTTGGTTTGTGTCGCAATCCTTCGGCGAAGCCTCAGACAACGCTCACGGCTGTCGCGCGTAGCGTGCAGATCGCAAGCTGTGTGCTCAGTCGGCTTAGCTGCCGTACGGCGACGCACCGCGTGGGAGGAAGGGCTCACGGTTTACCCGCGTGATCCTCCCTACGCTCTTGGCGGCACCGGTTGGGTGCAAGAACCCGAAGGCGCCAATCTCTATCATCACGACTCGCTGCGAGGTGCTTAACGCTGCACCTAGCGGGGCGTTCACGTGGTGCTGTGACGCCCCGGCTGCGGCGTAGCTTGTCAGCGGCTCTTGCCGGGCTTGAGCCGGCTAGACGTCCTTGGCTTCGCTGCGGGCCGAATAGAACCCCGGAATGCATGCCGGGGGCTTTCCTTTGCTGGCAGTATCAGACACTGCCCAGAGCGTGTCAAGCTTGACTTTCTTAGGTCGGGCATTTTCGCCCAAACCCCCAGCGGTGCTCAAAACCCCGGAAATGCCGCTGCAGCCGCTTCAGTTCCGCCAAAGACTACAACCGGCGCAACCGATAATGAAGACAAGTGGCTGCCTCGGTAGGCCGTCGCTGCCACGAAATCAGCTGACCCGAAGCCCCAAAGTGGACGTGCCATGCGGCCCAACCCTCGATTCCTCGTCGCCCTGATCGTGCTTTCGGGGGCAGCGGCATCGGTAGCGAACGCCCAGCCCTGGGGCCCCGCCGGCGGCGGCTCCAAGGCCGGTGTGAGATGGGTCTCCACGCTTCCCGCCGCCGCGGAACAGGCTCGGCAGACGAAGAAGCTTGTCCTGCTGCACTTTTGGTCGCCCACGTGCGGACCGTGCCAGCTCCTGGAGAACCACGTCTTCAACCAGCCGGCCGTCGCGTCGGCCATCCACAACCAATTCGTCCCGGTGAAGGTCAACGTTGACCAGAACCCCGCTCTAGCACAACGCTACAAGATTCGGGCCGTGCCAACGGATGTCGTCTTGGGCCCGGGCGGGGAGGTTGTGCAGCAGTTGGTCAGCCCCAAGACTCCAATGGCGTATGTCAGCACGCTTATGGAGGCCCACTCCAAGGCGACAAGCTACGCCGGCCGCGAGTACGAGCTGGCGGCGGCGGCGGCGCCCTTCGGCCCCGACACGAGCGAAGAGCAAACGGACGTTGATGAGAAGCCGCCGCTCAACGCGGCCTACGCGGGGCTGAGTCTTCCGAAGCAGACCGTCACACCGCCACCAACGGCGCCGGTCACTCCCCAGCGGGTCGACAACCAATACGCGGCCGCGCCCCAGCCGCAAGCGCCCGCCCAGGTTCAACGTGCCAGCGTCCCTTCAACCGCCTCGCTCGCCAGCCAACTGCCGGCTGGTTCGCCCCCACTCGGCCTCGAGGGCTACTGCCCCGTCACCATGAAGCGCGACCGCCAATGGGTGCTCGGCGATCTGCGTTGGGGCGTCCGACACCAAGGCCGCACGTACCTCTTCGCTTCGCCGGCGGCGCGTGACGAGTTCCTGCAGAACAGCGTTGTTTACGGCCCGGTGTTGTCGGGGATCGACCCCGTCATCTACGTCGAAACCGGCAGCCAAGTCGCCGGCAAGCGACAGTATGGAACCGAGTACGACGAGTTGGTCTTCCTGTTCGCAAGCGAAGAATCGCTGAACAAGTTCTCCGACGCGCCGGAGCAGTACACGCAGGTGTTGCAACAACGCTTGGCCGCGTCACGCGGGATGCCCAGGACTCGCTAAAAGGGCGGCAGCGAGAGGCTCACTCGCCGCGGATCGTGCGCTGCAGGCGAATGACGTGCGCCCGAACTTCTTCCATGCTCGGGTTGAGTCGTAGAGCACGGCGGAACGACTCGAGCGCCGCAACCGGGTTCTCAATCAGTAAATAGCACTGACCCATCCCGGCCGACGCGATGAAGTGGTACGGGTTGATCTCGAGCGCCTGATGGCAGTCGCGGATCGCGGCGTCGTACTCGCCAAGTTGGTAATAGCCGGTTCCGCGTTGACACCACGCCTCGGCGATCCAGGGTGATTCGTGGATCAGCTCGGTGGCGAGGCGAGTCGCCTCTTCCGACTGCTTGGCTTGATTGAGTCGCACGATGTTGCGCAGCGTAAGCCGCTGCTCACGGCTGCCGGCCCGGCACCATAGGTCACGGATGCCGTTTTCGGCGATGGTCCGAACGCCGCGGTCACGGTCCACCAACGCCTTGCCGAGCACGGCATTCGAGGTGTAGTCGCCCATGTAGCCGAGGGCCAACACCGAAGCCCGCCTCGCGTTGCGGCCGCCGAAGCGGGCCAGCCGTTCGAGCGTCGCACAGGTGTACCGGCGGGCGACGTTCTTGATGAACTGGGCAGAATCCTGGTCGTCCAGGTATCGTGAGTAGAACCCCACGATGGCCGGCGGGCTTGTAACGGGGCGTTCCAAAAGGGGCTTCCTCAACGAGGCGCCGGCGGGGCCGACTCGGTCTGGCAAGGTGCACGCGAGTGGCTGCCAGCAAGCTTTTCGCAAACGCCGCGGCCACTCGATCGAGTTTAATCCGACGCTCAGTCTGCACAACGAAAAAACGCGAGGCGTCAAATCGTGCTGTGGCGGAATGTCGAAGAAAACGGGAAGGCGAGTGTCCGGTTGGTTAAGACTCTCGACTCGCCGCCCCTGCTAACTGCCGTGCTCGCGGTCGTGGCGGCACTAGTTGCAAGCCCGTTGGTGCACGCTGGTGAAGGCCCGCCGCCGGGGTGGAGTAACCTGCGCGACTGGTGCCTGCCCACCCAACCAGAAATTTCCGAACAATTCCTGAGCGTTACCTGGCGCGACACACCGTTGCGGCAAGCTCTTGCCAGCTTGGCTGAGACTTCGGGGAGCCAAGTGTTCCTGGATCGTCGAATCAACCCCGCAACGCCCGTCGCCCTCGCCGAAACCGGCCCGCCGAGTCAGCTGCTGAAGAGGTTGGCGGACCAGCACGGGTGGGGCGTCTCATGGCTGGCGGGCGTCTGGTATCTGGGGCCCGCCGCCACGGCGACCGACCTGCAGACGGTCCACGCCAGGGCGGCGCTGCGGGCGAGGTCGTCTCGCCGCGGTGGCGTTTGGGGCCGGGCGAAACCCGCCTTCTGGCCGCGGCTCACCACGCCAACCGACGCGCTAGCGCGGCTTTGCAGCCGGCGTGGGATCTCGATCGCCAACCCGGTCCGGGTGCCACACGATCTTCTGCCGGAGACTCGCCTGCCATCCGCCGCACTAAGCGAGCAGCTAACACTGCTGCTCGTGGGCTTCGACATGGATTGGCGCCCAACCTCCAAGCGTGACGGGATTGAAGTCGGCCGGCTTGCAGGCGTGGCAGAGATCAGCGCCACGCACCCGGCGCCGAAGCAAGCCGGTGTTGCGAAGGAAGACCTCACCGCCGCGGCGCCGGCCGCCATCATTCAGCAGCGGGGCGACGCGTGGCATGTCAGCGCTCGCGTTGAAGAACACGAAGCGATTCACCGGTTGCTGACTGGTGAATTGCGCGCGGACGCGCAGCGCGGAAGCGACCCGCGCGAACTCCCGGCGTCGCTCGAGAACTTGCGGCTCACGCTCACCGTGAAGGACCAGCCGCTCGAGCCGCTGCTCACGAAGCTGACCAGTTCCTTGGAACTGAAACTCGCCATCGGCGAGGGCGTTAATCGTGAGATGCGTGTCAGCTTCTCGGTTCGCGAAGCGAAACTGGAGGAGCTGATCAAGCGGCTACGCCAACGCACCGGCTATCAGATCGCCGTAAGCGGCAACCGCCTGACGGTAAAGGCCTCCGCTGGTGAAGCTCAACCCTAGCAGCCGTGCTTCTCGAGCTTCTCGCGGAGCATGTCAGCCGTGAACGGCTTGACGAGGTAATCCGAGACGCCGGCTTGAATGGCTTCGAGAACGCGGGACTTCTCGGCCTCGGTCGTCACCATGATGATGGTCACGTCGGAGTCGTGCCGGCGGATGTGCTGGATCACCTCCAGGCCGTTCTTGCGGGGCATGTTCCAGTCGGTCAGCACGAGGTCGTACTCGCCCGGCTGGAAGAGGCTCACCGCCTCCTCGCCGTCAGACGCCTCAACGGCCGAGGGGATCCCAACGGCGGTGAGCGAGCGGAGGATGATCTTCCGCATCGTGCTTGAGTCGTCAGCAACTAGTACGCGTGCACTCATGGTCCGCTAGCCCTTTGGCGCAAGGAAACGGCAGCTTGCCTGCTGGAGCGGGTGTTGCGTGGGCGGGCGTGCAGCTTGCGAACAACGCACGGGCTCGCCGGCGTCGTCGGTTGGGCAGGCACGCCGCAAACGCATCGCTCTGATTGGTGTCGATCTCAACCCACACTGTGTGGCGACACCGAAAGCTAGGACACAACGGATAAGAGTCAAACCGCCGAGCCGACACGCGCGTCAACTCGAAAGCTATCAGGGCAGGGCGCCTGAACCGTCATAACCGCGCGGCGATGCGCAACGATCACTTTCCGCGCAGAATCTTCTCGAGCTGCTCTTGGAAGCCCGACACAATCTTCCCCTTGAACATCGCGGCGGCGAACGGCAGGTCGCCTTCGACATCCACCGAGCTGTCCTTCACCTCAAGCTCGCCGGTGATGCGGAACCCGAACGTCGCGAAACCGAACCGCAGCGTGTCTTGATCCCACTCGCTCTCGAGGTCGCTGACGCGGTCTCCCATCATCTCCTTCAAGCGGTCCGCGAAGCTGTGGACGCGTTCCTTGGCGTCTTCCTTGGTCAGGTCGTGCGGAACAGAGAGGTCGTAGCGGGGCATGGGAGTCTCGTTGGTTGAAAGTCGGGTCGAACCCGCGACTGTGGCGGCGCCGGGCTGCTCAACGGCTTGCCGCTGAGGATACCGGAAGGGCGTTCTTCCCGTGAACCCGGATCACCAGCCGTCGCACCGCGTCCTCACTCACCTCGGCTAGGCGATCGCCGCCGCAAGCCGCCCCCCGTACGGCAATGACATCGGCGCCGAAGTCGATGGCATGTCCAATCTCCGCAAGCCCTAGTCGTCCAGCGAGCGCAAGCTGCAATCGGTTCAGCCGGCAGAACACCGCCAACCGCTCCAGTCTGGTCCAACCGAGCGTCTCGGCGGATGACCCGGCAGACTTGTCGAACGTGTCGACCATCCCCCACCGGCAGCCGATTTGCCGAGCAGCTTCGAGTACCCGCTCCGGCTCCGGCGCCCGAGCGGCTTGCCAGTCGGCGTACGCGACGAGGACGATTCGATTTGTCAGTGGCCCAAGGGCGAGCCTTTCAGCCGAAGCTCGCCAGTCGGGGACGTCAGCGAGCCCGGCGACGCCGAGCTTCACCAGGTCACAGCCCGCGAAGTCATCGAAGTGGAGCAACCCGGCCGCTGCGAGTTCGCCTGCAGCGGCTGTGACGGGCCTCTCGGCCGCCACGGCTCGTCGGACACCCGCAATCACGACCGCGTCGGCGGCGCCGAGCGATCCACGACTCGGGTTCTTCACGTCGATGATGTCGGCGCCGCCTCGCTCAGCCGCCCGCGCCTCCTGCTCGTTTCGCACGCTCACCAGCAACGCGGGGCGAGGAGTCCTGGGCGTTAAAGCCTTCTCGAAACTGGGCATTAGGGAGTACGGGTTATGCGAATTAGGAGCGAGCAGGAATCAACTGGTCTTCGATTTTAGCCACGGTTGCTCCCGGCAAGCCAACGCCTCCGGTGCGCCGCGCATCGCCGACGGTGCTACGGTTGGCTTGAATGCCGGGTCGGTAGCACCTGCAATAGACGACGAAAGCGTGGGGCGGTACGCTGCCAGCGCCAATACGTTCGTTAGCGCGTCGACGCGGCTGGTGTAGCAAGGCAGCGGTTTCCTGCAAGCGTTTTCACGGAGATGAGGCCGGAGAAATGAGCGAAGCGGGCCACGGCAGTGCCGGGAGCGGCAGGGTCATAACCAGCATTGTGGTTGTGCTGATCGCGTACGCCGCCAGCCTCTTGGCGGGCGTCCCGCAGCGGCTCACAGCGGAGCTGGTGGCCGGGCACGCGTCCCACCACGCTGAAGACCACCACGCTGAAGACCATCACGACGAGGATCATCGCGACGACCACCACGAAGGCGGCAAGCACAGCGAGGAAGGCCACGCCGGGGACGCCCACGATGACGATCATGACGATCATGCGGACCACCCGGAATCCGAATCGCACAAGGGCGACGACACCCACGCCGATCACGGCGACGATCACGGTCACGGCGAAGCCCTCGAGGCGCCCCCGGTCTACACCGTCATCCCCTTCGTTCTACTCCTGGGTTCGATCGCGGTGCTCCCGCTGATCCCGGCCACCGAGCACTGGTGGGAATCCAACACCAACCGCTTCCGCGTGGCGTCCGGGCTGGCGCTTGTGACGCTCGCCTACTACGCGTTCGGCCACAGCACACCGATTGAAGGCCACTTCCCCACCCATTATCTCGCGGAGCCAACCGATGGCGCCGTGCAATGGGGCCTGGTGGGGGCCATTCTCGGCAACGCGGTGATGCAGGAGTTCATCCCGTTCATCGTCCTGCTGTTCAGCCTTTACACCATTAGCGGCGGGATCCGGATCGAAGGCGACCTCCAAGCCACACCGACCACCAACGCCACGTTTATGGCCGCCGGCGGGCTCTTGGCCAGTTTCATTGGGACGACCGGCGCGGCGATGCTGCTCATCCGCCCGCTGCTGGAGACGAACGTCGAACGCAAACGCGTGGTGCACACGGTGGTGTTCTTCATCTTCATCGTGTGCAACTGCGGCGGCTGCCTGCTTCCTATTGGCGACCCGCCGCTGTTCCTGGGTTACCTGCACGGCGTCGATTTCTTCTGGACGCTCAAGCTGTGGGAGCCCTGGCTCGTATGTAACTTGCTGTTGCTGGGCGTCTATTTGCTACTGGACAACTTCTACCACTACCCCAAAGAGACCATTCGCGACCGCGAGAAGGACATCGAGCGTGTCCGGAAACTCCGCCTCAGCGGCCTCGCGGTGAATGCGCCGCTGCTTCTCGGCGTGGTGGCGGCGGTGGCGTTTCTCGACCCGTCGAAAACCGTGCCCGGCACCGCCGCCCTGGTCGGCGAAGCTTGGCACCCTTGGATGTACTTCCGCGAGATGATCCAGCTCGGCCTTGTGGCTTTGTCGCTGGCTTTGGGATCGGACGCGATCCGCGAGCGTAACAGCTTCAATTACCACGCCATCATTGAGGTCGCCGCCCTCTTCAGCGGCATCTTCATCTGCATGCAACCCGCCCTGCAGACGCTAGGCATCCACGGCGACAAACTCGGCGTGGACACCCCCGCAAAGTTCTTCTGGGTCACCGGCGGCCTGTCGAGCGTGCTCGATAACGCGCCGACGTACCTTGTTTTCTTTGAAACCGCCAAGTCCATCCCGGCAGCCGAAGGCGTCCAGCCCGTCGCTCAGACCGGCGTGCCGGAACCCATCCTAGTGGCGATCAGTCTGGGCGCCGTGTTCATGGGTGCGATGACGTACATCGGCAATGGGCCCAACTTCATGGTCAAGGCCATCGCCGAGCAGTCCGGCGTGAAGATGCCAAGCTTCTTTGGCTACATGTTCTACAGCTGTCTGATCTTGCTGCCGGTACTGGCCTTCGTTGCTTGGCGACACGTTTAGCGTTCCAAGGATCAACCGGCGTGTCGGCGCCTCCCCCAGTCAAACCACCCTGCATCTGTGCCTCACGAAACCGTCACCACGCCCGAGCAGCTCGCTCAACTCTGCGAGAAGATCAGTAACGCCGACCGCGTTGGCTTCGACACCGAGTTCGTCTCAGAAGACACCTTCCGGCCGCAGCTCTGCCTGGTGCAGGTGATCGTCGGCGATCACTTGGCGGTGATCGATCCACAGCAGGTCTCCAACCTGGAGCCCTTTTGGCGGGTGCTGGCCGAGGAGGGCCACACCACCGTGGTGCACGCCGCCCGTGAGGAGATCAACTTCTCGCTCACGGCCATCGACACGCCGCCCGCCGGCATCTTCGATACACAACTCGCCGCCGCCTTCTGCAGCACCGAGTACCCCGCGGCGTACAGCTCGGTGGTGTCGCGGTTCCTGGGGAAGAAGGTGCTAAAAGGTGAGCAGCGAACCGACTGGCGTCGTCGACCCCTCTCTGACGAGCAGATCAACTACGCGCTGGAAGACGTTCGCCACCTGTTCCCGCTGCACGACACCATCGCCAAGCGGATCGAAGACCACGGCCGCACCGACTGGCTAACGACCGAGACCGCCGAGTTTCTGACGGAGGTCGTTTCCTTCCGCGACCGCGAGCGGTGGAGGAAGGTCTCCGGCGCCGGCAACCTGGGCCCGCGCGGGCTGGCGATCGTCCGCGAGCTGTGGCGTTGGCGGCAGGCCGAGGCTGAGCGTCGCGACTTGCCGCCGAAGCGTGTGCTCCGCGACGACCTGATCATCGAACTCGCTAAGCGTCGCACCGCCAAGGCCGAGAAGATCCGCGCCGTACGCGGCATGCAGTACGGGCAGCTCAAGAAGGCAACCGAGGCGATCGCCGAGTGCGTTCAGCGGGGGCTCGATGCCTCGACCGATGACCTGGTCTCTAAGGGTGGCAAGGCGCCGCCGCCGCAGCTCAACCTGCTTGGGCAGTTCCTAACGCCGGCCATCACCAGCATCTGCCGGAGCGAGAACATGGCCGCCAGCCTCACCTGCACGGCGACCGACATCCGCGACCTGATCGCCCACCGCCTCGGCTTCGCCGCGGCCGACGCGGCCGAACCGGCGCTCGCCTCGGGCTGGCGGGCGCACTTGGTTGGCAAGCTGATCGACGACTTGCTCGTGGGCAAGAAGAGCATCCGCATCGCCAACCCGCGCAAGGAACACCCGTTAACGATCGAGCCGGTCTAGGCTCTCACCGCGGGTAGACGAAGTCATCCACAACGCCGGCCGAGCGGGGGCCGCCGTCGAGTTCGATCGGCTTTTCGGCGTAGAACTGCGTCATCTCTTCCTCCGCCAACCGGATCTGCAGCTCGCTGCAGGAAACCTCGGCGCGGAAGACGTGGCGGCCCGGGCGTTCAGCCCGCGCGTGGATCCTCACCACCTGCTCCTCGCCGGCGCCGAGCGTGTCAATGCTGTCGAGCGCTACCCGACCATCGCTGACCGAGTAGTCCAGCCCTTCGACGTCGTGCGGCTCGATGCCGCCCGAGAACATGGCGACCACGTTCACGTTTCTTGCCGCGGTGGCGCCGCGGTTCTTCACCACTACTTCGTACGTCACGTCGGCGCCAACAGGCAGCGGGCCCTTCGGGTCCCGGACGTCCAACCGCAGGTCCGCCACGGCGATCACCTTGGTGGCGGCGGTGTCGGCGTCGCCTACTAGGCGGTCCGCGGTCGCGGCGCCGTAGTCAAACTCGTTGCGGCCGGCGGTGCGGGCGACGCCGCGGACTTGCAGGTACTGGTCGTCACCCGGCCGCAGCGTGCCGATCTCCCAGCTCAACCGCCGCTTCGCCGCGTCATAGTGGCGCTGCGGGCTGGTCGCCTGCAGCTCGAAGCCCGGCGGCAGGTCGAGCACGAACGTCACATCAACGGCGTCGGCGGTGCCGGGGTTCCTCACACGGAAGTAGTAGGTGCCGGGGGCGCCGGCGTACTTCTCCGCCGGGCCACGCCAATCAACCTGCAGTTTCGGCTTGCGGCAGAAGAGCCGCTTCTCCGCCGAGACTTGTTGCAAGTCAGTCGCCGCGGCGTAGGCGGCGATCTTCAGGTCGCCCGCCTCGCGGGCAGTGAGTTCAATCTGCACGGTCTTCGTCTTGCCAGCGCCAAGCGAACCGATAGTATGGCGGCTCGCCTCGGAGACCGGCTTGCCGGGCGGGACGAGCAGCACGGTTACGTCTTCCGCGGTGCCGGTGCCGGGGTTGCTGAAGGTGAGCTGGTAACGCTCCGGCTTGCCGAAGGTCACTTCGCCGGGCCCGTTCAGCGCTAGCTCTAGCTTGGGCTCTTGAACTTCCACCACGGCGGTGGCGCCCACCGGGGCATGGCGCCAATCGACGCCAAGTTTGATAGCCCGGCCTTCCCGGGCGATGAGTTTCAGCTCCAACTCGGCGGAAGACTTCGCCGGGAACCGATCGAGCCGCCAAACAACGGTCCGTTCGCCCGCGCCCGACTCGCTGCCAATCGCCCCTTGGCTGGCGTCGGTTGCCGCGATGTCGGCCCAAGCCGGCACACGGACTCTAGCGACCATCTCCTCGGCGGCGGCTTCGCCGCGGTTGACTAGCAGTACGGTGTAGACGGCTTCACGACCGATCACGATGCGTCGCGGCCCGTCGACGCGCGACGCGATCAGCGGCATCTTCTCCGACATCAGAAGCTCGGCTTCACTCGCCGTCAGGGGCGCCACCGTCGTGTCGAGCTGGCGGCTTGGCGTCGACTTACGCTCCACGGCAGGCGCCGGCTTCTTAGGCAGCGATCCCTCTGCCGTGACTCCATCGAACCGAATCACCGGTTGCTCGTCCGGCGTCGCGTCGACTGCGGCGGACGGCGTTAACGGCGTAATCGTCGGAGCAACCGGCGGGGCCACGGGGGCCTCCTCGGACGGGGCCGGCTCGGCCTTCTCGTCCTCCGGCGCAACTGGGGTTTTCGCAATCGGTGCTTTGACCTCGACCTGCGGGGTCGGGCGCGCGACCTCAACACGCCGCTTCGGCGTGGGATCCTCTGCCATCTCTCGGGCAATCTCGGCGGCGAGCGACTTGCTCAGAGCCCGTTTGTCCGCCGCGGCGAGCTGGGCCGAACGCGGGATTGACGGCGCCTGCTCGGCGGGCCGCTCAGCGAGCTGGTTGCGGAGTCGCTGGACTTCCGCGGTGTTCGACTTAGCGGCGTTGCGAGTTGAACCCGTGTTCGCTGACAGCACACTGCCGGCCCGCGCAGGCGGCTTGCGATCGCTGCCAGCCGATTGATTTGCGGAGCGCGGCTTCGTTTGGGCAACTGGAGTTGCCGGCTTCGCCTTAGCGGTTGATGGCTCCGCCTCACTCCGGCGGCTGGTCGCCACGGGAGCCTCGGCATCGGGGTCCATTCCCTCCTTGCGAAGATCACGCAACATCCTCGCCCGCGCCGAACCGACGCCGCGGACCACCACCGGCCGCTGGGGCGTGACGCCGGTCTTTTGGGTGGTCTCGCTATACCGCGGATCCGGCCTGCCGAAGGAGCTGTTGGGCGGCAGCAGGTCCCGCGCGTCGAGTTGGGGAAGCCGGCGGCGATTGGAGTCGCTGGCGCCGACGCCTCCTGCTCGAGTCTTTGGCAGCGGCGCCGAGCGGAGACCCGTCCCGTTACCTTCGCGCGCAACGGCGCCGGTGCGGGCCTTGGTTTGTGTGCCGGCCTTGGCGGGATCGCTGGTCGCCTCAGCTTTCGCTGCTGGCGCCGCTGTCTCCTCACCGCGGCTGAGCCAGCCGAAGCGCAGGTTGGAGAGGCGGCCCGCCAGCGAGCGGGGGCGTTGGTTCTCCTGCGCCGACGCCACGGAACCGGCCGCCAACAAGACAACCACCGCTACGCGAACCAAGTGCTCGTGCCGGGTCATCATCCGCATCCTTGCGTTCTGGGCTCTCTGCCGAGAGGCTAGACACCTCCCGCTGTCGGAGTGGTATCGGCCCCGAGGGTCGCAAGGATTGACCCTGAATCACCGGAATTTCGCGTTGCGAAGACTGGGAGCCCAGGGCAGTTTAAGTCGACTGCTCTGCGGCCGGCCCGGACTGGAAAGAGACCTCAAAGCCTAAGTCTTCCAGCATGGCGTAGTCCGCTTCAGGGGCTTGGCCCTCGGTGGTGAGGTAGTCGCCCACAAAGAGCGAATTCGCCGCGTAGAGCCCGAGCGGCTGCAGGCTGCGGAGGTGCATCTCACGGCCGCCAGCGATGCGGATCTCGCGGTCGGGGCAGACCAGCCGGAACATCGCCAGCACCTTCAGGCAGTACCGCGGGGTCAGGTCCTTGAGCCCGGCCAGCGGCGTCCCCTCGATCGGGTTGAGGAAGTTCACCGGGATGGACTGCACGCCGAGGTCCCGCAGGTCGATGGCCATGCTCACCACGTCGGCCGGCTGCTCGCCCATGCCCACAATGCCGCCGCTGCACATCTCCATGCCGGCGCGACGCACCGCCTTGAGCGTGTCCACGCGGTCCTGATACGTGTGGGTAGAGCAGATCGCCTCGTAGTGCTCGCCGCTGGTGTTGAGGTTGTGGTTCACGCGGTCCACGCCGCACGCCTTGAGCCGCTTGGCTTGATCGTCGTTGAGCAGGCCGAGGCAGGCGCAGATGTCGAGCCCGTACTTCTCCTTGATCTCAGGGACGATCGTCTCGACCGCCTTCACCTCGCGCTCGCTAGGCCCACGGGCGGAGATGACGATGCAATAAGTCTTGGCGTCGCGTTCCTTGGCCACCCGGGCGCCATCGAGCAGCTTGTCGCGGCTCAGAATGTTGTACTTGGGGATTTCCGCTTCCGAGACCTTCGACTGGGAGCAGTAACCGCAATCCTCCGGGCAGAGCCCGCTCTTGGCGTTCATCAAGAAGTAGAGCTGCACGCGGTTGCCGAAGTAGTGGCGCCGCACGCGGTAGGCGGCGTCCATGAGCGGCAGCAACTGCTCGTCCGGGCACGCCAGCACCGCCTCCGCCTGCTCGCGCGACAGCGACTCGCCCCGCAGGACTTGATCGGCAAGCTCATTCCACGGTTGGGCGCCGGTCCTCACGGCAACTGCGGTCTCGGGCATCGGGGGCATCCTAGGTGGGAAAGTGTCGACGCCGGCGATTATCCCGGCTTCTGCCCGAGGCCCGCAAGTGGCTATGATCGTGGCCAGGCGAGCTCACAAATCAATTAGACTTGAGGCGATCCGCGACCGTGCACTTGGTCCGCGTTGGCGTCCACGGCCAGATCGGCCGATTCCGAACCCCCGACGGCGCCCGGCACCCGCGCGCCGCCCGCGTGGTGGTACGCACCGCCCGGGGACTGGAGATCGGCGAGGTGCTAGGCCAATCCCAAGGGGGCCAATCCCAAGGCCATTCGGCCGGCTCCGAGGCGGACGGCGAACTCCTTCGCGCGATGACGCCGCAAGATGAGCTGCTAGCCCAACGGCTCGCCAATCGTGCCGGCGAGGCGTACCAGGCGTGCGCCAGCCTGCTCGAAGAGCGCGGCGTGGCGGCGGTGCTCACCGACACCGAGTTGCTCTTCGACGGCCGCGGCCTGTACTTCCACTTCCTAGGCGACCCGCCCCCGGAGGCTGAGCAGCTAACCGCCGAACTCGCCGAGGCGTACGAAGCGACGGCAGAGATCGGCCGGTTCGCGCAAACCCTGGAAGAGGGCTGCGGCCCGGGGTGCGGAACCGAGGAAGCGAAAGGGCAGGGCAGCTGCGACTCGTGCGTGAGCTGCGCGTTGGCCGACGCCTGTAAGACGTGATCGCCAATTGAAAGCCGATCGATGGCCTACGTTGACGACGTTACCGTGGCGCTCGTTCGCGTTTTCGAGACCGCGGCTTTTCACAAAGACCCGGTTCGAATCGCAGGCTACTCGGCGAACCTCGACTTCTGGCTCGGGGAAGCCGCTCATGCCATGGAGGTCCTCGAAGGTTATTCGGCTCGGCACGCACGCCTAAAGGACGCCCGCACCAAAGCCGCCGCTGAAAGGAACACGCCGATCGCCGATACCCTCGTGACTCCGACGGTCACGCCCGATGAGATCGGTCGTTTGCGTGACCGACTCCGCCCCTCATCCGCGCATTTCTTTAGACTCCGCACGCCGGCAGAGAGAGCCGAGGAGGTCGAAGCGGTGCTAGCGATCAAGATCGTCGACCGACGACGCGGTGTCGATTGAGCTTCCGACACGATCGCCGTTACTCTCCGGCCGAGCCGAGGGACGCCAGAAACTCGCTCATCTCGCCGGCGGCGTGGTTGTCGTTTTGCTCGCGGGCGGCTTCGATGCCAACCCGGAGCACGTCCCTCGCCTTGTTCACCCGCCCAAGCCGCGCGAGCTGCTGGCCGGCCATGAAGAACGCCGGCACGTACGGCGGATCGCCCTCGATCAGCTCGGTGAGCTTCGCCAGGCTATCGTCGTTCTCCCCTTCCTTGTCGAGTTCCATCGCTAGGCTGTAGCGGAGGAACACGTCGTCCGGCTCGTCGACGAGCATCGCTTCGATCTTCTCACGTCGGGTGGGCATCAGAGCCTCGGGTTGGTTTCAAAAGTCGCCGTCGATGCGGAGCAGTTCGACGCCGTCGCCACCGAGTCCTCCGCGTGTCACGTAGAGCACGTCGGCGGCGGCGAAGTCCATCGACTGTGGGTTATCAAGCGGCTGCACCTTCGTGGCAGCGATGTTCAAATCGTCGTCTTCGCCCACAGCAGCATCGAGTCGATAGAGCCCATCCGCGGCCAAGGCGTAGAGGCGTGGCGTGGCCGCTGAGGGAGCGTAACGCAAGCTCCGCACCCCGCGAAGATCGAGCGGCAAGGCAACTACGCTCGACAGTCCGCTGCCCGCGACATGGGCGAAGACCAGCCGGCACGCATCGCCATCCTGGATCGCAAGGGTCAGCTCGGCATCCCCGCGTAGCACCGCGGCCACCGGGACGCCAGAGAGCGCGGGTTCGCCGCTGTCGGGCAGCCGTCGCGGCATAGACACCATGCCGCCGGCATGCCGGCCGCGGAGGATCACGGTGCGGCCGCCGACCTCGGCGATCCGGTGGACGAACGTCGCGTCTACCAGCAGTGGGCCGAAGCTGGTGAACTGTGCTTCATCTTCATCAGGCGGCGAATCAACTTGCTGCAGCCTAACCCGCCGACTGACGCCCAACTGGAAGACCTCGAGACGCCGCCCACCGGTGGACGCGTCTGCTTGCCCAACGAGCATCAACGACTCGCCAAGCTGAGCGCAGTCGATCCTGGTCGCACCGGCGAGCGGGTTTGCTCGCAAGACGACGGTTGGCTCGCCCGAGTCTTCGAGTGCGATAGAGAGGCCGCCGCTCGCAAGATCGCCGAAGAAGACTCCCCGCCTCAGCCGATCACTGGGAAGGCGAACCGCGGCGACCGCATGGGGCGACTGCAGCCCCGCGGCGACGACCGAGATGCTACCCTCGCCGCGAACACTTGGCGCCGCCAAGGCAACCGCGGCAACGGCTAGTGCCCAGCTACGCGCCGATGCCATGCTGCGCCTCGTAGGCGGAGATTTTTTCCTCGTGCTCCAGCGTCAGGCTGATGTGGTCGAGCCCGTTGAGCAGGCAGTAACGGCGGAAGTCGTCCACGTCAATCGCCGCCTCAAAGCCGTGTTCGTCCTTCAGGACGCGGTTCTCAAGGTCGGCGGTAAGGTTGTACGGCGAGTGCGTCGCCGCCCGCTGGAAGAGTTCTTCGACCTCCTCTTCGCTCAGCACGATCGGCAGCATGCCGTTCTTGAAGCAGTTGTTGTAGAAGATGTCGGCGAAGCTCGGTGCCACGATCACGCGGAAGCCGTAGTCTTCCAGCGCCCAAGGGGCGTGCTCCCGACTGGAGCCGCTGCCGAAGTTCCGCCGGGCGAGCAGCACGCTGGCGCCGTTGGCTTCGGGCTTGTTGAGCTCGAAGTCGGGGTCTTCCGTTCCGTCCGGCTTCTTCCGCCAGTCCCAGAACAGAAACTCACCAAAGCCGGTTCGCTCAATCCGCTTGAGGAACTGCTTGGGGATGATCTGATCGGTGTCAACGTTAGCCCGGTCCATGGCGGCGACCAGGCCGGTGTGGGTAGTGAAGGGGGTCATTGGGATGTTTGTGGGTATTGGGCGAAACACGCGTGTTCAACGAAGCGACTCTGCTCGCGTCAACTCCAATCCCGCACGTCAACAAACCGCCCGGCACACGCCGCTGCGGCGGCCATGGCGGGGCTGACCAGGTGGGTGCGGCCGCCGCGGCCTTGGCGGCCTTCGAAGTTGCGGTTGCTGGTGGACGCGCACCGCTCGCCCGGTTCGAGCTTGTCGGGGTTCATCGCCAGGCACATGCTGCAGCCGGCCTCACGCCAGTCGAAGCCCGCCTCTTTGAAGACGCGGTCGAGGCCTTCTTCCTCGGCCTGCTGCTTTACCACGCCGCTGCCGGGGACCACCATCGCGTGGACGCCGTCGGCCACCTTGTGGCCTTTGGCCACGGCGGCG
>JBCDJN010000091.1:0-20378 GCA_039414355.1 Planctomycetota bacterium | reverse complement strand
CGAGCTTGGATTTGAGTCCCGCTTCGACCTTGTCGAGCTGCCCCGCCGGGTCGGGGTGAACGGCGACGGCGGTGTCACCCAGCATCGTTTCGGGGCGGGTGGTGGCGATCTCCACCGACGTCGGCTCGCCCGGCTTGGGGTCGACCACAGGATAGTGGAAGTGCCAGAAGTGGCCCTTCTTCTCCTCGTGAAAGACCTCGTCGTCGCTCACCGCCGTCTGCAGGTACGTGTCCCAATTGACCAGCCGCTTGCCGCGGTAGATCTTGCCGTCGGCGAAGAGCTGGAAGAACGTCTCCCGCACGGCACGGGCGCACTGGTCGTCGAGCGTGAAGCGGGTCCGCTCCCAATCGCAACTGCAGCCGAGTTGCTTGAGCTGGCCGAGGATGCGGGCCTCGTACTGGTCCTTCCACTCCCAGATGCGCTCGACCAGGGCCTCCCGCGCTGTCTTGTCTTTGGTGGCCAGGTCGTGCCGGCTCTTGCCCTCGGTCTCAAGGATCCGCTTCTCAACCCTCGCCTGCGTGGCGATGCCGGCGTGGTCGGTGCCGGGCATCCAGAGCACCTCGAAGCCCTGCATCCGCTTCATGCGGCAGAGGATATCTTGCAGCGTGTTGTTGAGCGCGTGGCCCAGGTGCAGGGCGCCGGTGACGTTGGGCGGCGGGATGACAATGGAGAACGGCGGCTTGTCACTGGTGGGATCCGCGTGGAAGTACCCCTTCGATTCCCAAAACGGGTACCACTTGGCCTGCGCGGCGGCGTGGTCGTACTGGGCGGGTAGGCTGGCGAAGTCGGTCATGCTTGTTGGGTTGGATTAACCGCGGCGGTCGCGGAGTGTTGTGCTAGGTCTTAATCCGCTTGAGGCCGTGGACTTTGTCGAAGTGGCCGTCGCGGGTGTCGAGGGTCAGGTTGTGCTGCAGTGTCTGAGCGGCGATCCACACATCGTTCGCGGGAATCTTCTCGCCTTGCTTGGCCAAGGCGACGGCAACGCGTGCGTAGTACTCGGTGGTTTCCTCGGTCGGCAGCAGAATCGCTACGCCCGGTTTGCTGAGGAACTTCTGGAGGAACCTCTC
Organism: Planctomycetota bacterium; assembly: GCA_039414355.1. Lineage (GTDB taxonomy): Bacteria > Planctomycetota > Planctomycetia > Pirellulales > Lacipirellulaceae > JBCCQL01. The sequence goes on along the minus strand of JBCDJN010000091.1, from coordinate 19,311 downwards.
GTTGCGTTTTGTCTGCGACCCTTTCAAGAACCCGGCCCGCAACTCGCCGACGACCACAAACGAGAGCCAAACCTCGGCGGCCTTTGCGATTCGATCGACCACCTCCGGAACACCTTGGTTGAGGTCGTCGTAGCGATTGGTGTCGAGCATCAGCCGCACGGCCAGAGTTCTCCGCAAGCCCGGAATCAGTCCCAGTCTTCTGGGTCGACCTGCCGCTGTAGCTCGAAAAAGCCGCGGCTCTCGCCGTCAATCGAGCACTGCCCGGCGACGTCAGAAAGGTCGCGTTTGACGGTCGGTTCCGCCTCAACCCCCAAAGCGGACTGAAGCGCCCGCACGAGGACTTGGTTTAGGCTCACACCCTCACGCTCCGCCCGCTCGCGGGCGGCGCGGTCCAGGGCTTCGGTGATGCCGCGAATCGTGTACTGCATGCACTTATCGTAGCTGATGCCTGCACCCGAGCAATGGCAGTTGGGTCGCGGGTCCGCTCCGGCGACTGACGTCGCCGGCTCGCTGCTGATGGATCCCAGCCCCTAGCTCCAAGCCCCTAGCTCCAAGCCGCTAGCCCCCAGCCCCCAGCCCCGCGTCTTTGCAGAGCTTGTACTCGAAGCTGTCGACCAGGGCTTCCCAGCTGGCTTGGATGATGTTCTCGTCCACGCCGACCGCGCCCCAGACTTCGCCGTCGGCCTCGTCGCGGGACTCGATCACCACGCGCACCTTGGCGGCGGTGGCCGCCTCGCTGTTGACCACGCGGACCTTGTAGTCCACCAGGTGCATCTCCTGCAGCTTGGGGAAGCTGCCGGCGAGGGCCTTCCGCAGGGCGCCGTCGAGGGCGTTGACGGGGCCGTCGCCCTCGGCCACCTCGTGGCGGGGCTCGTCGCCCACCATGAGCTTGACCGTCGCCTCGGTGACCGGCGCCCCGCCGCGGCTTTCGACCGAGGTGTGGAACTTCAGCAGCTCGAAGTGCGGTGCGTAGGTGCCCGCCAGCCGGCGGACCAAGAGCGCGAACGACGCCTCGGCCGCCTCGTACTGGTAGCCCTGGTTCTCGCGCTGGACGACCTCGCCGAGGATGGCGTCCATCAGCTTCTTGTCCTCGGCGATGTTGTGCTTGGTCGCCATCGCCACAATGTTCGACCGGCCGGAGAGCTCGCTTACCAGCACGCGGCGCTCGTTGCCCACGCTCTCCGTCGGCAGGTGCTCGTAGCTGCTCGCAACGCGGTTGATGGCGTGGACGTGCATGCCGCCCTTGTGGGCGAACGCGCTCGGCCCGACGAACGCCTGGCTGTTGCGGTAGCTCATGTTGGCGATCTCGTAGACGTACCGCGAAAGCTCGGTGAGCCGCTCGAGCGCTTGCTTCTTTGCGTCGCCGCCGCCGAAGACCTGGTAGCCCTCCTTCTTAAGTGCAAGGTTGGCGATGGCCGAGACCAGGTCGACGTTGCCGCACCGTTCGCCGAGGCCATTGATGGTGCCCTGCACGTGGCCCGCGCCGGCGTCGACGGCGGCCAGCGTGTTGGCGACCGCCAGCTCGCAGTCGTTGTGCGTGTGGATGCCCAGCGGGGTGTCCACCGTGGCGGCCGCCTCTTTGGTGATGCGAGCCACCTCCTCGGGCATGCTGCCGCCGTTGGTGTCGCACATCACCACGCGGCAGGCGCCGCCATCCGCGGCGGCCCTGATGGTCTTTGCGGCGTAGGCGGCGTTCGCCTTCCAGCCGTCGAAGAAGTGCTCCGCGTCGTAGATCACCTCGCGGCCCTGCTCGACGAAGTAGGCGACCGTCTCGGCGATCATGTCCAGGTTCTCCTGCTCGGAGACACGCAGGACCTCGGCAACGTGGAAGTCGCTCGTCTTGCCGACGATGGTGATGATCGGCGCCTCGCTCGCCATAAGCGCCTTCATGCCCGGGTCGTCCGCCGGCTTCACGCCGAGGCGACGCGTCATGCCGAACGCGCACACCTTGCTGTGCTTCAGGGGCTCGGCCGCCATCCGCTGGAAGAACTCGGCGTCCTTCGGGTTGCTGAGCGGGTAGCCGCCCTCGACGTAGTCAAACCCCAGTTCGTCCAGCCGCCGGGCGATGAGCACCTTGTCTTCCAACGAGAAGTTCACCCCCTCGCCCTGGGCGCCGTCGCGGAGCGTGGTGTCGTAGAGTTCGATGCTGCGCATGCCAGGCTAACTATGTTGGCTGTCGGCGGTTGGCGACGCCGCTGGGCCGGGCCCAAGGCTTTGCCGGAAACTACGTATTCTGCACGAAGGGCGACTCGAGCCCCAGACGGTTGCGACGGATTTGCCGATTCTAGGGCGGGACGGGCGAAAGCCGCCGAAAGCCGACGAGCAGCGACCAAGACCGCCCCGCCACGGGCGAAAGACGGGGAGGCCGGGCCAACGTCGGCGGCCCCCGCCGCATCGCGTAGTATCTTTGTGGACCCGCGGCTTGCGCCAAGGGTTCGTCAGGGGGGGGCTGTAAGCGATCAGCTTTCAGCGGTCAGCTAAGTCATCCAGGGCTGACCGCTGAGAGCTGACGGCTGACCGCCCGCCCACCCGGGCGCTCCGCATCCCCAACCGTCACGTCCTCCACCCCAGGCTCACCCCATGTCTGCCCTGTTCCTGTTCGGCGGCCTGCTGCTCGCCTTCATGCTGGTCACCGGCGCCGTGAAGGCGCCGCGGAACGACGTCCGTGTGGCCGCCCTCGCCGCGGCGGGCTTGTGCGTGCTGGCGGGCTTCACGCTCGCCTCGTTCCGCTACGTGGCGACCGACGCCATCGGCCTGGTCAACAAGAACATCGCCATCCGGTCGCTGCCTGCGGGCAAGATCCTGGCGACCGGCGGCGAGAAGGGCCCGCAGGCCAAGATCCTCGGCCCCGGCTGGCACCCGTGGTACTGGCCCGGGGTGTACGACATTGACTTCGTGCAGCTGGTCAAAATCCCCGAGGGCCAGGTCGGCCTGCTGACCGCCTCCGACGGCGAGCCGCTGCCCGAGGGCGTCATCTACGCGCCCGAGTGGAACCGCGAGACGTTCGGCCAGATGCTCAACGCGGAGTATTTCCTGACCACCGGCGGCGGCTTCAAGGGCCCGCAAACCTCGGTCCTGCGCCCCGGCTCGTACCGGATCAACACCAAGCTCTTCCAGGTGGAGATGGCGCCGATCACGACCATCGAGAAGGCGACCGTAGGCGTGGTGAAGAGCAACGTGGGCGACGCGATGTCCGTCGCCGCCGAAGAGGAAGCCGAGCAAACCGGCCGACTCGCCACGCTCGTGCCCAAGGGCCAGCGGGGCATCTGGCGTTCGCCGCTCATCCCTGCGCAGTACTACCTGAACCCGAAAGCGCTTCAGGTCACCACCATCAGCACCCGCAAGCAGGTCATCCGCTACACGGACGCCACCGTCGCCGCCACCGGCGAACACGAGGAGAGCGAGATCATCGTCCGCACCTCCGACGGCTTCACGTTCCCGGTCGACGTGCGGGTGGAGTACGAGATTGAACCGGACAACGCTCCGCTCTTGGTCGCCACGGTCGGCGACGACCGCGAGGGCATCCGCACGGTGATGAACAGCGCCGTCCGCGCCATCTTCCGCAACAACGCCGAGGGCGTGAAAGCACTCGACTACGTGCAGCAGCGTTCACTTCAGGAGTCGCAGTCGCTCGACATGCTGACGCAGGAGATGGCGAAGATCGGCGCCACGGTGACCGCCGTCCGCATTGGCGACGTGGGCGACGAGCAGACCCTCGGCCCGCTGCTCAAGACACAGACCGACCGCGAGATCGCCCTGCAGGAGCAGGAGACCTTCAAGGAGCAGCAACGCGCCCAGGAGCAGAAGAAGGAGCTCACACGCACCGAGCAAGAGGCCGAGGAGGAGAAGAAGCTCGCTACCGCCAAGTACGGCGTGCAGATCTCCGAGCAGGAGAAGGAGCGTCGCATCATCGAGGCCGAGGCCGACGCCGAAGCCGTGCGGATCAAGGCCGAGGCCCAGGCCAACGCCTACGAGCTCATCGCCCAGCAGATTGGCAAGGGCAACGCCGCGCTGGTTGAGGTGCTGAAGGTGGTGGGCGAGAGCGGCATTGGCATCACGCCGCGCGTGATGGTCGTGGGCGGCGGCGAGGGCGCTCAAGGGTCCCGGGACGCCGAGACGACCGCGCTCATCGGCACCATGCTCGACAGCATGATTAGCCGCACGCCGGAGGAGTCGACGCCGGCCAAGCGTCCTTCCATCACAGCCAACGGGCCACGCCCCTAGGCTCTAGCAACACAAAGGGCCGGGGCGCGTTGCGCCCCGGCCCTTTTTTCGTTGGGTCGTATGTCGCTGGTAATCAGCGGTAGGTGATCAGCACGCCGCCGTGCACGCGGAAGGTGATCACCGCCTCGAAACCGCACGGCCACTGGTAGACGGCGTAGCCGCGGCCCAGCAGGCCAACCTTGGCGTCGCAGCAAACCGGCGGTCCCGTGCAGCACGCCGGCACGCAGACCGACACGCTGTAGAGCTTGGCACAGCCGTCGGCGGGGTTGTCTACGCAGATCGTCTGATGGATCGGTCCGCCGTGGCAGCGGTAGGCGTGCTTGGCCGAGGGCAACGCCAGCTCACGCAGCACGGCAATGGGGCAGCACTCCACCGGCTTGGCAACCGCGACCGGCGCCGCGTGCGCGTGGTACACGGGGGGTGGAGGCAACACCGGCGGCGCCTCGACATGCACCTCAACGGGCGCGGCGGGCGTCGGACCATCAACGACAACCGACACATCGGCGACGCTCTGGCCGACGACTCCGGCAAGAAGACAGCCGGCAGCGGCAAACAAGATTCTCATGGGATGCTCGGGCGAAACTTGGGGCGAAGGCAGCCCGAATGCTCGGGCCCACATCCCCAGTATACTCCGGCGACAAGGCGATCCACCACGGAAAACCACAGCGCCAGCTAGTCGAGCGAGAGCTTCGAAACGGCATCCGGAGCAAGCCCCGAACGCTCAATCCGCCCCGATTCATCGTAGAATTCTACGTCGCCCTGCTCGCTGCAAAGCCAAACCTCACGGGCCCCCGCTCGGAAGTAGGCCGCCCGCTTCTCGTCGATTTCTCGGGGCGAGTTGGAGGGGGAAAGCACCTCCACGCAGATCTCCGGGGCCCTGCTGTAGGGGTCTTCGCCAGAATGAGCATCCAGGAACGCCCGGCTGCGCCAGGCGACATCGGGCACCTTGACGCCGATGTCCGTTCCGATGGAGCACTCCACGAGCGCCCGGCCATCCGGTAGGAGCTCGTTCAGCAGAGCCAAGATCACACCCTGCAAGTCTCCGTGCTGGTTAGAAGCGGGGCTCATGACAATCTGCCCAAAGGCGTTCGTCTCTATCTTGTAGGGCAGGTCTTGCAGCGTTGGGTCGGCGAGAATGTCTGACCAGTTCATGGCGTCGAGCCGAGATAGTGCGGAAGCCGTTCGGTTTCGATTGTACAACGCATGGTCCGTCGAGGCGAAGCCTTACGCCGCGTCCTCTTCTTCATCCTCCCACTCGCCGTCGTCCTCTTCGGCGTCCTCTTCGGCGTCCTCTTCCTCGGCTTCGTCCTCCTCCCACTCCTCGTCCCACTCGTCGGCGTCTTCGGTCTCGCCTTCTTCCTCGTCTTCTTCCACGGCGTCGGTCTCGTCGATTTCCCCTTCGTCCTCGTCGGCTTCGTCCTCCTCTTCGTACTCCCACTCCTCGTCGGTGTCCTCTGCCTCGGCTGCTTCCTCTTCGTCCTCGAATTCGGCGTCGACATCCTCGGCGACGGTGGCTTCCGCCACCTCGGCTACCGCTGCGTGCTCGCCGTGTTGCTCTTCGCCTGATGCCTCGGCGTCCTCCGAAGCCTCGCCGGTCATCACCTCCCACTCGGCGACCGAGATCAGCACCTCGCGGGCGTTGCTGCCGTTGTAGGGGCCGACGATCTTGTCTTCGGCCATGAAGTCGATCAGCCGCGCCGCGCGGCCGTAGCCGATGCCCAGGCAACGCTGCAGCAGGCTCACGCTGCCGCGGCCCTCGCGGACCACGACATCGACGGCCGCCTCGTACAGGTCGTCCCGCTGCTTGAAGCCGCCGGAGGACTGCTCCTCCGCTTCGGTCTCTTCCTTGGTCTTGAGCTGCATCAGCTCCGCGGCGAACTGCGGGTCGTCGGTCCCCACGTAGTCGACCACGCGGGTGATCTCGTCGTCGGAGAGATACGTGCCCTGCCCCCGCAGCAGCATGCTCGTGCCGGGCGAGAGGAACAGCATGTCGCCGTTGCCCAGCAGCTTGTCGGCGCCCATCTCGTCCAGCACCACGCGGCTGTCGGTCCGGCTGGCGACTTGGAAGGCGATTCGCGCCGGCAGGTTCGACTTGATGAGCCCGGTAATGACGTCCACCGTCGGCTTCTGCGTCGCGAGGATCAGGTGGATGCCGACCGCGCGAGACTTCTGCGCCAGGCGGATGATGTGCTGCTCCACGTCCTTGCCGGCGGTCATCATCAGGTCGGCCATCTCGTCGGCCACGATGACGATGAACGGCAGTTGCTTGGGTACCAGGTCCCACTCGGCGTCGTCGAGGCGGTGGCCCTCGCTCGCCTCGATCCGCTCACGCAGCTCTTCTTCGCCAAGCTGGTTGTAGACGCTGACGTGCCGCACGCCGGCTTTGGCCAGCAGCTTGTAACGCTCCTCCATCTTGTCGACACTCCAGGCCAGGATCGCCTCGGCCTTCTTCATGTCGGTGACGACCGGGTGCATCAGGTGCGGCAGCTTGCGGTAGCCGGAGAGCTCGACCATCTTCGGGTCGATCATCAGCATCCGCACCTCGTCTGGCCCGCGGGTCATGAGCATGGAGACGATGATCGAGTTCAAGCAGACGGACTTACCGGTGCCCGTTCGGCCGGCGATCAGCAGGTGGGGCAGCGCCGCCAGGTCGACGATCATCGGGTTGCCCGCCACGTCCTTGCCCAGGTAGACGGGGATCTTCATCCGCTTCGCCCGACCGCCGGTCTCCTCGATCACCTCGCGGATGCGAACGAGTTGCCGGGTGTCGTTGGGCACCTCGATGCCCACGGTGTTCTTGCCGGGGATCGGCGCCACGATCCGCACGCTCGGCGCCCGCAGGGCGATGGCCAGGTCGTCCGCCAGGCCGGTGATCTTCGAGAGCCGCAGCCCCGCCTCCAGCTCCACCTCGTACTGGGCGATGACCGGGCCGGTCTCCACCTCCACCACCGAGACGTTGAAGCCGAAGTCGCGGAAGGTCTTCTCCAGCACCTTCGCCTTACGCTGGACTTCTTTCTCGTGCTCGTCGTACGCCACGTCTTCGGCCGGCAGCAGCAGATCGATGGGCGGCGTCTCGTAGTCATCGTCGATCTCGTGCTCTTGGTCGGCCCGCTCGAGCTGATCGATGATCTCGTCCCGCTCGCTCTTGGGTTTTTCCTTGAGCAGCTTGGGCTCGGGCGGCGTCTCGGCTGCGGGCTGCGTCTCTTGGGTCTTCCCGGGCTCTTTCGGCTTGATGAGCGCAGCGGCGATCTTGCTGCCGATGCCGCCCGCCGCGGCCGCCACCGCGGCGGCGGTGGTGAGCTTTGCGGGCGCGGTCTCCTCGTCCTCTCCCTGACCCTCGCCGACTTCTTCCTCGCCGTCGCCTTCGTACTCGTACTCGTCGCCTTCCTCTTCAACTTCGTACTCCTCGCCGTCGCTCTCGTCCCACTCGGCTTCGTCTTCTTGCTCGGCGACAATCGAATCACCGAAAACGTCAGGCGAGATGTCGGTCCGCCGCCCCGTGAGCCGCTTGCCGATCCGACCGGCTTGCGCAAGCCCTGCGCCACTCGCCACGGTGGCGGCCGTTGCGGCGGTGAAGAGGAAGTAGTCGGTCGCCAGCAGCAGCCCGGCCAGCAGCACGCTTACGGCGAACACGTAGCCGCCGGCGGTGGCGAAGCTCGCTTCGAGCCACGCCCGACCCATCGCTCCCACGTACCCGCCGGCGCCCACCACGGGGCCGGGCGTCCAGCTCGGCATGAGCATCGCCGCGAGCGTGGTAAGTCCCACGACGGACATCGCCCACCCCGCCGTCCGCGTCACCGGCTGGTCCACCGCCTTGCGGGCCAGCAGCAGACCGGTGAGCACCGCCAGCGAGAGCACGGCGTACCAGGCGCCAACGCCCAGCATCTCCAAGAGCGAATGAGCCAGCCAAGCCCCGCCGGGGCCGCACGCGTTGGCGACCTCTGCCCGCGGCGGCCAGACCGTGGAGCCGGGCGGGTCGGCCGGGTCGTACGTGGCGATCGAAACGCCCACCAAGAGCGTCACCGCGGCCAGGGCGATGGCGACCAGATCCAGCTTAGGCGAGCGGTTCGGCATGCGGGCGAGGGGCCAGGATTCAGGGGCCAGGGACCAGGGCAACGAAGGCGAGCCGCGACCGTCAGCAACCGGAGCGTTCGTCTCCGCGCACACCTTCCCTTCATCCCGTGGTATCGACCTCCGCTAGCTCACGGCATGACCAAGGGCAAACCTCCCGCTAGCACTTCCGCAACAAGCCGTGCCCGCAAGACGCTCCTAATCGTCCGAATCGACGCCACCGACCTGTCGGTGTCCCGCGGGTTTTGGTACACGCCGCACCGTTTGTATCGCGGCTCACACAACGCCCCCCCCCGGGAGAGGCCGGTCGCCAAAGCGATCGGCGTCCGCATGTTCCGCTCACTCCAAGCGGCAGCTTTGGGTTTGCTGGTTGCCTCGGCCACGCTCGCCGAAAGTCAAGAAGTGGTTGACGCCGGACCCATTGAGGTCCATGCCGACCATGCCGACGTGCTCATCGAGCCCGGCGCCACAGATGATTTCGAAGGTGACTTGCTCGGCCCCGATCCCTTCTGCGCCGAGCCGATCCACGGCGACCCGTCTGGCTTCCGCTGGTTCGCCCGGGTGCTCGGTGGCGGGTTCATTCCGCCCGATGAGCAAGTCAGCGACAACAACAACAGCAACGCAAGCTTCGAATTCCGCGAGGTCATCACCAGCTACGACCTACACGGATCGATCGAGCTGATGTGGCAGGAACGCCTCGACCTTCCGGCGGGCACGCAGAACCGCCTCCGCAACTGGCGGCTGGGCGTCTTGCTCCCGCTGGTTTCACTCGATGCTGGCCGGCAGCCCCGGCCCGTGAGCGCCGGGCCCGAAGGGGAACTCGGTTGGTTCCAGGGCTACGAGACGGCTGACTACTGGGCGGCCGGCTTCGTCAGCGGCGCCGGCATCTCGGAGCAGGAGAACGACTTCCGCTCCGAGATCACCAACATCTTCCACCGCACACGGACCGAACAGTCTCTCTTTGGCGCCCAAGTCAGCGTGGGCCGCGTAGCCCGGCGTGCGCGGTGGGAGTACGAGCTGAGCGGCCACGCGTTGATCGGCGGCGCCGTTACGGAGTTTGAGCAACGCTACGCCAGCGGCACGGGCGTGGGCGAAGCGCTCATCGACGGCGTCCCCGTCAAGCAGCGAGAAGAGACCGACTTCGCCGCGCGGGGCGAGATCCGGCTGCGAGCCAGCTACTACTTCCGCGAGAACTGGTCGGTTGATGGACTGTTGCGTGGTTTCGTCCAAGGCCCTTGGTACGACGCCCCGGAGCAGCTTGAGTTTGTCACCGGCGGCGCCAATCTTGTCGAGCCCGAGGCGAGCACCCTCGGCGGCGGGCTGCTCTACCTTGGTGTCACGCACCTCCGCTAGCCGTGCGGCCGCGAGTGAGGATCGCTCGAACGCCGGCCGGCTGGCCCAAGCTCCCGCAAGGATGAGTAAACGCCGCGACCCGAAGCCCACACGAAAGTGACCCGGCTCGCCTTCGCGATGAAACTTTCACTCGGTGAGAAGCTGAACACCAAGACGCTCGCCGCCGCCGCAGTCCTTGCGATCTCAGCGGCCGCGTGCGCCGAGGACGAGACCGACTACGCCCTTGAGCAACCATGGACGGATGAGGCCGACGAAGCCGTGTCCAGCCTGCCGGTGGAGGAGGGCGGATGGCGGCTGCCGATCGGGCTGCTTGGAGCGAAGTACTCGCCGCCGACGGGCCCGGGCTTTCGGCGGGTAGTGCGGATCCTGGGCAACGCGGCCGCGGGGACCAGTCGGCAAGGAAAGATCGATGAGCAAGAGATCGCCGCAGCCTTCACGCCGGAGTCTGACGGCTCAGTGCACGTGAACTTCAGCACCTCGTCGCCCTTTCTGTTGGTGGGATTCCGCGACTACGGTGACTTTGAAGTAGGTCCGGTCGTTGAGCCGCCCGGGATCATTAGTGGCGATGACGTTGACGAGTTCTCCGATGCCGGCAACAGCCCAACCGTCGATAGCCCGGGTAACGTGGTCGCGGATGTTACCGATTACCAGCCCGACGACATCTTGCCCAACGGTGGGTATCTGATCTTCGTCGACAACGACCCGACTGACGGCGACGACTTCAATCCAGCAGTCGACGTGATCACCCTCGACTTCGGCGATCTCCACAACTTCAACATCCGCTTCGACGAGCTGCGACTGTCCCATCGTCTGGGACTGCATTCGTTTGAGCTGGTCGGCCAGCATCTTTGGAGCCGCAAGGCGGGGTTGATGAACCGCTGGCCGGCGATGCGGCTCAGCTACCACGGGCAGGGCGTTGCCGCGGAGCTTGGCAGCCTGCCGGCGGCGGACATCGCCGGCCCCACCCGGCCGCCCGCCGGCGGAGGCCTGTTTGCCGGCGCCAAGTCCGTGGACTACCTCGCCTACGGCATCCGCGTGAACCACGGCTTCGACGAGTTCTTCTTCGAAGGCTACAGCGACGTAATCGGCCATACCTCCTCAGGCACCGACGCGGCATACTGGGCGATTGGCCCGCAGGTGAGCCTTGGCCAGGTCACCGCCATCGGACGGTGGACCTTCGACCTAAGCGGCCACGTCGTGCTGGCGTACAGCCGGGTGGAGATCGAGCAGGACAACGTCGTCGGCCAGGATGTCGCGCCGGGCGGCTATGGTCGACCGCTGGTCGTCCCCAATCCAACCCGCACCCGCTACGAGCAGGAGCACGACCACTTTGCCCCGCACGCGGAGCTGCGGCTGGCCACGAGCTACGCCGTGCGGCGGAGCTGGACCGCCGACGCGATGGCCCGCGGCTACGTAACAGGGAAGTGGTACGACACCCTCGAGATGACCGACTACGCCTTGCCGGAGATGGGACTCAAGGAAGTCGACGCCAACGAACGTGTGGGCTGGGACCTTTACTTGGGCGTCACTTACCTCCGGTAAGCACGCGCTGGACTCTGCCGTGAGATCGCAAAGCCTCGCAATGAAACGCTTCATCGCAATCAGCATTCTGTTAGCTGTCGCGCCTGGGGCACGCGGTCAGGAAGAAGACACGCTCGTGCTCGCGAGCCCGTGGGACCTGGAAGCGGATGAAACGCTGCTGAGCGACGAACCGCAAACGCGAGGTTGGCGAGATTCGCTCGTCTCGCTCTTCAAGGGACCACGCCACGCCCCTGCTGCGGGGCCCGGCTTCCGTCGGGGCTTCCGTCTTTGGGGCGCGGCGGCTGACGTCAGCGACGGGCTCGAGGATTCCGGCGCGTTCGACGGCGTCGACAACACGTCCGCCGGCGTACCGTTAGCTTCTGAAGGCTACCGACCGGGTGGAGTCTTATTCATCGATTATGGCGATCTTCACACCTTTGACATCCGGTTTACGACCCTTACGCAGGAGCAGCGGCAGGGGCTGCGATCACTCGAGCTCGTTGGTCAGCACGTCTGGAGCCGCAAGTCGGGGCTATTGACGCCGGCGCCCGCCCTTCGGCTCAACGCCCACGGGCTCGGCTTGGCAGCGGAGATCGGCCAGATTCCATCCGCCGAGACGGCCGGCCCCGCGGATCCGCCGCGGGCCGGCGGCTGGTTCGCCGGCGCCAAGTCGGTCAACTACGTCGCGTACGGATTGCGAATGAACCAGGGGATCGACGCCTACCTGTTAGAAGGCGAAAGCAACGTGCTTGGCTACATGGGCAGCAACACCCGGGTCGATCATTGGTCGATCGGGCCACAAGCAAGCGTTGGCCGGGTCACCGCTATTGATCACTGGACGTTCGACCTAAGCGGGCACCTGATGCTGGCCTACAGCCGCGTTGAGATTGAGCAGACGAATAGACTCGGCAGCGACCTGGCGCCAGGCGCGCTTAATCGACCGCTGCTTCTCCAGCCAACGATGTCCCGTCACGAGCGAAGCCACGACCACTTCTCGCCCCACGCCGAAGTGCGGCTCACATCCAGCTACGCGATTCAACGTGACTGGACGGTCGACGCGATGGCCCGCGGCTACATCACCGGGCCGTGGTACGAATCCTCGGAGCACGTGCGTTACCAGCTTCCCGACATGGGAACCAGCAACACCGACCCCGACGAGCGTGCGGGCTGGGACCTGTACCTGGGCGTTACGTACTTTCGATGACTCGCCCGCCGCGGTTCACTTCCCAAAGACCCGCAGCGGCCAAAGCTTGCCGGCTCGGCCGCGCCGGCCAAGGGCGAAGAGCTGACCGTCCGGCGTTAGCAGGGCGACCTCGCCGGCGGGCAGGTTCGCGGGCGGCGGCAACGGGCGGCCGTGGCGGAGTTCTTCCGTCTGCTGCGGCGACAGTTCAATCTGTGGCAGGTCCGCCACCGCCATCGCCGCCGGCAGCAGGGCATCGGCGAGCGTCGCCTCGCTCAGCTCGCGGGGGCAGATCGCCGCGTCGAGGGTGAAGGGGCCGATCGCGGTCCGCACCAACTCGCTCATCACCGCCGCCGTGCCGAGCGACTCGGCCAGGTCGCGGCCAAGGGCCCGGATGTACGTGCCACCGCCGCAGCGGACGTCGAGCACGAGCTCGGGGTAGGCGTAGCGGACGATCTGCAGCGAATGGATCGTCACCCGCCGCGGCTTCATCTCCACTTCGGTTCCGGCACGGGCCAACTCGTACGCCTTCTTGCCGTCGATCTTGATCGCCGAATAGGCGGGCGGCGTCTGCTCGATCTCGCCTACGAACGCCGGCAGGGCGTCGGCGAGCTGCTGTTCGCTCGGGATCGGCGGATCGGCGAGCGGCTCGGGCGTTAGCTCAACGTCGTCGCTGGGGCTTCGGCAACCCAGCAAGAACGTGCCGCGGTAACGCTTGGGCTGCCGCTGCACGTGCTCAATCAGGCGTGTCGCGGCGCCGACGCACACCACCAGCACGCCGGTGGCGATCGGGTCGAGCGTGCCGGCGTGGCCGACCTTGCTGGCATCGCGTTTGCGCGCGGCGCCCTCGGCTTGGCGGACCAGCCAATGCACACGATTGACCGCGTCCCGCGACGTGGCGCCCTTAGGCTTGTTGAGGTTAAGCAGCCCAAACATGGCCGCAGCGTACCCAAGACTCGCTGGGCCGCCACTGGTCAGGGTGGGGCTTCCCGAATCACGGTCACCGGCTCCGGCGGCGATGGGGCGGGCAGCGGGGGCGGGTCGGGCATCTTCGGGGCCATCTTCTCGGCCGGCACGGCCTGCTCGGATTCCGGGCTCTCAACGGACAGAGGAGCGATCCGCCGGAACTCCATTGGCGACTCCATGTCGAACAGGTCCTCCGGCTTCTGCCCGCCGAACAGCTTCGCCAGCTCCTCGGACGAGCCGGTTAGCATCAGCTCGTCGATGCTCATCTCCACGCCGTCTTCCACCCATTCCTCCTGAACGCGTTTCGCGGCGATCCGACCCGCCTCGTGCTGCTTCAGAAACCACTCAGACTCGAGGGTGTAACACGTCAACGAGTCTTCGCCGATCTTGAGCCACGCGGGATCGTACTTGCCGCCACGGCGCGCGCTCGCGGGTCGCTCTTCATCCTCCGATAAACTCGGCATGTGGATGTACACCCGCGAGCCGGCTTGCGACAGAAAGAAGTCGCCGCTATCGATCTTGAACTGATCATCCTCCCAATACATGAAGGCAAGCCGAAGTTTGCCGTCGCCTAGGTACTTCACAAATACCGGGGAGTCTTGAGCTTCTTCCTCCCCTTCTACGGGGAGCATCTCTAGGCCGTCGTCGTTTGCCGCGGCGCCCGTTGCGGCGTCCGAATCTGCCGGGTCGGAGTCAGCCGGCATCCAAACGCCATCGAGCGCCTCGGCGAGCGATCGACCATCGGGGGCTTTGTCTCCCGTCGGCGAGCCAATCAGATGATTGACGGTCACACTCGTGCAGCCGCAGCATAGAGTGGCAAGAACGAGGACGACGCAAGAGCTCGTAAATCGGTCCCGTTGCTTCTTCATCGCGGCATTTCCTAACGCGAACGCGGTGGGGGTTTGAAACCAACGTCTGGTACGTGACGATAACCACCGCCGCCGGCAGATACTATCCAGCCGCTCGCCGATCCCTCCGCTTACGAAGAAACCACGCTCCGATGCAGCTTGCTGAGGCCCTCACCGACGCCGGCATCGAGTTGCCCGCTGAGCAAATCGATCAGCTCGACGCCTACCGGCAACTCCTCTGGGCGTGGAACGAGCGGATGAACCTCACCCGGCACACCACCTACGAGAAATTCGCCGCGCGGGACATCGCCGACAGCCTGGAGCTGGCGAAGCTGCTGGAGCCCCGCGAGCGGGTGCTGGACGTCGGCTCGGGCGGCGGCGTGCCGGGCGTGGTGCTGGCGATCGTGCGGCCCGACCTGCGGGTGAGCCTGTGTGAAAGCGTGCAGAAGAAAGCAGCGGCGCTGGCGGAGATGGTTGGCGAGCTGGGAGTAAACTCCCCGGTCTACCCCAGCCGCGTTGAGGAACTGCTCGGCGCGAGCACGTTCGACACACTGGTCGCCCGGGCGGTCGCCCCGATGCGAAAAATGCTGTACTGGCTCCAGCCGCGGTGGGCGTCGTTCGATCGGCTGCTGCTGATCAAGGGACGCAACTGGGTGGAAGAACGCTCCGAAGCCCGGCACCACGGGCTGCTGAAGGGGGTCGAACTCCGCAAGGCGGCCGAGTACACCACGCCGCGAACCGACGCACTCAGCGTAATCCTCAGCCTCCGCCGCGACGGCGACGCCGATTCGTGAGTCGGGGGATGGTTGGGTTGGCGAGTATGCCCTAGTCTTATGCTTCGCGGGTAGCCGTTGCGTGAGCCGCCGACGCGGGCTCCGCCTCACTCCTTCGCCCGGCAAATCAAGCGCCGTTCAGCCAAGCTCCGTTCAGTCAATCTTCGCCCAGCCAATCGAGGACCCTTTCATGGCCGACAAGCCCGAAGAACCCACCGCGGACCAGCCCGAAGCCGCCGCTCCCGCCCCAGCCGCCGAAGGCCAGCAGCCGGCCGCCGCCCGGCAGCGTGTGGAGATCGACGACAAAGAGGCTTTGTGCACGTACGCCAACTTCTGCCGCGTGACCGGCACGCCGGAAGAGCTGATCCTGGACTTCGGCCTCAACAGCCAGCCGTACGGCGTGCCCACGGAGCCGGTTCAGGTGAAGCAGCGGATCGTCACCAACTACTACACCGCCAAGCGGATGCTGCAGGCGTTGCACCTCTCCGTGCAGCGGCACGAGCAGGCCTTTGGCGTGCTGGAGACCGACGTGCAGAAGCGCGTGGTCGGCGGCAAAGCGGGCGCCTGACGCCCCGTGCGCCCGACCCACGGGCGTGAGCTAGACTTCCCAAAGGCCGCGGCGCCGGTGCGCCGCGGCCTTTCTGCGTATCGCCGACAGGCCGCCCGCTGACCGCTCCGCATGCGTCCGATCTACCTGGACTACAACACGACCACGCCGATCGCGCCCCGCGTGCAAGAGGCGATGCTGCCGTTCTTGGCGGAGCATTTTCATGATCCCGGTGGGTTCGGTCCAGAATCGACGGCGGTTGGCCAGGCGATGAGTGACGCGCGGAGTCGAGTTCGTGCCGCTGTTGGCGCAGTTGACGAACACCGAGTCGTGTTCACCGGTGGCGGGGCATCGAGTTGCCTCACGGCTATTCGAGGCGTGGTCGATAACTGGCATCACTGCGAGTACGCGCCCACATGCCATATCGTCGTGAGCGGGATCGAACACTCGCGAGTCGCCGAACCTGTCCGGCACCTCGAGACGCTTGGCCGCATCGAGACAACACAAGTCCCTTGCGATGCATCGGGTGTCGTCGAGTGGCGATCGATCGCCGACGCGATCCGCGACGACACCGCCCTTGTTTGGGTGGCCCACGCCGATCACCTGACGGGCGTTATTCAGCCGGTCAAGAGCATTGCCGAGGAGTGCCACCGCCGACGGACTCTGCTGCACGTTGATGCATCGGTCTCATTTGGCAAGGTTCCAATCGATGTCGAAGAGATGGGCGTCGATCTGCTGTCGATCAGCGGACGCACCGTCTACGGCCCTTCCGGGATCGGCGCTCTCTACGCCCGCGACACGGCGGTTCTCGAACCCTCACTGCACGAGGGGCCATTCGGGGAGAACGAGTTCCATAACGAGGCGCCAAACGTTCCCGGAGCCGTCGCGCTGGGTCGGGCCGCGGAACTCGCCACTGCGGCGCTCAATGACTCCGCCCCTAGACTCGCTTCGCTTCGCGATCAACTCGAAGCCAAGCTCGGCGAAGCGTTAGGCGATGCAGTCCAAGTCGTTGCCGGCCGATCGAACCGGCTGCCGAATACGTCGCTGATGAAGTTCGGTGATTGGATTTCGCTGAACTTACTTGGCGACGAGACTGATCTTCGCGTGGCTCTGCTACATGACGCGTCGATGCCCATCTTCGGCCGGACGCACTTGTTTGGCGACTTTGCCGAACCTGTACTGAACGCTGTGCCGATATCCGTCGGCTGGTACACCACCGAAGAAGAAATCGACCGCGCCGCCAGCCTGCTCATCGACGCCTGGGAACGGGCGACCGGGCGCTGAGCAACCGCGGGCCGGCGGCGTTAGCCGTCGGAGTGATACCAGCGCAGACTCCGGCGGCTGACGCCGCCGGCTCGCCACTCTTTGCTTGCTCGCGTTAGCCCTGCATCTCCACTTCGCGGCTCTTCGCCATCGCGTCTTCGGCCAGTTGGATGTAGCTCATCTCGCCCATGCCGGCGTACGCGCGTTGGTACGTGACGCTCAGGGCGGTGTAGCTGAAGGCGTCGTCCGGGGCGAGCTCGCAGACCTTCTTCGCGTGGGCGATCGCCTGCTCGTGGTTGCCCCGCTTCTGCTCCACCACCGCCAGGGCGGAGTACGCCAGCGTGAAGTCGGCGTCGGCTTCGATCAGCTCCGTCAGCTTCGCGGCGGCGCCGTCGAGGTCGCCGGCGTCCTTGAGCTTGATGGCTTCGTCGTAAACCTGGGAGTTAGCAGACATGATCGGCGTAGGGGATGGGGTGAGGGGGCGGCTACGAGAGGCGATTGTACGTGCCTTCGCCGCTAGCGGCACGGGCGCCCCCGGCCGACACAATGCGAAAAACCGGCAGATTCCGCTCAAGTCGCCGGCGCCGGCCGTGCCGATACCAGCAATTACTGGCCCACGCGGTCAGTGGTGGATGACAGCACACGCCGGCAACCGCCGCGGCGTGCCGGCACGCGTCGGCGCCGCTGGCCGGCCATCCCCGAGCCGCAGGCCAAGGAGGCCGTGAGCGGCAGAAAGCCAACCAACTCATGCCGATCGCCCCGCAGGCCGTCGTTCACCCCACCGCCCGGGTGGCCCCGGACGTCGAGATCGGACCGTTCACCGTCGTCGAAGCGGGCGCCTCGATCGGCGCCGGCTGCAAGATCGCCTCTCGCGTAACGATCAAGAGCGGCGTCGTGCTGGGCGAGGCGAACCTGGTGGAAGAGGGCGCCGTGATCGGCGGCATGCCCCAGCATCTAGTCCGGCCCGAGGCGCCGGGGCCGGTCTTCATCGGCGACCGGAACGTGATTCGCGAGAACGTCACCATCCACCGCGCGATGGAGACCGACGGCGCCACGCGGATCGGCAGCGATTGCCTGCTGATGGTGGGCAGCCACGTGGCCCACGACTGCACCATCGCCGACAACGTGGTGCTGACCAACAACGTGATGCTGGCCGGACACGTCACCGTGGGCGAGCGGGCCTACCTGGGCGGCGGCGTCGCCGTTCACCAGCACTGCCGAATCGGCCGCTTGGCGATGGTGGGCGGAATGGCCCGCGTTCCGCAAGACGTGCCGCCGTTTGTGATGATCGATGGCGGCAGCGGCCTGGTGGTTGGCCTCAATCGCGTTGGGCTGCGTCGCGCTGGTTTGGATCGCAACCAGATCAGCGACCTGAAGCAGGCCTACCAGCTCCTCTACCGCAGCGGGCTGACCTTCGACGAGCGGATCGAGCGGATTGAGGCGACCTTCGCCGAAGGCCCGGTCTTGGAGCTGGCGGAGTTCTTCCGCGGCGGCGTCCGCGGCTTCACCAGCGAACGCCGCACCCCACCCGGCGCCACGATCCGCGTGGTTACCGACGCCGACGATGCGGCCGACGCGAAGCGCAAGGCGGGCTGAGCGGAGTCACGCGACTTCGTCCGCCGATTGCGTCGCTTCGCCTGGCTGGCTGCCCTTCGCGACTAGGCAGATGATTGGCATCGCCGCGCACGCGAGGCCGAGCAGCAGGCCGATGCCCGGTGTCGCTTGTCCGCTGAAGGAAGCCACTAGCGGGACCACGCTCCAAGCGCCCGCCAAGAGGGCGATCACCCAGATCGCGGCGGTCGGCACTTCAAACAGGTCGGTGCCCCGCAGCACCACCAGCAGGTTTGCCAGGATCGCCCCGCCAACGATCAGCCAGATAGGCGTCTTGAAGAGCAGCGTGACGTGCCCATTCAGGGCGGTCACGTCCATCGCCATCATCGGCATCAGCCCGCCAAGCTGAGGCTGAAACCCGCCCACGTCGAACGTTAGCGTCGGGTTGCGGATCGTCATCCACGTGAGCGGCAGCGAGGCGAGCCCGAGCAGGACACCCACAAGCGACAGGCTGTTTCTCTGTTTGGAGTTCATCGACGGCTCCGGCTTCAGCCAGGGTTGGGTGCGGGATCGGAGGATCTCCGTCCGTCTCAGCCTACCGAGCCGTCGAGCCGGGATGAAGCCTGGCCTCGGAACGAAAAACGCCCGCCGCTGACGGGGCAGCGGCGGGCGTCTGGTTCGCGCTATCGGTCTCGACTACTTACCGTTGCTCAGCGCCGCTTGGGCGGCCGCCAGGCGGGCGATGGGCACGCGGAACGGGCTGCAGCTGACATACTGCAGGCCGACCTTGTGGCAGAAGTCGATGCTCGCCGGGTCGCCGCCGTGCTCGCCGCAGATGCCGAGCTTGATCTTCTTGTTGACCTTCTGGCCCTTCTCAACGGCCATCGCCACAAGCTGGCCCACGCCGCTGGCGTCGAGCGACTGGAACGGGTCCTTCTCCAGGATCTCGTGGTTGATGTAGTCCGGCAGGAAGCCGTTCACGTCGTCGCGGCTGTAGCCGAACGTCATCTGCGT
>JBCDJN010000090.1:0-20399 GCA_039414355.1 Planctomycetota bacterium | reverse complement strand
GTTACCCGTAGGCGGTAACCAGCGCACGGAGGCGGCCACCCGTGGCGGCGAGCGACCAGCAACACGCACGCGGCTACCAGCTTCTGCTGGCATGGGCTGCCGCGGCTTTTGCGGCGTGCTGCCTCGTCGACGTGGCCCACGCCCAACGCGTGCAGATCCCAACGCCCAGCACCGGCGTCGCGCCGCCGCCTACGGCCATTCAGCCCGGGTTTTCGCAGCCCGCGCTTTCTCAGCCGGGATTCGGACAGCCTGGCGCGGTGCAGCTCGGCCCGCCGCCGACCTTCGATTCGTACGCCGGCTCCGGCGCGCCGGTCTATCTAACGCCGCAGCAGAGCTTCGTGGCGCCGCCCGCGACGACCTACGGGCAGCCAATCGCGCCGGACCCGGCGTTCGCCAATCAATCGCCGGCGCCGCTAGCACCCGGTGGCCTGCCTTTCGCCTGGGAGTCTGGCACGTACGAGCTGCAGGGCGTGGAGACCAGCGGTGTCCGCTTCACCAAGTTCCTGCAGCGGCTCGACGGCGAGTACACGCACCTGTTCGGCGGCGGCAGCGCCCGCGACCTGGAGCTGAACCGCGTGGAGGTCTCCAGCACCTTCGCCTGGCCGCTGTTTGGCAACCTCGACACGCCGCTCTTGCTGACGCCGGCGTTCGTCTACAACAACTTCGACGACTCCGAGTTCATCGCCAACAGCGGCTTCCCCGACGAGACCTTCGAAGCCTACCTCGACGCGGCGTGGCTGCCGGTCATCAACGAGTGGCTCACCGCCGAGCTGGGCATCCGCACCGGCGTCTGGACCGACTTTGACAAGGTGAACAGCGACGCGGTCCGTGTGCTCGGCCGCGGCGTGGCGGCCATCCGGTTCACGCCACGGGCAGAGCTGATGGCGGGCGCCGTTTACCTGGACCGCGAGCGCGTGAAGCTGCTGCCGGTGCTGGGCGTGCGTTGGCGGCCGTCGCCCGACCTGCACATCGAGGCGGTCTTCCCCAGCCCCGTCGCCCGCAAGCGGCTCAACACCGCCGGCACCACCGACTGGTGGATGTTTGTCGCGGGCGAGTACGGCGGCGGCTCGTGGGTCATCTCCGAGGCGCCCACCGGCTTCGACTACAACGACTTGCGGGTCTCGGTTGGACTGGAATTTGAAACGCAAAGCCGCGTCTCCGGCCGATTTGAAGTGGGGTACGTCTTCGAGCGCGAGTTTTACCTGCCCGGCGCCATGGTCCGCGAGTTTGAAGACACCGTCATGCTCCGTGCGGGGATTAATCTGTGATTCGTTGCTTGCAAAGCTTGCTTGCCGCTCTGGTGTTGGCGATGGGACCCGCGATGGCCGGCGCCCAGGCGCCCAACGTCACTCCGTACCCCACGACGGCCGGCGCCGCGTCGACGGGGCAGGCGGAGTCGTCGTTGTTCCCGCCGCCGGCGAAGGCGGGCGGCTTCCAGCCCGACCCGCTCTTCCGCCTGGCGGACACCTCCACGCTGCCCGCCGCCGACCCGCTGGGCATCGACGCCCAAGACGCCGCCCGCCGCGGGCCGCCCGGTGGCATGCCGCCCGGCACCCGGCCCGGCATGTTCCAGAAGGCAAACTTCACCGCCTCCAATCTGCCGCGGTTCGAAGACGACAGCCTGGGCGTCTTCACGGCGGGCGCCGACGTGACGTTTGGCTTCCCCTTCCCCGACCGGAGCAGCCCGCTAATCGTCACGCCGCGCTACCGCGCGCTGTTCCTCGACGGGCCGGACTTCGTCGACGTGCCGTCGCGGCTGCACGAGGCGTCGATCGGCCTCTCCACCTTCCGCCGGCTGACCGATCGGTGGACGTTCAACGGCGGCATCGACCTCGGTGTGTTCGCGGACGATCAGCGGTTCGGTGACAGCGGCTCGTTCTTCGTCACCGGCCGGGCGCTGGGCATCAAGCAGCTCACCAGCACTTGGAAGGGCGTCGTCGGCGCCGTCTACGTGAACCGCGCCGGGCTCTCGGTCTTCCCGGCGCTGGGCCTGATGTACGACGACGGGCAGAAGCAGATCGACCTGATCTTCCCGCGGCCCCGCATCGCCTGGCTCCTGCCGGGCTCCACGCCGAAGCCGGGCGACCAGCGATGGTTCTTCGTCAGCGGCGAGTTCGGCGGCGGCCGCTACGCGGTGGAGCGTGACGGCGGCGGCGACGACACCCTGTCGTACGGCGACGCCCGCATCTCGATCGGCCACGAGCGGAAGGTGATCGGCGGCCTCTCCCGCCGCACGGACTTCGGCTACGTCTTCGCCCGCGACCTGGAGTACGACAACGACGGCTACGACTTCGCCCTGGACGACACGCTGTTCGTGCGAACCTCGCTGACATACTGACCGGCAAACGTAGGGCAGGCCCCGCCTGCCACGCAGTCGAACGCGGACTCGCGGCAGGCGAGGCCTGCCCTACCGAGCTGAGAAGCAACCCGCGTAGGAGACGCAGCGGTGACAAAACGGACTCTGCTCTCGATCGCGATCGCTCTGAAGATCGCCAACGCAGCTCAAGCGGGGCTGGTCCAGTATGAGTTCGCAGGACATGTCGTACGCGGGTCCGATCCACGATTCTTCCCGCCATCGAGCGCGGCAAGCTCGCCGATTGGTCCGGGCGCTCCCGTCACCGGCAGGCTCTCCTACGATCCGAATGTCACGATCGAAACGACCGGCAGCCGCTACACCGACTACCGCCAAACGACGCCCGCGGAACTCGTCATCCAGATCGGCGGAGTCGATTTCGCGACACACGGCGATTTCCTCGCGACGGTCATCAATGAGTTGCTCGATGCGTGGCTGAACCCCGGGCAGAGAGACTACGGCATCTCGTTCGTTGATGGGGAAGACCCATTCAACCCGCTCGCGACGGGACGGCTTCCGGCGACCGGCAACACCATCCTGATCAACGGCATACCGGTGAGTGGCATCATCGGCCTTGGCTTCGACGACCGCACGCTGCTCCCACGTTCGGCGTCAACGGACCTGCCAGCGAGGATGGACGTCGCAAGGTTGGGGCCGCCCCACGCAGGGATCTACTACTTGCTGGGCGACCCACTCGGCCGACAGAAGTCCGTGCGGTTGTCGATACGAATCAACACGATCCGGCAAGTGCCTGAGCCGCACACAGCAGCTGCGGTCGTGGCGCTTGGCGCGATCAGCTTGCTTGGAGCTGGGCGCCCGCGTTGACCAGACACCGCGCCTTTGGCCCGACGAGCCAGTCACACTGTACGGCAAGCGTGCCGGGCGACGGTAGAAGTAGGGCTACCCTCAGCCGCCCGCTGCTGCACGCCTCTGCTCGACAGCACGGTCGCGGAGCTCTTGAAGTATCTCCCGCCCGAATCGATGCTCGATCTCAGCCCGCATGAGGTCGTTGTACCCGTCGACCTCTTCCTGCAGCTCTTTGTCGTGCTTCTTCTTGATCACCCGCCACTCGACTCCGCACTCGCTCTTCAGCAGTTTGATAAACGGGGGGTAGCTGGGGGAGTACGGCATCGGGGGGTACTCCTTCTGCACCAAGTTTCCCCCCGAAAGGTCATTCAGAGCTTCCTGCATGCCTCTCAGCCGCGCGTCACTGATCTTCGCGGTTTCACTCCGCGCTGGCGGAGTTGGTGCGGCGATGCAAATCACTGCCAACGCGAAGACCGCGGTGAACCCAAAAAGTGTGACGCGTGTGTGCATTTCACCTCTCGTCTTGAGGGAGAAGGCCACAAATCCGGTTGACGCGTCCCTCTCGTCTCGACCTCGCGGCGGCGATCAGCCGCCGCGGAGGCCGGTTCTCGGGTCACGCTTCCAATCAAGCATGCCGTCGCCTTCGGCGTCGCCGAAGAGGAGCTTGTTGATGGCGGCGTTGACTTCGCCGCGGTAGCGGCTGCCCAGGCCGTAGATGCGGTGCTCGGTCTCGCCCACCATCAAGAAGTCCGATCGCAGCTCCGCCCGCGACGACATGTGCTGCACCACACGCACCGTGTACGCCACGGTGTGGTCGTGGTTTAGCACGGCGCCCAGCTCGCCCGGGCCGAGCTCGAAGACCGTCTTCATGAAGTCCGGCCCGGCGGCCACGATCTTCTCGGGCTGGCTCATGGTGGGCCGGCGGCGGGCGCCGAACATGCCCGTGCTCCGCCAGCTAAACGGGTCGGTCTCAACAACCTCGGCCTTGCTGTCGCTCGCCAGCAGGTCGCGGAGGGACACGCCCTGCTTCTTCGCCTCCTCGGCCGCCTCTTTGGCGCGGGCCATGGCGAGCTCCGCAGCCTGCTCCTGTTTCCAAGCCTTGACCACGTCGGCCCGGATCTCGTCCAGCTCCGGCGTCTTCCGCGGCTCGTCCATCTGCTTGATGACGATGAACCCGTTGATGGGCTGCGGCACGCGTTCCCTTGTGAAGGTCACCTCGTAGGTAACGATCGGTCGGAAGAGTTGCAGCTTGGTCTCGCCGAAGATCCGCATCACCAGCGGCAGCGGGCCGCCGGTGCGGCTATCGGTGCGGGTGAAGTCAAACGTGCGGCCCAGGTCGCTGTCCCGCAGCTCGATCCCAGCCAGGTCGGCCGTCTCGCTGTACTCTAATCCGTTCTCCTCGGCGAACGACTTGAGGTCCGTAAGCACGGCGGGCGGGTCGGGCCGGGGGTCGTCGTCTTCGAGCTCATCCATCTGGAAGTCGTACTCGTCGTACGCCCGCTTCAGCGGCGCGATGATCTCGGCCATCCGGTCCGGAAGCTGGTCACGGGCTTCGGCCTCGGCCAGCTTGAGGCGGATCTCTTCGCGGACTTCGTCTAGCGGCAGGTATTTGACTTCGGGCTCGGCGCCTTCGTCGGCCGAATCGGTTTCGGCGGGCTGCTCGTCGGTGGCCATCTCCTTGTCGTCGCCCTCGTCGCTTCCCTGTTCGGCGGCGGCCAGGTCGTCGGCGTCGAACAGCGCGTCAGCGGGCGTCCCGGTGTCGTCGGCGGCTTCGGCTGGCGGCGTCTCTTCGGCCGCCTCGTCGGGCTGGAACGCCGCCAAGCGGAACAGGCTCGCCTTGGAAACCGAGCTGGTCTCTTCGCCGGTCGCCGCCTCGGCGGCGGGCGTCTCCGTAGCGGGCTCTTCTGCGGCGGGCTCAGCAGCCGGTTCCTCGGCTGGCCCGGCTTCGGGCACGCTTGCATCCTCGGCGGCGGCTTCTTCCGCCGGCTCGGCGGGTTCGGTTTCGGCTTCCGGCGCCGCCTCGCCCTCGGCCGGTTCCTCTTCGCCCATACTCTCCAACAGCTCGTCGAAGGCGGCGTCCGAGTCCGCTTCGGCGCCGTCCGACGAGCCGTCGTCGAACGCGTCGTCCGACAGGCTATCGCCGGTGTCGACGAACAGCTCGATCCGGTCGTTGTAGAAGCGCTCGATCGCTTCGTCGGTGATCGAGTCGATCACGCGGTCGACCTCGTCGGCGATCGGCAGCTTCGCCGATTGCAGCTTCACGCGGCGTGGCGTGGCGAAGGCGGGAGTTGGCCGCGGCAGCTCTACCCCGTCAACCAGCTCGGGGGCGGCCACCTCCTCCTTGTACTTCTCGTAGAACTCTTCCAGCTGCTGGTCGGTGGGCTCGGGCACCTCGGAAACGAAGTCGACCGCGCTGAAGCCCGCGGCCTCGACCACGACCTGATCCTTGAGCAGCAGCCAGTCTTGCCAACGCTGCTGCGGAAGGCTCGTGAAGCCGACGAACTCAAAACTCCGCAGGTAGTTGCGGGCGAGCAGCGCTTCGCGGAGCACGTCGAACATGTAGCGGATGTTGATGCCCTGGCCGCCGCCGCGGTTCTTGAGCATCTGCCGCATCTGGTCGAAGCTCACCTTGCCGTAACCCAAGTCACGCAGGTAGTCGCGGATGGTCTCGTCGGAGACCACCATGCCCGCCTGGCGTGCGGCGTCCGCGGCGATGCGGCGGCGGACCACGTCTTCTTCTACGCCTTGTTCGTACTCGGTCGGCAGGACGATGGGTTCCACCAGCGGCTGCGGCTCCACCTGGCCCCCTAGGATGGCGGTCTGCCGGCCGAGAGCTTGGACCTCACGCAGGAAGCCCATAAGCACCTGCCGCTGGCCCACCAGCGAGTTGAGCTGCTCCTCGGTGAACTGGCCGCCGTCCCAAGACACGGCCACGTCGCCGCCGCCCTGCATGCGGCCGCCGCCAGACTGGGTCATCTGCAGCAGCGGGTCGGCGATGACGAAGCTCAGGATCGCCAGCCCGAAAATGAAAACCATCAAGCCGGTGTTGCGGCGGAAATAGTCGAAAGACGTGTCGGCCATCGAGGCGAAAGTGTCCGTATAGGGTTGGTCGTGAGGGCCCCCGCCGGGTGGCGGCGAAGGGTGAATCGCGGCCGTCGGGGCGAGCAGTCACACTTGACAAGCCGGCGACGCGAGCCGTAAATCCGGCACGCCCGGCGGGCGAGCGACAAGGCCAAGATTCTATGGCGCCTTGACGTAAATGCAACGCCAACTTGAGGTGTCGGCGATCGCCGGGCGGCTGCTGGCGCCCGCGAGGCGGGGTATCGGGTCGGTCGAGCTTCCCACAGACTGCCCTTCCCCGCACGGCGTGGGATGCTAGACAAGAAGAGAGAAGTGAAACGGGGCCCCATCCCCACACCGCGGCGGCCCAGGCGTCATTAAGGACAACGGCAGAGGCAACTAACCACGCAGGCGGAAGATGGCCAAGCAGGCAAACAAGTCAGGCAACGGGGGCGGCAACGCCCTGGTCATTGTGGAGTCGCCCGCCAAGGCGAAGACCATTGGCAAATACCTCGGCCCCGGCTTCACGGTCGAAGCCTCCGTGGGCCACGTCCGGGACTTGCCGCAGGGCGCCGACCAGATCCCGGAGAAGTACAAGAAGGAGAAATGGTCGAACCTGGGCGTGAACGTCGATGAGGATTTCGCCCCCATCTACGTGGTCAACCCGGACAAGAAGAAGCAGATCAAGCTGCTCAAGGACCAGCTCAAGAAGTCCGACACGCTCTACCTGGCGACGGACGAAGACCGCGAGGGCGAGGCGATCAGTTGGCACCTGCTGGAGCTGCTCAAGCCCAAGGTGCCGGTCCACCGGCTGGTGTTTCACGAGATCACCAAAGACGCCATCCAAGCGGCGCTCGATTCGCCCCGTGAAGTGGACGACGGCCTGGTTCGCGCCCAGGAAACCCGCCGCATCCTCGACCGTCTGTACGGCTACGAGGTCTCGCCGCTGTTGTGGCGGAAGGTGCGGCCAAAGCTCTCCGCCGGCCGCGTGCAGAGCGTCGCCGTCCGTCTGATTGTGCAGCGTGAACGCGAACGCATGGCATTCGTCTCCGCCACGTGGTGGGACCTGCTCGCCACCTTCGCCAAGCAGGGCGACGCCAAGGCGAAGCTCGAGACCACGCTTGTTTCGGTCGACGGCAAGAAGCTTCCCTCGGGCAAGGACTTCGATCCCGACACCGGCAAGCTCAAGAACGACAGCCTGCTGCTCATGGATGGCAACGCGGCCAACTCGCTGGCCGACCGCATCCGCAGCGGCGAGTTCCGCGTCACCAAGGTCGAGGAGAAGCCCTACACCACCAAGCCGTACGCCCCGTTCACCACCAGCACGCTGCAGCAGGAAGCCAACCGCAAGCTCGGCTTCACCGCCCGGCGAACGATGAGCGCCGCTCAGAGCCTGTACGAGAACGGCCACATCACCTACATGCGGACCGACTCGACTACGCTCGCCAAGGTGGCGGTCGAGGACGCCCGCAACCTGGTCTCTAGCGAGTACGGCAGCGAGTTCCTGCCCGACCAGCCGCGAACCTACAGCGGTAAGGTGAAGAACGCCCAAGAGGCACACGAGGCGATCCGCCCGGCCGGCAGCCCCTTCAAGCTGCCCTCGGCGATGAAGAACCAGCTCGGCTCGGACGAGTTCAAGATCTTCGACCTTGTGTGGAAGCGGACCGTCGCGAGCCAGATGGAGAACGCCCGGGGCCGCCGCATCGTGGTCACGATCGAGGGCGAGGGTTGCGTCTTCAACGTGAGCGGCAAGACGATCGACTTCCCCGGCTACCTGCGGGCGTACGTGGAAGGCAGCGACGACCCGGACGCCGAACTCGCCGACCAAGAGAAGGCCCTGCCAAGCGTCGCGGAGGGCGAGCAGCTTGACTGCCAAGAGCTCACGCCGAAGGACCACACCACGCAGCCGCCCAGCCGGTACAGCGAAGCCGCGCTGACCAAGGCGCTCGAAGAGAAGGGCATCGGCCGGCCGTCGACCTACGCGTCGATCATCGAGACCATTCAGCACCGCAACTACGTCTTCAAGAAGGGCGGCGCGCTGGTGCCGACCTGGGTCGCCTTCAGCGTGGTGAAGCTGCTGGAAGACCACTTCGGCGGGCTGGTGGACTACGAGTTCACCGCCCAGATGGAGGACGACCTCGACGCCATCTCCCGCGGCGAGCGACAGTACATCGACTACCTCAAGAGCTTCTACTTCGGCAACGGCAAGCCGGGCCTGAAGAAGCAGCTTGAGAACAAGGTCGACGAGATCGACGCCCGGGCGATCAGCCGGATCTTCCTCGGCGCCGCGGACGACGGCGAAGAGGTCTTCGTCCGCGTTGGCCGCTATTCGCCGTTCGTCGAGAAGGGCGAGAAGACCGCGTCGCTGCCGGACGAAACGCCGCCAGACGAGGTGAAGCTGGCCTACGCCCTGGAGCTGCTCGCCCAGGCGGACAAGGCCGAGGAGCCGCTCGGCACCTGCCCCGAGACCGGCCAGAACATCTACGTGAAGGTCGGCCGCTTCGGCCCGTACGTGCAACGCGATCCGACGGGCGAAGACGAGAAGCCCAAGAACGCGTCGCTGCTCAAGGGGATGACGGTTGACGACGTGAACCTGGAGACGGCGCTCAAGCTGCTCAGCCTGCCGCGCGAGCTGGGCGTTCACCCCAAGCTTGAAGACGTGATCGTCGCCGCGAACGGCCGGTACGGGCCGTACGTAAAGTGCGGCAAAGAGACCCGTAGCCTGCCGGCGGACGTCTCACCGATCGAGGTGACGCTGGAGCGGGCGATCGACTTGTTGAACCAGCCGAAGCAACGCGGCCGCGGCGCCGCGAAGCCGCCGCTGCGGGTGTACGAGGAGAAGTCGCCGGTCACCGAAGGCCAGGTCGAAATCAAAGACGGCCGCTACGGGCCCTACGTAACCGACGGCCAGACCAACGCCTCGCTCCCCAAGGGCACGGGGCCCGAAGAGCTGGACTTCCAAGAGGCGCTCAACCTGCTCGCCGCCCGCGCGGCCGCGGCGCCCAAGAAGAAGAAAGCCCCCAAGAAGAAGGCGGCGAAGAAAAAGACCGCCAAGAAGAAGGCCGCCAAGTCCACCAAAAAGAAGACGACCACCAAGGGCGCCACCAAACGCAAGACCACCAAGAAAGCAGCCGACGAAGAGGCGCCTTTCTGACGTCTTGTATTGCGGAATACTAATCACCGCTAATCAACACTGATAGACTCGTCGGCCGGCGGATTAGCGGTCATCAGTGCCGATTAGTGTTCCCCCCAAAACGGAGTCTCGTCATGGATTCACGCGCCGCGATCAAGGCGTCGGCCGACCTCAGCCGGATGGTGCTCAAGAGCTACTTCAGCGACATGGAAGACGCCGACCTGATGCACCGGCCGGGCGACGGCTGCAACCACTTGGCTTGGCAGCTGGGGCACCTGATCTCGTCCGAGTGCGACCTGCTGGAGATGGTCAAGCCGGGCGCGTCGCCCGCGCTGCCCGACGGGTTCAAAGAAGCGTACGCCAGGGAGCAGGTGGGCGAGGACGACCCCGCGAAGTTCCACACCAAGCAGGAGTACCTCGACCTCTCGGACAAGGTCTACGAGGCGACGATCGAGGCGCTCAACGCCACCAGCGACGAGGACCTCGACAAGCCGTCGCCCGAGCACTTCGCCAACTTCGCCCCCACGCACGGCCACATCTACGCCCTCATCGCCACCCACCCGATGATGCACGCGGGCCAGTTTGTGCCGGTCCGCCGAACGCTCGGCAAGCCGGTGCTGATGTGAGCAGCGGTTCGGCGCCGGCCCCGGTCTTCCTGTCGGCCGAGTGGCGCCACCTGCTGATGCTCAACTACGAGGCCGACCCGTCGGTCCTCGCCCCGCTCACGCCGCCGGGCGTGGAACTCGACCTGTTCGACGGCCGCGCCCTGTGCAGCGTGGTGGGCTTCCTGTTCCTCAAGACCAAGGTGCTCGGCATCCCGGTGCCGGGGCATCGTGATTTTGAGGAGGTGAACCTTCGCTTCTACGTCCGCCGTGAAGTGGACGGCGAGCTGCGGCGGGGCGTAGTGTTCGTACGAGAACTCGTGCCGAGGCCAGCGATCGCGCTGGTCGCACGGCGGGTCTACGAGGAGCCCTACTCGGCGTTGCCGATGCGGCGGGAGATCGTCGCGGGCGCCGCGGACAGCCCGCCCCCGTCGGTCGGCTTCTCATGGAAACGCGAAGGAGCGTGGGAATCGGTATCCGGCCGCCCGGTTGGCGACTACTTCGAGTCGGCGCCGGGCTCCGAAGAAGAGTTCATCACCGAGCACTACTGGGGCTACACGAAGCGGAGCCGCGGGCCGACGTAGGAGTACCAAGTGGAGCACCCACGCTGGCGGGTCGCCCGGGTCGAAGACGCGAAGCTGGAGTGCGATCCGGCAGGGCTCTATGGCCCGGCGTTCGGGGAGTGCCTCTCGGCGCCGCCACGCTCGGCGTTCCTCGCTGAGGGTTCGGTCGTTGTGGTCCGCCGCTGGCGGCGCTTACGCTAACGAATGAGGATCGAGGCATCGCCCGAGGGAGCCGACATGTGGCTGCTACGCTATCTCAACCCAGAGACCGGGCCGCCGCTTGCGGCCGTCATTGGCGTGTTTGCGCTGCTGGCTCATGCCGGCGGTCGCCGATTCTGTTCCGGTCGCACGACGTGGCGGCTCCGCAGGTGGGCGACGATTCTCGGGGGCGCCGCGTTGACCATCCTGGTGTTGACCACTGCTCTCTACGTGCCGTTCGCGATGGCGTCTTGCCTGGTTTTCGATTCCTGGCTCGGCGAGTGGCATGACGAGATCGACGTGAGCGGGGTGGTCGTCGCCGGCGGGTCCCGCGAGCCGGCGCCGGACTCACGCGTCGTCGTCGGCGCGTCGGCGGGGGTCTTTATGAGGAATACGAGATACGCCTACGCAGCATGCACCAACGAACGGGGCGAGTTCCAGGTCCGCGTCCGATTGCCAGAGCCTTGCAATCGAATTCAAGTCTTCGCCGCAACGCCCAACGATCACTTCGCTTCTGTCGCGTGGCAAAAGGAGCGCGTGGTTCTTGCAACCGCCCGGCTGACCGGCGAGCAGGCAGATCGCCATTACCTGAGGTACCAACACTTCACCGGGGGCGCCGCTCGTGAGATCGAGTTCCAATGCGAGCCTTGGCTGGCGGAGGCTCGCGATTGAGGCTGTAATCCGAAAGACGCAGGTGAACCCGTCGGGAAAACGCCACTCGAATCGTCGCCGGATTCCGTCGGTAGTGTGGTCCACCTCACGGGCGTGCGGCGCCCCCGTGACTTTAGTCATCCCCCTCCGCCACCGCATAGGCCGTCGCGTGACTACGGCAGTGGCTTATCGAGAGGTGCACGCGGCTGGCGCCGAGGCGTTGGAAGACGTCCCGCGCGCCGCCTCGCAGGCGGACCAGCGGGGCGCCGGTGGAGGCGTTGTGCACCTCCACGTCGCGCCAGCCAATGCCCTTCACCCAGCCGGTGCCCAGCGCCTTGAGCACCGCCTCCTTCGCCGCCCACCGGCCCGCGTAGTGCTGCGTGGCCGCCTTGCGGGCCGAGCAGTACTCGATCTCGTGCTCCGTGTAGACCCGCGCGATGAACAGCTCGCCGTGCCGCTCAATCATCTTGGCGATGCGGAGGCATTCGACGATGTCCGTTCCGATGCCGAGGATCATTTCGAGGCGCTAGGCGCTAGTTCGTACTTGCTGAGTTAGCGCTGTGGGAAGTCAAAGGTCTGCGTGAGGCTCTCCGGGCCGCTTCGTTCCGCCGAGTAGGCGAAGAACTGCGTAGTTCACACCAAACCAAACGGAGTAAGCGGCCATACCAAAGACACTTCCGGTCGCGTAGTTGAACACGCAGTCAGCCAAGACTGAATCCCACGGCAGCGGTGGCCGTAAACCTTGGATTGACAGCCACCCAGCGACCATCCAAAGAGTGCCACAAGCGAAGGTCGTCGTCGCCAACGCACCAACACCCCCAATAGACTCCTGAACAGGTGGGGGTGCGGTGGGCAGTTCGCTTCTCGGCGACTCGTACGGATTGACCGACTCCTCGTCCATCACCGATCGAGCGCTTGCGAGAGGTCCGCGATCAGGTCTTCGGGGTTTTCGATTCCGCAGGCGACTCGGATCATGTTGTCCGGGATGCCGTAGGCTTCGCGTTCTTCGGGCGTGCAGTTGTAGTAGCTCATCAGGAGCGGCTGCTCGATCAGGCTCTCCACGCCGCCCAGGCTGGGGGCGATGCGGGCCAGCTTGGCGGCGTCCACCACGTCGGCCGTCGCCCGCCAGTCGGCGTCCTTGACCAGGAAAGTCACCATGCCGCCGTAGCCGCGCATCGTCTGCTTGGCGATCTGGTGGTCGCCGTGCGACTCCAGTCCCGGGTAGTACACCTTCTCCACGCGGGGGTGCTCTTCGAGGAATCGGGCGAGCGCCAGGCCGTTCTCGTTGTGCCGCTGCATGCGGAGCTCAAAGGTCTTCAAGCCGCGGAGCAGCAGGTAGATGTTTTGCGGCCCGTTCACGGCGCCCATGATGCCGCGGAGGTTGCGGACCGAGTCGAGCTGCTGCTTGCTGCCGCAGAGCACGCCCGCCAGCAGGTCGTTGTGGCCGCCCAGGTACTTGGTGGCCGAGTGCAGCACGTAGTCCACGCCCGCCTCGATGGGCCGCAGGTTGTAGGGCGTGGCGAGCGTGGCGTCGATGAGCGTCTCCACGTCGTTGCGGCGGCCGATGTCGGCGAAGCGCTCGATGTCGATGCAGCTCTGGTGCGGGTTGGTGGGCGACTCGCTGATGAGCATCCGCGTGTTTGGCGTGATGGCCGCTTCCATCGCCTCGTAGTCGCCGGTGTTGACCTGATGGGTCTTCACGCCGAAACGCGAGAGGTGCTTCAAACAGAACTCGCGGCTGCGGCGGTAGCACTCGTCGAAGAAGACTACCTCTTCGCCGGCGTTGAGCTTGGCCATCAACGCGCCGACGATGGCCGCCATGCCGCTGGAAAAGACCACCGAATCCTCGGCGCCCTCGAGCGCGGCAAGCTTGGCCTCGGCGACCTTCTCGCCCGGGTTGCCGTACCGGCCATACTCCTCGCGTTTCTGGTCCTGCTCGATGAAGTCGATGACCGACTGCGAGTCCTCGAAGGAGTAGGTCGAGGCGCAGAAGATGGGATCGGTCAGCGAGTCGCCCAGCTTCTGGCGGGCCTCGCCGGCGTGGACGGCCACGGTAGAACGCGCCGGCGCCGGGTCCTGTGAGTCTTCGGACATACGGTCCGCTTCGGTCCGAGGAATGAAATCGGTGCTCGCCATAGCCACGCTTCTCCGGTCAGTGGTGACGCGGGCGCACGAAAAAACCGCACACCCATCGGGCGGCGGCTGGCGGCGGACAAACTCTCAGAACAGCGGAAGAAGCAACAACCCACGTCAAAACGACGCCACGCGGTCAGCTCCTCACAACGGCTCTTTAGCAGTCACGGCTGCAAGCGGCCACAAATCCCGACTCCCGAATAATACTATGCACTGGCGGCGGCAGCAACCGGCCCGCGCGATTGTTGCAACTCATACGTGCCAGCCAACCGTTAAGCCCGCCGTGCGAGCCCACTGCTGCAGGATGGACCGTTCATCCTCGGTCGGCATCCGGTTAGCTTTGCCGCGTGCTTGGACGATTTGTCTGTGACGGACTTCCACCGTCAACGCCGAAGTAACGCGCCTGCCCTCGGTCGCCCGCACGGACCAGATCGAACACTGGCCCCGCAGACACGACAAGGCGTACGTGGCAACACAGTGCCGCATGGTGGCCCCCTCGTTTCGAAGGGCGGCTGGGGAGACGAGCTCGCTGATTCGCCACTCCCGACTTGCCTCGCCCGGCTGCTTCACGGTGTGGGCGAATCCCTCAATGCCGCTCGCCTTCCACGGCTTCTTCGAAACGCCTTCCACCGCGGCCAGCTCCGCGTGCCATCGGCGGACGTCCCGCAGCAGCGTTTCCGGTCGGCGGCTCCGCATGGTTAGTTGCGGATGGGCGGGCGGACCAAACTGCCCCCAGCCGCGTAGCCCGACGTGCCTTTGATCGTGCAGGTAGTCGCAGAGAGGCGCGACCTCCGCGTGCGGCACCGACGGGTTGTCGATCAGCCAACGGATGACCGACAGCCAGAATTCGTTCTGTTGGAACGCTCCAACCATCCGCGTGCCAGCACACGTGCGGGCCAGTGAGGAATCGCCGCCCAGGGCCCGCACTTGACCCCACACCAGAGCCTGCTCAACCGAGAGCTGCGGCGGCCCTTGCATGAAGAAGTGGGCCATCTTCTTCGTGTAGTCGATCGGCAGCTCCGCCGTCCTCAAGTTGCCGCCCCGGCCGACGTGGAGAAACCACTGCCGGTGCTCTTCGCGGTAGCGGTCGACAGTCCACACCGAGTCAAAGAGCCGCGGCATACCCGGGTAGCGGCAGAAGAGGTGCCGCAGCAGCGAAGAGAATTGCCCCGCCGCGTTCTTCGACCGCGGCTTCCACGCCTCCAGCGGCCGGAGCCAATGCTCCTGCTGGCGAGCGACCTGTACCAGCGGCCTGATATAGCTGGGGTTGTAGTCGAGCAGCCGCGTTCGGGCACGGTGGACCTGCGTGAACAGGCGGCAAAGCGTGTCGACCGGGGAGCTTTCGGTCGATTGGGCTCTGGCAACTTCGCCGCAGAGCCACTTGAAGTCGTCCCGCGAGACCTCGTGGCGGAACAGTTCGCCGCGGCAGATCGCGGTCACCGCGTCGACCGGCCGCCGCTGCTCACGCTTCCGCTTCTTGTGCCGCTTACGGCACTCCCGCTGCGCCATCAACGAGCGTTCGGCGTCACGCTCTTCGGGTCGCTTGTTCAGCCGCTCGGCGAAGCCGTTCGCTTCACACCACGCCAAGTACTCCTTGGCGGTCACAAGTCCGAGCGCGTGGATGTGCTGCTGCGCATCCCGGTCCGGGGTCGGCGGTGGCTGTTTGCGGCGCGACATGGGTTCGTGAAGGGGCGCAGAGCGACCATGGCGGGAACGTCAATTGGCTGAGGCTGCTAGTGAACATGCGGGCGCCTTTGGTTGAGTGAGAAAGCGAGTGCGGCGTGAACGGTCGCCACGCCTCTGAGCACCACGACCCCCAACGCAACGCGCTGGTTCGCGGCGATTCGGAATTGCTCTTGCGATCGATGGGCAATCCTGCGAGCGTCCCGCGCTGATCGACCCTCCAGACAGGCATCCTCAGGCGAACAGGCCCCACACGGAGGCGTGGTCGGATGAGCGTTCGATGCCTGGCTGCGGCGGCGGTCTTGACTCTTGGCGGGGTCCGCGGTGCGGACGCTCAACGCCCGCTCTTCGCTGATCCGGCGGCCGAGGCGGACCGGCTCGTTCAGCAGCTCGCGGCGCCGGACTACCAAACACGCGCGCTCGCCGCGGCAACGCTCAAGGAGATCGGCCCCGCCGCGTTGCCGGCCATCGAGGCCGCCAAGCGCTCCGCCGACCCCGAGGTGCGGGCCAGCGCGCTGCGGCTGGCGGTGCTGCTCCGCCGCGCGCAGTTCGGTGAGCGGATCGACGCATTCTTGCGCGACGACGAAGCCACGCTGCCAGGCTGGCGAGAGTTCGCGCAACTGACCGCCACCGGCGGCCCGTCACGGCGCGTCTACGCCGGCGTCTACCGCGCCGACCACTTGCTGATCGACGCCGCCTTCCCAACCCATGGCAAGCCGCCGGCCCACGAGCTCGCCCCGCTGCTGGAAGAGCGGCTCGACCTGCTCGCGAGTTGCGGGCGCCACGGCACCAGCAGCTCGGCGGCCAAGCAGGCGGTCCGCGTGGCGATGGCGGCGGTGCTGCTCGCCGCGGCGCGGCCCGACGCCGTGAGCGACCGCTCGTCGCAACTGCTGCTGCAGACCGCCCGCACCGAGCTCACCCCCGCCGCCAGCGGCAGCGACGCCACCGCCCGCGCCGCGCGCGGCGTGATTGCGGCTTGGATCACTTCGACCCGCGCGGACGGCTTGTATGTGCTGAGCCAGATGCTGCGGCTTGCCGACGAGCTTGAGCTGCGTGAAGCGGCGCCGCTTGCCCTGGCGATCGCCCGCGGCGAGCGGACCGATCAGCCCGCGCACCCGCAGTTCCGCGCCACCGCATTGCTGATCCTGGGCCGACTGGGGGACGCGTCGCACGCCGCGGCGTTGGCGCCGCTACTGGACGACCGCGCCGTCTGCGCTACTCAAGCCGGGCGGTCGCGCAGCGGGCCGCCGCTGCTGGACGTGCAGCTCCGCGACGTGGCGATCGCCGTCACGGCCCACCTTTCCGGCAAGACTCCGGCGGAGTTCGGCTTGGAGCACGCCACGCCTTCCAACGACCGCCTCTTCGTGCTGCACACGCTCGCCTTCGCCGACGACGCGGCCCGCCAGCGGGCTCTGGAGCAGCTCAAGCCGGGGTCGCCAGCCGGGCCGCCCCTTAGCCCCGGCATCCGCGTCGCCGCAGGCCCGACAGGCGGCACAACGCGTTAAGCGTCAGCTTGAGCCGCGAAAACGGCAAGAATTCTGGGTTTCGCCGGCGCCATCACTCCGCGACGGGGTTCAAACTTCGGCGGAGCTGCGCGCCCGCTCGTTGCGCCGGAGCCGACCCGGCGTCGTTGGCCGGCGGTTGATTGCCCGATTATGATCGAAAGACGTCGACCTGCCCCGCCACCGGCGCCTCGCCTCCCAATCTGTCGCCCAGCCGCCGGTTTCTAAATGCTCGCCACTCCAACGCTCCATGCCACGGCTCGCTGGGTAGCGGCCACCGCCGTTGGCGTTGGGCTGTTGCTCGGCCCCGGCGGCTTCGCCGGCGCTGCGGAGCCGGAACTGGTGGGCGGCCTCGCCCTGGCGCTCGACCCCGAGGCCGGCAAGGAACTCGACCTGAGCGACGAGCAACGCACGAAGCTCTTCGACATCGCCGACCAGCGTGAGATGGACGGCGTCTCGGCCGTGATGGCCGCGCGCGGGCTGTCGAAGGACGAACGCCTTCAGCGGTTGGCGCCGTACCGGGCCGAGTCGCTGCGGCTTGGCATGCAGGTATTGGATGGCGAGCAGCAGGCGAAGCTCGCCGAGCTAATGGCGGCTAGCGACAACCCGTTGTACCAGACGGCTGAAGAGACTGAGGAGACTCCGGCGGATGACGCCGCCGGCTCGCCTGCGGAGGGGCAGGCGGAACCGCCTTCGGAATCGCCAAACGAACGGATGGCGGAGCCGCCCGTGGTTTCTGACGCGGCGCCGGAAGCCGCGCCGCCGACCGTGGCAATCGACGAAGAGCCTGCCGACGACCTGCCGACCGGCCCAACGCGACTGCGGTTCAGCTTCCGCTACCAGCCATGGCAGGACGTGCTGGATTGGTTCGCCGAGCAGGCGGACCTTTCGCTGGTGCTCGAGGCGCCGCCGCCCGGCACTTTCAACTACCAAGACACGCGGCTCTACTCCGTCGGCGAAGCGCTCGACGTGCTCAACAGCGTGCTGCTGACCAAGGGCTACTCGCTGGTTCGCAAGGGCCGCATGCTGCTGCTGGTGAACCTGGAAGACGGCATCCCGCCCAACCTGGTAACCGACGTGCCGCTCGACGAGCTCGATGAGCGGGGCGAGTACGAGCTGGTGCGGGTCTTGTTCCGCGTCCGCAACGTGGTGCCCGCCGAGGCGGCCGAGGAGCTTGAGCCGCTGATGGGCCCGCAGGGCAAGCTGCTGGTGCTGCCCAAGGCGAGCATGATCCAGGTGACCGAAACCGCCGGCCGCATCCGCGTGTTGCGCGACGTGATCGAGGCGTTCGAGCGGCCCGGCCCCGCCGGCGGCGACCTCCGCGAGTACGGCCTGCAGTACGCCATGGCGGAAGACATCCTGCCGGTGTTGCGGCAATTGCTCGGCATCCCGGCCGACTCCATGACCACGCCCAGCGGGTCGCTGCAGCTAGCGGTCGACCCGCTGGGGATGAAGCTCTTCGCCCAGGGCTCGGCGGTGCAGACGCGGCGGCTCGAAGAGGTGCTCAAGCTGGTCGACGTGCCCGAATCGGCCGCCGGCGCCGGCGTGGGGGAGACGCCGCAACTGGAAGTCTACCCGATCGCCACGATCGATCCCGAGCTGGTGCTCAACGTTCTGCAAGTGATCCTCGGCGGCAACGAATCGACACGCCTCGCCACCGACGCCCAGACCGGCAACCTCGTCGCGCTCGCCACGCCGACCGAGCACGCCACCATCCGGGCCACGCTCCAGCAGATGCAGCAAGACTCGCGGCAGGTGGAGGTGATCCCGCTGTCGACGGTCGACCCGCAGATCGCGGTGCTCTCGATCAACAAGCTCTTCACCAACCCGGCGATGGGCGACGAGCCCGACCCGCGGGCGCCGATCGTCGACGCCGACCTGTCGACCGGCAGCCTGATGGTGCGGGCCTCGCCGGGGCAGCTCGAACAGATCAAGGACTTCCTATCGCAACTGGGCGAAGGCGAAGACACCGCCACCGGCGGCCGCGGCGGCAACGTCCGGATGCTGCCCATCGACCCGTCGGCGGCCCGCTCAGCGCTCGCCCAAGTCGAACAGGTCTGGCCGCTGCTCCGCCGCAACCGCATCCGCGTGGTGACGCCGTCGGCGGCGATCCCGGAGTACCGGCCGAGCGAACCAGCAAACCGGCCCGCCACGCCGGAGCAGTTTCTGGATGAGCTCCTGCGCGGTGGCGATCCGTTAGGCCTACCGCCACGCAGGCCTTCCCCGCCGAGCTCAACCCCGCCGCCGACGCCCAGCGACGACCGCAGCGCCTCCACCGGGCGCGTGCCGGCCCGCTTCGCCCAGCAGAGCACCGATTCAACACAACAAGCCGAAGCGACCAAGCGACCCGAACCCGCCGAGCGACCAACCCGCCCGGGTGCCGAGATCGTCGTCGCGCCCGGCCCGGGCGGCGTGATGATCGCCTCGGACGACCTGGAAGCGCTCGACGCCTTCGAAGACCTGCTCCGCAACACCGCCGGCTCGGCGTCGCTGAGCGGCCGGCAGCTGGCGATTTTCTACCTCAAGCACGAAGAAGCGACGACCGCCGCGGAGATCCTCGCCAAGGTCTTCGGCGCCAGCGGCTCGGCGGGCGGTGGCCTGGTCGAAGGCATCGCTGAGCAGGCCCTCGGCGGGCTCGGCGGCGGGCTGATGGGCGACCTGCTTGGCCTGGGCGGCGACAGCGGCGCCGGCGGCTTCTCGTCGACCGCCGTCGACATCGTGCCCGACGTCCGCCTCAACGCCCTGGTGGTCTACGCCCAGCCGACCGACCTCGACACCATCGATCAACTGCTCCGCGTCCTCGACCAGCGGGCCGGGCCCGAGCCGGTAGAAGCGGGCGGCAAGCCCCGGCTGATTCCCGTCGTCAACACTTCGGCAACGGCCGTGGCGGAAGTCGTCAAGCAAGTCTTCTCAGACCGGCTGCAGGGCGGCGGGGGCAGCGGCGGGGGCGGCGGCCGACAGCCCAACCCGGAAGAGCTCATCCGCATGCTCCGCCGCGCCGGCGGCGGCGGGGGCGGCGGATCGACCGATCAAGAGCCTTCGAAGATGACCCTCGGCGTCGACACGCGGAGCAACTCGCTCGTGGTCCGGGCGCCCGACCCGCTCTTCCAGCAGGTGGAGCAGCTCGTCCGCCAGCTCGACGAAGAAGGCCTCGGCACGCCGCAGGCCACGCGGATCGTCTCGCTCAAGCACACCAGCGCCGACGCGCTGAAGGACACGCTCATCTCGCTCCTGGGCGCCGAATCGGTCACCACTTCGAGCGGTTCGGGAGGCGGTGGCGGCAGCGGCGAGGCGAAGTCGAACGACTCGAAGAACGCCGACCAGCAGAAACAGAACGAGGCCGCCGCCCGCGAAACGATGCAGCGGATCGAGATGTTCCGCCGAATGCGAGAAATGCAGCAGCGTGCGGGCGGCGGACGCGGCGGCCCCCCGGGCCGTGGCGGCGGCGATGCAGGCGGCCGAGGCGGTGGCGGTGGGCGAGGCGGCCGCGGACGCTAACGCTTGAGCGCTTCGCTCGGCGACACAAAGCCGTCGCCGTCGCCGTCGTAGCGGGCGAACTCCTCAGCCCGTCGGTCCGACCAACTCGACGCGTACTCGTGCATCGCCACTTGGCCGTCGCCGTCGCGGTCACGGTCGCGGAACCAGCCCGGCAAGCCCTCCGGCAGCCGC
The DNA here is from genome assembly GCA_039414355.1 of Planctomycetota bacterium. Taxonomy (GTDB): domain Bacteria; phylum Planctomycetota; class Planctomycetia; order Pirellulales; family Lacipirellulaceae; genus JBCCQL01. The sequence continues at coordinate 45 of JBCDJN010000090.1, read as the reverse complement.
TCGGCCTGCGGCGTGAACCGGTAGGAGCGCTTCTCGTCGCCCTCG
>JBCDJN010000089.1:0-20503 GCA_039414355.1 Planctomycetota bacterium | reverse complement strand
GATCGACTTGCGGTAGTCCTCCTTGCTGATCCGCAGGTTGCACGGCGCCGTGCACTGGTCAATGGACGCCAGCAGGCACGGCCGGAACCACTGCCAGCGCTCGTCGCCGTCTTCGATGTCCAGCGAGCAGGTGCGGAACTTAAAGACCCGCTGCATCACCTGCAGGGCGCCGCGGAGGGCGCCGACGCTGGTGAACGGGCCGTACAGCTTCGCCGCGGAGGTCCGCGGCTCCCGCGTGATCTCGACCCGCGGGAAGTCTTCGTGGGTGGTGATCTGCAGGTAGGGGAACGTCTTGTCGTCCCGCAACTCCTTGTTGAACCGCGGCTGGATGTCCTTGACCAGCCGCGACTCCAGCAGCAGGGCGTCGACCTCGCTCTCGGCGTCGAGGAAGTCGATGTCGTACGCCTCGCGCACAAGGTCGCGGGTGCGGGGCTCCTCGGCGGCGGCCTTCAGGAAGTAGCTGCCGGCCCGGGCGCGGAGGTTCTTTGCCTTGCCGATGTAGATGACCCGGCCCGCCTTGTCCTGAAACAGGTAGACGCCGGGCGTGGTGGGGAACTTGCTGCGGACCTTCTCAGCGGCCCGCTCAAAGAACTCCGCCTGCGTCTTGGGCAGCGTGTGCGCAGGGCCGTCGCCGGCTCCGTCGGGAGTCGTCTCAACGGTCACGGGTTTGTCGCCTTCGCCTAGATCGCCCACAGCAGAAGCTTAGAACCGCGGCTAGCGGGAGAACAGAGCGCCGCCGTACGGGCGAACCTCACGGCCTGCTAAGCTGTCTCGTTCGACACGGCACGCTAGCAACCACTCCCGTAAACACCTGCCCCGGAGGCTCAGCTTGTTTCCGATCGAATCCATCGTCTACGGCTGGGACAACGGCCTGGCTTACGCCCTGGCGTTGCTTGATGACCTGACCGATGAGCAGATGGTGCTGCGGCCGGGCGGCAACATGAACCACCCGTCGTGGATCCTTGGGCACATGGCGATCTACCACCCGGTGGTGGTTGGCATGCTCAACGGCGAGCCGGTCCATGACGCCGCCGACCACGAGTTGTTCGGGTTTCGCGGTAAGGGGCCGGTGGACGACCTCTCCGCCTACGGCAGCAAGGCGGAGCAGGTCGAGCGATTCAAGCAGGGGCACGAAGACGTCGCCCAATCGCTGCTCACCGCCACGCCGGAGCAGCTCGCCCAGAAGCCGACGCCCCCTCGCTGGGCCGAGAAGTACCCGTCGATCGCCTTCATGCTGCCCGACCTATTGCTCCATCACGAAGGCGTGCACATCGGGCAGTTGAGCATCTGGCGCCGCGCCGCAGGGCTGCCACGGGCGAGCTACCCGCCATCGACTCCGCGTCCCGGGTTGCTGGGGTGAGCGGTCGCGTGCTCACAGCTCACGCAGCCGCGCATAGAGCACCGCGTCGTGATACTCGTTGTGCAGGACGAGACGCTTGGCGAGCACCGCCTCGCGGACGGCGCCGGCCTTCTCAGCGACGCGTTGGCTGGCCCGGTTCTTGACCGACGCGATGATCTCAATCCGGTGCAGGGCGAGCTCCTTGGCCGCCCATTCGCACAGCCAAACCAAAGCTGCCGAGCCGACGCCTCGGCCCGTTGCCGAGGTCCGCACCCAGTACCCGGCCTCGGCGGTGCCGTTGACGTGGTCGATTCCCTTGAGCCCAATCGCGCCAAGGACGTCGCCAGAGGTGCCGGCGATGACAAAGTTGCGGTCCGAGCTCGGCCCCCAATCGCCTAGCTGCGCTTCGACCCACGCGACGGTGTCCGGGCGGCCGTACTGATCGGTGCACCACGGCATCCACTGCGACAGCGCCTCACGCGATTCGATCACCGCGTCGTTGACCGCGGCCACGTCGTCGCTGCGGTACCGTCGGACTTCGATCGCTGGCGGCATGTCAAAACAGCACCGGCCGCCCCAACGCTCGCCGCCACGCAGCGAGCTGACCGAGGTGCATGGCGGTGTGGGCGGTCATGGAAAACACCAGGAAGTCGCCGATCGTCGGCATCGTCTCGGGGCTGACGTAGGTGTTCTCCGCGGCGAGCTGCTCCGGCGTCGCCGAGGCGGCGGCGTCGGTCATCCGGCCGCAGGCGTCGCGGAAGCCCTGCACGAGGTCGTCCCACGCGGGGCACTCGCTCGCGTCGGTCTTCGGCTCGCTCCCTTTGCCGAAGAGCGACTTCCACTCGCCCAGCTTCGACTCGGCGCCAATAAACGTGGCGTGCCGATCGATGGCGATCGCCATATGCCCCACCGTCCACGCGGCGTGGTTCGCCCCCGGCCACGGCTGCTTGCAGCATTCGTCGGCGGTGATGTCCGACAGGACGGCGTCGGCGTAACTCTGCAGCGTGCGGAAGACGCTGATGGCGTTATCGAGCATGGCTTCCTCTAAACGGCGAAGGCGATGTGGAGATGCTGGGGATGAAGGGGGATCGCAAGCGACGTTGGCACTCGGTCGCGCTGTGAAGCGACCCCCGCAGGAATCACGCAATTCTCCGCCAGAGGATGAGGCGTTCTGCAGAGAACGATATACCTTGCATCCCCCTCATCTCCAACATCCCCACATCCCCTTTATCATTCGGGCGTCGTCATTCGGTCGTCAAACGCCGGCGAACTTGCGGAGGTCGGCTTCCATGGCGTCGAGGCGTGAATCGAGGTCGGCGAGCGCCTCTTCCATGTCGTGCAGTTGCTCAGCGGGCGTATAGGCGAACATGTAGAACTTGATCTTCGGCTCGGTGCCGCTGGGTCGGCAGGCGACGTAGTTGCCCTCCGCCGCGGTGTCCAGGATGATCAGGTTGCCGTGGGGGCGATCGATGGGCTCGGTGGTGCCGTCGGCCCGCGTGGTCTTCTGCTCCAGGTAGTCGCGCCGCTGGTGGACGCCCATGCCGCCGATCGACTCGGGCGGCGACGAGCGGAACGCGGCCATCACCTCCTGCATGCGGGTCATGCCCTCGCTGCCGGGCATCTGCACGTTGACCAGCCGCTCGGCGTGGGCGCCGTGCTGCCAGAAGAGCGATTCGAGCTTCTGGTGCAGCGTCTGCCCCTCGGCCTTCAGCTTGGCGGCCAGCTCGCACGCGAGCATCGACGCCACGGCGCCGTCCTTGTCCCGGGCGTACGTGCCAGTCATGTAGCCGTGCGACTCCTCGCTGCCGAAGACGAACTTATCGGGCCCGTACTCATCGATCGCCTCGGCGATCCACTTGAAGCCGACGAGGAGATTGCCCACGCACTTGGCGCCTGCCGACTCGGTGATCCGCCGGACGAGCTGCGTGGTCACCAGCGTCTGAATGACGAAGTGCTCGGGCGTGAGCTGCCCCTTGTAGTGTTCGAGCGCGTAGTCAGTGAGCAGGGCGCAGATCTGGTTGCCGGTGAGCGTCTTCCACTCGCCGCCGGGCTCCACTTGAGCGGCTAGTCCGATGCGGTCGCAGTCGGGGTCGGTGGCGATGCACAAGTCGTGGCCGTCCGCCTTGGCTTGTTCGATCATCGCGTCGAAGACCACCGGCCGCTCCGGGTTGGAGACGTGGCCCGGCACGTTGGGGAAGTCGCCCGAGGGCTCCGCGTGCGGGCCGAAGACCTCGACCTGCTCAAACCCAACCCGCTCAAGCACCGGCGTTACTGCCGTGGCGCCGACGCCGTGCAGCGGCGAGTAGAGCACCTTCAGGTCGCGGGGGCCGGGCGTGGACTGAGCGGCGACGGCGTCGAGGAATGCCCGGTCGACTTCTTCTTCGCAGTACACAATCTTGCCGCCCTCGACCGCTTGGTCGAAGTCCGCGCGGACAATCTCTTGGCAGTTCATCACGCGGTCGATGATGCCCGCGTCGTGCGGCGGCAGCACCTGGCCGCCGGTGCTCCAATAGACCTTCACCGCGTTGTCGCTGGGCGGGTTGTGGCTGGCCGTGACCATGATGCCGCACGAGCAGTTCTTGTAGCGGACGGCGAACGACAGCTCTGGCGTGCTGCGGAAGCCGCGGAGGAAGTAGACCTTGAAGCCCGCGGCCACCATCACTTCGGCGCAGAGCTTGGCGAAGCGCTCGCCGTTGTGGCGGGTGTCTCGGCAGAGGGCGCAGGAGAGTTCGGCGTCCGGGCCCCCTTCCCCAGAACGCAGCGTCGCCTTGACGTAGTCCGCCAAGCCTTGAGCGCTCTCGCCGATGGTCCGGTCGTTGATGGCGTTGGAGCCGATCGGGTACATCTTCCCGCGGCGGCCGCCGGTGCCGAAGGGGATGACGGTCCAGTAAACATCGTCCAGCGTCTGCCAGTCGCCCCGCTCAACGTGCGCCGCCACGTCGTCCGCGTAGTCGGCGTACCTGGGCTCGGTGAGCCACTTGGTCAGATTCTCGGCGGCCGAGGCGGTGAGCTTGCCCTCCTCCACGGCGGGCGGAACGAGCTTCAAGGCGTCAGAGGGCGTCATGGCGGGTGGCGTGGCTAGGGCGAAAATCGGGTCAGCAAGCCGCCAAGGTAGCACAGGCCTTTCGAGTTCTGAACCTGCCGAAGGGGAGCACTAATCACCACCTGTCTTCGCTAATCCGATCAGCGGAGATTAGTGGTGATTAGCGTTCCGCCACCGTGGGCCTTAAGCTGGGAGAAGGTGGCCGCCGTACAAGGGACTTGAGAGGTTGATCGGGATGCGCGTAGGCGAACGAAGGCGATGGGTTGCGGCGACGGTGGCGGTGGTTGCGCTGGTGGCGCTGGGCGCCGATTCGCCTCGCCGGGCGAAGCCGCCGACGTTTGGCCCGGCTGAGGAAGCGGTCTTCACCGCCGACGCGCGCAAGCTGCTGGTCGGCCCGCGGCCCGATTTCGCGTCGCAGCAGCCAAAGGCGGTCGCCGGCAGCCAGTTCGGCTCGGAAACGCCGGCCGGCGACGGCGGCTCCTTCGAGTGGTCCGCCTTGATCGGCGAAGAGACCATCGAGACCGAGATCAAGCGGCAAGCCAAACGGGTGTCGGGGCTGGTCACATCGTCCACCGCCTTCAAGGGCGGCGGCTATCAGGAATGCCGCGACGCCTTCTCGATGCTCGCGGTGATGTTCGCCATCGCCGACGAGCACGATGGCGACCCCCGCTGGCGGGATCGGGCGGCCGGGCTTTCGGCGTTGTTCGCCCGCGCCGGCGCCAACTGCAAGGTGGGAACCGACGGCTCCTACCGCGAGGCGAAGGCCCGCAGCGACGACCTGGCGGACCTGGTCCGAGGAGGCCGGCCGGACGCCCCCAAGCCGCCCGCCGACCGCAACTGGGGCGACGTGGCCGACCGCTCGCCGCTGATGCGGCGGATGGAGCAGGCCCACGCCGAGCGGCTGCCGGAGTTGCTTTCTTCCGAGCGTTCCTTCGGCCGCGGCTCAGACGACGCACTGCACGAGAGCCAGGTGCTGGCGGCGCTTGGCGAGGTGATCATCCGGGAGGGTCTTGAGGACGCGGATGACGAAGAGTACGCCGCCTTCGCGCGGTCGCTACGGGACGCCTCGAAGGAGCTCTCCCAGGCCGCTGAGACAGAAAATTACAACCTTGGCCGCCCCGCCATGGGTCGGGCGACGAAAACATGTAGTGACTGCCACGACCTGTACCGCGGCTGAGCGGGCGAAGTAAGCCGCATCCAGTCAACGGTTTAGGGGCACTCGTGGCCGATCAACGCCGGCTGGGTTCGCGAGTTTCCGGAGTTTTTCTCGCAACCACGCGAACCTGCCGGCCGAAGCTGCTGTCTGGCGGGCGTACGGCGGGGCGGTTTTTCCGGCTACCCGAGCCGCGGGTCTTTTTCTTGACTTCGCGGCCCAGTCGTGAAAGGCTTGTCCCGTCGGCGGGGCGCCTAGCGGCGCCAACCGCCTTTACCCATTTTCGGTTCTCTCTAGCCGCGCAAGAGCGCAGCGAGGGTGAGATGCGAACGATCAACTGCACCGTCGTCACGATTGCCGAGGCCCTCCGGGCCGCCGGTACGCAGGTTGTCGTCCGCTCGCTCATCGTCGCGGGCGCCAATCGGATGAATCCGCGCGGCCTCTATGCCGGGTCCCTCGCAGGCAGGCTCCAACGAGCCTTAGCGCATGTAGCGCTACGCCTGCGACTGCCCGTGCCGGTATTGCAGCCGGCGCCCGTCGCCATGCATCGCGAGATGTTTGGCGAGCCCGATTGTTCGGGCCGGCGGTGCGTCGGTCGCCTGGATCGCTCCGCCAAGAGTTGGCGTCGCGATGGCCACTCAGGTGGCCTGCCAGGCGGCGTCTCGCTTGGTTGATTTCGGGCCGATTCGGCCCGAGTTCATCCGCTAGCAGACGCCCGACCGGCTCGCTCGACCCCGCCGCTGGCCGCAGGCCCGCGTGCTCGGACCTTTTGGCTGGAACCGTCCGGCTTGGTCCACCCGGCATTTCCAATTCGTGGCCTCGCGTGCAGTTCGCCTGCCGCTCGGCCCGCCCTGGCGTTCCCCTTGGAAGGATCGCCGCGGAGCAAGGAGAGAGAACCATGACCGCCGAACTGAACCACTCGACTACCGAATCGTCGATCGAAACCCTCGTCGCCCAGGCTCAGCTTGGCGACCGGCCCGCGATGGGCGAGATCGTTGACCGCTTCGAGGGCATGGTGCAGAGCGTCGCCCTCCGCCGGCTCGGCGACTACGCCGACGCCCAGGAGTTGACGCAGGAGGTCTTCATCAAGGCGATGGAGCGGCTGCACCAGCTCAAGACGCCGGCGGCGCTCGGCGGCTGGTTGCGGCAGATCTGCGTCCGGATGGCGATCAACCGGCAGGTCCGCCGCAAGCCGACCGTCTCGGCCGAGCCGCAGACGCTCGAGGCGACCTGCGTTGACGACCGGACTCCGCTGCAGTCGGCGTTGACCGACGAGCGGGCGTCGCAGGTCCGCAACGGTTTGGCGAAGCTCGGCGAGCTGGACCGGAGCACGCTGGTGGCGTTCTACGTCCGCGGCGAGTCGCTCAACGAGATGAGCGCGTCGTTCGAGGCGCCGGTCGGCACCATCAAGCGGCGCCTGCACGTCGCCCGGAAGCGGCTTGCGGTTGAGCTCGCCTCGCTGCAGGCCGTTTGAGGCCCGAGGGTCTGGTCGAGTTGTTAGTTGTCAGCCGGGAGTCGGGGGTCTGGGTTCCCTCGGCTCCCGGTTTCTTGCGCGCATGCCGAGCCGCGACCGTAAGGGAGCCGGCCAACCGATTCGCACACGTCGACTACTGGTCGCTCCCTGACGGTCGCGGTTCGGTTTTGGCTGCCACGGCCACGGTCAACCAGCCGGTGATCATCAAGACTCCGCCGATCGGGACGATCGCTCCAAGCCAGCGGTAGCCGTCGACGATCGCCAGCGCGTAGCAGCAGCCGCTGAAGATGAGGCTGCCGACGAGCCACTGCCACGCCGCCGCGGACCAAACTCTAGAAGTACAGCGGCCGGCGGCGGAGACCGCCAGCAGGGCGAGCGCCGCGTAGAGCTGGTACCGGGCGCCGGTTTCGTAGGTCGCCAGCCTGCTGGCGATGGCCTCGGGGGAGAAGCCGGCGTCCTCGAGGAACTTCGGCAGCCCGTGCGCGCCGAAGGCGCCTAGGGCGACCGAAATCGCGCCCCAGACGCCTGCGGTAGTTATCCAGAATCGATGGCTCATGCGTCGATTGTAATTCGCATGGGCCGCGAGGCGTAGCTGGCCGGCTAGTTGCCGCTGAGCAGCTTGGCCTCTTCCTCTTCTTGGATGATGATCCGTGGCGTGACCATCATCATCAGGCTGTCCGTCTCGCGGCCGATGCCGACGTTTCGGAACAGCCGGTTGATGTACGGCACCTTCGATAGCAGCGGCACGCCGAATTCGTTGCGGCCTTCGTTCAGCCGTTTGATGCCGCCCAGCAGCACCGTGCCACCGTCGGGCACGCTCACCGTTGTTGAGACGGAGATGAAGCTGAACGTCGGCAGCTGAACCGTGGTGCCAGCCGTGACGTTGGTGTCGGTGTTGTCGTTGGACTCGTTGGTTCCATCGTCGTCGGCGTCGGTCGTGCTGCTCGAGTTGTCGGTCGAGCTGCTGCCCTCGAACGTGAAGGTCTGCACGTCGCCGATGTCGCTAAAGAACGGCACCACCGTCAGCCGGACGTAGCGACGATCTTCCGAGACAACGGCTTGGATGTTCATCATCGTGCCCTCGGAGAGCACCACGATCACCGGCTGCTGGGCGGCGGCGAACTCGCCGACTACCGGCACAACACTAATCACAAACGGCATCTGCGAAGCATCGGCGACGAACGCGGTTTGGCCGTTAAACAGCGTCACCTTCGGCGCGTTGAGCACGTTGGTCCGCGTGTCGCCCTGAGCGGCGTTGATGAGGAAGTACGCCTCGATGTCGCTCAGGATCGCGAAGCCAAACGACGCGGCCTGGCCGGCGTCAAAGCCGCCGAACTGCGGCACCGCAACGCCAAAGCTGCCCTGCCGGAACGGGATATCCAGGTCCGACGAGAAGACGGGCAGGTCGCCCACCACCTGCTGCACCACACCAAGCGTCTGGCTGCTGCGGCCGGGGGTCTCAAAGTCGCCACCTGCCAGCAAGTCGTCGGCGCCAACGGTTCGGTCGTTGATATTCACGTCGAAGTCGATACCAATCCGCTCGAAGAAGCTGTCGTTCAAGCGGATGAAGCGGACCTCGATGGTGATCTGCAGGTCCTGCAGGCGGCGAAGCTGCTGCAGCAGGTCGGCGATCTGTTCGTGCACGGCCTGAGTCTGGCTGACGACCAGGCTCAGGTTGTTGACGTACGGCCGGATCTCCGCCTCGCCGCCGCCGTTCTCGGCCCACGACTCGGTGGCGATGGTTGAGATGATCAGGTCGATCAGCGAATCAAAGTCGGCGTTAACGCCGCCACCCGGGGAGGGGCCGCCCATGCCCAGCGGCAGCGACCCGCCCTGACCACCGGGGCCGCCGAACTGCGGCCCGGAGAGCTGCTGGGCGAGGACGTCGCTGCCGGTGTTGTTCGCCAGCCCGTTCGGCCGCTGGCCGCCAACGCGGGCGATCGGTCCCGGCGCCCCGAGGCCCCGGCCGTAGCCGAGCGCCGCATAGGCGTCGTTGATCATCGACTGCAAACCGATGTTGTTGCTCGGCACAAAGTTGGGGATCGGCGTCACCAGGTCGGCGACGTAGTAGGTGATCGTGTCGATCTCGCCGTCACGCAGCTGTTCGCTGGTGATCAGCAGCACTTCGCTCTTGATCAGGTAACTCAGATGCAGCGGCTTGAGGATCAGATCGAGCGCGCTCTTCAGCATCACCTCAGTGTTCAGGTCGAGCGTCACCGGCGTGTCGCTCGAAACGCCCTCTTGGCTCATGCCGCGGGGGTCGAGGTGGATGTTCATGCCGGTCATCTTCTTGAGGTCTTCGATGACCTGGCTGAGCGGCGTGTCCTGGTAATTCACCTGGACCGGCATCTCAAGCTTCTGCTGGATCAGCAGTTCCCGCTCGGTCATGCGAGAGTTCTCTTGCCCCAGCCCCCGTCGGTTGCCGGGGCTTTCTCCCCAGTACTGAAGGTCGTACGCCATCTCGGTGCCGTCGCCCACCGGTTGGAGCGAGCTGCTCTCAACGTTGGCAAGCGCGTTCCAGTTGGAATCGTCCCGCGCGTCGCGGAGCTGGCGGTTGAACATCTCGCGCTGGAGCATCTTGCCCTGCTGGTTCATCAGCACGGCGACCTCGTCGTTGGGCATGAGCTCGTAGAGCTGCGCGGCGATGAGCTGCGCCTCGCTGTAGCGACGCTCCTTGATGAGCGTGTTGAACTTGTCCACCATCTCGGCCTTGGTCTGCTGCAGCTTCAGCTTGGTGGCTTGGCTGCGTTCGACGTCGGCCAGCACCGCGGCGTTGCGTTCGTCGAGCTCGATCTGGGCCTTGTTCTCGGTGATGTACTTCTCCGTCTCGGCGATCGCCGAATCCACGCGGCGCATCAGTGGCAGGCGGTAGTTGTCCGCGAGCTGCGACTTCTCAACCTCGCCCTTCATGTCCTGCAAGAGCTGGAGCGCCTCGCGGGGCTGGGCGTTGCGGATCTCACGCGCCTCGAGCGTCTTCTGACCGACGTCGGACGAGAGCTGGCGGACGAGCACGCGTTGCGCTTCGTCAGCCGAGTCGAACATGCTCGATCCGGTGGGCGAAGCCGAGTTGGGCGGGGCTAGCGGCTGCGCCGTTAGCGCCTGCGGCGCCACCGGCTGCGGCGCCGCGCCGGCGACCGGCGTGTTGGTGAGCATCTGCAGGTGACCGTCCAGCCTCGCCTGCTCGGCCGGCGTGAGCTGGTCACGCTGCTCGCGAGCGAGCTGGAAACTACGCCACGCGGCGGTGACGTCGCGGTTGCGGAGGGCTTCTTCGCCGCGGGCCATCAGCTCGGCGGCCGAGGGCTCGGCTGCGGCGGGCGGCGCAGGCAGAGCACCAAACTGCGGCGCGGTCGGGGCCGGGCTAAACCGGTCGCCACCGGGCGCGGGCGCCGCGTAAGGGGATTGAGCGACCCGCGGGGCCTGCGCGCCGGCTGGGCCCATCAGCCCGGCTGGCGCCACTTCGGCCGTGGCCGGCTGCACAGCGGTGATGTCTTGTTCGGGGATGTGGAGCGCCTGCTGCCCGTACGCCACGGCGCCCAGCGGCGCCTCGGCCGTGGCCGGTCGGACGGCCGTGTCGGCGCCCATGCGGCGGCGCTGCAGGTCCCAAGCCAGGCGGGCGGGGCTGTCACCCTCGCCAAACTCGGCTTCGGGCACCGCCAGCTCACTTGCCCGACGGGCGAACTCTTCCGCCTGCTGCAGGTTGCCAAGCTCAAGCGCCGCTCGGCTGGCGGTCACAAGCTGATCGGCGAGCGCCTTGCCCGTTGGGGCTGGCTGGGCGTCCGCGGTAACCGGCGGCAGCGGACGCGGCTCGGGCGCCGCGGGACCCGACGCCGCGAAGGGGTTCGCCGGCGCCTGGAGGAACGGGTCGCGCGAGTGCGACGCGTTACGCTGGCTCTGCTCAAGCGCCCGACGCAGCCTCGACGGCGTATCGCCGCGGTAGAACAACGGGTAACGCACACCGGCCGACTCCGCCTGGCCGATCAGCTTATCGGCCGTGGCGAAGTCGCTCTGCTGCATCGCCTGCTTGGCTTGCGCCAGCAAGGCGTCCACGTCCTGCCGCGTTGGCGGACGCGTTTCTGGGGGCGCCCCGGCTTGGCCGGCCGCGCCGGCGGTAAAGGCAAGCGATAGCACCAAGGCGATAACGCCGAACTTCCCTGTCGCGTTCAACTCAACTCTCCTTGTTGCGTTGGATCGCCGCTCACGCGGCCGCCGTCGTGGCGCCGCGGTAGTAAGCTGTCATTGGGTCGGCACGCGGCGGTCGCCGCGCGGCCTGAGCCCGCGCGCAGCATCGTTTGGCGCCCGCACGGCGGGCCCGGCACGACGAGGCGGGCGGTTAATTAGCCGGCGGCCGAAGACCCGTCAAGAGCGGATTCGAGAGAGGGTGCGTTTAGAATCCGAAACCGCCTTCGTCACCGTAGCCGCCGAACTCGCCCCCATAGCCGCCGCCGAAGCCGCCGCGGCCGTCTTCTTGACCACGCAGGCGGAAGCGCTCCACGTCGGCAAGGTCGTCCAGTTCGCCCCGGACGGAGAGCTTGCCGGTTGGGTCCATCAGCAGCACCTCGCCGGGGGCGTTCACCTGCTTGGTGATCTTGTCGCCGCCGGCGGCGTCGAGCAGCGTGACCCCGGTGCGGAAGCGGAACTCGGGGATGCGGATCTCGTCGCGTTCGCCCGGCTGCTGGATCCAGACGCGTTCTTCAACAAAGTTCAACACCGTGCCGAGCCGGACCTTGCCCTGCTCGATCTCGCCCTCGATGGCGTCGCCCGAGTCGTCGCGGTCGAACGACTGGACGAGAAGCGAGGCGGTCGGCTCGCCGGCGCGGGGCGGCTGAACCTCAGCCACGCGGACACTGCCGGCCAGCGGTATGGAGATCGGCGGGCTCGGCTCACTCCACTCGGTGGTGATAAACGGCACCGCCGTGGCCCTTGTCTTGCCGACACGTTCCTTGACGTCCTTCTCAAGGTTGCGAACGGAGACCTGGCCTTTGCCGTTGACGTCCATCAGCACGAGTTTGAATCGGTAGGCGTATTGGCGGCCGGGCGCCACGCCAAAGTCGATGAAGCGGACCATCAGTTCGGGCGCCTCGTAGACGATGGGCCCGCCGACCGACGAACCGCGTCCGCCGCGTCGCCCGCCGGGCATCATTGCCCGGCCACCCATGCCGCCCATCCCACCTTCGTCGAATTCGCCGCCCATGCGGCCACCCATGGGCATCCGGCCGCGGCCGCCGCCGAAGCCGCCGGGGCGACCCATCCCGGCGCCACGCCGCATGGGGCCACCCTCGCCGCCAAAGCCGTCTTGACCGCCGCCGAACTCCAACTCGTCAGACTCTTCAGGCGTTTCTGTCTCCATCTCTTCCGCCTCCTTGGCGGCCTTCTCCTCAGCCTCAGCGGCGGTCATGACGCCGGAGTGCACCACCTTCTCGTCCCACTCGCGGCCCACGCGTGCGGGCAGCGGGAACGTAAGGGCCGGGTGCAGGTACGCCGGCGCCGTGGGGTCGGGCATCTCCCCGGCCCAGTCGGCCATGGCTTGCGGGATGCTCCGCTCACTCACCACTTTGAGCGGGCTGCCGCCCGTGCCGTTGCGGAACAGGTACGGCTCGAACTTCAGCGGCCGGCCCGCCCGCACTTCAGCCCGCTCGACGAAGTACCCGAGGTAGCGCGGCATATCCCGCGACTCGTCGTACCCAAGCGCGTTCTCGAAGACTTCTTTGTAGATCTTCACCTGAGCTTCAACGGGGACCTTCGCCGTGACCACCGCCATGGGCTGGATGCGGATGTCGTGCTGCTCAGAGACCTGGAACCCAGTCCGCCCGGCGGATGCGACACCCGGTCGGCGGTTGGGGTCGTTCTCATTGCCGAAGCCGTCGCCCCCACGACCGCCGCGACCGCCACGCCCCCCGCGACCATCGTCCTCGGCGCTGCGTTCGCGCTCAGCCTGACGCTCCCGTTCTCTCTTGGCTTCCTCGCGGGCTTGCTCGATGAACCTCTCTCTCGCCCGCGAGTCGCTGAAGAAACCGACGAGCGTCGTGTATCCGCGTCCCTCCAACTCCACCGGCGCGAGGAGCGTGGGGTCGCGTCGTAGCACCACCGGCGGCACGACGCTGCGGTCGAACCCGACGATCGGGTACTCGCCGGCGTTCAGTGGCTCACTCATCGCCAGCTGAAACGACTCCGCCGTGGGCAGCGTGGGATCGGTTTCTTTGACTTTGTCCCAAGTCGAAGACTGGACCGCCTGCCGAGCGTCGCCGACTGCCTTCGTGAGGTCTTTCGGCAGTTCCTCGATACGCTCCTGGCTTGTGGAGGCGTAGACCAAGTAACCCGCCAAGCCCAAGGCGAAGAGGATCCCCAGCTTCTCTCCGTGAGCGAGGAAGAAGCCCTGGAGCTTGTTGGCGTTCTTGAGCTTGTTGGCCATGGCCTGAATCCGTTTAGTTTGGTTGATCCGTTAGCCCGTCTCGCACGCGTCGCTCTCGGTTATTCCCGGCGACGCGCGGTCTCGCGTTGTGCTAAAAGCTCGAGGCGACCATGCCGCCATCGTCGCCCGTGGAAAGGACTGAGGCGTCGGGCGGGTTGAAGATGAAGATCGTGCCGTTGAGCACCACTGTGGCGACGCTTGGTTCTCTTGGGAACGCGAACACTTCCTGGTTTTGCCCCAAGCCACCACCTCCACCAAAGCCGCCACCAGCGGCTCCGCCCGCCCCGCCGCGTCCGGCAAGCTGAAGGGCTCGGGGCAGCGTGGTGCGGACGTTCACGCCCCCGCCTCCGAATCCGCCCCCCGGGCCCCCAAATCCACCGCCGCTCGATACATCAGCGGTTGGGTTGATGCGGGCTTCGTTGACGACGACTTGCAGCGGAGCGTTCGCGAGCTCAACGATCAGCTGCGGCACCCAACGCTGGTCCATCTTCAGCACCAGGCGGATTGGTAGCTGCTTGTACTCGGCGCTGCCGATCTGAAGCGGCTGGCCCGGCGTCACAACGGTTGGTGCGGGAACGGGCTCGCCCGCGTCGTCGACGTAGCGGCCGGTCAGCAGCGCCGTCAACTCGCCTCCGGCAGCGGCGCCGCCCTCACCAAAACCGCCACCACCGAAACCGCCTTCACCGAATCCGCCTTCACCAAAGCCGCCACCACCGAAGCCGCCTTCGCCAAAGCCGCCCTCGCCGAAACCACCTTCTCCGAAGCCGCCCTCACCGAAGCCACCTCCCCCGGCAACGCCGGCAGCCTCGCCAGACGGCTTGAAGATGCGTTGCTGCGTCTTCGATCCCCCCGCCGCCTTGGCGCCGACACTCATCTGATAGATCTCGCGGACGGCGGCGTTGCGGTAGCGGTCCGCGCCGGCGGCCGTGTTGGTGGCGGCGATCGCCTTGAGTAGCGTCTCGTAAACCCACAGGTCTTCTTGGGTCACCCAGATGCGGATCGCTGATGGCCGCTGAGCCATCACCAACTGCTGCTTGACGGCGAGCTGGTCTCGCCAGACGACGAGAAACTCCTTCTCTTCGACGAACTCTTCGTCGCCGTCACCGCCGAACCCGCCGCCCCTGGCCCCGGGTCGTCGACCGCCGCCAAACCCACCCTCGCCTTCCATGTCGAAGTTCGGCTGGCGGCCGTTCTCGTCGTCGACCTCAAGCGCCTTGATGATCTTCGGGAGGTCCGGGTACCGCTTTTGGATGTAGTTGAGGTAGCGGTCGCGGAACTCGTTGGCGATGAAGTCGCCGAATGACTTGTCAGAGACGTGCCGTAGGAAGCTGTTGCTGCCCTTGGGGTCGACGCCGGCGTCGAGCTGCGTGGGCCACTGCAGGGCTTCTTCCCGCTGGCGGTCGTACAGCTTCGTCCACACCCGTTCGACCTTCTCGGCCAGCAGCTTGATCTCCTCACCGGTACGCTCGTTGACAGCGTCGTTGGCGTGGAACGGCTCGTTTTGGCGTGACCTCTGCGCCGAAAACTCGCTATCGATCGCCGACTTGTTCTTGGTGAACTGCTCCTGAAGGGCGCCGGCCGCAAGGTACCAGCAGGCGAGCGCCACAATCAGCGTCAGCACCGTGAGCACCCAGAAGTGCTGTTCCTTGAGCCAGGTTAGCGCGACACGAACTTGGTCCATCACCTTCTCCGAGTCATCCGACGCCGCTGCGGTGGCGGCGCCAATACGGTTAGCACAAACTCAGAAGCCCGCGTTGAACGCGTCTTCTTCACTCTCGCCGGTCAGGCCGAGCCGCTCGGCCCGCGGCTTGGGCTGCCAGACGAACTGCACCACGAAATCATACCGGCGGAGTTCCCAGTTTTCGGGGGGCTCTTCCATGCCTTCCGCGCCCGCGCCTCGCCGGCCGAATCCGCCAAAGCCCCCGAACCCGCCTTCATCCATCGCCGGCCCGCGACCGCCGGCGCCCGGCCGGCCGGCCTGGTCGTCCGACTCAGCTTCGGGGTTGTAGGTGGCGTCCATGATCGGCAGTTCGGTAACGAGCACCGGGAAGGCGATGCCGAGGTCGGCCAGCGGCACCTCCACCATCTCACCGTTCGGTTGGCCATCGGCATCGACGCCGTCCGGCAGCATGACGGTGCCTTCGAGCAGGTTGCGGATAAGGGTCCGCCGAACGAAGTTTGAGCCCTCGTCCTCAACGCCAAAGTTGGCGTTCTCTCCAGAGTTGTGGAAGTGGTGGCCGGCGAGCTGGAAGACCCAGCCCTCGCCGGTGGGTCCCTGGGCGCCGGGGGCGCCGCCCCCGAGGCCGTCGTCCCCAAAGCCGCCGCCACCGCCGAAGCCGGCGTCGCCTCCAAACCCACCGCCCATGCCGGGTTCGTCGAAGCCTTGGCCGGCCGCGCCGGGATCGGCCATGCCGGTGTCCGCCATGGCCGGGTCGCCCACTACGTCGCCGGCGCCCGGCAGGGCATTGGGATCGGCGGCGGGATCGCCGGCGACGGCGTTGGCGTCGCCCTCGACCGCGGCGTCGCCCTCGGCGACCGCTTCCTCCGCCGCGGCGGTGTCTTTCAGCTCAGCGCTTTGCAACGCCCGCGAGTAGATGCTCTGCACCGGGCCGGAGAACCACTCGCTAAGGTCGGCGAAGTACTGCGGCTCAATCGACTCAACATGCAGCTCT
This sequence comes from Planctomycetota bacterium, assembly GCA_039414355.1. Taxonomy (GTDB): domain Bacteria; phylum Planctomycetota; class Planctomycetia; order Pirellulales; family Lacipirellulaceae; genus JBCCQL01. The sequence continues at coordinate 4,413 of JBCDJN010000089.1, read as the reverse complement.
TCGCGGTTAGTAAGGTCTTTGGCCGTCTTCTCTCGCTCGGCTTCGCTGCGGGTGTCTTTGGGAACCGCCGAGTCGACCGCCTTGATGACCTCGAGCCAGAGCAGCCGGCCGTCGGTGTTGGACTGAAGGTTCTCCCCGATCTGGCTTATGCGGTTGAACTGGTCTCGCAGTTCGCTGTCACGGCTCGAAAACCCGCCCGCCTGGCTTGTCAAGCCCTTGGAATCTGAGATGGCTTTCTTCCAGCCTTCTTCGTCCACGTCGACGCTCTGCCACGCGTTGACGTGGCTCAGATAGTTGACGCCGAGACCTACCATCATCAGCGACGCCGCGGCGACCGCCCAAGGCTTCTTCGCCCGGACCATCCGCTTGGTGACGATCTCTTCGGGCAAGAGGTTCGTGCTGAGTTGGCTGGCGCCCAAGCCCTGCACGCACAAGCCGTACGCCACGGCGAAGCTCAGGCGGTTGTCGTTGAACTGCGGCGACGCGGTGACGCTGCCGCCTTCGAGCCCGCGGAACTTGTCGATGGGCGTGACCGGCTGCTCCAGGTTCTGCGCCAAGTAGTGCTGCAGGCCCGGAAGCTGCATCGGGTTGCCGAGCGCCACGATCTCTTTGATCGCCGACGCCTTGTTGTTGCTCTCGTAGAACCGGAGCGAACGCTGGATCTCCGTCACCAAATCGCTGTAGACCGGCCGCATCGCCTGGAAGACCGCCTTGGGGTCTTCCGCTTCCTTCGCGTGCCGCTTGAGGTGCTCCGCCTTGGCGAAGGTAAGCTTCATCTCCTTGGCGAGCGCCTTGGTAAAGGTGCTGCCGCCGATGGGAATGTTCCGCTGCCACACCCGGTAGCCGTTGGTCACCACCAGGTCGGTCGACTCGGCGCCGAAGGAGAACAACGCGATCGACGGCGGCTGATTCTCCGGGTCAAACTCTTCGGCGTCTTCAAGGTTGTTGAGCCGATCGAACACCGCGAAGTTGAAGACCGCCAGCGGCGCAAGCTGGATGATGTCGATCTCAACGCCCGCTTCCTCCATCGGCGTCAGCGACCGGGCGACCTGGTCGCGCTTCATGGCGAACAAGCCGACCTCGGGTTCCAGCGCGTACCCTTCTTCTTGACGTCCGCCGGAGAGGGGCTGGTAGTCCCACACCACGTCTTCTAGCGCGAAGGGGATCTGCTGCCGGGCTTCGTATTTGACGATGTCCGGGATCTTCTTGGCTTCCACCGGCGGCAGCTTGATGAACCTCGCCAGCCCGCTCTGACCCGGCACGGCCATCGCCACGGAGTCCTTGCCAACTTCGTTGCGCGAGAGGAACGTCTCGAGCGCCTCGGCGATCAGTTCGTCGCGGTTGGCGTCTTGTTGGCTGAGAAGCTTGGGGTACTCGATGTAGTCGAACGCCTCGACCACGATCCGGTTGGTGTCCTTCTCGTGCGGGCGGCAGCGGAGCGCTTTGAGTGCGCACTGGCCTATATCGATTCCCCAGACGGCGCCGGAGCCTGCCATCGCGTTTCCTCGGTTCTCGTGTTCCGACGAGTCGCCCAGGGTGGTTTACCACTGGGCTAGTCGTTGCCGTGCCCAGCTCCCCAGCGTGGAGAGCCCGGTCCAGCCCTTCATCATTGAACGAGCCCAGGCATTGGTCAACAAACCGTAAGCCGGGCCGCCGCCGCGTGTTGCGACGCCGCTGCTTCGATTCTACTCTGAATGCCTGAGAAGTACATTTGTTGATCCGCGAGCCGTTTGGACGCTGGCGACGGGCGGCGGGTGGTAGCGCCTGCACAGCCCGCGCATCCCGAACCGCCCGGATCGCCTAGCCGGTTCGCCAAGCGGCGCCAACGCTAACAGTGGCATGGACTTACAACGGGTGGGGGTGCTCGCCCCGTGCGAAGGCGTGGCCGATTTCCCCACGTACCACGTGGGCGACGACGCCACGGCTTTGTGGGCCGCCTGGACCGCCGCCTGGCGCCCAAGCCTGCTGCACGCCACGGGCCGCCTGCCGGAGGTCGTCTCCGCGTACGACCCGCCGGCCGCCAACGCGTGGCGGAACGGCCTGCTGCTGGTGCCCGGGCCGGGGAGCGATGAAGCCCTGGAGTGGCTGGACGAAGTCCGGGCCGAACAGTCGCCGCACGATTGGGTGATCGACGGCTTCACCGATCGCGATGGCCTGACTGAGAGGATCACGGCGGCGGCCGGGGAAGTCGCTCCAACGGAAGCCGCCCTCGAACTCGATTTCTACGCCCTCGGCTACGCGTACCTGCAGGTTGGGCTGCTCACGCACGAACTGCAGTACGGCTCGGTCTTCGACCCGGCGTTATTTCAGTCCACGGTGTGCGAGGCCGCCGGCGCCGCGGTGATGGGGGAACCGGAGGCCGCCCACGCGGGTTTGGCCCGCGCCTACGACCAACTCCACGAGGCCCGCAACCACGCCTACCCGGTTGGCATCCACCTGCTTGAAGTGCTGCTCGTAGCCGAGACGACGCTCGGCGAGACGCTGGCCAAAGCGCTGAGTTCTGCGGCGGGTGCCACGGTGTTGCTGACGGGCGACTTGGCAGACCGGATTGCGACCGATTACTCGGAGACCGCTTCGGCGTTGCGGCAAGCGGTTGGCGAGGGCCGCGCTTGCGTCGCCAATGGCGGCCGGGGCGATGAGGACCTCTCGCTGCTGCCGCCCCAGGTGATGCTCAACCGGCTCCGCGAAGCGCACGCCGCGATCGAGCAACTTGCCGGCGCTCCGCCGAAGGTCTACGCGAGCCGCCGCGGGGCGCTGCCGCCGCGGCTGCCGCAGGCGCTGGCGGCGATGGGCTACGCGGGCGCGATGCTCGTCGGGTTCGACGGCACGCCGCCGCCATCGGCTGAACACGGGAGGACCACTTGGGTCGGTCTCGACGGCACGGCGCTCGAAGCGGCCATCGCCTACCCGCGAGACCTCGCCAAGCCGGAGACGCTGTTCGGCTTGCACGACCCAATGGCGGAGTCGCTCGGCCGCGACCAAACCGCAACGCTCGTCCTCGCCGGCTGGCCCGGCGCCGCCAGCCCGCTCCTCGCCGACCTCCTCCGCGTTACGGCTGCGAGTGAAGTGCTCGGCCAGGTCACCCCGCTCGATGAGTTCCTGCAAACCAGTTCCGCTCCGGACCACTGGGGCCACATCGAGTACGACACGCTCGGCCCCACCGACGTAGCCCCCGACATCCAGCGCCCGACCGAACTGGCCGAGTCGCAGGCGAAGGTTGCCGACGCGCTAACCGACCTGGCGGTGGGTCCGGGCGACGACGATTCAACTGCAGTCGACCGACTCGCTCGGCGCCTGGGTGGCGAGCCCAGCGCGCCCGCGGCCGATACGCTCGTGCTCAACCCGTTGAGCTTCCCGCTCGGCAGCGGCCACGCTCCCGAGGCCGCCCCGCCGCTCGGCTTTCTGGTGGCGCCTGCCGGAGTCCAACCGAAGCGTGGTTCGCGTGCCGAGGACACCACGCTCCGCAACGAGCGCCTCGAAGTGACCATCGACCCGTCGTCAGGAGGTGTGCGTTCGATCCGCCCCCACGCGGTCCGCAACAACTTGGCGTCGCAGCGGGTGGTCTTGCTGGGGGCGGGTGGCCGGTCGGCCGTGGCGGAGATGCACGCCGACCACGTTGAGGTGGTGGAAGACTCGGCGTCGGCCGGGGCGATCCTCAGCCGCGGATCGCTGCTCACGATGCACGGACAGCGGCTGGCGGGCTTTGAGCAGCACGCGCGTCTGGCCGCGGGGTGCGATTGGCTTGAGGTCACCGTCACGGTGACGCCGGAGGATGCCACGCCGGAGAACCGCCGCCTTGCCGCGTTGCGGATCGCCACCCGCGGAGACGCGCAGCAACTCCACCGCGGTTTGCAATGGGTTCGAGCGACCGTGAATCGAGCCACGTTCGTCACCGACGGTTACGTGGCGGTCGACACTCCGGCCGGACCGGTCGGCGTGGCAGTCGATCGCCCCCGCCGCTTCCGCCGGCTGCCGGGAAGGGTGCTGGAGTCGCCGCTCGCGGCGCTTGCTCACGGGCGGATGGCGTGCCGGTTCGCGTTGTTCTGCGGCGAGGCCAGACCCCTTCACGCCGCGCTGGCACTGGCCGCCGGCGTGCAGACGGCAGCCGTCACGCGGGTCGCCACGACGCCCGAGCGAGGATGGATGCTGCACTGCGACGCCGCGAACGTAGTCGTGAGCCACCTTAAAGCGACTCCCGAGGGCGGCGGGCTGAGCGTTGGATTGATCGAGACCGAAGGCCGCGCAGCCGAACTCACTCTGCGGTGCTGCCGAAGCCTCAAACGGGCGGTGCGGGAAAGCCTGAGCGGCGAGGTGGTGGAAGCGGTTTCGGTGGAGGAAGGCGCCGCGCGTCTGGAAATCGGCCCGTACGGGTGGCTACGTGTCGCGGCCTCGTGGTAGCATCGCGGCCACCGT
>JBCDJN010000088.1:0-21098 GCA_039414355.1 Planctomycetota bacterium | reverse complement strand
CGAGTGAACCCCAGCTTCCGCAGCACCAGGCTCAGCGTCGAGATGCTGACCGGCAGCCGCAGCCGGCGGCGGGTCTCTCCGAGCGTCCGGTCGGGCTTCTCGGCCACAAGCCAGCACAGCCGATCGAGTTGCTTCTCGGCCAGCTTCGGCTTGCGGCCACGCCGCCACGGCAGAGCCGCGATCGAGCCGTGCTGTCGGCGGAGCATCAGCAGCTTCTGCACGAACGCGCCGCTCCCCCCGAACCGGGCCGCAATCGCTCGGCTGCCGCCCTCGCCGGCGTCGTACGCCGCCATCACCCGCTCACGCCGATCCATCGAGAACGCTTCCACGCCTCGGTCTCCTTCCCAAGAGACCTATACAGAAATACGCCGATTGCGGCTACGTCAAAACCGAAACCGCTGTAAGCCCGGGCCTCTCGATGCAACGTCTGTCGGTTTGCGGCAGAGCCCAGGAGAGTCACACTTGGGCGAGCTAACCCTTAGCCTTTCGCTGCCCATGACGTTTGATCCTTGGTCATCAGCGGTGGCTAAGCTGGAGCCTCAGACCTGTCAGATTAACGAGTTAATCGCCTATATCGTGCTGCTGTCGGTGAAAATGACCGCGGCGAGTTGGCAGTCAGGCTTCAAGACAACGGGCGATGCACCCGCGGCTAGTTCGACCCACTCGCCGATCCTGAAAACCACCTGCTTCTCGGGGCCGCTTACCTCCACTCTCGGTGGGCACCAGTGTGACCGTGTAAGTCGCTCCACCAAGTTGGCGTTCTAGGCAGCCCCCTGTGCCCTTTCTGACGCTTCTGCGGCTCTGACCGCCACGCGGTTGAACACGACAGCAAAACAGGCAGAAGCGGCCGCGTACGCCCACGGAGCAGATCCGTAGACAGGTTCTTTCGGGTTCACGGCGACTAGGAAGAAGAGCACCGTCGCGGTGATGCCAGTGAGAGACAGTCCCAGCCAAACGTGGCTCCAGGCTTCGAGCTTCTTGGCTCTGGCATTCATAGCGATATCCCGTGTTCAGCAAGGAGTTGATCACAACTGTGCAAGGCGTCGTCAACATGATTCGAAGCGATGCGGCGACGCCCGCTACCGCTCAAGCCAAGGACCAGCTGCACCTTCTTGAGCTTCGGCACTACCGTGCGTCCGCCCATTACGCGGAACCGGCTTCTCCGGATCTGATCGCCAATCGCTTGATACACACTCGCTGCAGCGCGAACCGCGCTGCGGCTGCCGATCGGTAGCCCTGGCAATCCCGCGCGCCCCGCGGCGTAATAGGAGTCAGCAGCTTGTAGCAGTCGCTCGACCGCGTCACGAACCTCGTGGTCTGATGGTGCAGAATCTTGTTTGAGGACACCGGTCCAGGCAGTCGGCAAGTAGCAACGACCGCGGGCCCAGTCTTCGGCCACATCGCGTGCGATGTTCGTCATTTGCATCCCGATGCCGAGCGCCGCTGCATTGGGTAGTAGAGCGCGATCGGTGAGCCCCAAGAGCGGGCACATCATGACACCAACGACGCCGGCGGCACGGAAGCAGTACCGCAGTAGCTCTGCTTCGTCGGCCGGCCTGCAGTGGGCGATATCCATCCTCATGCCGAGCAACAGTGCCTCGGCCGCACGATGATGAACATCGCGAGACGCGGCGACTTCAGCGAACCAGCGTGTTTGCTGCGACAGCGGCGGACGGCCACGGGCCGAGCCACGAAGTTCACGCAACGCTTGACGCACGAAGCGGCGCGCGGCGAAGGGATTGGGAGCGTGGTCGACTCCGTCGTCACACCAACGACACCAGGCGTAGAGCTTCTCGACATCAATGCGGCGCCCCCGCGGCAACAATCGCGAAGCCATCCAGAAAGAGACGCTGTGGCGGCGTAGCACCTCCGCCGGCGCAGCGGTGGCGTCTTCTTCGGAGACGGTCGGTACGCGCTTGCTTCGCAGCGGCTTGCTACCGAGTGCGAGCGGCGTAGTCAGCAGCGATGGTGTCACAGGTGGCCTTAGCGGAGTTGACAACCCCCGGCACGCCGGCGCCCGGGTGCGTTCCGGCGCCGGCCAGGTAGAGGCCGGGCACACGCGAGTCGCGGTTGTGCGGTCGGAAGTACGCGCTCTGTGTGAGCTGCGGGGCTACCGAGAACGCTGACCCGTGATGGGCGCCGAACTTCGCTTGGAAGTCGGCGGGGGTGAAGTGCCGTCGAGTAACAACCGACTTTCGCAGCCCCGGCAGTCGCTGCTCGAGGGCCGACAAGACCGCGTCGCCGTACGGACCGGCGACCTCGTCCCAGTCGATTGCCGCGTTGCCGAGGTGCGGCACGGGGCTCAAGACATAAAACGCTTCGCCCCCGGGTGGCGCCAAGGATGGGTCGGTCACCGTCGGCGCGTGAAGGTAGAGACTGAAGTCTTCAGGGAGGTGATCGCCGCGGAAGATGTCTCGCAGCAGCCCTTTGAATCGTTGTCCGAACAGGATCGTGTGGTGGGCCAACTCCGGGTACCGAACGCTCGTGCCAAAGTAGAGCACAAAGAGAGACATACTCCAGTTCATCCGCTCGAGCCGTCGCTGTCGCTGATCGGCGCCGGGCACACCGCGATAAAGCCTCGAATAGGTATTGTGCACATCGGCGTTGGAGACCACGAAATCGAAAGCCTGGGCGTGGCCGTCGGTGGTCTGCACCACGTGCTCGACGCCGCCACTCCCGGCTTGTCCGATTCCAGTTGAGGATCGCAGCGACACACGGTCGACAGGCTTGTTGAGGCGGAGCTCTCCCCCAACATCCTCAAAGAGTTTGACGAGGCCACGGACCAGCGCGCCGGTGCCGCCCGCCGGAAAGAAGACCCCCCACTTCCTCTCGATCCAGTGGATGAGCGTGTAGATGCAACTGGTATCCATGGGGTTTCCTCCCACCAGAAGCGGGTGGAAACTGAACGCCTGTCGCAGGTGCTCGTCACGGATGAAGCGCGACACCATTGAGTACACGCTTCGATCCGCTCGCAGGCGGGCCAGCGACGGCGCAGCCCGGATCATGTCCGTGAAGTGAAGAAAAGGAACATCTCCGAGCTCCTCATACCCCTTGGCGAACACCTTGCGGGTATAGTCGGCGAATCGCTGATAGCCGGTTACGTCGCCTGGACTGATGCGCCGAACCTGCTCGATCAACTCCGCTTCGTCCGCGACGTAGTCAAAGCGCACCCCATCGGGCCACTCCAGCCGGTACAAGGGCGTCACCGGCAACAGGCGAACGTAGTCCTCCATCCGCCGGCCGGAGAGCTCGAACAACTCCTCGAGACAGTGCGGCGCCGTGATAACGGTTGGGCCCGCATCGAAGGTGTAACCGGCGTCTTCGTAGACGTAGGCTCGGCCACCCGCCTTGTCGTGTGCCTCGTAGCAGACGGTGTCGAATCCCATCGACGCCAGCCGGATCGCCGACGCCAAACCTCCAAAGCCCGAGCCGATCACGGCGGCTCGGCCGCGAACCTTGTCCCCGGCATCTGGCGGCGCCTGTGATGCAAAGGTTGTGGCGTTCACGGCCGCCCTCCGCGAGACCGATGCCCATGGATAGGCCGGGCAGACTTTAGAAGCCGCTCAGCAAGCTCCGTTAGGCCTTCTGTCGATGTGCAATCCATCTCCGCATCCTTCAAACGACACTCCGCGGATCGCAAACGCTTCGTGAGGTCCTCGTGCGCCGCTTCATCTACGTGCGACGCTAGAGCGCGGGCAACAGATCGTAGAGACGCCGCGTCGTTGCCGATTGACCGTAGGCGTGCCTGCAGTGCTTCGTATCGCCCATCCGCCACCGCGGCCGCCCAGGCCCAGGGCCACGTCACGCGGCGGTTGCGGAGATCGTCGCACCGGTCCGCACCACGGGCGAAATCACGGAGTTCATCCAGATCGTTCTTCATTTGCAAGCAGACGCCAACCCGGCAGCCATAGGCTGAGACCGCCGCAAGAACCGGAGCAGGTGCGCTGGCGGCATGGGCCCCGCACCACGCGGCAAGCGCAACCAGCCGGCCGGTCTTCCACCGCGAAATCGCCAAAGCCGTTGGGCGTACGTGCCTTGCCGAGAGCTTGACGACCGACGCCGAGAGGTCGACCGCTTGCCCCTCATGGCACTGCCGAGCGGTTTGAACGAAGCGCGACAGCAGATCGGCTTGCATCCGTGGGTCGTCGTACGCGTCTCCCGCAATCTCCAAGGCCCGGAAGTACATCCAGTTGCCGGCGTTGACCGCGCGTGCCGCTCCGACGACGCGGTGCAGCGCGGGCTGATCGCGGCGCCGCGCGGAATCGTCTTCGAAGTCATCGACTACTAGCGAGCCTGCGTGGAGCGTCTCGATCGCATCGATGATCGCGTCGTTAACCTCGCCCTTTCCGCCACCGAACGCGTACGCACGCTGCACCAACTCAGCGCGAAACCGTTTTCCACCCACGCCGGGGTAAAGGTCTGCCGGAAGGCGGACGGCTTCAGACCACAGGTGACGGGAGGAGTTGCCCGTCGTGTTGTCCGACCGATCTCGAAACTGACCGGGGTAGACTGACCGGTTGGTCATGGCGAAGCGGCTCCGCTTGCGGAAGGTGCTGTGGCGTGATGAGGTCGCGCGTTGAGAAGCGAGCTTGCGAAACGCCTCGGTGTTAGACCTGTCGGGGGCCTGCCAACGACAATCCGAAGAGCGTCGGCCCAGTTGAATCGATGAGCGTAGAAACGGGCGATCCGCTCGCTCGGCAACACGTGATAAAACCGCCGGAAGATCTTCCAACGGTGCCCAGGCGAGACGAGCCGGAACAGCAGGCGATTCAAGAAGCGCGAGAAGCCGCGCTGGAAACGCTCGCTCCGCGCTAGCGACTCGATTGCGGCGGCGGCAGAGGCGGGCTCGACCTTTGCGACGGCATCGGCGAAGCGAACCGCGAGCGGCACGGAGTACCCCGTAGCGGCGTGGAACCATCCGCCCGCGTAGCCGCCGGCAAGAGCGACGCGATCCGTTGCCCCGCTGGCTGCCTCTTTGGTGTAGGGCATCGGCAGGCATCCGGCCTCGGTCCGGACGCGTCGCAGCGTTTCAACGCCGCTCGATGCGAGCCTCTGGTTGATGGCCGCTTCGGCGCGTGCCGGGTCGCAAGTGCTGTCGTCGCTAAACCGCGTGTACTCAAGCAGCACCCGCCGCGGCCTTAGCGGTAACTCATAGAGGAACTCGAACCCCTCGGTTTGATCCGCTAGAGCGTCCATCACCGTTGGCTCGGTCGCTGGCCAGTCGGCAGCCAGTTCGAACTCCACGCCGCGGAAAGTCTGGAAGCCGCAGCCGGCGGTCGGCGTTGCGGACCTCGGCAGGCCGCGGCAGTCGACAACAAGCTGAGCGTCAATCGCCTCGCCGCCAAGAGTCACCCGCGTCGCCGATTCGATTCGGCAGCCGACTCCGGTGCGAACCTTGATTAGGTAGTCGCTATCCTCGGAGGCGATCTCATGCGTCGCTTCACGTAGGGCTTCCGACGGGATGCACAGATAGGGCAGGTCGATCCTTTTGAGCAGTGACGGGAACTGAACCCAGTAGCCCGCCCAGCGGTGGCGTGCGAGTTCGCCGACCCATCGTCGCGCGGCCGGGTCGACGTCTGACTCGTGGAAGCACCATGTGTGGTTGCCGCACAGCGTTTCGCCACGTTCGACGAGCAGCACTCGGGCCTTGGGCTGATGGTGGGCGAGCGCATGCACCAGCAGGCAGCCCTGCAGACCCCCTCCCACGATCACGTAGTCAAATGCCTTGCTGCCGCTCATGTTGCCCTTCCGAGCACGGCGCCGCCGTGCGTCGTCGCCTGTGTATCTCGCTTCGCGACGCACGCTAAGACCGTTTCGAGCATCAGGTGCGGCATCGCTACAGCGCTCAAGCCGAGAAACGTTGAGCGGACGAGGACTGTTGGCAGATCCGGAGCTCGCCAGACGAAGGCGCCGCCCGCAGCGACCAATGCGATCGAGGCGATCGTCGTCGGCGCCAGTTGCATGACCATCTGCCGCCAGCTTTCGCCAAGTTGGCGCCGTAGTCGGCGGAGCCCGCGAGCAGAATGCCACGCACAGAAATAGACTGGGAAGCTCACCACAGGCGTAACCAGTGCAAACACAGCAACGAGCGAAGCAACAAGGGACGCATCCAGGATCAGGACACGGCGGCGAACTCCCGAGGCGCTGCATGCCGCGAAGAGCTGTTGGAGCCAACTCGCCGCGGCCAAGACGACGGCGAACACCGATACTGGAACGAGGGCGCTGACTGCGAGGTCGACCTCAGCAGGGGCCTCAGCCGGGCAGATCGCAAGCAGCAGCTCATTGACTTGGTTACGCCAGGCCAGCAATGGGATCCAGATCACCAGACCGCCGCGGGCGATGCGAGACAACGCGTCGGCGACGTTACCTGACCGCACCAGTTGGGGTTCCTCTCGCCCAAAGTGCCAGGCGGAGGCAGCGAAGAACGCCAAGATCGTCAGACAGGGAGCAATGAACCATCCAGCGACCGTCAACGCGGCGACGCCCAGGTAGCCTCCCAGAAAGAAGAACCACCAGTGGCGGCCAATCGACTGTGGCAACACGGCGCCCGCCAGCCAGTGGTCTGCCGCGCCATGCGGCAGGCCGACGAAGGCGACTAGCGAAGCGAGCAGCACCGGCGCGAGTGTCGCGGCGCTCACCGGCGCAAACAACGCGGCCGCGATCATCGCCCAACAGAGAAGCGTGACCGCGGCCGCGTGCATGGCATGCCCTCAACAATGGGGACGAAGGAAAGAGGCACTAGGCTAGGCAACCGCCGCCTGAGCCTCGGGCGCTGCTTCGGAGCTCTGGCTCTTTGCTCGAGCGATGAAGTAGATCAGCACGCCGAAGCCGGCCTTCGCGGTCATGTCGGCGATGGCGTAGCCGATCTGCAAGCCCGCGATGCCGTTGGCGCCGGTTAGTGCACCGCCGGTGGCGCCTTCCACACCGGCCTTTGCGGCCAACGCTTCCGGAGTGCCGCCCAAGGCGTAGGCGATCGGGTAGACGGCCCATGTGACCAGCAGAACGAGACGGCAAACCTCAATCAGCTTGCGTGCTGCTGCTGGCTGCGAGTCGAGAGACTTTGTCAGCTCGGTCCACAGCACGAAGAGGATGTAAAAGAAGGGCACTGAAGAAAGGCCGCCCCACACGACTCTTTCGGTCCAGCGATCGGGGTCGGCGATTACCTCACCCGGGTAGCCGAGTGCGATCATCGCGGCGGCGGCAATCACCAACCGTGTTAGCAAGCTGGTCGCCTGTTTGGCGGGCAGGCGGAGCACGGCAACGAGTTCAACCATCAAGAGCGGCACCGTGAGAATCCAGTCTGCATAGCGGTAGAAGTCATTGAAGGGTTTCCCCGTCGCGGTGTACGCCGAAGCCCCGGCCGCGAGGTCGTAGGCGCCGTTCCAGCTCGCGCGGATCATGAAGTAGTGGTAGCAAGCAACAGCGACCACGATCCCAGAGACCATTAAGGCCGGTCGGTACTCTTCGTTGACTTGCGATCGCGCCGCAAACAGAAAGATCGCCGCCGCCCCCATGACGGCGACTGTCATCGAGAAGATGTTGTCGACGGCGTTGTAAGAAACGATCGGCATGTCGGGCATGGTCGCCCCTAAGAGCACAACGAGATCGCCCATCTTCGCACCTAGCTGTGAGAGTGGTGGAAGCCACCGCCGCGAGCGGCGGCTTGAAAAGAGTCTTAGGCTCTCTAGCGCTCGGTCCACCGCCGGCAACGGTGTCTCTATTGATTTTTCGCGCGAATGACCGCCCGTCGTGATGAGACCGAGCGCAGGCGAAGTCGCCGCGCTGCTCGGGCCAGTAGAGCGACCGCTTGTAGGCAACGATTAGGAACAAGGAGCTGCGACCACCTACGCGGAGACGCTCATCCCGACCCGTACGAGGCGGGAAATGATGCCCCGTTGCGAGAGCGCAGGCGCTGAGTAACTTGCAGCTTCACGCCGAAGATCGCAGTTGCCTTGTGCTGCGCAGGCGTGTGTGGCCGCTGCCATCGCTTCAAGCCGCAGCGATTGTTGCGGCTAAGCGAATGCAGCGGTGTTCCAAATCAAACGCCGCGATAAAGTCACTTTGACGCAACTTATCCCCTTCGGAACTCGCTATGGCTGACAAGCACACCACCAACTGGCCGGACCTTGCGATCGGCCTGTACGACCGCCTAACTGGGCGCGGCGCCGAGATCACTTACGATTTCGACGATATGCACATCAAGATTCCTAGCGGCACTGGCGACGACGCGAGCCACGCCGAGTGGGTACTGAGCGGGGCGATCAAGATCCGCACTCAGGATCAGGGATCGGCCCCAAACTGACGATGACCGGCTCGCTGTCGGGCACCCTCGACGGGCGGCCGGTCTCTCTACACGCCACGGGGCAGACGCTCGCCGTCGAGTTTTCTGGCTTGCGTGGGGCGTTTCGGGCGGTCCGACACCCTCTTCCGTGGGATCGATTAAGGGCGATCCTGAGCTTTCTCGGCCTGAAGGTCACGGCGAAGGTGGGCGTGCTACCGGCTGTTGAAATTTTGCCCAACCCGCATCCAGCTGCGAGGCTGCTGACCGCCGGGCTTTCGTGAGATACGCGGATGGTTGTGCCAGTCGAGCAACGCACGCCGGCGACGATTCACAGCCGGAAGCTCGGCAAAACGGTCGCACTGACAGGAGCGACGGGATATGTCGGGGGGCGACTCGCCCCGCTCTTGTTGCAGCAGGGGCTGCGGGTTCGCTGTCTCGCGCGGACGCCGAAGAAGCTCGAGGAGCGCCCGTGGCGGCAGCTTCCAGGTGTTGAGGTTGTCGAAAGTGACTTGGCTCAGCCCAGCTTCCTCGCCGACCAACTACGCGGATGCGATGTCGCGTACTATCTCATCCATTCGATGGTCGTTGCCGGTGAAGACTATGCGCGAACAGACCAAGCCTTAGCCAAGACCTTCGCCAAAGCGTGCGCGGAGGCTGGCGTCCGGCAGATCATTTACTTGGGTGGTCTCGGCGAACTGGGCGACGGCCTCAGCGAGCACCTCCGTTCGCGCCGCGGCGTGGAGCGGATTCTGGGTTCGACAGGCGTGCCGGTCACCACGTTACGCGCTGCGATGATCATCGGCTCTGGGTCGGCGTCTTTTGAGATTCTCCGATACCTGGTTGAGCGTCTACCCGTGATGCTGACCCCGCGGTGGGTCGATACCGAATGCCAGCCTGTGGCGATTGCGGACGTCTTGTATTGGCTCGCCGAATGCCTCGCCAAGCCCGACTTGGCAGGCCGAGTTCTGGAGATCGGAGGGCCCGATGTCCTGTCCTACCGCGCCCTGATGAAAATCATGGCGGAAGAGCTTGGTCTCCGCCGGAGGACGGTAATCGGCGTCCCGGTGCTGACGCCCCGGCTGAGCTCCGCCTGGATAGGTTTGGTAACGCCGGTCACTTACCGCATCGCTCGGCCGCTGGCCGAGGGTCTGAGCAATCGCGTTGTCGTTGGCGACAACGACGTGCAGACCGTTATGCCGCACGAGGCTCTATCGGCGCGGGAGGCGATCCGAAAAGCACTGTCACGAATCGAGGCTGAATGGGTGCAGACTCGGTGGTCCGCCGCCGGCCCGATGCCGGGCGATCCGGATTGGGCGGGCGGCAAAGTGTTTATTGACCAGCGTTCGATCACGATCGATGCCAACGCTGATGCCGTATTCGCCGCGGTCTGCCGAGTAGGCGGCGGCCACGGGTGGTACGCGGGTGACATCCTATGGCGTTTGCGTGGCTGGATGGACACCATGGTCGGTGGACCCGGTCTGCGTCGCGGCCGCCGCCTGAAGGAGACCATTGAGTACGGCGAGGCGCTAGACTTTTGGCGGGTCGTAGGTATCGAGCGGCCACGCCAGCTTCTCCTTCACGCCGAAATGAAGCTGCCGGGCCAAGCACAGCTGGGCTTTGAGATTGAGCCAATCGGCGCCGACTCGGACCGGGCCACCAAACTGACCATGACAGCGAAGTTCCGCCCGAAGGGGTTGATGGGCATCGCGTACTGGTACGCCGTTGTCCCCCTACACGCTTTCGTGTTCGGTGGCATGCTCAAGGGCATCCGCCGCGCCGCAGAACAACGGGCGTCACAGCCGGGCTAGTCGGTTACTTCTCGCCACCTAGTCGCTTTGTTGCATCATCGCTACGCCCCTCTTCGCTGTGATAGAGTAAGCGAGTTCAGCTGGAGGTGTGCTGCTCTCGGGGGCGAGCCGACGCAGCCCGGCGAACGCGGTTACCGTAACGAACATCGCCACCGCCCCGCCCATGTCGAGGAGCACCGCCTGGGCGGCCTCGGCTTGCCCAACCCAAGGTTCCAGGTCCGTAAACCCGCCGAGGTCTTCGAACACGCGTCGTATCACGATGAGCGACACGAGCTGATGCTGTTTCTCAATCGAGGTCGTGTGTGATCGCGGTAGCGCAAGGACCAGAAGCATCACCTCGTACACGAGGATGAAGCTGAACGGGGTGTAGACGGCATGAAGATAGTGTTCCGATCGAGACCGCCGACGAGCATCTCAGCGGCCGCAGGGGCGTTCCTCGAAACCGCGATGACCGCCAGGTGACCTGAGAAGCCAAACGCAGCCGCCGCGACGAACGCAGGCTCGACGTCGGACTCCGACTCCGTATCCGTACCACTCAAGACAACCTCCCCGTCGGCGACATCCGCTACGAATTCGTTCAGCCGAAGCTCGACTCCCATCAACCGCAACCGCTCGGCGGCGGCCTCGCTCAACCGTCTTGGATAGCCGGTCAAGATCCGGTCGGCCGGCTCGACACCGGTCCGCCCGCCGCCCGCAGCAACAAACGTCGGTGGGGTCGGCAACCCGGGCCAGCTCCGCTTGCTCAAGAGCCCCGAGCAAGCGGTGCCGGACGTCGCAGGCGTCGCGGAGCGTCTTGAGCCCAGGCGCGTGCCCCTTCCACTGGTCGTTGCCGAAGTAGCTGGTGACCCCGGCGGCCGCGAAGACCGCGTAATCGAAAGCGTACTCGTCAGTTCTCGACCAAACGAGGCGGTTCGCCAGATCGACTCCCTGGATTTCATCCTGAAGCACCGTGACGTTGCTCTGCGACTGCAGCACCGCGCGGAGCGGCGTGGCGATGTTCGCGGGCGACAAACCGCCGGTCACCACTTGGTAGAGCAGCGGCTGAAACAGGTGGTGATTCGTTCGATCGACGAGCGTGATCGCGACCGAGACGCTACCCAGCCGCGATGATCAAGACGTGGGGCGGCCTGTTGGCCATGGTCTGGTCTGGAACGCGGTGCGCAGAGTCCGAGGCGTGCCGCGACGTTCGAGCGGCCGGCTACGAGTTGAAGAGGGCTTCGGGTTCCTTGCGTCAAGCCAGGCCATGGCAAGCCAGGTTGCTGACGGCTTGTCGCGGGCAGGGGGCGCCGCCGCTTCCATCTGCGGAAGACCGCCGCGTTCCTGAGATCGATGTATCGAGCTTTGCACCCGTCAGCGACATCTTACAGTGCTCCGACGGTGGCAGGTGTTTCTGCCATGATCTTCACGAGCCTGCCGAGGACTGACATCGACATGGTTGCACTTCGGACCGTGGTCCACGCACGACCAAATCGCGGCTTCACGCTGGTCGAACTCCTCGTGGTCATCGCGATTATCGGCATCCTCATCGCGTTGCTGCTGCCCGCCGTGCAGGCGGCGAGAGAGGCAGCCCGCCGCACTCAGTGCAACAACCATTTGAAGCAGATCGGGCTCGCGATCCAGAACTACCATGACCTCATCGGGCACTTCCCAAACGGACGTACACGCACCGACGAGTTCAGCCTTGCTTGGACCTTTACGATCCTGCCACAACTCGACGAGCAGGCTATCCACGACGCCTACAACCCAAGCTTCCCGGTTCACGCCGACGAGAACGCCGGGGCGATGCGGGTCGGCATCAGCACCTTTGTCTGCCCGAGTCGCCGCGGCCCCGGAGCCGACCGCGACTTCGACAACGGCGGCGCGGGCGGCGGCGCCAGCGGAGAGCCACGCGGCGTCGCCGTGCGGGGTGACTACGCCGCGAACGCCGGTCTCGAGGAAGACATGGGGATGGAGCAGAACGATTTCGAGGAAGGACAGCAAGACGAAGACCTTGCGATCGACTTCGTCAACTGGCACCCCGACCTCTCGCTGGTGGGGCCGATCTTCAGCAACTCAAGGGTGCCGGCCCGGCGTGTGACCGACGGGCTCTCAAAGACCTTCGTGGTGGGCGAGCGACACATTCCGCGGCTGGAGGGCGACTGGCCCGAACAGCAGCGACACGTTGCCGCTGCCGACACCTGTTTCCTGTCGGGCGACAACCTCCGCGTTGTGCTGCGGGGGACCGAGGATGGGTTGGGGCTGACGCGGGGTGACTTCCCGGTGTCACCCGAGATCCGCCCGTGGCGTCGCAGCGGCACGAAGTCGTTCGGCGGTGGTAACCACCCGGGGGTCACGATGTTCGTCTTCCTAGATGGGCACACCGAGGCGATCGACGGCTCGCGGAGTGGCTTCGCCGACATCAACCCGAGCGACGTTTGGGACGTCCCGAATCCCCGCGACCCGGACGACCGCGAGGTCCTTGACCGCTGGGGCTGGTTCATGGCGATGAGTACTGTGGCGGGGTCGGAAACACTTAGCGACTGAGGCCCCATAGATCTCGGGCTAAGACACCCCGCGGTCTCTGTCCCGACACATTGACGGAAGCCGCATGAGCTCGCGTAAGACACCGAACCTGACGCCGTCCTGGTTTCTGGGCTGGCAGATGGTGGCGATCGCGGCCGCGGCTTTCTTCGTCTCGGCGCCAGGGCAGTCGTACTCTGTGGCTGCCTTCAAGGGGCCGATGCGCGAATCGCTCGCACTCACCGACACGCAGTTCTCGCTCGCCTACACCGTTGCGACGATCGTCAGCGGCTTGATGCTGCCTGTCGTTGGCGTCCTGCTCGACAGGCACGGGGCGTCGCGCGTGCTGCCCCTGCTCACGCTGTTGTTGGCGGCCGCGTGCGCCGGCATGTCTTGGGTCGGTGGGCTCGCCACCCTTTGCCTCGGCATGTGCTGCGTGCGATCGCTCGGCCAGGGGGCGATGACCCTAAGCGGAAACTGGCTGATCGGTGAATGGTTCGTCCGTCGCCGCGGGCTCGCTACGGCGATCGGCGCCCTGGGCGGGAGCCTTAGTGTGCTCTGTGTTCCGCTGTTCAACGAGCGGGCAATCTCCACGCTCGGCTGGCGGTGGGCTTGGGTCGTGCTCGGGGCGGGCGTGGTCGGGCTGATGTTTGTGCCAAGCCTGCTGGCGATTCGCGACCGCCCCGAAGACGAGGGCCTGGCGCCCGATGGCGATCCGCCGCGGCCACCAATGGCGAGGACACGCCCAGACGCGGAGCCTGCTTCCCCTAACGCACGCGGCACGAGTGTGTTGCGTGAGTTGCGGTTCTGGGCAGTGCTAGCTCCGATCGCGACCACCGCCATGGTGATCACCGGGCTGGTCTTCCACAGCGTGTCGATCTTGGGCGAGCGGGGTTTGAGCCGCTCTGTCGCGCTCTCTCTAGTTTCAGCACAGGCGCTCGTTGCCCTCGCCGGCACGCCCGTCGCCGGCTGGTTGACCGATCGCCTCGGCGCGCGGGCGATGCTGGCGGCCTCGATGGCGTGCCTCTTGTCGGGGCCGCTGCTGGCGTTGGCGGCGCCGAACCGATGGGCGCTTGCGGCTTATGTCGCGACGCTCGGCGCCGCGGAGGCCGCCAACCGAACGGCGGGTGTCACGGTGTGGCTCGACTACTACGGTAGAACGGGCCAAGGGATGGTCCGAGGGCTTGCCATGGCGGGCACGGTTTTCGGCGCTGCGATTGGCCCTCTGCCACTTGCCGTTGTACACGACATCAGTGGCGGCTACGGCACAGCGCTGGTAGCTTTCGCGGCTCTCGCGGCGTGTGCTGGATTGGCCGTTCTAGCGACGCCAGCCGCCGGCGAGCGCTGCTGAGCTGCGTACTCACTGACAACACAGGGTAAACAACATCACTGCGACGCCATCCGATACCGGGAGCCCCGAAGAGCCGACCAAGCTCAAGCAAGCGTTACGCCGCCTGTCTGACTCGTGCGAAGTTGCGCAAAGCTCTTTCTCAACGCTGCCACAGGGGCGATTCGACGCGGCACACGAGGCATTCGAACGGTCCAGCACCCAGCAACGAGAGATCCTCCGCGGCTTGAGCCGCGTCGCCATCGGCACGCGTCCTTCGGGCGAGCGCCTGCGGGTGCTTAGTGTCGGGCCCGGCAATGGGATGCTGGATGTACCGCTCATCCGCTCACTCGCCGAAGAAGAGCTAGCCGCCGACTACGTGGGCGTCGACCCCAGCGACGTTGCGTGTCGCCGATTCCGCGAAGCCTTCGAGTCGCTGAACCAGAGAACGGTTTCGCTGGACTTGCGGTGTTGCGGCATCGACGATTTCTCAGGCACGGAGTCCATCGATTTGATCCACGCCGTTCATTCGCTGTACTACGTGCCCGACGCCGCAGCGACTCTCGATCGGTTGCTTACACGTCTCGCGCCGCGTGGCCGCATGGTTGTGTACAAGGCGCCGCGCGGGGCGTTAAACGCGTTGGCGGAGCAGTTTTGGCGGGGTGACGACGCTGCTTCAATCTGGTTCAGCGAACAGCTTGAGCCTTGGCTCCGTCGCACAGGGCGGGTCTTCGAGAAAGTCCGGATCGACGCATCGCTCGATGTTTCAAGCGTCTTCTCCACCGACGACGCAAACGGCTCGCTCATCCTCGACTTCCTCCTGCACACCGCATCGTCCAAGTTGGCCAAGCGTGTGCGGTCAGAGGTGCTCGCGTGCATCTCCGCGATGAGCCGACGCGACGGAGAGAGACTGCTCGCCCCGCACCCGGTCGATGCCTTCGTGATCTCGCCGGCGTAGCGTCGGGTCAGCCGCGGGACCCGAAGCGCATCAGCATCGTCTGCTGAGGGAATCGCCAAACCCCCGCGTCCTGGTCCTGACAACGCCGCAGGTAATCGCCCAGCCGTTCATTCGACAGCATCTGGTCGAGCGTCACCTCATCGTCAAACAAGCAGCGTTGCAGGTACATCTCGGCGGTCGTCGTGTCACCGAGCGGCAGCGTTCCCTCGTAGTCGATCGTGGACGCCCGCCATCGCCACGCGTCGCCAAAGGCCGCGGCGCCCGCCTGCTGCATGGCGGCGGCGACCTGGTCAGCGGTGCTGAAGCGTGCCCCGCTCGCGCCCGGCCAGTGGTCGAGATACAACCGCTGAAAAGCAAGGTAGTGCGAGCTTCCCGTCGCTTGGGCGATAAAGCCGAGCCCGCCCGGATTGAGCGCCGCACAGAAGCGTTCCGCGGCCGCCGGCAGCTCTTCCACCGGCACGCAGTAAAGTGCGTGCGTCGCCCAAACCACGTCGTGCCGCCGCGGCGGGTTCAGGTCTTGCAAGGTACAGTGGAAAGACCGGCCAACGCCGAATGGCGGCGCCAGCTGTGCGGCGGCTTCGCGGAGTGAGAAATCGGACGGGTCGAGCAGGCTGTAGTCGATTGGCTTCCCGGCGTAAGCCCGGAACCGATCGCTTGCCAGCAGCGCCGCGGGGAACTTGCCGCTGCCGCACGCCACGTCGAGCAGTGAGAGTGTGTCGCCGCTCGAACCCTGCGAGAGCCGCGTTAGCTCGGCGCCCCAGTCGGTCGCGTCCGCCAGCAGCGTGTAATCGTACGCCGCCAGCCGGTAGAAGGCGGCCATCTCACCCGCCGACTGCTCGCTCCAGTGCCGGCAGCTCCGCTGAAAGGTGGTCGGCGCTGCTTGCTGTTCGGACATAGGGTCTCGCTTGCCTCGCGATTCACTCGCGGTAGAGGACGGGATTGAGCGGCGAATCGATGACTTCACCGGGCTCGACACCCGGCATGAACTGCCGCCAGTCGCCGTTGACCATGTGCGGCGCGTCGATCACACGGGCGCCGTCCTCAAAGTAAGTCGTCGCCAGAACCATCCGGGGCGTTGTGGTCCGGTTTGGTCCGGCGGTGTGGAAGTTCTTGCCGTGGTGAAAGCTCACCTCGCCCAGCTCGAAGGCCGACGCCTCGACCGGTGTTTGCAGGCTAGCCAACCGCTCGCTGATTCGGCGGTCGTAGCTGTCGTCAAACTTATTGAAGGGGATGTCGGCAATCGCTTCGACCAAACCCATCCCAGAAGCAAAACCAAGCGGCCCCATGCTCTCGGGGATCGCCTGAAGCGGCGCCCAGACCGTACAGATGCGGTCGGACGCGATCGGGAAATGGTGGTCGTCGTAGTGCCACGGCGTGCGGCCGCAGCCGGGCTGCTTAGACATGCCGTTGTCGTGATAGAGCCGCACCGCGCGGGCCCCCATGAGTTCCGCCGCAATCCTCGCTAGGCGTGGGCTGAAGACGAAGGCACGGATGATGGCCGACGACTCCCACATCATTTCGAGGCTGGCAAATCGTTCGCCCAGCTGGCCTGCGGCCTCGTCGAAGAGCCGTCTCAATTCGTTCCGCAACAGCCCAAGCGCAGAGGGTGACAGCACGCCCTTGAGCTTGATCCAGCCATTCCGCGAGAACCGCTCGACGTGCTCAGCGGCGACTTCATACGAGGCCGATAGTTCGCCGCTAAGCGTCTCAAGATCAATCGCCGGAGCCGCCGGAGCAGCGGGCAATTCAATCAGTTCGGAGTCCTCTTGATCGTTCTTGGCGAGCGACATGTACCAGTCCCACCATTGCTGGTTCGACTGATCCCACTCCGAGTTGACGTCGTCGCTTGATGCGTGCTCTTGGGAAAGGTGCTGCCGGGCGAGGTTACTCACGTTAGCTCCGGGCTATTGAAGAATTAGACTCTGCGCTGCCCCGCCATGGGGTTTCTTGCATGACGCTCAATCCCTGTGAACATACACCACGGCCTGGGTTCGACGCAGGGTCCGAACTGCCAAGCTTCCAATCGCCAGCAGTCGCCTGCTATCCAGCACACATAGACCGTAGCCGCACACCTTCCGCCCGCTCCAAGACTTGGCAGGCTCTTCGCCACGGCTAGAGCCTAGGGGTGGTGAAAGCTGCGACACGAACATCGAGGGCGAGTTTCGTTCGCTCGATTTCCACGCCATGGCCCCTTCGGCGTCGAATTGCGCGGGCGGCAGCTGAGTAGTCTGGGTGCGGCGGGCGGCACGGCCCGCGATGCGTTCTCTCCCGTGAAAGCGTCGTCGTCGCACGCGAACGGTCGTGCGACGAGGCGTTGGCCCGCGTCTTGGCGGGGCGCGGACCGATCAACGTCACCAAAGGCGAGTCTCCGGTCCAAGCCGTTTCGTGCCTGCATTTCGTCACCAGCGCAAACCGAACTCGCAAGCCCCGAAGCGTCTTCAGCACCGACACGAGCTACATCGCTCGCCCGCCGGCGTTTACCGCGCTCCGTGTCGTCAAGTTACCCGAACAGGGCGGCGAGACCTTGTTCGTCAGTCAAGACAACTCGCTGCGGCGTTTGCCGCTGTCTCCCAAGGCGCGCTTAGCGGCTTGAGCGTGTAGTAGCAAGCGACCGGCCGCCGCCGACCGTTAAGCAGCGGGCCCGTGGCATCCCGTTGTGCGGTTCAACCCCGGTTCGGGCAGCGAGGCGATCTTCCTCTCAACGCCCAGCGCTGTGTCGCCGTGGCGAGAATTACTGATCCGCCCCCGCGCCGACTGCTTCCCGCCCTCTATCATCACAGCATGGCATGCGGTGAAGTCTACCGGCACCGACGACGGCCGGCGGATATCGTGTTGTGGCACACACGGTGCGCCCTGCACCACGCCGATCACTCGGCCGCCGGCGGCTCGCGGACGCTGCATCGCGGCATGGTTGAAGGAGAGAAGCCGCCGCGCTCCGCTGTGGATTTATCGAGCGTGGCGGCTGGTCTACCGTTGCTGAGGCCTTGATAACATGCCAGAAACCCCGCTCCAGCCACCCTCCGCCACCGAAACGGGGGAGCCGCGTCGCGACAGCGATCGGCAGCTTCGTAGAGCAAAGCCCGGGGCCGCTGGTTTCAAAAGTCTTGTTGTCGCAGGCCTACTATTGCTACTCGCCGGGGTCGTGCACGTAGTTGTCTGGTGTGTCGATGGCGGGTCACTCGCGGGCTCTGTCTCGTGGAGGAAGCCAGTTCTCTTCTGTGTTGCTTCTGGCGCAACCTGCCTATCGCTCGCGTGGGTTTATCGGAACAGCCGCGTGACGCATCTCGACGCCGTTGTTGCTTGTGTGCTTTCGCTAGCGATCGTCGCCGAGGTTGCGTTGATCGCGATGCAGCAGTGGCGTGGCGTGCCGTCGCACTTTAACAACACGACCGAGTACGACGCGGGGGTCCTCACCGCAATCAAGTTGATGGTGGCGGTGTTGACGCTCGCAATCGCGTACTTCTGCCTGCGATGGCTGGCGCCGCTACGCCTGCCGCCCGACTACGCCGCGGCGGCTCGCGGCGGGATGGTGCTGCTTGTTGTTGCTTGCGTGATCGGGTTCGTTATTGAGGCCCAGGGCGAGCGGCTCGCGCGGGACGGATTGTCCCCGTCGGTGTACGGCGAGGCCGGCGTGCTCAAGTTCCCGCACGGGATGCCGCTGCACGCGATTCAGTACCTGCCCGCTACGGTTTGGTTGCTGGCAAGTCTTGGCGTGCCGCCTCAACGGCGGCTGATCGCGGTTTGGGCGTTCTTCTCTGGCGTCGTTGGTCTGACACTCTTCGCCCTCGTGCAGAGCTACTCGGGGCGTGCCCGGTTTGACCTGTCGGCCCCCTCCGCCTTGCTCCTCGCCGCGTCCTTGGCGATGTTTCTGCCGAGCGTCGGCTTCGCTGCGACCTCACGCTTTGCGAAGCAGGGAAAGTCACAGGCCGGGTAGAAGATCATTCGAGGCAAAACGATCGAAGTACGGATTATCCGCTGAAATCGAGATCGCCGAAATCGAAGGACGCGAGGGGCCGCGAAACACTATCGCGTGACTATCCTTCGTTGTCGGCCCGCGGTTTCGGCGGCCTAGGCCGGCCGTAGACGACCTACAAACTCCAGCATCAGCGAAGACCTGCCTAAGACAGATGACACGGTCCCACGGAACACCGGAATCTGCGGCCGCGGCGCCGGCAGGCAGCAGTCGCCCAGACCTGCTGGCGGCGTTCTCATCTCTCTCCGCGGTGCTGCTATTCTTGGGCGGATGGTTTACGTGGCTTGGACTAGGCGAATGGTACGCCGGGCTCAACCTCCCGCCATTCCAACCCCCCGGCTGGCTCTTCACGCCGGTTTGGACCGTCGTGCTGGGGATGCTCGCCATCGCCGCGTGGCGGGTCGCCCGCGTCAACCATCCGGGCCGCTGGATCGCCTTCGCGTTATTTGGGGCGCAGTGTGTCTTGAACGCGGGTTGGTCGCTGCTGTTCTTCACGCTTCAGCGGCCCGATGCCGCTCTCGTTGAACTGCTTGTGCTCGATGCAACCATTGCGGCGATGATCCTCACTTTCGGCCGCATCGATCGGCGCTCGGGTTTGATGCTGCTGCCGTACCTCGGCTGGATCCTCTTCTCCACCGCGATCAACGGCTGGATCGTCGCAAACAACCCTGATTTCGCAAACGAATCCAGTACAGCAGACAACCCCAGTACAGCAGACAACCCCAGCGCAGCAACAAGCTCCATGACCGCACCAACGGATCGAGACGGCAAGCATTGGATGGACGAAGCGATCAAAGCCGCCAAGGAGAACCCGTCGGCGCTGTTTGGCGCGTGCTGGTCGATCGACGGGCCAACAAGGTTGTCGCCCGGGGCGTCAATGCCTCATCGACCAACCCGACGCTGCACGGAGAGATCGCCGCGATCAACGCTCACGTCGCCACCGGTGCTGCAGACTGGCGCCACTTGGCGCTCTACACCACCGCTGAGCCCTGTTGCATGTGCCAGGGCGCCGTGCTGTGGTCGGGGATCAGCCGAGTGGCTTACGGCGTCTCGATTGAAGACCTCAAGCGACTGGGCTGGAACCAAATCGATATCTAAGCCGACGAGGTCGTCCGGCGTAGCTGGCGAAAGGAAACCACGGTTGTGCCGCGCGTCCAGCACGCGGGGTGCCTGGAGCGGTTTCAGAACGTCCGCTGAGTGGGTTTCGACGGCGTCGCGTGTTGAATTCCGGGTCGTGTCTCAACGACCGCCTCGGTCAACAGGCGTCGCGTGGCTGCGTACCGGTGTCGAGCTTAGCGTCATCTAGCCGGCGATTCGGCAACCAAACATCGAGCACCGACATGTCCCTGAACACACGCCGCATTGACTACGCCCGGGGCGAACTCACCGAAGCCGCCGCCGGCGACGACCCGTTCGCCTTGTTCGCACGCTGGCTGAAGGAGGCCGAGAACGCGGGCATCACCGAGCCCAACGCCATGACCTTGGCGACGGCGACGGCCGCCGGACGTCCTTCGGCGCGGTTGGTGCTCTTGCGGGGCTTCGACGAGCATGGCTTCGTCTTCTACACCAACTACAACAGCCGCAAAGGACTAGAGCTTGCTGACAATGGGCACGCGGCACTGGTGTTCTACTGGGCGTCGTTGGAGCGGCAGGTACGCATCGAAGGGTCCGCCGGCCGGGTCGCTTCGGAAGAGTCAGACGAGTACTTCAACAGCCGCCCGGTCAACAGCAGACTTGGTGCGATCGCGTCGGAGCAGAGCGCCGTGATCGAGGACCGGGCCGCATTGGAACGCCAAGCGGAGGAAGTGAAACGCCGGTATGAAGGCGAGCCGATCCCGCGGCCGCCACACTGGGGCGGGTTCCGGGTGACGCCCGATGCAATCGAGTTTTGGCAGGGCCGGCCCAGCCGCTTGCACGATCGACTGCTCTTCACGCCCGGTGATTCCGGGTGGCAGCAACGCCGGCTTTCGCCGTAGAGCCTGTCTGACTGACCCTCATGGCCCCAACAAGCGGGCGTCTCCGCTGGTATCGTGTGAGTGGCATTCGAAAAGGGTTCTTCCGAACTCTTGGTGTACGGTTCGGCGCGTTGTCCGCAGCGGATCTTGGAAGCTGATTCCCGATGCCATGTGGCCTTCCCCCGATTCATGTACCAGCCGGTATGAGAGAATCGGGATGGTTGGATGCTACTCCGCTGGCCGTCCGTAGCGGAGGGGTCTGCTGAGGCGTAGCCGAAGCCGTCCCCGGAGCGGAGG
>JBCDJN010000087.1:0-21272 GCA_039414355.1 Planctomycetota bacterium | reverse complement strand
CTGGATCGGTGCGAGTCGAGCGGTTCGACGGGCCGTACAGCGTGCCGTTTCGGAGCGATGAGCCGCAGCACAAATTCATGCGCGAGCAACCTGCCAAAGCACACCTAGATATCCCAAACGGACCGCCTGCCGCATCAAACCGACAGGAATAACCGAACGCCCGAAAAAACTTCGGACCCCAAATCGGGCGCCAGCATGGGGTTAGGAAACGGCCCGGAGAAGTTATCCACAGTGGCGCGGAAAGACTGTTGAAGCTCACAAACGTATAGGTAGTATAGGCCTCAATGTCGCGGGCTAAAGGGCCGGGTTATCTGCCTCCCCGCGAGACTGCTAGACGCCGAATCCCGATAGGCGTGCCTGCGGGGCGACCGTTGTTTCCCTTCTGCTGTGCGGCTGCTGAGAGGCTCACAGAGCCGGTCTAGCCGCACTCACCCTCTCTAGGAGACTACCGGTGCGCGCTAATCTTACGCGGCGTCAGTCTGACATTCTCTTCGCCATTCGCGCTTTCCAGGTGACCCACGGCTACAGCCCCTCAAGGCGGGAGCTGCAGCATCGCATGGGCTTGGCCTACCCCAGCAGCGTGACCTGCCACCTCAACGCGCTTCGCAAGAAAGGCGTGCTCACCTGGGACGCGGGGCGGGCTCGGACGTTGCGCGTGGTGGGGGTGGGGGGCTAGAAGCCAAAGCCACTGCGTCCAGCGCGGCCGCCACGGCCGCCATACCCGTCGCGGCTGCTTGCTTCCTGCTTCGCCTTTTTTTCCGCACGCCACTCCATAACGAAATCGCGGTCGGCTTTGACTAGGTCAGTCAGCTTTACCCGCTTTACCTCATTGTCTTTGGTCACCAAGAGCACGCGGCTGCGTTCGTACCCATGAAAGACGGCTTCAAGCGTTGTCCCGGCCGTGCTCGTCCACGTCTTGGCGTCTCGCCATCGCGTGAATCGCAGTTCGTCGTCAGGGAAGTCGAAGTCGACTTTCTGGACTACGAAAACAGTGGCTGTTGTGCCAAGGGCGTTTTCGTAGGACCGGGTTTGCCTGCAGGTGTAGAGGCCGTCGAGAGGAACCAGCTCTTGGTCGGCCCGCTTGCCGGCCGAGGGGTCAATCAGCCAGACCACCCGAGAGGCTCCAGCCCGAACGAGCATCTGCTCGCTGTCGATCACATCTACCACGCGGAGCTTTGCACTGAGTCGCGTTGCGGCACCGACCTTCAAATCGCCAATGCTGCCCGTGTAGTACCAAGTGTTGAGCGGATACCGAATTGCTTCGGCTGCCTTCTTGGCGGCTGCCAGAGCCTCCCGGTTGGGCTTCACGCTGGCGCTTGGCGAACGACTGCGGTCTGCCTCGGCGGATGCCAAGTACCTAGCCTGCTCGGCAACTTTCGCGTCTGCCGCCGCAAGGGCCGTCGCGCGTTTCTTGTAGCAAAGGTCCGCGTAGACCTGCACCGGATCGAATCCGACAGCAGGTGCAGCGAGCCACGCCACCAGCAATCCCAGTTGACAAGCACGCCACATCGGACACACTCCGGTGTTACGGGAAAACAAAGGCGTCCCGACCCGCTGCGGGAACAGCGAGCCGGGACCACGGACGAACCGCAGGACCGGTTGCCCATGGCGTTTACGCCGTATCTATCCGCGCACACGCGCGTTCGATCAATCGTCGGCCGGCTCTCGGCCGTGTGTCTCTGGGGTCTCAGCCGCGGAGAGTCCGCGCGCCTTCAACCGCCCTGTGGGGAGGAGACGCCATGGCTGACTAGCTGACTCGGAAAAAGACCAAAGCCCGTCCCCTGGCTGGAACCCAGAGGGACGGGCAAGAGTTGGTCACTTTGTTTGGGCGACCCGCGGGGGTACGCCCTTGGCCCGACACAACCGATCTCCTGGCAGAGCACTTGGTTGGGTCGGATTTCGAAAACGTCCCACACGGGCCGCCGTGGAACGTACGCGCATTATGCGCGGCAGCGGCGGCCTGTCAACAATAGGTGCGACATGTCCGCATTCCTCCCCAGAGACCAAGTCGAGCCGGGCGGTTACTGCGTGCTGCTGGACGAGACCAGCGTGGTCAACCTGTCCGTGGTGAGCGTGATGCTCGGCCTTAGCGAAGAGTCGACCAAGAAGTGGTGCGTCAAGTACGGCGTGCGTCGGATGCCCGGACGGACCTGGGTGACCAACGGCCGCCAGATTTTCCAGGCGATGGAACGCCACTTCGAAGAATCGGAGCGAGGTAATGAAGCCGGGTAAGGTGTACGTCAAGAAGGTGGCTTCGAAGCGGTTTCTCCAGCTCGCGTGGATCGACCCGGAAACCGGCGTTGAGAAGCGCAAATCCTCGGGCACGGCGCGTCGCAGGGAAGCGACGCGTGCGGCCCTGGAGTTGGAGCCGATTATCGCCCGCGGGGTGGCGACCAAGGCCATCACCTGGGACGCCTTCTGCGAACGCTACAAGGACGAGCGCCAAGCCACGCTGAAGCGGAAGAGCCGGAGCGACTGGACCACCGCCCGGATATCGCTGACGACCTTTCTCGAACCACGGCTCCTTGAGGACGTCACGCCCGAGGCAATCAGCCGATGGGAGTTGCACCTGCGAAGGGAGGGCAAGCCGGTGGACACGATCGCCAAATACCTCGGCACGCTGGCCCGCGCCATGAAGTGGGCGGCCGCCATGCTCCTGATCGAAAAGGCCCCTTACATCGCGAAGCCGAAGAAGACGCGCAGCTCCCGGGCGATGAAGGGCCGCCCGATCACGCGGAGCGAGTTCCAGGACATGCTCGACGCAACGGAAGACGTCGTCGGGCCGCAGTTGGCCGAGTCGTGGCGCCACACCTTGCGGGTGCTCTGGTACAGCGGCATTCGGCTGTCGGAGCTTCCCCTGCTGTGCTGGGGCAAAGGCGAGCTAGCCATCCTCGATATCGATGAGCCAAGGCCGCTGATTCGCATCAGCATGGACGCCGAAAAGGGCGGCCGGGACCGGCTCATCGGCCTAACGCCAGACTTCACGGCCTTCCTTCGAAAGACTCCGGCGTCGGATCGCACCGGAACCGTGTGCAAGCCACTGGTGCCCGGACGGCGCAGAGGTAGCCCGCCAACAGTGACCGTCAGTGAGGTCACCATCGGTAGGCGGATCGGCGCCATCGGTGAAGCGGCCGGCGTTGTCGTCGAAGAGCGTGCGGGAAAGAAGAAGTACGCATCGGCCCAAGATTTAAGGCGTTCCTTCGGGACCCGATGGGCATCGCGCGTGTACCCAGCGGTGTTGAAGGAGTTGATGCGGCATTCAAGCATTCGCACGACGGAGCAGTTCTACGTCGAGCTGCACGCCCAGCAGACGGCGGACGCGGTTTGGAAGAGCTTCGGGACAGAGTTAGGTGACCCTATGGGTGACCCCTCCGCCCCCGACATTCTTCAGATGCCCTCGGCGGATGTCGCAAACCCAATTGCCAAAGAGCGTTACGTGAAGAGTTAGTAAGAGGCGCCGGGCGGATTCGAACCGCCGATGTCGGATTTGCAATCCGATGCCTTAGCCACTTGGCCACGGCGCCAGGATGATTCTCGCGGCCGGGGGATTCGCCCGTTCAGGCGATCGCCGGCCTAGAACTAGTTCGACCGGTGCAGCCGGCCTTCTTCAAAAAAAGCTACGCAAACCTTGCCGGTTGGTCAAGACGGACGACCGTCTGCCTGCCGCGGCGCTCAGCTGTGGGCCCCAAACGCAAGAGCGACCGCGTAGCGGGGCCACGCGGTCGCTTGCGTTCGTCGGCAGTCGTTACCGATTCACTCGGTGCCGGAACCCTCTTCCGTGGTCGCTTCGGGCGTCTCGGACGTCTCCGCGTCGCCTTCGGTCTCGGCGGCGGGCGTCTCAGCGGGCGTCTCGGTGGTGGTGGCGGTGTCGCCACAGCCGAGCGTGAAGCCAACCATCGCAATGGCCAGCGGCATCCAGAAGAACTTCTTCATCGCGTAACTCCCTTTTCATGAAACAGAGCGTGCCGGCATAGCATCCGGCGGGTGGGTCGCTCGGCAACGGGCCTTGCGGGTGGTTTCCGGTTGGCGACGACTGCGGCGTTCGCCCAAGGTCTGTTCGCCCGCGGGAGGGCGATCTTGCCGTCGGGATGATCTAGGTCCGCCTGATCGGCCGCGTCTTCGCCAGTCGGATGGCCGCAGTTTAGCACTGCTGGCACGCGGCAAACAATCCACCGATCCACCTACGCCGAGCGGGCGATGCCGGGGGCGATCCGGCAGACGCCGCAGGCGCGGGGCCACCGGCAAAGTCTCCGCAATCGGCCGGTGGCAAGCGGCGAGGGTTGCGCGCGTGCCCCGGTTTCCGCTCGCCCGCCGGGCCCGCGCGGGTCGATGGCGTCCGATGAACCACATCCCCCATCCGGTCAGCCCGCTGGCCGGCGAATCCAACTTGCTTTCGGAGCCGACCCATGCGTTGCGCCGTGCTCGCCCTGGCCGGAATTGCCTGCCTTTCCGCCCTGCCCTGCTCCTCCTTCGCTCAAGCCCTGGGAGACCCCGGGCCTGCGGCGGAAGAAGGGGATAAGTGGATCGGCGACAACCAGTACAGCGAGGGCAGCAGCTACAGCTACGAGGCGCCGACGCCGCTGCAGATTGTCCAGCAGAAGGCCCAGCGGCGGGCGATGGCCCGGATCCGCCGGCTGGAGACGATGGCCAACTTTGGCATGTCCAACAGCCGCCCCGCCGCCACGCCGCTGCCCATGACCGGCGTCTACAGCCCCACCTGGCAAATGCCCGGCGGCCGGCCCTACGGCTGGTACACCACGGAGCGGCCCGTCTTCTACCTGTGGCGTTGATGACGCGGGCGGTGCGAGAAACTTGGCACAGAAAAAGAACCTCGAGGCCGCCGAACTGGGGCCTCGAGGTTTTTTCTGCGCCGAATCGGCTGGCAGCCGAAGGCTTTCGACGCACGCGAAGCCCGCGGCTTGCCCCTTTCGCTACCCAAACGCCGCGCGATGCGCTGCGGATGGCGGACGGCGATTGTTATTCTCTCACGCGAAAGTCCAAATCCAAGCGCGTTCTCCGCCGCGCCGTTTTGGGCCACTGCGGTCTGGTTTTTGGACGCCTCCGATTTCTTCCACCCAACCGGCGAAGCCAGCGTGAAGACGGCCAGCTCATGCGACGCGGTGGTGCTGGGCCTGGGCGGTGTTGGCAGCGCCGCCGCTTGGAAGCTCGCCGCGCGGGGGCTGCGGGTGATCGGCGTCGACCGGTTCACGCCGCCGCACGATCAGGGGAGCTCGCACGGGCAGACGCGGATCATCCGCCAGGCGTACTTCGAGCACCCCGACTACGTGCCGCTTTGCCAGCGGGCGTACACGCTGTGGGCGGCGCTCGAGGAGCCGTTGGGCGAGCGGCTGTTTGAACGGACGGGGCTGATTGAGGCGGGACCGGCCGACGGCGTGGTGGTGCAAGGCGTGCTCCACGCGGCCGCCGAGCACGGCCTGCCGGTCGAGCGATTCACGGCTGCCGAGGCGCGGTCACGCTGGCCCCAGTTCCACGTGCCGGACGAGTTGGCCGTGGTGCACGAACCAACCGGCGGCATGCTGTACGTGGAGCGCTGCGTGCAGGCCTGCCTGGACGCGGCCCGCCTCGCCGGCGCCGACCTGCGGCGGGGCGTCACCGCCCGCGGCTGGCGGAGCGAGCCGGGCGGGGTCGTTCTGGAGACCGACCAGGGCGAAGTCTCCGCTGATCGCCTCGTGGTGGCCGCGGGCCCGTGGGCGGGCGGCCTGCTCGGCGAGTTGGGCGTGCCGCTGGAAGTGCGTCGCAAGTCGCTCTTCTGGTTCGACGCACCGGCCGACGGCGTGTCGAAGAACCACTCGCCCGACGCGATGCCGCCGTTCTTGTTCGAGCTGCCCGACGGCGTCTACTACGGCTTCCCCTCGGTCGAGCCGTGGGGCGTGAAGGTGGGCGACCACGCCGCCGGCAAGCCGCTCGCTCGGCCGGAGGACGTTGATCGTTCAATCGACCGAGCGGAACAACAAGCCGTTGAACGCTTCGTCGAGACGCACCTGCCTTCGCTCAAGCGGCCGGCCCATCACCACGCGACCTGCTTCTACACGATGACGCCCGACGAGCACTTCGTGGTCGACCGGCTGCCGAGCGACGAGAGGATCTGCATGGCGGCCGGCATGTCGGGCCACGGCTACAAGTTCACGCCGGTGCTTGGTGAAGCGCTCGCTGACTTGGCGATCGACGGCGAGACGACGCTGCCGATTGGCTTCCTCGCCGCGAGCCGCTTCGCGTAGAGTCGATCAGTTCTTGATGACGACGGCGTCGGACTCCTTCGCCTCGAAGTCGAGCGCGGCGGAGTTCATACAGTACCGCAAGCCAGTTGGCTGCGGGCCGTCGGTGAAGACGTGGCCGAGGTGCGCGTCGCAGCGGCTGCAACGGATCTCCGTCCGCACGGTGAAGAAGCCGCGGTCCTCGTGCTCGCTCACGGCGTCCTTGCCAACCGGAGCGTAGAAGCTGGGCCAGCCGGTGCTCGACTTGTACTTGGTCTCCGAGGCGAAGAGCGGCTGATCGCAGCAGACGCAGCGGTACAAGCCTTCGCGCTTGTTGTCCCAGTACGCGCCGGTGAAGGCCCGCTCCGTGCCGGCCTTGCGGGTGACGTAGTACTGCTGACTGGTGAGCCGACTCTTCCAGTCGACCTTCGCCCAATCCGTGTCGGGCGGGAGGGCGCCTTTACGGACGGAGCTCGTCTTGGTGGCTTCCGGTTTTGTCGGCGCAGGCTCGGGGTCCTCGCTTTCGCTGGCGCCCGGCTCTTGCGCTACCGGCTTCTTCGCCGTCACGCCCGTTGCGGACGACTCATCGCCCTTGAGGCTGTCGCCGAAGACCTTTCGGAACTTCATCAGCTTGGGGCCGATCACCGCTTGGCAGTACGGGTGGTACTTGTTCTGCGAGAAGAAGTTCTGGTGGTAGTCCTCGGCCGCGTAGAACGTCTCGTAGGGCGCGATCTGGGTGACGATCGGCTTGTTGAAGGCGCCCGACGCGTCGAGCTTCGCCATGTACTCCTCGGCGAGCTTCTTCTGCTGCTCGTCGTGGTAGAAGACCACCGAGCGGTACTGCGTGCCAACGTCGGCGCCCTGGCGGTTGAGCGTGGTTGGGTCGTGTGTCTTCCAGAACACCTCGAGCAGCTTCTTGTACTCCACCCGGTCCGGGTCGTAGGCGACCTGGATCACCTCGGCGTGCTCGGTGTTTCCGGTACAGACGGCTTTGTAGTTGGCGGTGTCCGCGCTGCCGCCCGAGTAGCCGGACAGCACGGACTCAACCCCGTCCAGCTCTTGGAACACCGCCTCGGTGCACCAGAAGCAGCCGGAGCCGAAGGTGGCTTTTTGCAGGCCGCTGGTGTCTTGGCGGTCGGTGACCGCCTTGGCCTCGACGGCGGCGGAGTCTGAGGGAGACATGAGGGCGTATCCTCCGAGAAAAGCGGCGCCGAGCAACAAGGCGGGGGCGGCGGCCCGGGTTTTGGTGGACATAGCGAGCGGATTCCGGGGGGCTGATTGGGGCGCCGACTCAGGCGGCATTCCCACAATACGTGTCGGCGGCCCCGTTGGTTGCAGTCAACCTGCGGGCCGCCAAGCTCCATCCCCCTTACTGTAAGCCGCCACACGCCGACTGACGATATCGCGAACAATCCGAATTGGCGGCGAAACCGGCGGCCGGCGCACGTCTGGGACCGATCTGGGTTGGGTAAACTTATGCCTTCGCCACCCGCTCCCCAGCCCTAACCGAGTGTGCCCCCGATGGCATCCTTAGACGACGGTCATGGCATCCTCGCCGAACCGCTCGACGCTGGCAGTTTCCGGCAATGCCTAGAGTGCGGCCGGTGGTTCGCGCTCGAGCGGATTGCCACCGCCACCACCGACGACGGCCGGAAGCTGGAAACCTATCGGTGCAAGCGGTGCGGGGCCGAGTTCCGATTCGTCGACCGGCACCCGGACGGCGCCATTTAGTGATGTTTCTCTGCTAAGGCCCCGTATGCTCAACCGCCGCTTCGCCAACGTTGCTCTGCTCATTACGGCCGCCATCTGGGCCGGCTTCGCGGTCTGGCTTGGGGCGAACCCCGCGGCGTTGCTCTCCGCGTTTGGCGTCGAGGCCAGACCACCCGCGATCCTTACTGAGGTCCGCGCCTTCTACGGCGGCGTAGAGCTGGGCATCGCCTTGGTGATGCTGCTGCTCTGGCGGCGGGGTGAGCTGGTTGCCGGGCTGCTGGTGGGGGGCGTGCCGCTTTTGGGGTCGGCCGCCGGGCGATGCTTTGGGCTTGCCGTGGACGGCTACTCGGCGATGCACGCGGGGTTTGCGGTCTTCGAACTGCTCGGCGCGGCGTTCTGCCTGGCGGGCTGCGCTGCCGCGAAGAACAACTCGTGAGCGTTCACGCCGGCGCCGCGGCACGCTCTTCGTACAGCCGCCGGATGTAGTTCCGACGCCACGGCATCGGCGCGTGCGGCACGTAGCCCTGCCGTCGCAGAAAACGATCGGAGAGCCGGCGGTTGGCGGCGTCGCACAGGATGGCGTCGGTCCCCTTGAGCTCGGCGATCTGGTCGAGCGCCTCGAGCGCTGCGCGGAAGGTCCGGTAGCTCGTCCCCCGCGTGGTCACCACGTACTTGAGCGCCAGGAACTGGCTCGACCCCCGCGGCTGGTTGTAGTAAAGCCGGCAGCGATCGGCCGGCCCGGCGGCGTGGTACCGGTCGCCCACCGGCCAGAGCTCGCGGAGCGACAGCACATGCGGCCACGGCCGGAGCGTTATGGACTGCAGCGCACCGGCGGACGTTTCGATCACGCCGTAACGCTTCGCGCGAAGCAGCGCGGTGTTGGATGGGATGTCGGCGACGGTGTGGATGCGGAACACGGCGCGGCTCGTCTCGAGTCGATGACTTCGGCGCAAAGAACGCCACGTTCAATCTTCGCCCGAAATCCCGAGCAGCGCCTTGAGCCCCTGCAGCATCGCCAGCAGAACGGCCAGCAGCGCAAAGCACACAACCAGCACCGTCGGAACCAGCGCCGGGAACGCCAGCAGCGGCTCGGCCCACATCCAGAGCGGCGCCCAGATCAGCAGCACGAAGACCGTGGCCAGGCACAGGAACGGGCCGTACGGGATGGCCTTGTCGCCGTGCACCAGCAGGTTGAGCACGCCCAGGAAGATGCCCGCCAGCGGCGCCAGGAAGAAGATGATGGGCCCCGCCTGCCAGCCGGTGTAAACGCCCACCATCATCATCAGCGTGACATCGCCAAAGCCCATCGCTTCGCGCCGCATCACCGCGCCGCCGATGATCCGCACCGCCCACACCAGCAGCCCGCACGCGGCGAGGCCGACCAGCGACGAGAGCAAACCCATCCACCGCGGGCCGCCGAACCACCACACGCCGAGCACCAGCGCCGTGCCGCCGGCCAGGGATTCGCGCAGGGGGCTGGTTGTTAGGTCGCGGACAATCCGTCGCGCGACGAGCTTGAGCTTCCGGCCAAACGCGCCGGCGTGCGGCCAGTGGCGATCGGTCAGGGCAAAGCACCACAGCCAGAAGCAGCCGAGCCCGATGGCGAGCGACGTGGGTGTGGCGTCGAGCGAAGCCGGCCACGGCGTTGGCGCCGCCAAGTGCGTTGGGATGACCGAGAGGGCGCCGTTGGCGTTGGCCACGGCGTTGCCGGCGGTGTCGATCACGGCGATACCCAACTCCGGCGCCACCGGCTGGTCGGTCACCACCGGCGGCAACGCCAGCGGGGTGATCGCCACCAGCACCAGGCCGGCGAGCGTCCCGCGGCGGGTGACTTCGTCTGGGATGAGGCGTTCGTCGAAGTCGATGAACGTGGCCACGGTCATCAGGGCGCCCAGCATCGTGTGGGCGAGGAACTGCGTGTGCGTCGCCCAGGCGAGCGGCGCCGGGTCGAGCGGCATCGTCCCCGCCAGCCGCGCGACCTGCGGGGCGATGAGCGCGAGGCGCTCCACTTCCCACCAGTAGAGCGCGGCGACCGCCGCGGCGAAGCCGATCTCGATCAGCAGCGGGCGGACCCAGAACCCCCGGCCGTGCAGCTTGCTGTCGCGCCGCAGCCGCAGCCAGCCGAGGATGGGAACCCAGTCCCGCCACGAACGCGGCGAGGCGCCGTCGGCCCGCGGCTGCCACGGCGAGAACAACCGCCGATCCCACGCCCAATGGTAGATGGCCGCGTTGAGCAGCGACGCCAACCCCGCGGCCACGACGAACACCACCGCCAAGCGGAGGGCGAGCGGGGTGTCGAGCAGCCAGTCCATGAGCACGCCCGTCGATGCGAGCGAGTGAGCGTTAGCTGTTGGCGAGCCACTCGGCGATGGCGTCGGCGATCGCCTCGGGGGGGCGGCCTTCGGTGCTCAGTTGCAGGTCGGCCACTTCTTGGTAAATCGGCTGCCGCTCGGCGAGCACTTGCTCAATCTCGGCCAGCCCGCCCGCGGCGGTCAGGTTGGGTCGGCGGGCGCCGGTGGCGGCGTCGCCGGTGATCCGCTGGGCGAGCGTCGCCGCGTCGGCCGTCAAACCTACCACACGGCCGGCCTCGCGGAGCCGCCGGCGGGTCGCTTCGCGAAGCACTGCCCCGCCGCCGAGAGCGACGACCAGCCGATCGCGGCCGCAAGTCTCGGCGACGATCCGTTCTTCCAGGTCGCGGAACGCCGTCTCGCCGTCTTCGGCGAAGATGGCGGCGATCGACTTCCCGGCTGCCTGTTCGATCCGATCGTCAGTATCGACCCAATCCCAACCCAGCCGAGCGGCGAGCGGCCGGGCGACGCTGGTCTTTCCGGTGCCGCGGTAGCCGCAGAGGAAAAGGCGGAGGACGGAAGGCGGAGGGGGGAGGGTTTCGCTCATGCAATCCTTGGCCGCTGGCTAACCACTCTCCCCTCCACCTGCCGGGGAGAGGGGCTACAGCTCGCTTCCGCTCGCTCTGGGGTTCCAACTCCGCCACTCGCCACTCGCCACTCGCACTCGCCACTACATCAGTACTTCACCGGCCCAATGACGCGCTTGAGAGTTTCCCGCATCACGTCGCCCGGCGCCGGGCGGCCGAAAAAAAGCTGGAACTGCAGCGACGCCTGCCGGACGAACATCTCGACGCCGGTCACGGTGGTGCAGCCGTGGTCGCGGGCCTCTTTGATGAGCAGCGTGCTCTCCGGGTTATAGACCGTGTCGAACACCACCATGCCCGGCCGTAGGTACGACTTGTTGTAGGGTGACTCGTCGACGTTGGGGTGCATGCCGATGGGCGTGCCGTTGACCAGCACGTCGACGTCGCCGTGATGGCGGGCGTTCCACTCCACGCTGCGGCCATTGAACTCCTCGGCTAGCGCCTCGGCCCGGCTGCGGGTGCGGCTGGCGATCATCGCCTTCGCGCCGCGCTTCTTCAGGCCGTACATGATCGCGCGGGAGACGCCGCCGGCGCCCAGCACCAGCACCCGCTTGCCCTTGAGCGGGCTCTCTTCGGGCGGCGTGCCGGGCTCGGCGCCCATGCCGTTTTCCAGCGAGTCCATCGCGGCCTTGTAGTCGGTGTTGTAGCCCACCACTTGGCCGTCCTTGAACACGACCGTGTTCACCGCGGCGATGCCCTTGGCCGCCGGGTCGATCTTGGTCAGGTGCCGCGAGACCGACTCCTTGTGCGGGATGGTGACGCTGAGGCCCTTGAGGCCGAGCTTCGGCACGTCGCGGATGAACTGCTCGAGGTCGTCCACCGGCACGCGGAACGGGCAATAAACGGCGTCGATACCCGCGGCTTGGATCGCCGCGTTGTGGATGTGCGGGCTCAGGCTGTGGGCCACCGGATCGGCAACCACGCCGTAGATGTCCGTCTTCGGCCCGAGCTCGTCGTACCGGTAAATCTCGGTCATCTGCTGAAAGCTCAACTGCCCCGGCGCCAGCGCCCGCTCGTGGTGGAACGTGGAGTAGGTGAACGGCGCGCCGACCTTGCCGCACAGAATCCGCGACGGCGTGCCGATGTCTCCCATGCACATGCCAACGGTGGGCACCTCGGCGTTCTGCACCAGGTGGAGCATCCGCATGTTGTCGTGCGGGTGCTGGGCCATGGTGGCGATCTTGACGATGTCGGCGTCCATCGCCGCCAGCTTGGCGTGCAGCTCCGGCAGGTTGGCCGGCGTGTTGCGGAAGTTGTGGTGGCTGATGATCCGCTTCGTGACGCCATACCGCGGGACGCTGGCGGCGATGTCGTCCTCCAGGTCGATGTAGTCCACGCCCAGGGCGATCGCCTCGCGGATCATCATCATCCGCTGGTCTTCCTCGCCGGTGAACTTCCCGCCGTCCACTTCCCGACGCACCGTCACCACCACCGGGCACGGCCGGTCCTTGAGCAGCCGCTGCAGGTTCACCCGGCTGGCGACGTAGTCCAGCCGCAGCTCCACAAGCTTGGCGCCGCGTTCCACCAACGCCTTGTGCTCGGCGATCATGTGCTTGTGCCGGCTGCGGCCGATGGAGACGCAAATCATGGGGAGGCGTTAGTTGTTGGGCGCGGGGCGCTAGTTCACGGGCGGAGACTCGGGTGAGCACGCCATTGTCGCTAGCGAGGCGACGCGTGGCAAAGGGGGAACTTGGGACCGCGACCACCGGCGCAGCCGAGGGGGCGTCCAGCTCCTGACGATTCCGCAACCCGCACGCGGTCAGATCCGCTTGAACCGCTTGTCTAGCTCGTCGCAGGTGAAGACCAGCGCCGTCGGCCGGCCGTGCGGGCAGTGGTGGTGGTTCTCGGTGACGTGGCGGTCGGCGAGCAGCGCCTCAATCTCTTCGGGCGTGAGCCGGTCGCCGTACTTCACGGCCGCCTTGCAGCTTACCGAGTGCAGCAGGTTGTCCAGCAAATCGCGCTTGTCCGGCTCCCGGCCGCCGGCGAGCAGGTGCTCGATCAGGTCGCGAAGCACCTCGGCCACCGGCAGGTTGGCGAGCATCGCGGGGTAGCTGGAAACGAGAACCGTGTCGCCGCCGAACGGCTCTACCTTCACGCCGAGCTTGGCGAGCAGCTCTTGATTCTCGATCGCGGCGGCCGCTTCGGCGGGGGTGAGGTCGACCGGCTCGGGGGCGAGCAGCGATTGGCTCTCCATGGCGCCTGCCAGCACCCGCTCGCGGATCTGCTCGTAGAGGATGCGTTCGTGCAGCGCGTGCTGATCGATCACCTCCATGCCCGCCTCGGTCTCAACGACCAAGTAACGATTGTGAAGCTGAATCGCCTGCGATGCGGCGGCGGTGGGTGCCGGCGTTGGCTGCGACTCCGCGTTCGGTTCGGCGACCGGGTTTGGCCGCGGCTCGGCGACGACGCCCCGCGCTTCGGCTTCCGCCTCGTGCGTGAAGCGGTGCATCGCCAACCCGCCGGCGCCGCTGGACGGGAACGGCTTGAACGCCGGCACGCTGCCAACCGGAGCTGGCGCAGTCGACGAAGCGGGGCGGGGCTCGCTCGATAAGTCGATCCGCTGCTGCCGAAGCTCACGCTTGGCCCAATCGACCAGCTTGCCGGGGCCGCCGGTGGCCGCCTCGACCTCGTCGTCCGGGTTCGCTCCCTCGATCGGCTTGAGGTCGGTCGTCAGGAACTTGTTCCGCAGCGTGCCCAAGAGCTGGCTGTACAACCGGCCGCCGTCGGCGAAGCGGACTTCGAGCTTCGTCGGGTGCACGTTCACGTCGACCCGGTCGGCCGGCATGTCGAGCCGCAGGAAGCAGATGGGAAACCGCCCCGTGAGCAGCAGCCCTCGGTACGCCTCGCCCAGGGCGTGTTGCAGCGAGCGGTCGCGGATCGCCCGGCCGTTGAGGAAGAGGTACTGCAGGCGGTTGTTCGACCGGCTCTCGGTTGGGTTGGCGGCATAGCCGGAGAGCCGTACGCCTTCGTCTTCACTCTCAACGTAGATCAACGCCTGCGCGATGGGCTCGCCGAACAGCGTGGCGATCCGCCGGCGCCAGTCGTCCTCGGCGGGCAGGTCGTGCACGCTGCGGCCGTTGTGCGTGAGCGTGAAGTGCACGTCCGGGTTGGCCAGCGCGACCCGCGACAATGCCTCCGTGCAGTGGCCGATCTCGGTCTGCGGCGTGCGGAGGAACTTCTGGCGGACCGGCGTGTTGTAGAAGAGGTTGCGGACCTCGACTGCCGTGCCGACCGGGCAGCCGGCGGGCTCGACCGGCCGGGCGACGCCGCCATCGACCACGAGCTCCGCGCCGGCGTCACCACCGTTGGGTCGGCTCCGCAGAGTGAACCGGCTCACCTCGGCGATACTTGCCAGCGCCTCGCCGCGGAAGCCGAGCGTGCCGACGCGGAACAGGTCGTCCGCCGATTCGATCTTGCTGGTGGCGTGGTTGGTCACGGCGAGCTGCAGCTCGCCGGCTGGGATGCCCTTGCCGTTGTCGACGACGCGGATGAGCTCCGCCCCGCCCTTCTCGATTGCCACATCCACGCG
Source organism: Planctomycetota bacterium (assembly GCA_039414355.1). Taxonomy (GTDB): domain Bacteria; phylum Planctomycetota; class Planctomycetia; order Pirellulales; family Lacipirellulaceae; genus JBCCQL01. The sequence continues at coordinate 6,886 of JBCDJN010000087.1, read as the reverse complement.
CGTGGCGCCGGCGTCCACGGCGTTCTCCAGCAGCTCCTTAACCACACTCGCCGGCCGCTCAATCACCTCCCCCGCGGCAATCTTGTTGACGACCGACGATGGGAGCAACGCGATGGGCATGGCTTTCCTTAGCTCTTGATTGCTTGCTGATTGGGAAGGGGATGGGGGAGATGTTGGGGATTGGGGGGATGGGTTTGCGGCGGGGCACGCCCTTTCAGTGAATCCGCACCCAACGCTTGAAGGCTCTGACGTCATCTACATCAAGCAAGAACCACTCGCCGTTGCGTCGCTTATCTGCAAATCTCTTATGCCAGTAAGCTTCGACTCCGACTGGGTCATCTGTCTGGATCGAATGAACAGTAGTCAGTTCCGCGGGCAGCTTCGTCGCCAGTTCGTAACTCCGTCGACCGACTGAGTTGCTTCGACCGATCTTGTGGTATCTGCCCGACCGAATCAGGTAGACGTAGCCAACAGTCGTATTGTCGTTGCGGCGAACTCTATCGTCTGACGGAGTGACGGTAATCTCGGAGCATAGATGGAACACATCGGAGAGCTCTTCGCGACTTTCACAGAACTCTAGAACCGCTTCCACCATCTGCGCTTTGTTTCCGATTCGCTCGCGGAACGTCTTTGCATTAGGACAAGTCACCTCTGTTCCTACAGTAGAGTCGCAATCTCCCTTCTGCTGGCCATTCGCCGAGATCCTGGACTATCCGCGCCAAAGACTCTACTAGCCACTCGCGATCGTACCCTTGCTGGAACGCGTTTGGCTTGAGGCCGGCGGCATCGACAGCTTCACTCCACGAAGCCCAAAAGACACCCCACCAATCAGTCTTCTTGATGCCTGTGACGCGTTCAAAACGCTGCATTCCAAGCGGCTGGCCATCGTTGTTTGCCGCTGTAGCTCGGATTGCTTTGATGATTTCGTCTCTTGTCATGATTCGCTCAGCCTAGCGAGAAGACCAAGATCGGCTTTCAGCCATCCCCCCAATCCCCAACATCTCCCCCATCCCCTTCCCAAAGTCAGCCCCGCCAGCCAGTCAGTTAAGCCCAAACTCCTTGATCTTCCGGTAAAGCGTCCGCTCGCCGATGCCGAGCATCTTGGCCGCTTCTTCTCGGTTGCCGCCGGTCACCTTCAAGGTTTCGCCGATGAAGATGCCTTCGATCTCGTTCATGGTCTTGCCCACCATGTCGGCCAGGCCGGCGCCGCCGCCCACGCCGGCGCCGTCGGGCGTGGTCGCGTCGCCCGTGGCGAACTGCTCTGGCAGGTCGTCCAGGTCCAGCACGCCGTCCATGTCGATCACCACCATCGTCTCCACCGCGTTCTTCAGCTCCCGCACGTTGCCGGGCCAGTCGTACGCCAGCAGGCGGCGGCGGGCGGCGGCGGACACGCTCTTCACCTCCTTGTTGTGGCGGGCGGCGTGCTGTTTGACGAAGTGATCGACCAGCAGCGGGATGTCGTCCCGCCGCTCCGCCAGCCGCGGCACGCGGACCGTGATCACCTTCAGCCGGTGGTAAAGGTCCTCGCGGAACTGGCCGTCGGCGATCGCCGCTTCGAGGTCGCGGTTGGTGGCCGAGAGGATCCGCACGTTGACCTTCACCACCTCGTTGCTGCCCACGCGGGTGATCTCGCCGGACTCGAGGACGCGAAGGAGCTTGATCTGCGTAGCGAGCGGCATGTCGCCCACTTCGTCCAGGAAGAGCGTGCCGCCGTCGGCGTACTCGAACTTGCCCACGCGGTCGCGGGCCGCGTCCGTAAAGGCGCCCTTAATGTGGCCGAAGAGTTCGCTCTCGAGGATGTTCTCGCTGAGGGCGCCGCAGTTGAGCGCGACGAACGGGCGAGACTTTCTGGGGCTGTTCTGGTGGATCGCCTGGGCGATCAGCTCCTTGCCGGCCCCGGTGTCGCCCTGGATGAGCACCGTGGCGTCGGTCGGCGCGATGCGGGCGAGCCGGTCGATGACGCCCCGCATGGGGGCCGAGTTGCCGATGACGCCCTCGAAGCCGAACTTCTCGTCGAGCCGCCGGCTCAGCTCGGCGTTCGCCCGCCGCAGGTGCTGGGCGCGGGCGGCGTTGTCGACCACCGCGCGGAGCTGTCCCAGGTCGAGCGGCTTGAGCAGGTAGTTGAACGCCCCCTGCTGCATCGCCTCGACGGCCGACTCCACCGTGCCGTGCCCGGTAACGAGGATCACCTCCGCGTCGGGCAGCACCTCCTTGCTCTTGGCGAGCATCTCCAGCCCGCCCACGCCCGGCATCACCAGGTCGGTGACCACCACCTCGAAGGCGTCCTTCTCCAGCAGTTCGGCGCCGGCGTCGCCGCTGGTGGCCACGGCGCAGTCGTAGCCCACCTTGCGGAGGCTCTCGGCCATGGCGTCGGCGTGGGCGTCGTCGTTATCGACGATCAGGACTTTGATCGGCGGCCCGGCAGCCGCGGCGGTCTTCTTGGGCATGCCGAATTATGGAGGGATGACCGCCAAGACGCCAAGACGCCAAGACGCCACGGGAGTAACCACAGAGAGCACAGAGGACACAGTGGGGGCGAAGGCTAGCCCGCATTGACGGGGGAGCAGACGCGATCAGCGTGAGAACGCATCCCCCAGTTTATCCCTCTGTGTCCTCTGTGCTCTCCGTGGTTTCCTCTTGGCGTCTCGGCGTTGTGGCGGTTCAATCACCCCAATGAAGCCCTGGCAACGCATCCTGCTCCGCACCGCCCGGGCGCTGGCGATTGGCTACCTGGTGGTGGTGCTGCTGATGACCTTCCTCGAGCGTTGGCTCGTCTACCCGGCGCCGCCGCTGGCGCGATCGGACTGGACCACGGAGGGAACCGCCATCGAGGAGGTCGAGTTCGCCTCGGCCGACGGCACGAAGCTGCACGGCTGGCTGGTCGAGACGGACAACGCCGACCACGCCATCGTTTACTTCCACGGCAACGGCGAGCAGGTGGCGGACAACGGTGATCTCGTCGAGTACTACGCCGACCGCTTCAACGCCACCGTGCTGGTCTTCGACTACCGCGGCTACGGCTACAGCGAGGGCAAGCCGAACGAGAAAGGCGTAGTGCAAGACGGCCTTGCCGCGCAGCGGTGGCTTGCCGAAAGAACGGGTCGCGAGCCGGGCAACGTGGTGCTGGTCGGTCGTTCGATTGGCGGGGGCGTCGCTGTGGCGTGCGCGGCGGAGCTTGGCGCGAAGGCCCTGGTGCTGCAGAGCACCTTCAGCCGGCTCACCGACGCGGCGGCCCACCACTACCCCTGGTTGCCGGTCCGGTTGGCGATGCGGAACCGCTACGACTCGGTGAAGCGCATCGCCCAGTACGACGGCCCGCTGCTGCAGAGCCACGGGACGAAGGATTTCGTCGTGCCGCTGGAACTCGGTCGGCGGTTGTACGACGCGGCGCCGGGCGAGCAGAAACGCTTCATCGAGTTCCGCGGCGGCGGCCACAACGACCCGCAGCCGCCGGCGTACTACGACCAGCTGGCCGCGTTTCTGGACGAACTGCCATGATCGCGTCCGGTCTGATAGACTCCGCCCATGCCACGCGAACGGATTCTCTCGGCCGACGACGATGACGATGACGGCGATGACCGCCGCCCCGCCCGCTCCCCCGAATCGGGCGCCACGAAGGAAGAAGACACCCTGCTCCGCCCGCGGCGGATGCAGGAGATGGTCGGCCAGCGGGCGGTCTACGAGCGGATCAAGATCGCGGTCGACGCGGCGTTGATGCGTGAGGAGCCGCTCGGCCACCTGCTGCTGGACGGCCCGCCGGGGCTGGGCAAGACGACCTTCGCCACCTGCATCCCGCGCGACTTGGGCGTCGATCTGCAGATCGCCAGTGGCGCCACGCTCGCCGCGCCCAAAGACCTGCTGCCGTACCTCACCAACGCGGCCCGCGGGTCGGTGCTGTTCATCGACGAGATCCACCGCATGCCCAAGGCGGTGGAGGAGTTCATGTACCCGGCGATGGAAGACTTCCGCGTCGACATCACGTTGGGCGAGGGCGTCAACGCCCGCACGGTGAACATGCCGGTGGAGCCGTTCACGCTCATCGGGGCCACGACGCGGACCGGGCTGCTCAGTGCGCCGCTGCGGGACCGCTTTCAGATCCGCGAGCATCTGGACTTCTATTCGCAAGATGAGCTGGGCGTGATCGTCACCCGCAACGCGGCGAAGCTCTCGATCCCGATTGCCGAAGACGCCGCGGCGAAGATAGCCCTGACCAGCCGTGGCACGCCGCGCATCGCCAACAACCGCCTGCGGTGGGTGCGCGACTACGCCACGAGCCGCGCCGATGGCGAGATCACGCTCGACGTGGCCGAGGCGGCGCTCGCCATGCTGGGCATCGACCCGCTGGGGCTCGACCCGCAAGACCTGAAGTACATGGACACCATGCGGCGGGTGTTCGACGGCGGGCCGGTGGGCGTTGAGGCGATCGCACATACGCTTAACACGGCGACCGACACGCTGACCGACGAGGTCGAGCCGTTCCTCTTGCGGCAAGAACTGGTCGTCCGCTCACCCCGCGGCCGACGCCTGACCGCCAAAGGCGTCGCCCACCTGGAAGACGTCACCGGCAGCGGCGGCCTGCCGTTGTTCGACTGATCGCCCTCCTGCTGCCCCGCCTACCTCCCCGCCCGCGACCCCGCCGTGCAGATATTCTTGCTTCTGGTTGGCGTGCTGGCACTCTCCACGGCGGTGATCTTCATCAAGCTGTGCGACACCGACCCCACGCTGCTCACCGCGAGCCGCTTGGTGGTGGCGGTGATTGCGCTCTTGCCGATCGTTTGGGCCGACTGGCGGAAGCACCGCGACCGGCTCAACTGGAGCCACCTCCGCGACGCGGCGGTGCCGGGCGTGCTGCTCGCGCTGCACTTCATCACGTGGATGATCGGCGCCCGGATGACCGACGTCGCCAACTCTTCGCTGATTGTGAACACCTCGCCCGTCGTGGCGCCCTTGCTGCTCTGGCTGGTCGTGGGCGAGCGCGTCACGCGGTGGGAACTGCTCGCCACGGCCACCGCCGGCGTGGGGTTGGCGATCCTGTTTGTGAGCGACTATCGCCTGAGCGCCGAGTCGTTCCGCGGCGACCTGATCTGCTTCGGCTCCATGCTGCTGATGGCGCTCTACCTGGTCCTCGCCAAGCGGTTTCGCCACCACCCCACGGTCTGGCTCTACGTGGCGCCGGTCTACGCGTCAGCGGCGGTGGTGTCCGCGGCGGCTTCGCCGGTGCTGGTGCGAGACTGGTCGTTCAGCTTGCGGGAAGACTTGCCGTACGTGCTCGCGCTGGGGCTGATCCCAACGGTCATCGGCCACTCCCTGATCACGAACGCCATGCAGCGGCTGCGGGGCCAGTTGGTGATGATTGTGAACCTGCTGCAGTTCGTCTTCGCCGGTGTGATGGGCCTACTGATCTTGGGCGAATGGCCCCTGGCCAGCTTCTACTCGGCCGCGGTCTTCGTCGTGGCGGCCGGCGTGATGGTCGCCTTGCGTCGCCAGCCGGCACGCGTCAAGAAAGAGGATGAGTAGCTGACCGCGAATAAAGCGAATGAAGCGAATCCGCGCACGCGACTTAGAATCCGATTACGCAATGGGCTATCGGGACGGTGAGCGAAAGAAGCGATCGTAAGCAATCGAGGTCATTCGCTTAATTCGCTTCATTCGCGGTCAATCAAGAGCCCCACCAGCAGCGGCCTACTCGTCTTCCGCCTAGAGCGTCTTCTTGAAGAACATTGGGGCCGAGGGCGGTTCGATCTGCTCGCCGCCCACGAACCCGTGCCGGCGGTAGAGGCGTTGGGCGCCGTGGTTGGCGCCGAGCACTTCGAGGGTCACCGCCACGCAGCCGCCCCGGCGGGCCTCGTCGTCGACCGCTTCGAGCAGCTTGCCGCCGACGCCTTGGCCGCGGCAGTCGGGGTCGACCACCAGGTCGTGCAGATTCAGCAGCGGCCGGGCGGCAAAGGTGCTGAAGCCCGGGAAGCAGATGGCGAGGCCGACCGCTCGGCCGTCGTCCTCGGCCAGCAGAACCACCCGGCCGGGGACCGCGTCGAGGCTTTCGGGAAGCCGACGCTCGGCCTCTTCGGCGATCGCCACGCCCCAGCCCGCCTGGGGGTCGGCGGCATAGCTCGCCAGCAGTCGGGCGACAGCCTCGGCGTCCCGGCGGTCGGTCAACTCGGCGTGACGGATCGAAATGGCCATAGGCGGGCTTGGCTTTCAGCGACGCTCGTCTTCCAAGAAAGTCGGGCCCGTTGACAACCTCCGGCGGCGGAGCTTATCGTTCGGGGCTTACCACGGTGCGGCCGGCCGGGCAAACGCCTGCCGAGCCGCTCGCCAGCAACCTAAGCCCGCGAAGCGACCGACGCAATCATGGCCGTTCCCAAGCGAAAGCACTCCAACAGCCGCACCGGCAAGCGTCGGAGCCACGATCAGATCAAGGTCCGCCAGTTCCAAACCTGCCCGCGGTGCGGCCAGCCGATGCTCTCGCACGCGGTCTGCCCCAACGAGAACTGCGGGTACTACATGGGCCGGACGATGGTGCAGCCGGTCGAGGCCTAATTGGTCGGGGCCTAGTTGGCAGAGGTCGGGTGGGCCGGGGCCTCGTCGATCGAAGGCCGGCGTCGCTCGGATCGGTTCGCCAATCGGCGACCCACCAATCAGCCGGCGGCCGTTGGGCCCACGGCCAGCGGCCACCGGGTCCAAACCCTGCGTTGTGAGGAAAGGTAGGACTTCGTGGCGTCGAAAATCGCCTTCTTGTTCCCGGGCCAGGGCGCGCAAACCGTCGGCATGGGCGCCGAGCTGTGCGGCCGGAGCGAGATCGCCGCCGACCTCTTCGCCCAAGCCTCCGCCCAGCTCGGCTACGACCTGCTGAAGCTCTGCAGCGATGGCCCCGCGGACGATCTCG
>JBCDJN010000086.1:0-21396 GCA_039414355.1 Planctomycetota bacterium | reverse complement strand
GGCGATCGTCGCCGTCCACCGCAACGGCGAACGGCTGACCAACAAGATCGGCAACATCCGCCTGGAACCGGGCGACACACTGCTGCTGCAAACGCGGGGCGACTTCGTCAGCCAGTACCGCGACAGCCGCGACTTCTACTTGGTGAGCCTGGTGAGCGGCAGCCTCGGCCGCCGGCATGATCGCGCGCTGTTGGCTGGTGGCCTCTTCGCTCTGCTGATCGCGTGGCTGGTGGCGATCGCCGTAGCCGCCACCGCCGACTGGACCCCGCCCGGCTGGACCGGCCAGTTGCTCGGCCGCGACGCCCAGCCGGTGGTGGCCGTGGCGATTGTGCTGGCGATGATCGCGGCGCGGTGCCTCACCACGGCGCAGGCGCGGACCGCCATCGACCTGCAGGTGCTCATTACCATCGCCGCGGCGATTGGCCTGGGGGCGTCGCTCAGCGAGAGCGGCGCGGCCGACTGGATCGCCGGCGGGCTGGTCGGGGGCATCGACGGGCTTGGCCTGCCCGACGCGGTTCGGCCTGTCGTGTTGCTGGTGGTGATCTACGCCACGTGCATGGTGCTGACGGAGTTGATCACCAATATCGCGGTCGCCTCGCTAATGATCCCGCTCTCGATCGGCGTCGCCGCGGCGGCGGGGCTCTCGCCGCGGCCGTTTGTGATGGCGGTGGCGGTGTCGGCGTCGCTCAGCTTCGCCACGCCCATCGGCTACCAGACGAACCTCATGGTGATGGGCCCCGGCGGCTACCAGCCGCGAGACTACTTCAAGGTGGGCGCCCCGCTAGCGGTGCTGACGGCCGCCACAGCGTGCCTGCTCATCCCCAGCATCTGGCCATTCACCTAGTGCGAACGATTGAGCGGCTGCGTCCGTAACGCACAAGAACCCGTTCCTACAAACCACAACGCTACCGCCATGCTAAGACTGCTCGCGGGATCGCTCGCCGGTTTGCTTGTTGGCCTGCTCGTCGCATCGCCGTGGCGAAGCGACTCGCCTTCGCCCGGCGCGGCGCTGGCTCAGGTGAGTGCGCCGCAGCAGCCGGTCTTCCGAAGCCCGGCCGCCAACCCGCCGCTGCCTGCCACGCTCACGCCCGAGGAACGCACCAACGCCCTGGTCTACCGAACGGTCAACCCGGGCGTGGTGAACATCACCACCAGCGTCGTGCAGTACGACCCGCTGATGGGCCTGCCGGTCGCCGGCGGCAGCGGCGCCGGCTCGGGCGCGGTGATCGATCGCCAGGGGCACGTCCTGACTAACCAACACGTCATCGACGGCGCCCGAGCGATTGAGGTCACGCTTGCCTCCGGGGCAACCTACCCCGCGAAGCTCGTTGGCGCGGATGAACAGTTCGACATGGCCGTCATCAAGATCGACGCACCGGCGCAGGTACTCTTCCCCATCAATCTGGGCCGAAGCGATGACCTAGTCGTCGGCCAGAAGGCGTACGCCGTTGGCAACCCTTTCGGACTCGAGGGAACACTCACCGTCGGTATCATTTCGAGCCTCAACCGGTCCGTCCCCAGCCGGGCGAGCAACCGGGTCATGACCGGCATGATCCAGACCGACGCGGCGATGAACCCCGGCAACTCCGGTGGCCCGTTGCTCAACAGCCGCGCGGAGATGGTCGGCATGAACGTGGCCATCGCCTCGAAAATCGGCCAGAACTCCGGCGTCGGCTTCGCCATCCCGGTGGCCCGCGTCAAACGGTACCTGCCGGAGCTGATCGAGCACGGCAAGGTGCTGCGTGCGTACCACGGCATCGTCACCCTGGACGAAACGCCACGCGGCCTGCGGCTACGCAAGCTCAGCCGCGGCGGCCCGGCCGAGCTGGCCGGCCTGCGCGGCATCCGGATCCTCGAAACCAAACGCCGTCGCGGCCCGGTACTCTACCTCGAGCGGCGGCTCGACATCGAAAACGCCGACACGGTGATCGCCATCGACGGCCGCCCGGTCAGCACGCACACCGACTTCCTGGAGATTATGGACGGCTTGCGGCCCGGCGCGAGCGTGGTCTTCACGATCCTCCGCGGCGGCGAGCGACAAAACCTGACGGTGGAACTCGGCGCCGCGTGAGCGGCCAACTTGTGCGTTGCGTTGCGGGCGACGTACGCTAGAGCACCCGCCCTGGCTGGAGCCTGCATCGATGCGTCTGTGTGCCGTCCTCGCGATTGTTCTGATTGCCCCGCTTGGCACGAATGCGCCGGCGGCGCCGCAAGCGGTTGAGATCGCCGCGCCCACCAGCGGGAACGGCACGCCCCAAGCCCTGGGCGACGAGCCCCGCGAGGCGCCCATCGAGCCGCCGCTGCCGGCGGAGATCCCGCTGCGGGAGTTTCTGGTGCTGCCCCGCGTCGATCTGCCTGGTCGGCGGGTGCTCCACCAAGACCCCATCGACGCGGCCCTGGCCGCCGGCCAGTGGCGATCCCCTGCGGCGGGCGAGGGGGTTGTCTCCGCCGAGGGCGACACGGTTACCTGGCAAGTCGCAGTGGCCGATCCCAAGGGCCGGCTCATGGGCCCCTACGCCGCCGGCGGCTACGCCGTGGCCACCGTCGCCTCGCCGGCGCCGCGCCGCATGCTGCTCATGGCGGGCCGCTGCGTCGCCGTTTGGAAAGACGGCGCCTGGCTGCCGGGAGATGTCTACGGCAGCGGTTCGATCGGCATGCCCGTCTCGCTCAACGAGGGCGAGAACACCCTGCTCTTTCAACTGGCTCGACCTGGGTTCACGGCGAAGCTCGTTGAACCGCCCGCTCCCATCGCGCTCGAGCCGCGGGACGCGACGCTGCCCGACCTGGTGGCGGGCGAAGAGCAAACCGCCTGGACGGCGATCCCAATCGTCAACGCGACGGACCGCCCGCTCGTCGACGCCGAGTTGCGGATCAGCCTTGCCGGCAAGCGTCTGCGCGAAGTGCTGCCGCGGATCGAAGCGATGAGCGTGGCCAAGGTGCCGATCCGGCTGTTGGGTGTTCGGCCGGAAGGCGAGGCGGGCGCCGAGTTGAAGCTCGCCCTGCACCCACGCAGCGTGACCACCGGCGGCGTCTCGCCCGACCCGGCGGCCGAAGCAACCCTCAAGCTGGCCGTCCGCAAGCCGACTGAGCGTCGCGTCTGCACGCTGGTCAGCCGCGTCGACGGCAGCGTGCAGGCCTATTCGCTTGTGCCCGCCACCGAGCCGAGTGACGAGTCGGGCGTGGTGCTCGCGCTGCACGACCTCGGCATCGATCACGCGGCCTTCGCGAAGAACTTCACACCGAAACCGTGGGCGCACGTCGTTGTGCCGCAGAACCGGCGGCCGGTCGGTTTTGTGTGGGAAGACTGGGGCGCCCGCGACGCGATGGAAGCCCTCGCCGACGCCCGCCGGCAGCTCCCGAACAACGCACGCCGCGTCTGCCTTCTGGGCCACGGCTACGGCGGCTACGGCGCCCGGCGGCTGGCGATGCGGATGCCGGACCAGTTCGCGGCGCTCGCCACGGTGGGGGCGCCGCTGGACTTCGTCCACACGCCGGAGCTTGGCGACGACGGAACAACCGCTCCGCCCGTGGTTGACCTGCTGGAGCGCGGCAGCCGTGCGCGATCAACCGCCCGGTTGCTGCCCAACCTGACGCCGGTGGCGACCCTGGCGTGGCACGGAGCTGACGATAAACGCACGCCGCTGGCCGACGCCCGCTTCGTCCGCGCCCGCCTCGGCGCGTTCCACGCCGACTTCCGCTACCGCGAACTGCCCGGCGCCGGCCACTGGTGGGGCAAAGAGACGGTCGACTCGCCCGAGATCGACGCCTTCTTCCAATCACGGCGGACGGCGGAGCCGAAGGACATCGAGCAAATCGACTTCACCACCGCCCACCCTGCCGAGGCGTCTCGCCGGCATTGGGTAACCATCGAGCAGCAGGTGACCGCCTACCAGGTGTCACGCGTGGTGCTGACGCAAGACACTAACAATGCGTCGTTCCGCGGGCGAACGGTGAACGTCCGCCGACTGGGGATCGACCTCGATCACTTGTCTTCGCCGCGCGAAGTCGCCGTTACGCTTGACGACACCAAGACCCTCAAGATCAAGCCCACCGGCAAGCGGCTCTGGCTTGAGCGGGATGCCGAGGGCCAGTGGGCCAAGGCGGGGCGGAGCGACGTTGACGAGAAGACCGCCAGCCGCGGCGGGCTGCTCAAGTCCGCGCTCAACAACCGGGCGGTGCTGGTCTACGGCACGCGCGGGACCGACGAGGAAAACGCTTGGGCGATGGCCAAAGCCCGCTACGACGCGATGACCTTCTGGCGCCGCGGCAACGGCGCCCTGGAGGTGCTGCCCGATACGTTGTTCCAGCCGCAGTCGGCGCCCAATCGCAACGTCGTTCTCTACGGCAACGCCAAGACCAACGCGGCGTGGCCCAGCGTCCTGTCGACCTCACCGGTGCAGCTCCGTAGCGACCGAGTGGACGTTGGCCTTAAGGGCGCTGTACGACCCGAGATGGGTGACGGGCTCGCGTTGGTGATGGTCCGCCCGCGGCAGGGCAGCACCGTGGCGAGCGTCGCCGTCGTCGGCGGCACCGGCATCCGCGGCATGCGAATGACCGACCGCCTCCGCTACTTCACGCCAGGAGTCGTCTTCCCTGACCTGATGATCTTGGGCGAGCGGACGCTGCTCGAAGGCTCCTCCGACCTGCGAGCCGCGGGCTACTTCGGCCACGATTGGAACGTAGGCGGCGGCGAGATCCTTTGGCGTGACCTGGCGCTTTGATCGCGCCCGAGCGTTCGTTGCACGCTACCGCCGGATCACCCGCCACAGCAGCCCGCCGCCGGCAAGGCCGAGCACGCCGTCGCTCAGCCAGAAGATGGATGGTGGCCAGTCGCCGGAGCACGCCATCTTCTCGCTCATCATCAGCATCGGGTAGAAGACTAATAGCACGGGCAAGAACGCCGCGAAGAACGTGGCGATAGCGTCAGCGGTCTTCAGCCGCATGGCGACCGCGACCCCAACCAAGGCAAACGCAAAGCAGCTAAAGCCGTTCGCCCAACGCCGGTACGGCTCCGCCCTGAGCCGGGCGATCTTCCGCCGCAGGAACGCCGCGTCGTCCGAATCGACACCCAGCCGGAGGTCGCGAAGCTCTACCTGGCGGAGGTCGGCTTCCACCTCGGCGAGCGCCGACGGGATGTCCCGCTGAGCCAGCCAGTCGCGGTGCACGGGCGTGCCCTGGTTCTCGATGGGGAAGTCGATCTCAAACCGCCCCGGGTGCAGCACCGACGCCCCGCCACGCACGGCTGCTTCGGAATCGAGCAGCACAAGGCGGACGCCGTTGGCGTCGCTCTCCAGGTCGCCCCGGCCGGCATCGAGCACGGTCTCGCCCGCCCCGCCCTTCCGCTTCAGCCGCACGCTGGGCTCGATAAGCACGCCGCCCTCGACGCCCCGCACAGCGATCGAGCCCCACGGCATGTCGATCGACTTGTTGGTTGCGAGCAGCCCCTCGGCCACTTCGGCGGCGGACTCCGCCATCAGCGTCCGCACGCCGGGTCGGCCCCAGACCGCGGTGGCGTCGTACGCTAGCACCGTGCCGAGGCTGATCAAGAACGCGGCCGCCAGCGTCGGCGTGACGATCCGCAGCGGGTTGATGCCCATCGACTTGATGGCCACCAGTTCGTTGTCCGCCGCCATCCGACCGTAGACGGAGCAGACCACGTAGAGCACCGACGCCGGCATGGCGTAGCCGAGCATCTCAACGCAGAAGTACGGCATCGCCTTGAGCACCACCATCGGCGGCATGCCGAGACGCACCGCTTCCTTGGCGGCCATGCTGACCGACAGGATGGTGGTGAGCGAGGCCATCGCCACTGCTAGCAGCTTGAGGCCTTCGCTCGCGACGTATCGGGTTAGGATGCCCATTCGGGGGAGATGAGCGCAGAAGGGGCGTGCGGCGACCGCCAGGCGCGGCGTCAGAGTGACGATCGTCACGCAACGCGTACCAAGTCCAACGATTCCGCCGGCTACGCGGCTCTTGCCGGACCGGTGGGCCTACCGTCGCCGCGGCGAAGCCAGCGTGCTGGCGCCGAAGAGGCACGCCATCAGGAAACCGGCCGCTGGCTCGGGCGCCCCGCCGGCCTGCCGGGTGGCTGCCGCGGTGGCGCCGAAGTTGTCTCGCCACAAGGCGTACCCGGCCTGGCTGGAGTCGGGGCTGAGCCCGTCGCGCCACAAGGTGTAGTCCGCGGCGTTCACGATGCCGTCGCCGTTGTAGTCGCCCGGCAGAGCGACCGGCGGAGAGCTCGGGACGGTCGCCAGGGTGTCGATCGCAAACGCCCGGAACTCCGCCTCGGTGGGCATCCGGCCGTTGTCCGCCAAGAAGTCGCTGAGGAACTGCTCCGAGGCGTCGTAGTAGTTCGCGAACGTCCAGTAGAGCGGCTGCTTCTCGTCCTGATCGTCAATCAGCCAGAATCCGTAGTCGTTCCCGGTGTTCAGGCTGTTGTCGTAGAACTCCCAGTAGAGCGCGAACGGCGCCCCCCACTCCAGCGCGGTCAGGGCGACCTCGCGGCTGTAGCGTTCCTGCTCCTCGGCGGAACCAACCCGCGGCAGCCGCCAGCCGTACTCGCCCAAGAACACCCGCTTCTCGGTGGGCAGGCCCGCCTTGGGTTGGAGCTGCGCCTCAATGTGATCAAAGGCCGCGACCAACTGCGTATCGACCACTTCCAGATCGAGCGAGTTCAGGCTGCCCCAGGACGAGTACGAGACGTAGTCGATGCTCGTCTGCGGCAGCACGTCGTTGGTGAGCGTCAGCACGTCGTCGTTGGGGTCGGTATCGGCGATCGCTTTCTGAACGAGATTCACTTCCGCGTACTGGAAGACATCGACATCGGCCACCTGCCCGGCGAGGTCGCTCTTGGCGTCTTCGATCGCCGATTGCCGAACGTTGTACCACTCGGCCATCTGGTCCACCTGCTGCTGCGTGGGGTTTTCGTCCCGGTTGCCTTGCCCCACCAGGTGCCAGTCGCCTTCCCAGTTGCCGATATAAAACGTCTTGCCGGTGCCGCTGTAGTTGGTCAGCAGGTAGCTGCTGAGGTTGTAAATGGTTTGGTAGTCGAGGTCCTTCTCAAACTGCGTGTAGTCACCGAAGTTCCACGCCTGCGGCAGCACGCTGTACGCCCAGAAGTGGTAGTGCGAGAAGTCCATGTCCAGCACCCGCTTGAAGTCGCCCCACTGCACCAGCTGGGTCAGGTCCGATGGCGCGCCGTTGATGTCGGCGTAGGCGTCGCCGGTGAGCGAGATCTTGAGGATGTTCGACCCCATCTCGCGCATCCGCGTCGCGGTTTCGTACAGACGGGTCTCGCTGGTGAAGCCGTAGGCCGGCGCGATGGTCTGGGTGCCCACGACCATGTTGAACCGCGACACCGCGTCCGGCGTGTCGCCGTGGGCGGATTGCCCGAGCCCGCAGAAGGTTAGCGCCGCGGCGATGACTCGCAGAGCGTTCCGGTTGGCTCGCATCCTACCTCCTGGTCCGGCCATGCTCACGGTTTCACCGGTCGGCGCGGCGATGCCGCGTGGCCCCAGCCGCCGCGGCCACCAAGCATGCGAGCACGGCGACCGACGCAGGCTCCGGCACGCTGCCGGCGCCGGACGCGGCGGGCAGCGTTGCGCCAAAGTTCTCGCGCCAGAGCGTGTAGCCGGAGATGCTGGAGTCGGGGCTCAGGCCGTCTCGCCAAACGGTGTAGTCCGCCGCGTCCACGGCGCCATCGCCGTTGTAATCGCCGGGCAGCGACGCCAGCTCAAACGTCTCAATCAACAGGTTGTCGAATGACACGGTGCTCTGAGCCCGGCCGTTGAGCGCGATGTAATTCTGGCTGTCGGAGTCCCACGTGAACGTGTAGCTGTCGCGGTCCTCCGGATTGGTCTCGACGCCGTCGCTGGTGTCGAGGTCGATCTGAATGTCATCGATGAACGCGGTGACGACGACGTCCGAGCCCGAATCGAAGTCGGTGACCTCGTACTCCAGCCGCACCTTGTACTCGTCCTGCAGCACCGCCACCTGGCCGAGTTGAGCGAGGAAGTCCTGCTTGCCGTCAACCGCTTCGGTGGTGTACTCCACGCCGAAGATGTCGCGGTTCAAGTCGGTTGGCGGATTGCCGGACGATTCGTCGGTCAGCGCGAAGCTGTCGAAGAAGCCGTACGTGCCGTCGTCGTAGACCAGGAAGGCGAAGGCCGCCTGCTCGGGGACCTGCACGTCGCCGTCGGAGAGAAACAAGTCCGGGCCTTCGCCATTGGTCGATGGCAGCTGCACGGTGGCGTTGGCTTGGTTGAGCCCGACGCCGATGGTGGCGTACCGGTTCGTCGCGTCGCTGTTGGACCCGGTCTTGGGATCGACAACCACCTCCACGGCAAAACCGCCCGAGGCCAGGATCTCGGGGTCAACAAAGTTGCGGTCGATGCCGGCGTTGGCGTCGGCGGTTGGTCCCATCTGCAGCTTGTTGCCGCTGATGCGGATCTCGGCCGGGTTCGTGTCGCGGTTGCGGAACTCGGCGTAGGTGTCGCCCGCCGTGGGGGTGAAGACGTCCGACGACATGCCGGTGGTCACCGCATCGGCCGACAGCCCGATGGTGTCGGGCCGGTCGAACGTGTCGCGGAACAGCACCACGCCGGTTGGATCGCTCGGCGCGGCGGCGCCGTCGGTGGTGCCGACGGACAGCTCGAAGTTGTCCAGGCGGCCCACGCCGTTCGGCGCCGATGCGTCGTTGCCGTCCAGGCCGGTGAAGTTGACAAACAGCCGCCGCCCGGCCGCCGACGCGTCCGCCGTGTGCAGGGCGGTCACGATCTCCCGCTGGTAGAAGTTGTTGAAGGCGGAGAGCTCTGAGACCGACTCCGCCACGATGTTCTTGACGGGGTTGTTGATGGTGTCGTCCGACGTGGTGTAGAGACGCACCCGAACTTGGTCCGCCGCGTCGTCCCAGTTGGCGAAGCTGGGGCCGTCGGTCCAGAAGTAGCTGAGGTTGTAGACGTCCCCCTCGGCGATCACGTGGCCGGTGTCGACCGCGTGGACAATCTGCGTGTCGTCGTCAAAGATCGCGTTGCGGGTGCCATCCAGTTGCGGGGCGTTGTTGCGGGTGGCTCGGTTGGCTTGGCTGCCGGAGTT
Organism: Planctomycetota bacterium; assembly: GCA_039414355.1. Lineage (GTDB taxonomy): Bacteria > Planctomycetota > Planctomycetia > Pirellulales > Lacipirellulaceae > JBCCQL01. The sequence goes on along the minus strand of JBCDJN010000086.1, from coordinate 12,303 downwards.
GCCCACGTTGGTCCAGGCGGTGGTGTTGGTGAAGTTGAGCTCAAACGCCGGCGAGCTGCCGCCCGTGTCGGCGTTGAAGTCGCCGTTGTTGGTCGAGCCGCCAACGAGCGTGGTCACCGGCGAAGTAAGCTGCGCGACGATCCCCTGCAGCCCCCAGGAACCCTGTGTCGAAGCGAGCGTGATGTCTTGCCCCGCGGAGACCACGGCGCCGCCGTCGGCCAGCGAGTAGACGAATCGGTTGGCGGTGGTCCCGGGCGGATTGGCGTACGTGACGCCCGCCATCTGCGTGTCCTGGCGGTTGAAGCTAAGCGTGTCGCCCCCTTCGAGGCCGAGCTCAATGGTCTCGCCATTGAAATCGAGCGCTGCGAACACAAGCTGCTTCAGGACCACGTCCTGGTTGAAGTCGAACGACCAGGAATCGCTGTCGACGACGTCGAACCGAGGGTTGTTCACCCCCAGGATGTTCGGGGTGTTGGACGAGACCGTCATCGGCGAGGCGACCGTCGAACCGATCGCCCGGGTGGTGAGCACCAGGTTCTCGCTGCCCAGTGACGTGAGCGAGCCGCCCACCACGCCGCTCGGCCCGGTCAGGCTGCCGCTGGCGCCGAAGCTGCCGCCGGCGCTGTTCACTCCGTTCCACTGGATTACCTGCGACGCCCCAATCTGCGATTGATAGCTTGTGTCGGAGACAATCGCGGCGTCGCCGCCGAACTGGATCGTTAATTGCCCGTGGGCCGGGAGGCCGGCCGTAAGCGCGCACAGTGCCGCGGCGGAGACGCACCACTTGGAGTTCATGACGGTGACAAGCCCGGTTGTGGAGGAGTAAATGAACGAGTCGAGAGAACTTCACCGCAGCGGGCATTGACCCCGCCGCCACGGCGTGCCCTTCGAAGACTCAACGCCTCACCGCCGCCGCCGGATTCGGGCGGCAACGGTAGCAGCGGACGCGGCGAAGAGATAGCTGATCGCTCCCGGCTCAGGGATCGCGGCGGTCTCAACAACGACGGCCTGCAGACCCCAAACGCCCTGCGTCGAGGCGAGTGTGATGTCATCCCCCGCAGCGATAGCCAATCCGCCACCGGTCGGCGTGTAAACGAAACGTTGGCTCACGGGTCCGTAGGTCACCGGCGCCATGAGCGGATCGGTGCGGTTGAAGCTGACCGGCGATTCCCCCTCAAGCGTCAGTTGAATCGTCTCGCCGTTGAAGCCGAGGGCCGAGAAGACGAGGTGCTTCACCGTGACGTCGCGGTTGAAGTCGAACGTCCAACTCTCGTTGGAGACAGTCGCGTTAGAGTCAAACTTCGCCGTGTCGCCGCCGCCGACGCCAAGAATGTTCGGCGTGCCTGAAGAAAAGGTCACCGCCGGGCCCGGGTTGGACGTGATGCCGCGGGTCGTTAGCGTGAGGCTCTCTGGTCCGAGCGACGTGAGCGAGGCGCCAACGTCGGCGCCATTGGGTCCGGTGAGGCTGCCACTCGCGCCGAAGTTCTCAACATCCGGGCTGTTTCTGCCGTTCCATTGGATGATCTGCGAGGCGCCGACCTGCGACTGATAGTTGGCGTTTGAGCCGATGGTCACGTCGCCACCAAACTGAATCAGGACGGCCGACGCGGGGGAGGCGGAAGCGAGCACCGCTCCGACGACAAGGAACAAAGTTGTGCGTTTCATGAGCTTCGCTGTCGAAGAGGGAGAAGAAGAGAGGCTGCGACCGGCGCGATTTGCCAACCATTGCAAGTAGTTGCATTATGCCGCGGCGGAGGGTCGTGTCAATTAAATAGACGAGGAAATGACGGGCGCGGCCACGCGGCGTCGATCATCGCCGACGGTCACGCGAGCCTGCGTCGCTTCGCCGCGCTAACGAGCGCGGCGGTTGGGGCAGCGTGCGATCGACGCTCCTGCCAGGCAGCCGAGCAAGAGCATCGAGCTCGGCTCGGGAACCGCCCCGGCGCTTGCCGCGGCGACGCTCAGGCCAAAGTTGCTGCGCCAGACGTTGTAGCCCTCGATCGAATCGAGCGGGCTTAAGCCGTCGCGCCACACCGTGTAGTCCGCGGCGTCAACGGAGCCGTCGCCGTTGTAGTCGCCTGGCAGGGCGAGGGTTTCGATCATCAGCGAATCGAAGGTGGTCGCGGTCTGCGCGCGGCCCTCAAACGCGATGTAGTTCTGGTCGTCGCCGTCCCACGTGAAGGTGTAGCCGTCGCGGTCTTCGGGGTTGGCTTCGATGCCGTCGCTCGTGTCGAGGTCCACTTTCACGTCCTGGATGTACGCCGAGAGGACAACCGTGGCGCCCTCTTCAAAGCCCACCACCTCGTACTCCAGCCGCACCTTGTACTGGTCATCAATCACCTGGCCAACCTGACTCAGAAAGTCCTGTCGCCCGTCGACCGACTCGGACTCGTACTCGGCGTCGCCGAAGATGTCGGAATTGGAGTCACCGGGGGCGGGGTTCGGCTGCCCCACGCCGTCGGTCTCGGCGAAACTGTCGAAGAAGCTGTACTTGCCGTCGTCGTAGATTACAAACGCCAGGGCTGCTTGCTCGATGATCTGCGCGTCGTCGTTCTCCGCCATCGGGTCCGGGGCGAGGGCGCCGTCGTTCAGGCCGCTGGACATCGAAGAGTCGGCCAGGTCGAGGCCAACGCCAATAGCGGCGTAGCGGGACGTGGCGTCGCCGTTTGAGCCGGTCTTGGGGTCGACGATCGCCTCGATCGCAAAGCCACCGCCGGCGACGATCTCGGCGTCGACAAAGTTGCGGTTGATGCCCGCGTAACTCTGCCCGGCGCCAACGGCAAGCTCCATCGTGTTGCTTAAGATCCGCGACTGAACCCCGCTGCCGCCGGCGCCGTCGAACTCGTTGTAGGCCTGGCCCGCGGCGGGCGTGAAGACCGCCGACGAAACGCCCACGAGCGACGAGTCGAGGTCCAGGCCCGTGGTGTCGGGCCGGTCAAACGTATCGCTGAACAGGTTCAAACCGGTGAGCGGGCTGGGCGGTTGCGGGCCTGGGGGCAGCGCGGGTTCGCCAACGGACAAGACGAAGTTGTCAACGCGGGAAACGCCCTCGGGGTCGCCCGCAGACCCCCCGTTGAACCCGTTGAGCTCAACGAACAGGTTCTTGCCGGCGTCCGCGGGCGTCGCCGTGTAAACGGCCGACGCCTCGAACAGCTCGAAGGCGGCATTCACGGTCGACAGCCCGGAGCGTGACTCGGCGAGGACCGACTTGGCGCCACCGATGGTGTCGTCGCTCGTCGTGAAGAGCGTAACGGCGATCTCATCCAACGCGTCGTTCCAGTTGTTCGCGTCACGCCATTGGTAGCTGAGGTTGAACACGTCGCCATCGAGGATGCTGTAGCCGGTATCGAGGCCGAAGATGCGAGCGAGCCCGTCGTCCACCAGCGCGTTTCGGGTCCCGTCGACTCGGGGGTTGTTGTTGCGCGTCGCCCGAGCAACTTGCCCGCCCGTGCCGGTGTTCTCCCAGGAGAGGGTCTGGGCGAAGGTTTGCTCGAAGGCGCCGCCGGGGCCGGTGCCGAGCGACTCGTCGTTGAAGTCGCCGTTCAGCAACGTGCCGCCAACGATGTTGGTGATCTGGGCTTCCGAGTGCTGACCCAGAACGCCCGCCATGCAAAGAACCAATGCCCACTGGGGAACCAATGCCCACCGGGCAACCGCCTTCATGTCGCTCATGTTGCTACCTCGTGTTCGCTGATTGAACCGGTGTCGCGGCGCCAACCACGACACGACACCGCAACGCCTTCGCCCCAACGGCCGTCTCAATGCACAGACGCCCAGCCCCAGCTGCCGCTTCTCCCTACACAACCTCTTGCGCCTGCGGATGGCGCCGTCTCTGCCCCGGCGCCACGCCGTAAGTCCCCGTTTCGTTCCACCCTACTCGGCGCCGCTCGCCAGCTCGAACACGGCGTGGTTCTTCCCGCGAGACTCGACCGCGAAGACAAGACCGGACGCGCTGGCGTCCGCGTACCGCTGGGGGACGAGCCAAATCTCTCGCTTGCGGCGGCGCCCCTGGAGCTCCGCTTTGATCTCGGCCGCGGCCGAGTCGAGCGGTTTCTTCGGCGCCTTGACCATCTCCTCCACCACCTTCGTCACCGAGACCTTGTACGAGCCCAAGGCGGCGCCGTCTTTGTCCCGATAGGTCGTCAGCTCGAACGCCCCCGACGCGTCGGTGTGCGCCCAAGCCGGCCGACCCGGCCCCTCCGGGAAGAACATCACGGCGGCGGAGACCACTGGCTCGCCGTCGAGCGAGACCTCGCCGGTCACGGGAACCAGCCCGTTTGAGTTGCAGCCCGTCAGCGCGAGGAGGGCGGCCGCCAATAAACTCATCTGTGCCGCGGCGGGTCTAGAGATCATAGGAGACCGCCTCGCCGTCTGCTCGATCGCCCAGGTACTGGTACATCCAGTGGTCGATCGACTCGGTCAGGAAGTGAACGCTGCCGTCGCCAAGCGTGAAGTTCGATCCGCCGGGGTGCGGCGACTTGGCGCCCATCTCCATGTTCCAGTTGCAAGACTTGAAGCAACCCTCGCCGGAGGCGACGCTCCCGTCTTGCGCGGGGACATGGAACGAGCAGGTATCAAAATTGATCGGCACCACGGTGCTGAGCTTGCCGTCCATATTGTTGGAGTCTAGCCAGCCTTTGCGGGCGGCGTTGGAGCAGCCCGGGCGGGTCTCGCCGAAGAAGATGGTGTTCGAGAGCCCGTCCGCGACTTCGCGCAGCTCGATGCGGTGATCGAACCGGCTGAACACGCCGGACAGCGTGCTGTTGTCGCCGAAGTCGGCGTTGATCTTCTTCAGACCAAAGGCGTTCCACTGCGCCCTGAGGTTGGGGCACGCGCACTGGTTGTTGTTGTCCAAACGACGCGAGCCGCTCGAGCCGGCGTAGCTGGACATGGCACGCGGCTGACCCCAGCGGTCGACCCAAATCCTCTCCGCGTCTTCCGACGGGCAGACGTACATGGTCACGATGAACTCCGATAGAAACGTCCCGTCGGCCAGTTGCTGCGAGTCGGTCGGCTTGTCGAAGTCAATCAGGCCGTGCAGGGAAGTGTCTTCGGCGAAGGGGAGGATCCTCGCCATCACGCCCGCACGCAGCTCAAAACCGTCCGCGGTCCGGTAGATCGCCCCCGGCGGGAGCGAGCCGTAGGTGTCGGCATAGTTCAGCGTCGCCAGGCCGATCTGTTTCAGGTTGTTCGCGCACTGAATCCGACGGGCCGCTTCCCGGGCCGACTGCACCGCCGGGAGCAGCAGGCTGACCAGGATGCCGATGATCGCGATGACGACGAGCAGTTCGACCAGAGTGAATCCACACGAATCGCGCTGCCGCGGCACTTCGGGCCGCCGAGGCTGAATCGGGTTCCGTGACAGAACGACGCTTCGACTGCAATGGGATGCCGACATGGTCAGGGTCCCTCCAGAGATCTGATGGATAAGTCCGGGCGTTCGCGGAATCGGCGAATTGCCCGTCGCTCATTGTTGGAAGAGAACGCCTGCACCGCGAGCGGGCGATGCAACTACTTGCAAAACATAGCGACCCTCGATCCCCTCGTCAACAGTTTGCCGGAGATTGTTCCGGCCCTTTTCGCTAGAAAGCACTTTTTGCAAATACTTGCATTGCGGCCATTGTGCTGCTAATCTAGGCGTCGCCCGGGCCGAGTCGGTCATGCCGAACGCGAAGCTCGCCACGGCCAAGCGTATCTCGTCAAGTCGCGACGCCCAAAGGGTTTCTCTTCCCGCTCAGCGCCGCCCCCCTGCCGCCGCACGCGATGCCGACTGTCAATCTTCAGCCGCTCGATTTCCTGCTCATGGCCGCCTATGTGGTGGCGGTGGTTGGCTGGGGATTGTGGCACGCGAAGCGGCAGAACGCCGAGGGCTACTTCCTGGGCGGTCGGCAGATGCCGTGGCCGGTTATCGGCCTGTCGATGATCGCGATGTGCGTGTCGAGTTCGTCGCTCGTGGGCTGGTCTGCCGACGCGTACGACACCGGGATCGCCGTCTTCAACTACGGCATGGCGGGGGCGATTGTCCCAATCGTCTTCTTTGTGGTGTTCTTCCTGCCGTTCTACTTGCGTAACAACATCTTCACGCTGCCCGAGTTCCTCGAGGGCCGATACGACGGGCGAAGCCGGTTCTACCTGTCGGTGGTGACGGTGCTGGGCTACACGTTCGCCGACGCGGCCGTAACGCTGTACGCCGGCGCCCTGATGCTGCAACTGGTGGTGCCGAGCGTCGGACTCGCGCCGCTGGTGTGGGCGATCGCCGTGGTCGCCGCTTCGTACACGCTTATTGGCGGGCTGTCTTCGGTGATGTGGGTCGACATCGTGCAGGCGATCGTTCTGCTCGGCGGGTCGACCGCGCTAACCGTGATCGCCTTCAGCGAGGCGGGCGGATGGGGCGCGGTGATGTCTCAGGTTCCCGAGGGGCACCTGCATCTGCTCCGGCCGGCGGATGACGCATCGGTGCCTTGGCCGACGCTCATCATCACGCTGCCGATGCTCGGCTTCTACTTCTGGGGCCTCAGCCAAGCGATGGTGCAGCGGACCCTCAGCGCGAAGTCTATCGACCACGGCCGCTGGGGGAGCCTGCTCGCCGCGGCGCTCAACTTCTTGGTGTTCTTTGTGATGGTTCTGCCCGGGTTGGCCGGGCGTGTGCTCTACCCCGAGTTGGAAACGCCGAACCAGGTCTACCCGAAGATGGTATTTGAGCTGCTCCCGGTCGGCGTGACCGGTGTGGTGGTTGTGGGCTTCCTGGCGGCGATGGTCTCCACACTGAGTTCGATCCTGAACTCGGCGCAGACCCTGGTGACCATGGACCTGGTGAACAAGCTGCGTCCCGGGCTCTCCAGCCAACAACTGGTCCGCGTGGGCAACGTGGCGGGCATTGCCATCATTGCGGTCGCCGCGCTTTGGGCGCCGCAGATTCAGAGCTTCGGGTCGGTCATCAAGTACTTCCAGCAGCTTCTCTCGTACATGGCGCCGCCCATCGTGGCGGTGTTTGTGTTAGGCCTCTTCTGGCGAAAGGCGACGGCAACGGCGGCGTTCTCCGCGCTGCTGGCGGGCTTGGCGGTGGCCGTGACGCTGCTGCTCGTCAAGCAGCACACGCCGCTGGCGGAGATGCACTTCCTGTACGTCGCCCCGCTGCTGTTCGCAACGTCGGTCGCCTTTCTGGTGGTCGTGAGTTATGTAACCAACCCGCCCACCGCCGAGGCGGTGGAGCGATTCGTCTGGCGGCCGGCGTACTTCGCGGCCGAGTCGGAACAGCTTGTCGGGGTTTCGCCCTTCAAGAACTACCGTATCCTCTCCGCCGCGCTGCTCGCCTTTAGCGCCGCGTTCTTCATCCTCTGGCGATAGCGGGACTTCGAGAATGACCATGTCGACATCGACCCAGAACAGTCGAGCGGCTCGCCTCGCGGGTGCACGGTTGGGTCACTCCGGCTCGCGGCTCGAGAAGCACCCGAGCAACCCGATCCTGCGGCCCGAACCCGCCAACGCCTGGGAGAGCCTGGTCACGTGCAACCCCGGCGTCTGGCTGGACGACGACGGGACCTTTCAGATGCTGTACCGGGCGGCCGGCGACGACGAGGATCACGTGATCCGCTTCGGCTTGGCGACGAGCAAGGATGGCGTTCATTTCAGCCGCACCGGCAGCGAGCCGATCCTCTCGCCCAGCATCGACGGGCCCGACGCGGGCTGCATTGAAGACCCGCGGATTGTTCGCCTCGACGGCCACTACTACATCACCTACGCCTACCGGGCACACTTCCCGGGCCAGTACTGGAAGCAGGCGGACAACTCGGCATTCAACCCGCGCGACGCCTCGCTCCCGCCGTTGTTTGGCGAGAACCTGACCGCCTCGGGGCTGTTGGTTTCGGACGACCTGCGAACCTACCGGCGGCTGGGCAGGATCACCCGGCCGGACGTCGACGACCGCGATGTCATCCTCTTCCCGGCACGCGTCGGCGGCCGCTACGCGATGCTTCATCGTCCCATGCAGTGGGTCGGCGAGCCCCACGGGACGCAGTACCCCGGCATCTGGATTAGCCTGTCAGACAGCCTGTTGAGCTGGCCAGAAAGCCGACTGCTGGCGCGGAACGAGTTTGCGTGGGAGCGCAAGCTCGGCGGGGCGACGCCGCCGCTTTGGACCGAGGACGGCTGGTTCACGCTCTACCACGCCGTGGACGAGAAAGGCGTCTACCGCGTCGGGGCAATGCTGCTGGACCTGGAGTCGCCGTGGGTCGTCACCGCGCGGACCCGTGAACCGATCATGGAGCCGGAGCACGATTACGAGTGGCGCGGGCTGTACCCGCACGGGGTCGTTTTCCCGACGGCGAACGTGGTGAAGGACGGCGTTATCTACATCTACTACGGTTGCTCCGACCAAACCATCGGCGTGGCGACGGCCGACTTTGCCGCGCTGGTTGAGAGCGTTCGGGAGCAGCCATGGCAATAACGCGACGCAACGCCTTTTTGGCGATCACGCTGCTGCTCGCGGCCAGCGCCGCGCCGGCACAAACGACGGTCACCGTCACGGGCGAGCCGCTGAGCCGAGCGCCGTTCCTCGGCTTCGGCGTGCAGTGGAGCGCTTACCCCTGGTGCGACCCGACCGATAGCGACTGGCAACGCGTCTACGAGCGGTTGGACTACATGCGCGTGCCTCTGGTGCGTTGCATGCTCCGCGCGTACTGGTACTGCGACGGCTACGACGCGCAGGGCAAGCCGGTCTACAACTGGCGTTCCGCGCGGATGCAGAAGCTCTACCGGCTGCTGGACTACTGCCAAGACCGTAGCGTGCCCGTGATGATTGGCGAGTGGGACGACCCCGCCTGCGACGAGGATCGGCAGGACCCGAAAGCTGATCGCCTGCAGCCGTACGAGATCGAAGAGACCGACCCGCGGTGGTCCGTGTTGATCTGCGACCTGCTCGACCACCTGATTAGTGAACGCGGCTACACGTGTCTTCGCTACTACAACCTAATCAACGAACCCAACGGCGATTGGTCCGGCTGCGCCGACTTCGATCGGTGGAAGCTCGGCATCCAGAACCTGCACCGGGAGTTGGGCCGCCGTGGGCTGCTCGACCAGATCGGTGTGATCGGACCCGACACTACGTGGCAGAAGGATCACTACTGGGTTGAACTCGCCGTCCGCCAACTGCCGGAGCAGATGGCCGCGTACGAGGTGCACGAGTACGCCCCGATTGCCGACGTGGAGTCGGGTTGGCTCGAGCAGCACTTCCGCGTGAAGAAGCGGTACATCGAGCGTTACGACTGGGCGGGCGGGGCGGCCAAGCCCTTTTTCATGGGCGAGGTCGGCATGGACGAACGCGGGCCGGTCGAGCCGCGCGGCGGCGAGGACAGCCACCCGAAAATCTACGACCACATCTACGGCGTTTGGATTGCCGACTATCTGGTGCAGTGCTCCCGCGCGGGCATGGACGGCGCCGTGGCGTGGATGCTGGACGACGCCATGCACATCGTTAAGGATCCGGAGTCAACGTGGCCCGATCTCGACGGCGTGCTTTGGAAGAAGTGGGGTTTCTTCAACAGCATGGCCGAAGAGATCGGTCACCCGGAGGACGCGGCGTTGCGGCCGTGGTTTTACACGTGGTCGCTCATGGCCCGAGCGGTGCCCGCCGGCAGCCGGATCGTGGCGTGCCACCACGCCAACGTCGCGGGGCTGCGTGTGATGGCGGCGCGAACCCCCACGGGCCACACAACATTCGTCGTTGTGAACGACGCCGACGAGTCTCGCGGCGTCGACCTGGTGGATGGCGGGGCGGATCCGGCTCAGCCTTGGTCGCGCTACCATTACTTCCCGAACGATCGCCCGACCGACGCCAAGGGGTACCCGATCGCGAAGGCGACCGACGAGCAGTACGACTTCGCCGCCGGCGAGCGTTTTGACCTGCCGCCGCGGAGCGTGCTGCTGCTGACCAGCCAGCAACTCAGCGGCCACCGCGGCACAAAGGCCCTTTCGGGAGTGGCGCCGTGAAGCGACGCCCGCTCCGTTGGATCGTCGCCGCCGCGTGCGCTGCACTCTTGTGCGTAGCGGCGTCGGCCTCGGCCTCGGAGGGGTCGGGCGCTGACCAACTCAACCTCATCATCGGCACGCAAGCCATCGGCGGGCCTTATCAGCACACGCAGCGGCCGTACCTGCTCGAGGTGGCCAGCGAGATCCAGGCGATGGGCTCCAACCTGATCAAGTTCTCGCTGTCGCCACGCAGCTACGCCAAGAAGCCGTACCGGATGAAACGCGTAAAGGGCATCGCGTCGATGACCGACCTGCTCACGCGTCACCCGGTGATGCAGAAGCTGATGAAGATGCCGTTCCGGTACTACGTGGTTTGGGCGCACCCGTACAACCAAGAGAAGTGGGCCGACGGGCTCGAAGCCGACGAAGAGACCCGCATCTACAACGAGTTCTACGTTCTCGCCCGGCGGCTTCTCACCGAGTACAGCGGGACCGACAAGGTCTTCCTGCTCGGTCACTGGGAAGGGGACTGGGTGCTCATCGGGAAGCAAGACCCGGCGGTCGACCCCACCCCCGAGCGGATCCGCGGCTACGCCCAGTACCTGCGTGTCCGCCAGCGAGCGGTCGATGACGCCAAAGCCCAGACGCCGCACCGCGGGGTTTCCGTTTACCACTACGCGGAGGTGAATCTCGTCCAGAAGGGGATCGACGGCCGGCGACCGACGCTTACCAATTCGGTCCTTCCGCTTGTGGATGTCGACTTCGTCTCTTACTCCGCGTACGACTCGATCTTCGCCGACGATCCGCGCCAGGCGCTGCACGCGGCGCTCGATCACATCGAGGCTCAGCTTCGGCCGCGTGACGGTCTTCGCGGTAAGCGGGTCTTTGTTGGTGAGTTCGCGGTGAAGGCGTCGGCCGTGGGGTTCGATCCGCAGGAGCACGACCGGCGGAACCGTGAGATCGCGCACGCGACTATCGAGTGGGGCTGCCCGCTCGCCCTGTACTGGCAGTTCTACTGCAACGAGCCTTCGCCCGATCGCCCGCAGCCCTACGAGGGCTTCTGGCTGGTCGATCACCGCGGCGATCCGACGCCGCTCTACAGCACTCTTCGCGGCTACTGGCGGTCTGCCAGTCGTTTCGCGAGCAAGACGCTCCGCGAAACGGGCGAGCCGCCCACCCCAAGTGAGATCCGAGAGTTCGCCCTTGAATACTTCAAGCCAACCCCCTGAGGCGGCCGCCATCGCGTCGCTAGCGGGCTGCCGGCCGCGTGCGTGGCAGCGCGGCGTTCGTTCGGTGGCCGTGCTGCGGCTGATGAGCGGCATCCTTGCTGTCGCTTGTGCCGTCGCCGCCGGATGGGACGAAGCGGCGGCCGCCACGCCGGCTCGGCCGGACATCTTGTTCATCCTGCTGGACGATCTTCGATACGACGCCCTCTCTTTCAAGGGGCACCCCTACGTCAAGACGCCCAACATCGATGACCTTCGGGCGCGGGGCGCGTCGCTCGAGAACTGCTTCGTCACCACTTCCATCTGCTGCCCGTCGCGGGCCACGTTCCTCACCGGCTGCTACGCCAGCAAGCACGGCGTCATCGATAACGAGACGGCGGAGTACAACCCCGCGGTAACGCCGCCGGTGACGAAGTACCTGCAAGAAGCCGGCTACCGCACCGCCATGGTCGGCAAGTGGCACATGGGTTTCTCCGGTCGGCCGCGACCGACGTTTGACCACTGGATCAGCTTCGACGGCCAGGGCGTCTATAACGACCCGGTGCTGAACGTCAACGGATCGGAGGTAAAGCGGAAGGGCTACACCACCGACCTGCTGACGGACTGCGCGATCGAGTTCATCGACAAGCAGCCGCAGGACAAGCCGTACTTCCTGATGCTGTCGCACAAGGCGGTGCACGAGCCCTTTCAACCGGCCCAGCGGCACCGCCACGCCTTTGGGCGAGGCCGCGGCCTACCCGAGCCGGAAAGCTGGCGTGACAGCTTCGAAGGGAAGCCGCGGTGGCAACGCCGCGAGCAGTCCAAAGACGCCCGATGGCACTACCGCACGCGGGAGCGTGAACAGGAGCAATTGCCGGACTCCGTGGCGCCGGAGCCGTGGGACTCGAAGCAGCGCTACGTGGATCAGCTCCGCTGCCTCTCGGCGGTTGACGACGGTGTCGGTCGGCTGATCGAGAAGCTTCGGCAACGCGGCTCGCTCGACAACACGCTGATCGTCTTCACCAGCGACAACGGCTACTTCCACCTCGAACACCGCCGGTGGGACAAGCGGCTCGCCTACGACGAGAGCATCCGGATCCCGATGGTCGTTGCGTACCCGGGCGTGGTGGCG
>JBCDJN010000085.1:0-21419 GCA_039414355.1 Planctomycetota bacterium | reverse complement strand
GCGCTGCTTCGGGCGGCTCGGCATCGTCGCCGATGCGGGCGGGGCGAACGGCATACGGGCCGGTCTTTCGGCTTTCGCCGACGCGGCTGGTGATCGCCTCCGCCGCCGCCATCGAAGAGATCGCCGAAGCCGCCGGCGAGCCGCCGCTGCTCCGCCGCGAGATGGAGCAGCTCGTGGAACACTCCGACCGCGACCGCCACGCCACGCTGCTGCTTGCGCCGAGCTTCTTGTTCGCCGAGGGCAAGCCGCTGCTTGCCGGCGAGGTGGCGGCGCTGGAGTCGCCGCTGTTCGAGGAGACGCCCGATGAGCTTCGCGCCCTGATGCTGAGCGTGCACTTCGGCGAAGACGCGTTCTATTGGGAGCTGAGCGCGGCCAGCGCCGCGGAGCTGACCGCGTCACGGCTAGTGACGATGCTCCAGCAACGCGCGACGCGTTGGCCGGAAGAGCTACAACTTGCGGTCATCGATCTGGTCCCGGACCCGCACGGCCGTCGGGTGGTCGCCAACCTGCCGGCCATGGCACGCGTGGCGGCCCGCTACCTGCGGCGGGGCGTGCGGGACCGGCACGCGGTGCTCAACGGCTACCTGCCGGCCGGCGCCGGGCACAACCTGCTAATGGCGGCGGAGCTGATGCTCGCCCAGCAGTCGGCCGGCGTCGTGGGTGGCCCCAGTGGTGACACGGGGGCCCGTCCGGCTGCAACGGTTGCAGCGAACGCACCGCCCACGTCCGCCGCGGAGGCCCTCCGCCGCCGGGCGAGTGTCTCGTTCAGCCGCGACACGCTGGAGATGGCGGTAAAGTACCTCGCGGACGAGGTGGGCGTGCCGATCGTAATCCGAGGCGGCGACCTACAATTGGAGGGGATCACCAAGAACCAGTCGTTCGGCCTGGATCAAACGGATCAACCGGCCGAGGCGGTCTTGCTGGAGATCCTCGCGCAGGCTAACCCGGACAAGACGGCCACCGGCCCGAAAGACCTCAAGCAGAAGCTCGTCTACACCGTCGGGAGGAGCCCCAGCGGCCAAGAAACGATCTACGTCACCACCCGTGCCGCGGTCAAGAAAAACGGCGAACCGCTCCCCCCTGCGTTCACGCCCTGAAATACCAGCGGGATAACACGCGATTCACTTCTAACTTCTTCACTCTCACGTCTGACTCTCCGTGCTCCCCTTCCTCGTCCAGTGCGAAACGTGCCACGCGAAGCTCCGCGTGCGCGACCCGGGCGTGGTAGGGCAAGTGCACGCGTGCCTGAAGTGCGGAAGCATGGTGCAGCTAACGCCGCCCGAGGGCTGGGCGATTGGCGACCACGGCGATGAGGGGGGCGGCTCCGTCGACGCCCCGAACCCGGTCGCTGAGGCGCCGACTACCGAAGCGCCTGCCGCCACGGAAGCATCGGCGGCGGCGTTGCCGGTAGGTGGGCCAGCCGGTCATGTTGGCGCCGCCAATCCGCAGGACATCGGTCTCGCGATCGGCTCCGAAGGCGAGGCGAAGCTCACGGCCAGTCTGGCGCCGCCGCCACCGCTGTCACCCGCCGAGGCGATTGGTCGCTGGGCGGCGACGGCCGCGGCAATCGGCGCCGGGGCGTTGGCGGTGGGCATCGGCGTAGCCGCTTGGTGGGTGCAGTCGGATCAGCCGCCGACGCCCGTGCAGGTGGCGACGGCCGGCGGGCTCGGCGACACAACGCCGGCGGGATTCGATCAGCCCGACCCGCTCGACGAATCGCTTTCCGGGCTGGCGCCCGAGGCGGACTTTGCAGCGAACGAACCGAAGCCCGAACAGCCGGCAGCAGCCGAGCCGCCGCTCGTGACCGAGCCGGCGCCGGTTGAACCACCCGCCGACGCGGCCCCGCTGCCCAGTGACCCACCCGTCGGGCTGCCGCCGGTCGCTATGCCGGAACCGGACGAGCCGTCGGAAGCAGACATCGCGATCGAACTCCCGCCCATCCGCTCAACACCGATCGACGCGGCGCCGACCGAACCGGCGCCTGTCGAGCCCGCCAACGATCCGCCGCCGGCCGTGTCGGGGCCGTTCGACCCGCTCGCATTCGATCCGTCGTCGCTCGACCTCATTCTCACTCGCAAGCCCGCAAAGGCAGCCGAGGACGCGGCGCCCAAAGGACCCGAAGGGCCGCCGGAGTCGGACCTCGATACCCGCCTCGCGGCCAACGAGCGACTGCCCGCCGTCGGCGACGATTTGGACGCCCGGCTCGACGGGCTTGCCGACGATGCGCGGGCGGTGGTGCGGCGGGGGCCGACGGCGCCGCCGAAGCCGTTGGATGATGAACCGCTGTCGATCGTCGTGCCCGAACTCGCGGTGGCGAGCATGCCGCTGGACACCGTCTGCCGCCTGCTGGGCCGCATCGCCGGCACGCCGGTGACGCTGCCGCCCGACGTGCTCGCCGAAGCGGCCGTTCGCGCCGACAAGCCGGTCGCGGTTCGCGCCATGGGCGCCACCGTTGGCGAGCTATTTGAACAAGCTCTCGAGCCGCTGCGGCTCGAACTGGTCGACGAAGGCCGCGGGCTGACCGTGGCTCGACTCGGCGGCAGCCAGCAGCGGCGGGGAAAATATCTGGTGCGCGACCTGGCGCCCGGCGACGCCACGACGCTCGCCGATCTGATTGCCACGGTGCTGCCCGACCTGCCGGCGGCGATCACGCCTGAGGGCGAGCGGCTCGTCGTTGACGGCGCCGTCTCGGCTCACTTGCAAGTCGCGATCCTCTGCGAGCGTCTGCGTAAGGCACGCGGCCTCGACCCGCGGAGCCGCTACCCACGTGAGCTGCTGTTGGCCGAGGCGGCCGAGTCGTCGGTCCGTTCGCTGCTCGATCGGCGGACGACGTTCACCTTTGTTGAGTTCACGCCGGTCGACCAGGTGTTCGACTACTGGCGACGGGCGACGGGCTTGGTGATCCTGGTCGATTGGCGGGCCCTCGCCGACGCCGAGGTCCGGCCCGATAGCACCTTCGCCTGTTCGGTGGTCGACCGCCCCTGGCGCGAATCGCTCTCGGCGGTGCTTGAGGGAATCGGCCTGACGTGGCGGGTGGTGGGCGACGGTACGCTGCAGATTACCACGCCGGCGGCGGCCGCCGAATCGCCCCGCATCGAGCTGCGACAGGTCGCCAACCAGCAGGCGGCCGAGCTGCTGGCCGAGCGGCTCGACGCGCTGGCGTGGGCCTACGAGCCCGAGGGAAGGCTTGCTGTGCTGCGGCTGCCGTGACGCCCTCAGGGCCGGGCACGCCAAGTTCGCCAAGGTCGGCGAGGCCAATTAGCATGACCTTGTGCGTACCATGCCGACCCAACGCGACTATTCCAAGCCGGCGCCGGCTCCGCGTGCCTTCACGCTGATTGAGCTGCTGGTGGTGATCGCCATCATCGGCATTCTCGTTGCGCTGCTGCTGCCGGCGGTGCAGAGCGCACGCGAGGCAGCCCGGCGGACGCAGTGCAGTTCGCACCTCCGACAAATCGCGCTGGCGATGCTCAACCACGAGTCGGCGTACGGTCGGTTGCCGGGTGGCTCGCTCGGAACCCAAGGCGCCCAGGACGGCACGCTGGGCGCCTGGTCGGCGCTCGCCGTGCTTTCGCCACGACTCGAAATCGGCGCCGGCGCCGGTGTGTTCGACGTGAGCGAAACCGGCAGCATGTGGAACGACGAGCGCTGGGCTGTGGCCCGCACGCAGCCGGCGGTTCTGCTCTGCCCGAGCGACCCGCACGATTGGAAGTCACTTGGTACGGACATCGGCTGGACCAACTACATGAGCAACGTGGGGAGCTGGGTCCGCGTGGCCGGCGGCTGGGATGGCGTGTTTGGGCCCGACCGGCGGTCGATCACCTACGACTACCGGCCGGAGTATGGCACGCTTCCGCCGATCGGCTTGCGGCGGATTGTTGATGGCACGAGCAACACCGCCGCCTTTGCCGAGGGCGTGAAGGGCCTTGGCGAGACGGGCGAAGCCCGCGACTCGCTCCGCGACTGCTTCCAACAACCGGGCGTGCCAACGGGCACGCTGGCCGCGGCGCGCGAAGGGTTGCTCGCTCTCGACTGGCGCGTCGCCGGGCTCGACCTGAGTTGGCGTTGGCGTGGCCACCCGTGGACCGAGGGCACCATGTGGCGCACCTGGTACAACCACGTGCTGCCGCCGGGCGAGCCGTGCTGGCGCGAGGGCGAGCTCTGGTGGGAACTCGTCGCCCCCGCCAGCAGCCTGCACCCGGGCGTGGTAAACACGGCGTACTGCGACGGCAGCGTGCGTGCAACGAGCGAGACGATCGACGCCCGAGTTTGGGCGGACGCCGGCACCCGCGACGCGGCGGCATCGCCGGAGTTGTAGGATAAGGACCACGGCGGCCGCTCTCCCCGCGCGAACGCTTGTTGCGGTCGTCGGCCGCGCCAAGTGCGTAACACGCCGGAACACCGAGGCCCAAGTCGGGGGGGTTCGCAATTTGAACGATCTCGAGGGAGCAACAAGCCCCCTCGTGAATGGGGCAACGGTTTCGGCAGAAGCCCAGTATGATTCGCTGCTCTCGGAGTACCCCTAGCGTGCGTTCCATAGACCAGCTTGCGCTACAATCTCGGCATTGTCTTGTGTTGGGTGGCGGGTGAGTTGAATCGGCGTCGGCGCTTCACGCCGACGCGTCTTGGCTGCCTAGGACGACGCCTCATGCGCAGGTTAGAATCCGGGGCAAAGATGCACTCGACCTGAGGCCAACATGTCATTTCGAGCGGTAGGGGCGAGCTACCTGATACGCCAAGTAGCTGGCTCTGAACGGCAGGGTGGCCTTCAAGTCACTCTGTACCCTCGTTCCGACAACAGCGGGACTATTGAGGTCAAGCTGACCGATCGAGTGACCGGTGAACTTCACCCATATCCTCTGCCTGAAATGGCTGATGTTGCAGTCGATGCGATCAAAGAGCTTGCTGCCGAGCACTCATTTGATTTGACTCAGCTCGATGTCAAGCTGGATCGCTTCGACTTTCATCGCGTGAACTACATGCCAGCGTGTTACACGCAAGCCGCCCGCAGTGCATTCCGCGCTGCGATGGAGTCGCTCCAAGGAGAAGATAATCCATTTGGCAAGCGAAGGCGCTGGTAACCCTCCTCCTCCGACAGATTCCGACTAGCGATTTCTTAGAGTCATGAGACGCAGCTCTTCAACCTGCTAGTCTGTGGACCAGGAGTGACCCCACTGAGACACGAAGGGCCGCTGACAAACCCGCGGCGGCTTCATCGTTCGATGCAGACGACGGCATGAGAGAAACGCGCCTGTGAGTGAACCGCAAATTCTTCGTTGCGCGTGCTTTCGCACAAGTTCCGCTAGCGAACTTGGATGAAGAAGGGCCCGGCCAACGACTTCGTTGACCGGGCCCCCGGGGCGAGAGTTCTCGCGAGTCTCGGTTAGACCGAAGTCGCAGCCAGCTCCTCGTGCGGCGCCAACACTTCGTTCTCAGTGCTGCCCAACAAGCGGTAGCCGTGCTCCGCCTGGGGGTCGACGACAAACGTCTTCGGGTAGACGAACTGCTCCTTCTCCTTGCCCACCAGCTTGCCGGCAAGGCGGGACGCGCGGGCCAGCGTTTGCTTGGCGTGGGCGAAGACGCCGTCGGCGTCGATGCTGGTGCACGGCCAGCCGGCACGCTTCCGCATGAGGTAGTTGGCGGAGTGCACGTTGATCCGCCGCCGGGCGCGGGGGTTCTTGTGCTCCGTGGAGAGCGACACGTTGAGCCCTTCCAGATTCCGCACGCGGTGCGGCGCGAGCTGCGGCCACGTGATGAGCTGGCCGGGTTGCGCGTCGAACACCAACGCGTACCGGTCGAAGCTCGGGTCGTACGGCACGTCCTCGCTCCACTCGCCAGAGCAGACCTTCTCCAGCACCTCGCCCGACGCGAAACGCGTGTCGAAGTGCGGGTAGACCCACACTCGCTTGGTGCCGCGGATGTGCCAGAGCATGTTGACCGGCATGTCCACGTGGTACGGCACCCACGCCGTGGGCGAGGAGATCAGCAGGTTGGCGGTCCGCTGCTGAGCCTTGAAGCCGGGCTTGTTCGCCTCGATCTCGTCGTAGACCTCGTTGAACACCGTGGCGTAGTGCCCGTTGTTCTGCAGCATCTTCCGGCAGTTGATCCAGAGCTGCCCGTCGCGGACAAGCTGCAGCAGCTCCCGCCCGCTCACGCCGTTGCGATCGCCCTCACGCCAGTCAAACACGCCCGGGTCAACGCCCATCGTGTTGATGCTCAGGTCTTCCGGCGGGTGGTTGTCGATGATGTCGGCGAGCGCGTCGTCGGTGAACAGGTTGGTGTCGGCGAGCGAGTGCTTGGCGACGAGCACCCGCTCTTCAACGGAAGCAAAATCTTCGGCGGTCCAGTTGGGCAATAACGAAGCAGACATAAGTGGCGTTTCTCCAGGGAAGACGCTTGGGGGTGAGGGACCGCACGGCGGCCGACGTCAACCCTGCATTCCCGGCGCCGAAACGCGAAACCACCCGAATGCCGCCCCCCAAGCCGCGCGGTCGGCGCATCCCGACTCTGCCCGTCATGCGAGAAGCAACACGTGTTGCGTTGGGGCGACGTGAAGTTGCGTGCCAAACGGGGCATGCTCCCCCGGCTTACGCCGGGGGCTCGCCGCCTAGTTGCACGCCGCCCACCAACTTCAAAGCACGCGATCGACCGCCGCGGCGATCCTTCGGCAGTCTTCCATCATCTTGGTGAAGTCGCCGAAGTTGAGCGACTGGTAGCCGTCGCTCTTGGCGTTCTCGGGATCGGGGTGGGCTTCGACAATCAGCCCATCGGCGCCCGCGGCGATGGCCGCCTTCGCCATCGCGGGCACCAGGCTCGTGTGGCCCGTGCCGTGGCTCGGGTCGATCACCACCGGCAGGTGCGTCTTCTGGTGCAGGTACGGCACGGTCGCCAGCGGTAGCGTGAACCGCGTGTGCGACTCGAAGGTGCGGATGCCCCGCTCGCACAGCATCACCCGGGCGTTGCCGCCATCCAGGATGTACTCCGCGGCGAGCAGCATCTCGTCGATCGTCGCGCTCGGGCCCCGCTTGAGCAGCACCGCCGCTCGGCTCTTGCCACACGCTTCCAGCAGGCGGTAGTTCTGCATGTTGCGGGCGCCGATTTGCAGCACGTCGGCGTACTCGCTAACCAGCTCGACGTCTTCGGACGCGACCACTTCCGTCACCACCGCCAGGCCTGTCTCTTCCCGGGCGGTGGCGAGCATCTTCAGGCCTTCTTCCTTCAGCCCCTGGAAGCTGTAAGGGCTGGTTCGCGGCTTGAAAGCCCCGCCCCTGAGCGCGGTGGCCCCCGCCGCCTTCACCGACTTGGCGCTGGCGACGATCTGCTCTTCGTCCTCCACGCTGCACGGCCCGGCGATCATGCCGAGTTGCTCGCCGCCGACGCTCAGCGACCCGGCGGTCACCACGCTAGTCGCGGCGTGCGCCTCGCGGCTGGCGAGCTTGTACGGCGCCAGCACCGGCATGACGTTGTCCACACCCGGCGCGCTCTCCAGCGACTGCACGCCGCCGACGCGCTCATCGCCAATGGCGGCGATGACCGTCCGCTCGGAGCCGTACAGGATGTTCGCCTTCAGGCCGAGGCCTTCGACCTGGCCGGCGGCGTGCTTGATGTCTTCTTCCGTGGCGCCGCGTTGCATAACGATGATCATGGGATTGAATGTGGGGGCGAGTGCGAGTGGCGAGTGACGAACAACGAGCGAACCAAGCGAGCCCGAGTGAACGGGGCGAGCCGGCGGTGTAAGCCGCCGGAGCGAACCAATCCCCAGCTCACCAACGAAAAAACCCCGGGGCCCTAAGCAGGACCCCGGGGTTGGTGGTGTGCGGTGTGGCTCGCGGTGAGCGACGCGTCAGGCACAACCTCCGCTGCCGAGGTCCTTGGTAAAGAACCCGGTAAACAGGAAGCGATAGTTGTGCCAATACCCGCGTTGCATGGCCTGAGTATCGGCACGGCCAAGCGTTGTGGCAAGCGTAAAGTCGCCGAACGCCCGGAGTTTTTCGCCCTGGTGCAACCATCGCGGGGCCGGGTGCGTACCGATGGGCGAGGGCCCGCCGGCGCCACACGGGTGTGTTCGGCGGCTCACAGAATGCCGTTTTCGCTTCCCCACGGCCGGGCAACTGGCTACCGTGTTGGGTCGCGTTCGGCCCAAACCGCAAGCCAAGAAATCCGAGAGCCCTTCCCGATGCCCCGCATTCATCACCTGCTTTGGCTGGCGCCTCTGGCGTTGGTCGCCTTCGCCGGTCAGCCGTCCCTCGCCCAAGAAGCCACAGACACGGCGGTTGTCCCGGGGGCGCCCGCGGCGGAACAAGCGACGCCCGAAGAGCTGCTTACCGTCGGTTCGCCGGCCCCCACCCTGGACATCGAGCACTGGGTCAAAGACGGCGGCGGCGCCTACGAGCACGTCACTTCGTTCACCGAAGGTCAGGTCTACGTCGTTGAGTTCTGGGCTACGTGGTGCGGCCCGTGCGTCGCCAGCATGCCGGTGCTGGTTGAGCTGCAGCAGAAGTACGACCCGCAGGGCGTGCAGTTCATCAGCGTCAGCAACGAAGAGCTGGCGCCGGTCGAACAGTTCCTCGGTCGCGAAGTGCGGGGCAAGACCAACGACGATGGCGAACCGCTGACCATCGGTGAGCTTACCGAAACCTACTGCCTGACGACCGACCCTGATGGGTCGACGTACAACGACTACATGGTGGCCGCCGCGCAGAACGGAATCCCCACCGCGTTCATCGTGGGCAAAGACGGCCACATCGAGTGGCTGGGCCACCCCATGCGGATGGAAGACCCGCTTGAGCAAGTGGTCACCGACACGTGGGACCGCGACGCCTTCGCCGAGAAGATGAAGGCGGAGCAGGAGTTCCAAGCGGCCATGACCCGCATCATGGGTCTGGCCCGCCGCGGTCAGCCCGCCAAGGCGAAGGAGGCGCTTGATGAGCTGATCGCAGGCGCCACGACGACGGAGTTCGCCCAGCGGGCTGCGCAGTTGGCGGTGGATATCGAGTTCGGGCTCTACCAGCAGTTGATCCAAAACGACCAACTCGCCGCCGCTAAGAAGCTCACCGAGCTGGTGGAGATGGTCGACGCCAGCCCGCGGGCGGTGAACTCGATCGCTTGGATGGCGGTCCGCGCTGGGAATCAGGGCGAGGTCGCCGAGGAGCTGCTCACGGCGGCCGTGGACGCGGTGAAGCCGATCTACGAGGGAGGGTCCGCCAGCGCGTCGCTGATTGACACGTACTCCCACCTCGTCCATCTGCAAGGCGACCTGCCCGAGGCGATCCGGCTCGCCAAAGAAGCCAAGGCCGACGCGACGGGTCGGCTAAAAGTTGGCATCACCCGCTTCCTTCAGGAGCTTGAAGAGGAGCAAGCCGCGGCGGCGGGCGGCGAAGCCTCAGGTGAAGAGGCAGAAGAGGCGGCTGAGTAGAGCAACGCAGACGCGGCCCGGAAGGCGGCGGGGCGCAGCAGCATAGTTAACGGTTTAGAAGCCGCTGGCTCGCTGTTTCTCTATGCCCACGGAGTGAGTCGATGTCAGCTCTGCGGAGTGCGTTGCTGGCGACCATCGTCAGCCCGTTGGTGCAGCTTTCTCCCGCCACTGATCAGCCTGAAAACAGGTCGCTGGCGGTCGGCGACCCGGCGCCGGCGATCGACGTGGGCGTGTGGCTCAACGGCATGCCGCCCCAAGGCTGGGAGCCGGGGCAGGTGTATGTGCTCGATTTCTCAACCGGCTTCTTGCAAGGCGTCTGGGGCCTCAAGATGCCGCAGCTCGCCGATTTGCAGCTTCGCTACGGCGGGGCGGTCACGGTGATCTCCGTGGTCGACAAGCCGCTGGTGGAGGTGGCCGAGGCGCTTGCGACGCCGGTTGGACTGAGCCGGCTGCAAAACTCGCGGCAGTTCTACCAGACCGTCATGCGTGAGGTGACCGACCCACAGGCCACCTACAGCGAGTTCACGCAGCATTACCTGCTGGGCGTCGATCCTGATGGCTCGGTGCACCGCGACTACGTCACCGCTTCCCGATACGCCGACCCCTCGTGTGTGTTCGTGATTGGTCAGACCGGGCTGGTTGAGTGGATTGGTTCGTCGGGCAGCATCAACGAGCCGCTCGAGGCGGTCGTCAAGGGCGCCTGGGATCGCGACGCCTTTGCCGAGTACTACGCGCTCAACCTAGAACTGCAAGAGATGGCCACGCGAGGAGTCGGCATCGCCGAGGAGGGCGACTACCAAGCCGCGGAGGCGATCGCGCAGGAGATGCTCACGCTCTCGGCGCGTGAGGATGTCACAAGAGTCGCCAAATGGCGGAAGCGGCCGCTCGACTGGGCGATCCTGCAGGCCTGCCTGCCGCACGATCAAGAGTTGGCGCTCAAGAAGCTGGAGCTGGTCATCAAGCCGGTGGCCGCCGACGCCCAACAGCTCAACTTCTACACCTGGCGGGTGGTCAAGGTTGCCGAAGACGGCGTGAAGCTCAACGACGAGCTTCTGCAGCGTTGCGCCGACGCCACCGAAGCCGCCCTCAGCAAGACCCGCCCTGAGGGGAGCCTGCTGGATACCATCGCCCACTGCTATTACCACCTCGGCGACCTGGACCGGGCGATCGAATACCAGGAGCGAGCCTTGGAGGATGGCAACGTGGGCCGGCTGCAGATGGACATCGAGGCGTACCTCCGCCGGCTCAAGGCGGAGAAGGCCGCGAGCGAGTAACGCCCCGCGCCACCGTCTCACGGGTGAAGCTGCACACCCGGGATGCGTTTGACACGTTCCTGGGCGCCCGACTCGATGTTCCACATCTGGATTCGGTCGGCGATCCGCTGTTGCAAGGCGGTGAGCGACTGCACCTCAAGCTCGCGAAGCTTGACATCGTGGCTAGTCTCCTCGCTGTAGGTCCGGTCTGACACGGCGTCGGCGACTCGCTTGTTCAGCGTCGCGATGCGGGACTCAATCGCCTTTTCGAGCTTCCGGTCAACCTCTTGGCCGCCGTCACTGACGTCGAGCTTCACCCGCAGGCGCATCAACTCGTCTTCCAGCCGAAACTTCTCGGCAAGGCAGAGCGAAATCGTCTGCGTCAGCATGCTGGTCTCGGCGGCGCTGAGCCCGCCCCGGTCCTTTTTGATGGCGGCCAACGCGTCCGCCTTCCGCCGGAGCTCTTCTGCGATCTTGCGTTCCGAGTTCCGGAGGATCTCAACGGGTTGCATGCGAGAACGGTGCATGGCGAACGCCACCTCTTCGTAGTAGGCCTTGCCAATCGCTTCGGCGAGCACCTCGGCCTCGTCAATCGGGAGCCCCTCTCTGGCCACCACAATCTCCAACAGCTCCGAGCCGTCGAGCACCCGGACGTCGATCCACTCGGCGAGGCGGTCGGCGGCCGCCTTCGGCTGCAGCTTCGTGATCGCGGGAAGCTCGGCGACCTCGGTTCTGGCGAGCACCGCGTTGAGCACATACTGCGACTTGATCCACGCCGCCTGGGTCTCGAGGAACTCGTCGGCCCGGCGGGCGTCGTACGGCGCCGGCGGCTTCAGGATGGCGTCCTCTTCGCGGTCCACCTGGAACATCACGGCCGCGGCGTTGGGCGGGTAGTCATCATCCCCCGCAAGGGCGGCGGACGCCGTGAGCAATGGCAAGGCAAGAGACAGCAGGGTCTGGGGCTTCATCGGAATTCACCTACAGGTCGTTGAGACTGCCGATAAGACGAATCGTAACCGGCGCCGAGCCCGCGTGCGCGACTAAACGCGCGCTCCCTGACGGTCCGCGTATACGCGAGCCGCCACGTTCGAAACCGCCTGGACGACTTGCCCCTTGTCGCAGGCATAGAGGTCGGAGCAAGTGACGCTGCCGATCTCCAGCAGGTGGTAGTCGCCGTCGCCGGTCTCACAGATGTCGGCGACCCAGACAGAGTCCGGCTGAAACTCCTGCGAAGCGACGTCCTCGGCTAGCCGCTGAGCGCCGGTTGGCGTTTCGGGGTCAGACGCTAATTCGCCGTGGTGCTTGTAGCGGCACCCGGCGACAACCTCCTTCTCAGCGATCACGAATCGCCATTCGCTGACAATCTCTTTCGGCGAGCTGAGGAGCACCAGGGCTTCGGGAGGCACGTCGTAGAAGCCCATCAATTCGAGGTCGCCTTCAAAGCTCGCTCGGTGGCACGGTTGGCCGGTGAAGGACTTGCGTACCGAGTCGGGCCGCACAAAGACCTTCGAGTCTTTGCCGACCGTCTCGAAGATGAAGTCGCGTTTCCGCCACAACTCACCAAAGGGTAGGAGCACGTAGTCGGAGTTCAGCAGGTACTTCGCCAGTCGTGGGTAGTAGAAGCGGCAGTCGTAGTGCGCCCAGGTACAGAAGACTGTTGGCGACCACGGAGGCTCTTCGGATAGCTGGCTAGCGAGTCCGATCGACCCGTGAAAGACCACGCATTGGTCGGGCGGGAACAACCGACGGTACAGGTCGGCGTGATCGCGCCAGCGGTACTGAACGCCGAGGTCCGGCGTCCGTTTGGCGAGGTGGCCGGCGGCCGACACGGCTTCGAGCAGGTCTCGCTCGTAGTCGAGGAAGACCTCGGACTCCACCAGCCACCCAACCTGCATCGATCTACTCCTCGCCGGCGCCGGCGTCGGTCGTTGCTTCCTCCTCCACCGCCGGCATGGCTCGGCGGTCTTCGGGCAGCACTTCGCCCAGGCCCGGCACGCCGTCCACGCCGGTCGGAACGTGCAGGCTGGCGCCGGTCAGGTCGTCGCCGATGGGCTCGTACCGGCCGCCCAGGTGCTGGGAGAGGAACGCCTCGGTCACGGCGTTGAAGCTGGTGCGGTTCTCGGGGCGGGCGAAGCCGTGGCCCTCGTCGGGGTACAGGGCGTAAGTGACCGGGATCCCCTTCTGCTGCATCGCCTCGACGATCTGGTCTGCTTCGAGCTGCGTGACCCGCGGGTCGTTGGCGCCCTGGCCGATGAGCAGCGGCTTCTCGATCTTGTCGACGAACGAGAGCGGGCTCTTGGCCAGCAGCGCCTCGCGGCCCTCTTCGGTCGTCACGTCGCCGACGCGGATCTTCATCACCGGCATGAAGGGCGCCCAGTACGGCGGGATGTTCTCCAGCAGCGTCACCAGGCTCGACGGGCCGACGATATCCACGCCGCACGCAAAGACCTCGGGCGTGTAGGTCATGCCCACCAGCGTGGCGTAGCCGCCGTAGCTGCCGCCCATTATGCAGACCTTGTCTTCCTGGGCGACGCCGCCGTCGACGGCCCACTGCACCGCGTCCAGCAGGTCGTCGTGCATCTTGCCGGACCACTCGCCGTTGGCGGCGTTGATGAACTCCTTGCCGAAGCCGGTGCTGCCACGGTAATTGACGCTCAGCACCGCGTAGCCGCGGTTGGCGAGCCACTGGTGGCTGGCGTTGTAGCCCCAGCCGTCGCGGGCCCAAGGTCCGCCGTGCACGTCGAGCACCATCGGCACGGGCTCCGCCGGCACGCCGTCGCCGTCCGGGTCGCTGCCCGGCGGCAGGGAGAGGTAGCTCACCAGCTTCAGCCCGTCGCGGCTCTCGATCACCGGCGTGTGCATGGTGACCAGCGTGTACTCTTCCAGGTCGTCGCGGCTGTTGAAGAGGAACTCGAGCTTCCGCTCGCCGCTCCAGGCGTTGTCCGGCCGCTCGTAGACGTAGAACGCGATCGGCCCGTTGTCCCGCATAAAGGCGACCGTCCAGAGCGAATCGTCCTGCGTCCGGCCGGTGACAATCCACTCGGCGCCGTTCAGGTTGGCTTTGCCGTACTCGCTCAGGAACTCGATGTCCGGCCGGATCGCCTCGTCCAGCACCTTCCATTCGGTACGGCTGTAGGTGAATGACACCGCCTGCAGCGTCTTCTCGGTGGGGTGCGAGAGCACGCCGCCCACGTCGGCCCGTGGGTCGTCGGCGACCAGCTCAACGGCGCCCGTGTCCAGGTTCTTGGAGAAGAGGCCGGCCGTGTTGCGGTCTCGGCTGTCTTCGAAGTAGAGCACGCGGCCCGACTTGTCGAAGCCTGAAGGCCCACTGGTCATAGCGTCTTGGGCGGAGAACTCCTCCGCTTGCTCCCAGTCGGCGTAGCCGTCGGCGGCGGGCTCGCCTTTGGGGTCGAGCCACACCTGCCCGCCGGTGGGCGTGTAGTTGACGGCTATGCGGACCTTGAAATCGTCGTCGGTCACAAACCCGAGCACGCCCGGGTTCTCCTGCAGCAGCACCCGCTTGCCGGTCTTCAGGTTGACGCGGTAGAGGTCGTGCAGCCGCGGCTCGCGGTCGTTGAGGCCGACAAGGATGTCTTCCGGGAACTTCTCACTGGCGCCACTCAGCCGGGCGTTGACGCCGTCGATGGGCGTCAGGTCGATGGTCTCTTTGGTCTCCACGTTCGTGGCGTACACGTGCCAGTTCTCGTCGCCCGCCTTGTCCTGTGTGTAGACGATGTGCTGAGAGTCGTACGCCCAACTGTGCGAACGGATGCCGCGGACCTTGTCCTCGGTTACCACCACCGCGTCGCCCGGCGACTCCCGCGGCGCCACCCAGACGTTGAGCACGCCCTCTTCGCTGCCTTCGACCTTCACCGGCGCTAAGAAGCTAAGCCACTCGCCATCTGGGCTGAGCCGTGCCTGGGCCCGCTTGGGGTTGCCGAAGAGCACGTCGCGCGGGATCAGCGGCGTGGCGTCGAGCGGCTGCGGGGCTTGGGCTTCGGCGCTGACCATCTGAACTCCTTTGCCATCGGTTCCATCGCTGCAGGGCTGGCAAGTTGGCGTCGGCGCCGACGCCGAGAAGAGCCCAACGCCAAGCTGGTCGCAGCCGGTAACCAGCGTCAGCAAGCCGGCGAACAGGGCGAGTTCGACCGTGATGAGGGTGATTCGCTTGAGCATGTCTCTTCCTCCGTGACGCGGCGTGGGTCTGGGCAATCCGGTGAGGGGCAGTCCGGTTGAGGGCAGGCCGGATTGTAGGTGCTGGCGCGGCTAGTTGGCTACGCGGCGTCGGCGGGGCGAGTTCACAGCGTTCGCCGGAGAGCTCTCACAGAGGCGGCAGGGGCTGATCGAACACAGACAGGAGATAGTGCTTGGGTACGCCGTTCCGATGGTGGGCCGTTCTAAACCGACTTCAAGAACAGCCACTAGCTGGCTCAACCACTTGGCGGTCGGGGAGGAATCGACGGACTAAGCCACCCGCTGCCTGTCCATCTCCCCCATCACCAACATCCCCTTTTTCTCCTTGGGTGTTTAGCGGTGCTTGCACCGGGTGCTAGCAGAGTGTCACACTGCGGGCCCGCTCGCACCGCCAGGTGGTCTCTTGGACGCTAGCAATCCCGCCGCCCGGCTGCGACGCCCGCTGGTGCCCGCAGCGCTCGCCATGGCGGCGGGGATTGCGGTCGATCGGTGGTTCGGCGTTGGCATGGTCGGCTGGTGGGTGGCGGTAGCGGTGTGGGTTGGGTGGCTGGTGTGCTGGCGACGCGGCCACGATCGGTCCGCTGCCTCGCTGCTGCTGGTGGCGATCGCCGCCGGCGGGGCAGGGTGGAGCCACGCGGGCTGGCGGCTCTTCGATCGGAATGAAGTGGGCCGGCTGGCGGAGGAAACCTCGTCGCCCATCTGCCTCACGGCGATCGCCGCCGACGCCCCAAGCCGCGTTTCGGCGCCCGAGCCCGATCCCTTCCGGGCGATCCCGCAGGGCGACAAGACGACGCTGCCGCTGGTCGTCACCGCGGTGCGAGACGACAGCCGGTGGCGACCCGCGACCGGCCGGCTCGAACTGGTGGTCGACGGCCACGCCGCCGGGTATCGGGCGGGCGATCGGTTGTTGGTCTTCGGCCAACTCCGGGGCGGAGGCGAGCCGCTCAATCCCGGGCAGTTCGACTTCCGGGCTGACGCGCGATCCGACCGCCGTTTGGCGACGCTCCGCACCGAGTCGCCCGACTGCATCACGCTGACCCAGCAGGGCGCGCGATGGAGCGTCTGGCGGACGCTCGGCGCCGCGCGAGCGGCGGCCGAAAAGGTGCTCGCCCGCCGGCTGGGGCCGGAGCGGGCGCCGGTGGCGTCGGCCATGTTGCTCGGCTCGCGTGATGCCGTGAACCAAGATCGCTCCGAAGCGTTCCGGCGCACCGGCTCGTTGCACGTGCTTGTGGTGTCCGGCTTGCACGTGGGGCTGGTCGTGTCGCTGCTGCTCGGCGCCTCGCGGCAGGGCTGGTTGCGTCGCACGCCCACGCTGCTGGTGGTGATGGGGCTGATCGTTCTCTACGTGCTGCTCACCGGCGCCCGGCCTCCGGCGGTCCGCGCGGCGGTGTTGGGCGAAGTGCTCTGCGTGGCGGCGCTCGCCGGCCGGCGGCTGCTGGCGATGAACTCGCTGGCG
Organism: Planctomycetota bacterium; assembly: GCA_039414355.1. Classification (GTDB taxonomy): domain Bacteria; phylum Planctomycetota; class Planctomycetia; order Pirellulales; family Lacipirellulaceae; genus JBCCQL01. Next base: position 5,101 of record JBCDJN010000085.1, on the reverse strand, counting down.
GCCGCGGCGATGGTGGTGCTGGCGCTGAACCCAGCCGACCTTTTTCGGGCCGGCCTGCAGCTCAGCTTCCTGGCCGCGGCGACGCTGATCGCCCTTAGCAATAGCTGGTTCGAGCGCACCCCGCCCACGGCGATGGAGCGGCTACTCACTTCGGTGCAGCCGTGGTACGAACGCGCGGCTCGCGGGATCGTCGGCTATGGCGGGATGGTCCTGCTGGCGACGCTCGTCGTCTGGGTCGCCTCGGCGCCGCTGTTGGCGACCCGGTTCCACATCCTCTCGCCCATCGCCGTACCGATCAGCTTGGCGGTCTTCCCGTTGGTAGCGGCATCGGTGATCAGCGGCCTGGCGCTGGTCCTCGCCGAGGTTGTGGCCCCGCCGCTGGCGATTGCAGTGGCTCCGGTCTGCGGCGCGGCGATCGACGGCCTGCAAGCCACGGTGGCGTTTGCCGACGCCGCGCCCGCCGGTTGGCTCTGGCTTGGCGGTCCCGCCGGCTGGTGGACGCTGGGCTTCTACGGGCTCTTCGGCGCCGCGATTCTGCTCCGCTCAACGCGACGGCTCTGGTCGCGGCTGGCGAAGCTCTCCGCGGCGTGGGTGGTGGTGGGCGTGGCGGTCTCGCTGACGACCGTGCAGCCGCAGGGCTTGCGGTGCTCGTTCATTGCGGTTGGTCACGGCTGCAGCGTGCTGGTGGAAACGCCAACGGGCGAGACGCTGCTGTACGACGCCGGTTCGCTCGGCTCACCGGGCGCGGCTGCCGAAACCATCGCAGGGGTGCTGTGGTCGAAGGGCATCCGCCGGATCGACGCGATGGTGATCTCACACGCCGACGTTGACCACTTCAACGCGGTGCCGGGGCTGCTGGACCGCTTCGCCGTCGGCGGCGTTTACGTTTCGCCCGCCATGTTTGCGGAGACTGCCGAGCGCCCCAACTCCGCGCCGGCGGGGTTGCTTCGGCGGATCGACCAAGCGGGCGTCGCTCGGCACGAGCTTCGGCAGGGCGACCGGTTGACTCTTGGCGAAGCCTCCGCGCTGGTGCTCCACCCAATCGACGAGGCGGTGCTGGGTAGCGACAACGCCAAGAGCCTGGTGCTGGGGATCGAGTACGCCGGCCGACGCGTTCTGCTGCCCGGCGACCTGGAGGGCGAGGGGCTGGAAGAAGTCACCGGCCAATTCCCTTACGACTGCGACCTGCTGCTCGCCCCGCACCACGGCAGCGCCCGCAGCGACCCGCCCGGCTTCGCCGCCTGGAGCACGCCGGAATGGGTCGTCGTCTCGGGCGGCAATCCGTCCTACGGTGCCGCGGCGGGGCGAACCTACCGCCAGAGCGGCGCCCGGGTGCTCGCCACCGCCGGCACGGGCATGGCGACGTTTGAGTTGTCCCTCTTTGGCGTCGCCGCTGAGTCCTTCCTTACGGACTAACCCAACGCAGGGCCGCCGCTAAAACGCAGACCTGCCCCGAACGGCAAACCCGACAACCGCGCCCCAAACAGCGACGCGGGGATTCGCGCAGCGATCACCAGCTGGGCTAGCGAATTGGGGGCCTAAGGGGTACGTTCGCCTGCAGTGGTTTGGTGGGATTAATTGAGAGGCGGTCTCATCTCGCCTTTATTTCGGCCCGCCCTATGAATCTCTGCGTAGCAAAGATTCGTGGCGGTCGGTTCGTTCGCAGGATGTTTGAGCAAGCCGAACCGCTGAGAAACCTCAAGAACTGGCGTGCCCGCTGAGCTGTGGCCCGCCTTCCTATGCCGCCAGAGACGGCGGCCGCGACCTGGAAAGTGATTCCTTATGGCGACCGTTGCGAAGCCCGAGCCCTCAAAGCGGCGCGGCAAGTCCGCCGTTGTGGTAAATAAGACAAAAGCGTCTGACGCGAAAGACCGCTCTCCGATGGACGTCCCGGACCAAGCGCCCAACAGCGCCATGCTGTGGGCTAAGGGGTTGGACTGGCCCACGGTGATCTGGATCGGGGCCGCCCACGTTATTGCGCTCGCGGCGCCGTTCACCTTTAGCTGGCCCGCTTTCTGGACGTGTGCCGTGCTCTGCCTGGCGACCGGCTCGCTGGGCGTGTGCATGGGCTACCACCGGCTGCTAACGCACGGCAGCTTCAAGACTTACCGCCCCGTCCGCTGGCTGCTGGCGGTGCTGGGAGGGCTGTCGGGCGAGGGTTCGGCCCTGACCTGGGTCGCCAACCACCGCAAGCACCACGCCTTCAGCGACAAAGACGGCGATCCGCACTCGCCCCGCCACGGCAAGTGGTGGAGCCACATGCTGTGGTTCATGCCCAACCGCGGCCAGAAATGGAACACCGAGCTGCTCAAGCGCTACGCGCCGGACATGCAGAAGGACCGCGTGATGGTGCTCATCCACAAGATGTTTCTGCCCTCGCACTTCATCCTCGCCGGCGCGCTTTTCGCGTTTGGCTACTTCGGCCAATGGATGGGCATGGAAGGCGGCGTCTGGTCGGGCTTCTCGATGCTCGCCTGGGGCGTTGGCGTGCGGATGATGTACGTGCTGCATATCACCTGGATGGTCAACTCCGCCACGCATATCTGGGGTTACCGCAACTACGAAACCACCGACGATAGCAAGAACCTCTGGTGGGTCGGCCTGATGGCATTCGGCGAAGGCTGGCACAACAACCACCACGCCTACCAGCGGGTCGCCTCGCAGGGGCACAAGTGGTGGGAGATCGATTCCACCTACTGGATCATCTTAGCGATGGAAAAAACCGGCCTGGCGTGGGACGTCGTCCGCCTGAAGGACATCCCCAAGGGCACCAAGCCCGCCTAGCCGCCCAGCCCGGCTGCCAAGCCCCGATTCGCCGAAATCGCTGAGCGTTCCACCCTTGCGGACGCCGGCGTTCTGGGTACATTCACAGGCTTGCGACACGGGAGACACAATCGAGTGGTCGCCGGTAGCGGCCACAGGCCGCCCCGATCGGTGTGATCGGGGCAACGCAGACAGAGGCAGGCGAGACAACGGGTTATGGCGCTGACGTCGGAAAAGAAAGAAGAGCTGATCCAAGAGTTTGGACGCGAAGCAGGCGACTCGGGTTCGCCCGAGGTGCAGATTGCGATCCTGACCAACCGGATCAGTCAGATGACCGAGCACATGAAGGCCAACCACAAGGACTACGCCAGCCGGCGTGGCCTGCTGCGGATGGTGAGCCGTCGGCGCCGGTTGCTGGACTACGTCAAGCGGAAGAACCCTCAGCTTTACCTTGACCTTCTGCAGCGGCTGGACATCCGGAAGTAGACGAGCAACATCGGGCGGACGCTAGTTCTGCGGCTCGGCAGATTTCTCTGCAGGCCCGCCTTTGCTGGCTCAGCCAAGACCTTGTTGCCACGCCCACGGAACGGGTTTCTGCGTCAGGCCTTTTCGAGCTCCCGATGCCGACGAGCAGGCACGGTCAGAGCGTCTGTGCTGCGTCTGTTCTCAGGCGCCCAATCAGTCATGGCGGCCGGCGCGGCACTCCGCGGATCGGACGATCCGCCCCGTATTTTTGAATTCTGTAGGCAGGCAAGAAAGACAGAGGCATTCCCTTGGAAAGAAAAACCGTTGAGAAGCAGATCGGCCGGCACACCCTCAAGATTGAAACCGGCGTGCTTGGCAAGCAGGCGGCCGGCTGCGTGCTGGTGACCCTAGGCGAGACCACGGTGCTCAGCGCCGCCGCCACCGACAACCCGCGGCCGGGCATCGACTTCTTCCCCCTCACGTGCGACTACCGCGAGCGCTACGCCGCGGCCGGCAAGTTCCCCGGCGGCTTCCTCAAGCGCGAAGGCCGGCCCACCACCAAAGAAACGCTGACCGCCCGGCTTATCGACCGCCCCATCCGGCCGATGTTCGCCGAGGGCTTCAAGAACGAAGTCCAGATCCAAAACTTTGTCCTCTCCAGCGACCGGCAGGTGGACGGCGACGTGCTGGCGATGAACGGCGCCTCGGCCGCCCTGGCCATTTCGCCAATGCCGTTCATGGGCCCGCTGGGCTCCGTCCGCATGGGCAAGGTAGACGGCAAGCTGGTCGCCTTCCCCACGGCCGAGGAGCTGGAGTTCAGCACGCTCGACCTGATCATCTCGGGCACCAAAGACGCCATCCTCATGATCGAGGGCTTCGCCCGCGAGATGCCTGAGGACGAGATGATCGAGGCCCTGCTCGAAGCCCACAAGGTGGTCGGCGAGCTGTGCGACCTGCAGAACGAGCTGGTTGAGATCGTTAAGCCCGAGAAGATGGAGTGGGTGCCGCCCGCCAGCGACGGCCTCTTCGAGAAGCTTGACGGTGCGTACCACGACAAGCTCAAGGCCGCCAAGCAGACCGAGGGCAAGCAGGCCCGGGCCGAGGCGGTGGGCGCCGTCAAGAAGGAAGCCCTCGCCGAGTTCATCCCCGACCCCGACGCCGACGGCGCCTTCAGCACCGACTCGTTCGGCCACGCCTTCCACGACCTCGAGGCGAAGGTGGTCCGCGAGACCATCCTCGAGGGCAAGCGACCCGACGGCCGCGGCGGCAAGGACCTCCGCAACCTCTACAGCGAGGTCGACCTGCTCCCGCTGGTGCACGGCTCCGCCATGTTCCAGCGCGGCGAGACCCAGGCGATGATCACCGTCACGCTGGGCACCGGCCGCGACGAGCAGCGGGTTGACGGCCTGCTGGAGGAGTACAGCAAGCGGTTCATGCTGGACTACAACTTCCCCAGCTTCTCGGTGGGCGAGTGCCGCCCCATCCGCGGCCCCGGCCGGCGTGAGATCGGCCACGGCATGCTCGCCGAGCGGTCGGTCAACCCGATCCTGCCGGACCACGACGAGTTCCCGTACACCATCCGCGTGATCTCGGACATCCTCGAGTCCAACGGCTCCAGCTCGATGGCTTCGGTCTGCGGCGCCACCCTCGGCCTGATGGCCGCCGGCGTGCCCATCTCCAACCCGGTGGCCGGCATCTCGGTCGGCCTGGTGAAGGAGGGCGACGACTTCACGCTGCTCACCGACATCCTCGGAGACGAGGACCACTTCGGTGACATGGACTTCAAGATCGCCGGCACGCAGAACGGCATCACGGGCATCCAGCTCGACCTGAAGATCATGGGCATCAGCGAGGAGATCATCCGCGCCACGCT
>JBCDJN010000084.1:0-21494 GCA_039414355.1 Planctomycetota bacterium | reverse complement strand
GGCGCCCGCAGCCCGGGGGGACCCAGCGCCAGCGCCGCCACCTCGCGTATGTCGCCCCGCGTCGCCGCGACCCCCCGTCCGCGGACCGGCAGGTCTTCGGTCGCCTCAAGCACCGACCCGCCGACGGCGCCCTCGAGCGTGGCGTCCAACTGCCGGGCGATCGCGCGGTGATCGAGCCCGGCGAGCCTCGCTTCGGCTTCGTCGACTTCGACCGACAGTTTTGGGAGCGCCTCGGAAAGATCCGAGACCGAGTGCAGCAGGTCGGGAGTCTCAGAGAGCAGCCGGCGGACGTCGTCGCCCAGCCGCTTGAGCACGTGCAGGTCAGGACCGAACAGGCGAACCTCGATCGGCGCCTCAAACGGCGGGCCCTGCTCCAGCTGCCGCACCAAGAACCGGGCCCGCGGCAACGCCACGTCGAGCCGCTGCTGCACTTTGTTGATGATCTCCTTGCCGCCCTCGGCGGTGACCAACTGCACAATCGCCTGGGCGTACTGCGGCACGCCGGCGCGGTTGGCCATCATGTTGTAATAGAACGACGGGGCGCTCTCGCCGAGGAACCAATCGACGTGCTGCACGTGCGGGTCCTGGCGGATTACCTCGGCCGCCTGAGCAACGAGCTCCCGCGTGCTGCTGAGCGGCGTGTGCGCCGGCAGCTCCACTTGCACCTGAAACTGGTCGCGGTCCGCCGGCGGGAAGAACTGCTCGGTCAGCGTCGTGGCGCCGTAGAAGCCGGCGATCGGGAACAGCATGCCAAGCGCCACGCCAAACACGGGCCGCCGGAACAGCACCCCAAGCACAGCGCGGTAGCCGCGGGCGAGGGCGGGCACGTCGATCCCGTCGCTCCACCACCGCGTGCGGGCGCCGGGCTCCTTGGGCTTGCCGCTGAAGATGGCGGCAATCGCGGGCGTGACCGTCATGGCCAAGAGGAACGAACTGGCGACCGCCAGGATCACGCTGATCGCGATCGATCCAACGAACTCGCCAGCAGGACCGGGCATGAGCGCGATGGGCGCGAACGACAGCGCCGTGGTCAGCGTCGACCCAAAGAGCGGCGCCGCCAGGTGGCGGGTTGATCGAGCCACCGCCTCGCGCGGCGTGGCGCCCTCGGCCAGGCGGAGGCGGACTTCGTCCACGATCACAATCGCGTTGTCGATCAGCAGACCCAGGGCGATGATCAACCCGGTGACCGACATCTGGTGGATGGGGATCTCAAGGAACCGCAACCCGGCGAGCACCATCAGCGAAGCCAGCGGCAACGCGGCGCCGACGACAATGGCGCTGCGCCAACCCATCATCACCCAGATCACCAGCATCACCGCCCCGGCGCCGGCGAGCAGGTTGCCCAGCAGTGTGCTGAGCCGGGACTCGACATAGGGCGATTGGGCGAACACCGTTTTGAGTTCAATCGCCGGCGGCAGCGTCGCCTCGAACTCGGCGAGCGCCACGCCGGCGTCTTGGGCCCAGTGGTCGATACGCTGCGTCGATCGCACGAGCGCGCCCAGCGCGATCGCCGGCTTGCCGTCGATGATCGCAAGCCCGCTCGGCGGGTCGGTGATGTGCTTCCGCACGTCGGCGATATCGCCCAGCGTGAGGAACCGAGCGTTCGGTCCCTCGGCCGTCTCGCCGCCGCCAAAGCGGATGGGCGTCGCCTCGATGCGGCTGATGCTGTCCAGCTCGCCGGCGACTTCCAGCAGCAGGGCGTTCTCGCGGTCGCGGAGCAACCCGGCGGAGACTTTTGAGTCGCTCGCCTCGATCTGCCGGGCGACGTCCGCCACGGAGATGCCCAGCGTCGCCAGCTCCGCCTGGCGTATGGTGACGGTGATCTCCTCCTCCGGGTCACCGAAGGCATCCACCTCCCGCGTGCCGCCGATCGAACGCAGGACCTGCTCCAGTTCTTCCGCCAGGCGTCTTAGCACCGCGTAGCTGGGCGCCTCGTCCGGCTGCCACACCAGGGCGACCACCTGCGCGTAGGCGGTCACCTCCAGCAGGTCGAACTCCGGGTCGAGCGCGCCGGCGGGGAGCAGCGGCTTCGCGTCGTCGATCTTGTCGCGGACGCGGGACCAAACTTCGGCCGCTTCGTAAACGTCGTCGCGCAACTCAACGGTAATCGTCGAGATGTTCGCCCGGCTTGTTGAGCGCAGCTCCTTGATCTCGGGGATCTCTTCGAGCTCCTCCTCGATGGGCTCCGTGACGAGCGCTTCAATGCGGTCGGCTTTGGCGCCGGGCACCAGCGTGTTGATCACCGCTACCCGCTGCGTGAGCACGGGGTCTTCCATGCGGGGCAGCAAGTAGAACGACGACAGCCCCGCCACGGCGATCAGGGCGATCACCAGCACGAGCAAACGCCGGTTGTCAAAGAGCAAGCTGTTCATGGCAACGAAGCGCGTGGTGGGGAGGAAAGCCTGAAACAGAATTAAGCAAGACTCACGACGCGTCGGTAACCACTTCAACCCGCTGACCGGCGACGATCTTGTGACCGCCGGCAACCACCACCTGCTCGCCCGGCTGCAGCGTGCCCCGCACGTACGACCGGCCGCCCTCGGTGTGAATGAGTTCAACATCGCGGCGGGCGACTTTCTGCGCGCCGCCTCCGCCTTCCGCCGATCCGTCTTCCACCACGTAGACCGCCCACAAGCCGCGCTCGCCCGGCGTGAGCGCCGATGCCGGCACCCAGTAACCCGGCTGCCGCACCGCTTCGGTCAAGGCGACGCGGGCGACTTGCCCCGCCACAATCTGATCGGCGGTGGTTGTCGCGACCGAGAAGACGGCGTTGCGTGTCCGAGTGCCGGGGTCGAGCTCCGATCGGAGCGACTTCACAACGGCGCGGCGCCGACGGCCATTGATGCGCAGCTCAACTTCGTCACCAACAACCAGCCTCGAAGCCGCTGACGCGGGCAGACCGATCCACGCCTCGAGCCGCGTGTCTTCAATCAGGTCAAAGACGGCTTCGCCGGCGGCGACGATGGCGCCCTCGTCGCGGTGCCGACGGGCGATCGCGCCCGCGTACGGGGCGACGAGCCGGGTGTCTTCCAGTTCGTGGTCAACGTCAGCGAGCCGCGCATTGAGGGCCTGAACCCGTGCGGCCTGAGCGTCGACGCGTTCTTTTCGCGTCCCGGCCTTCAACTCTTCGAGCGTTTTCTCGGACGCCGTCGCCCGCGCCTCGGCGACTCGCAAAGCGTAAAAGCTCTCCTCGTACTCTTCCCGGCTGATCGCCGCGGTGTCCACCAGATCCCGCCGCCGAACGAGATTTCGCTCCGCAAGCCTGGCCTGGGCGACGAGGCTCTGCAGCTCGGCGTCGGCCGTGGCGATGGTCTCGAGCCTCGGGCCGAACTCCAGCTCGGCCAGCACCGCCTTGGCCTCGGCCAGCTCCGCGGCCACGGTCAATCGCCGCGCTTCAATACGCCGACGGTCGAGCACGGCCAGTTCGGCGCCCGGCTCAACGCGGTCGCCTTCGTCGACCTGCAACGCGACAATCTTGCCGGGCCGCTCAAACGAGAGCCGGCTGCGACGCTCCGCCACCAACGCGCCGGTGAAAAGCCGCTCAACCTCGTAGGAATCGGTCAACACCGCCGGCGCGACGCGGATCGGCATCGCCTCCTGCGACCGCAAGACCGTCGTCGGCTCGTCTGCCGAGCTGGCGGCTAAGCTGCTCGCCAGCGGTGGGACTCCGACGGCCAAGGCCAGCAGGACCAGGGCCGACAACAAGACACGCCTCGTCGACTTTTGACGGTCCGTCAGGCCAAGGCCAAAAAAAATCGGGCGGGTCGTCTTCGCCCCGGACTCGGGGTCCGAAGCTGTGTCATTCAGGGACATGGTCGGCAATCTCTCGCTTTACGCGGTCCATGTGGGCGAAGTAATCGAATTCCGTGGATAGAAGCCGCCATCCGTAGCCATCGAGCATCTGGTTCTGGCCTCTTCGGAGCGACTGCGTCGGGCTTGGGATCCCGATCTCCGCGAGCGAGTCGCTGCTAAAGGAGATGGTCTGCGCGCCCAGGCACAGTGACCAGAGCCCAAACACGACATCCTCCGGCGAATGGTGCTCCGGAAGGTCCAGGTCACCCTGAGCCACCGCGTCCCGCACCACGCCGGAAACGATTGCGACGCACTGGCGCTCGCATCGGGCCATAATTTCGCGGCGTTCAGGAGAGGTTTTCTCCCAGATGGACGAAGCCCGGACGATCTGTTCCACCAGGAAGTAGTGGGGCGCCGTCTCGACGAACGCCTCCGCCGCGGCACCAACGGCCGCGATCCGCTCCCGAGAACGCCCCGGCCACAGGGCGGCCCGGTTGAACATGCTCGTGCGGAGCTGAAGGGCCTGGTTCGCCAGCGCGATGAGGATCTCTTCCTTGTTGCGGAAGTGCTGGTAGATGGTCCCCTTGGAGTACTCCATCTCCGCGGCGATCCGCTCCATGTTCAGGCCCAGGTAACCGCCGCCCAGCAGGTGCGCACGGGCCACCTCGAGAATCTTCTGTTCTCGCTCGTGGATTTCGCGTTGCTTGCGGGTCTGAACTACCATTGGCCCCATTATTGACGGTACGTCAAAAATCGACAAGAGGTCGCCTCGGCATTAGTTCTTCTCGCGGGAAGGAACCGCCGAGTTCGCCGAGAGCGCCAAGGAAAGAAGGGGCAGCGCAGCAGTGCAGCAGCTGGGCGCTATGCACGTCCACGAAGACGTCTTTGCCCGCTAAAGACGGCTCTGTCGCGAGCGGAGGAAGTCGTCCGCAAAGGCTCTTAGCGGCCTTGGCGGTTCCCTAAGCACCAGGAGAAATCAGAGCCGAGACGGGGCTCAGGCCTCGTCGATCACTTCCTTGACGGGCTGGACGAAGTGGGGCGACTTGCCCTTGTCCGTCAGCTCCTGGGCCTTCTTTTCGGCCTCTTTTTTCTGCGTGTAGTCATAGAGGGCCACACGCTTAAGCGACTGGTTAAAGACCCCCCAGAACGCCTTCAGGCGAACCTCGGCCGCGGCCTTCGCCCGGGATTTGCGGACCGCCTTCTTCTTCGCCTTCTTCTTGGGCGCGGCGGCCTCCGCGGCCTCGGCGGCTTCCATCTCGGCTCGTTTGTCTTTGCGGCTTACGACCTTACGGGCCATGATTGCGTCCGGGGCAGGCAGAAGCGGTTGTCCGCAGATCGCCAGAAGGGCGAACTGTTTCTCTCGAAGGTCACCTTTTTACCGGATTGGCGACCAATTCACTAGCCGCGAGCCACCGCCCGCTGGCGCCGAGCCGCTCGGCTAGTTCCGGCGGATCTCGATGCCCAACTCGTCGGCCTGAATCTGCAGCGCCGGCGTGAAATAGATGATGGGCCGGCGTAGGAACTTCCCGCCCCGCTTCGGCGCCCGATCCCGAGCCCAGAAGAACGTGCGGTCAACAAGCCGAATCGGCAACTCGCCGCGGTTCACCGTATCGACGACCGCCGAGACAAACGCCAGCTCCTGCGGTCGCCGAGCCTGCAGGCCGAATTTGAGGCGGTCGGCCAGGTCGGCTTCGGTCGCCGCGTGAGCCGTCGCGACAATCCCGCCAAGCACCAAAGCGGCGGTTCCCAGGAGCACAACGGCTGGGCTGATTCGCTTGAACATGGCGAGTACGCGGACCGGGGGTCAGCGGCTGAGTTGAGTCGGCAGAAACCGTCGGGGAACTACCGAATACCCACAGTCACCGCAACGCCAACCGGTCGAACGAAACCGCCGATCGCTCAATCCGGGCGATCTCGGCACGGTCTTTGCTGGTCAAGAAATTGGGTGAGTTATCCCCACAATCGCCCAATCTTCATCGCCCTGGAGCTTTCGCGAACTACCATCTGTTGGTAGGTTCCTCGCCCTGCTACGAGGTACACTTGGTTGGCGCGGGAGCGGCGAACTGGCCAATCGGCAGAGATCGCCTTTACCCGGCCAGCCGCCGTCGCCGATGAAGCGGGGGCGACCAACCGAGCGAGAGCGTTATCAAGACAAGCACCCGCCACCTCGGCGGCTAACAACTCAAACTTTCCGGTCGTTTTTCCGTCGGGAGGACCACTATTTCGATGAGCCTGGGTTGAACAACGGCAGTGCGCAGCACTGTCCGACCTGCGTTCTTCTTCGAGCGACTCCTATCCGTCGCAGTCGACCGGAAGTTTGTTCCAAGAGAAAGGGCCACGGCAGCTTGCCGTGGCCCTTTTTCGTTGCGCCCGGGCGCCGTACGGTCGTGAGCTGACCGCGTCATCGTTGGGCGCTGACTTCTTCACTCGCTCCGCGTTGCGACCGTTGGCTGATCCGTTGGTCTTTGACGACTTCCCTTTCGAAGCCCACCACCTTTCGGTCGGTGAGGACTGGCGGATGGCGTACGTCGATCAGCCCGGCGATGCGGACGCGCCGACGCTGCTCTTCGTCCACGGCAACCCAACGTGGTCCTACCACTGGCGGCGGCTCATCGCCGAGCGGCGCGGCGTGAATCGGTGTGTGGCGCCAGACCACATCGGCTGCGGGCGGAGCGACAAGCCGGCGGTCACCCTTCGGCTGGCGGACCGGATCGATCACGTCGTCGAATTGGTTGAGACGCTCGACCTGCAGCGGATCGTTTTAGTCGCCCAAGACTGGGGCGGCGCCATTGGCCTGGGCGCGATGCAGCGTCTCCGTGACCGGTTGGCCGGCGTCCTGCTGCTCAACACCGGCGCCTTCCGCCCGTGGTTCATCCCCTGGCGGATCCGTGTGTGCCGCACGCCGCTGCTCGGTCCGCTGGCGATGCAGGGCGGCAATCTGTTCTCGCGGGCGGCGGTGCACCAAACGACCACCACCAAGCTCTCGCCGCAGATCGCTCGGGCGTATCTGGCGCCGTACGACTCGTGGGCGAACCGCCGGGCCGTGAATGACTTCGTTCGCGACATCCCACTCGGCCCGCGGCACCCAACGTGGCAAACGCTCGGCGAGATCGAAGATCGACTCACCGAACTCGACGGCGTTCCCATCTCGCTGGTTTGGGGACTACGCGACTGGTGCTTCACGCCCGAGTGCCTGGAGCGATTTCAACAAGTCTGGCCAGAGGCCGAGACCACCGCGCTGCCGGGCGCCGGGCATTGGGTGGCGGAGGACGCGCCGGGCGAGGTCGCCGACGCGTTGGCTCGCCTGCTCGTACGCGTCAGCGCCGCGCCCGCCAACCACGAGCCAACGGTGAGCGCCGGTGAGTGAGTCCGCACAGCCGCCGCTGTCCATTGGCGCCAAGGCCACGCTCGCGTGCCTGTGGGAAGCCACCGCGCCCAAGCCGGGCAACGTGTACCGAGGCGCGGACTTCGCCGACCTGACCTACGCCGACTTCGCCGCCAGCGCCGCGGCCATCGGTCCGGTGTTCGATCGCGTCGGCGACCTGAGCGTTGGCGAGCTAACGCTTCAAGCCGTGGCCGCGACGCAGGCGGCGGTGGCGACCAACACCAACTTGGGGACGGTGCTGCTGCTGGCGCCGCTCGCCAAGGCCGACCGTATTGATGCACTCGACGCGACGCTCGGCGGCTTGACCGTCGAAGACGCCGTGCACGCCTACGCCGCCATCCGCCTCGCCGCGCCCGGCGGCTTGGGCGAAGTCGACGACGCCGACGTGGCCAGCGCACCCGCCATCACGCTCCTGGAAGCCATGCGGCTGGCGGCGGATCGCGACCTCATCGCCGCGCAGTTTGCGAACGGCTTTACCGAGGTGCTGGCGACGGCGGAGCACGTCGCACTGCGTATCTCGCAGGGCAAGCCACTGGCGGACGCTATCGTCTTCAGCCAGCTAAGACTCATGGCCGAGCGGCCGGATACGCTCATCGCCCGCAAGTGTGGCGAAGGCGTCGCGGAGGAGTCGGCCGACCGCGCGGCGATGGCGCTCGAGGCGGCCGAGCAGGACGGCGACCTGCGTCCGGCGTGCGCCGAGCTCGACTTCTGGCTGCGGGCCGACGGCCACCGCCGCAACCCGGGCGCCACGGCCGACGTGATCGCGGCCGGACTGTTTGTGCTGCTTATGGAAAACCGGCTGGGTTGGCCGGTGGACTTCTATGGGCGACGTTCGTCGCGGAGTGGGTGACGTCGGCAACGTTGCGCGACCTGGCGGTCGCCGCCAAGACTCGTTGGGGTGGTTTATCGTGACCGAATCCTATTGCGTGCGGCTGGCGAAGGAGCAGTTCGTCTTCTCGTCGGCGCACTTCATCACGTTCGATGGCGACATCTGCGAACGCCTGCACGGTCACAACTACCGCGTGGCGGCCGAGATCACCGGCCCGCTGGATGAGAACCACTACGTGGTCGACTTCATCGCGGCCCGTGACGCGCTGCTGGCCATCACCGGCGAGCTCGATCACCACGTGCTGCTGCCCACGGACCACCGCGAAATCTCGGTGAGCGAAGAGGGTGATGAAGTGGTCGCCCGATTCCGCGAGCGCCGATGGGTCTTCCCCAAAGACGACTGCCGGCTGCTGCCGGTGGCGAACACCACGGCGGAGCTGCTGGCCCGGCACATCGGCCTGCTGCTGGCGGACCTCCTGCGCGAGAAAACCGGCGCCACACAGCTTGGGCTGATGGTCTCGGTGGACGAGTGCGACGGGCAACTCGGCGTGTGGCGCGGTGTCGAGCCGCAAACCGGATAATTGGTACAGCCGGCACGTTGCTTCGCCTGCCGTCAACGCCGGGTCAACCGCGTGCGTCTCGCCAGCCGGTCTGTCGCCAGGCGCAAGCTAGGGTTTGGTCGTTCGTCTTCACGGGCTGAGCGGCGACGCGGGGAAGCGTCGCGTTTCAGCCGGAGCGTCTTGGGAGTTGGCATGCAGGTCGAGCACATCAACCCGTTCATCACGGCCGTCAGCAACACCTTCAGCATGATGGTGCAGACCACGGCGGATCGAGGGCAACTTACTCTGGGCGATCCGCAGCATCGCACCCACCCAATCAGCGCAATCATTGGGCTCTCGGGCCGAGCGTCGGGCACGGTGGTCATCAACCTGTCCGAGAGCGTCGCGTTGGCGGCCGCCTCGGCGTTGTTGATGGAAGAGGTAAGCGAAGTGAACGGCGACGTCCTCGATGCCGTGGGCGAGCTGGTCAACATGATCGCCGGCCAGGCAAAGGCGGAGCTTGCGGAGTACGAACTTGCAATCAGCCTGCCGAATGTCGTGACCGGCGAAGGACACGAGGTGCGGTTCCCGTCCGGCACGGCGCCGCTGTGCGTGCCGTTCAACACCGAGCACGGCCCGCTGCGGCTGGAAGTGGGCTTCGAGCCCAGCGCGGCGCCGGTTGCCGTGTAAGGCCGCAAGTGCTGGCGCCCGATCGCCCGCAAACTCTTCGCAAACTGCGGGATCGCTAAAGCCGGCGCCGGCAACTGGTCGATGCGCTCTCTTGCAGCACCCAATCTGCGCGTGGGCTGCTTGCGCTCCCAGCCCCCCAGAGGCGACGACAGGGATGTCGAACATTCACAAAGCGGCCGTCGTGCTGATGAGCCTCCCCGAGGAGGACGCCAGCGTTCTGCTGGCCAACCTTGACCGCAAGTCCGTGGAGTCGGTCTCGATCGAGATCGCCCGCACCAAGGCGATCAGCTCGGACGAGCAAGAGATGGTCATCCGCGAGTTCGCAGACTCCACACCCGCCACGGGCTCGGGCGGCGGCGGGCTCGACCTGGCCAAGAAGCTGGTAAAGCAGGCGCTCGGCGCTGACGCGACCGACACGCTGGACAACATCCGCCAAACCATCGAAGCCACGCCCTTCGGCTTCCTCCGGGCGGTCGATAGCCAGAACATCCTCACGTATCTCACCGACGAGCATCCGCAGACCATCGCGTTGATCCTCTCGCACCTTCCGCCGGCGTTCTCGGCGGAGATCCTCGCCGGGCTGAACTCCGAACGGCAGCTCGCCGTGGTCCGCCGGATGGCGACCATGGGGCAGACCAACCCGGACATCATCCGCGAGGTGGAGCGTGGCCTCGAAGGGCGGATGAGCAACCTGATGAATCAGAGCTTCCAGGCCGCCGGCGGCGTGGAGAGCGTCGCCTCGATGCTGAACGTCTCCGATCGGGGCACCGAGCGAACGCTGCTGGAGAACCTCTCCGTCGAGGACCCGACGCTGGTCGAAGAGATCCGCCGGCTGATGTTCGTCTTCGAGGACATCGCCAAGTTCGGCGACAAGGATATTCAGAAGGTGTTCAAGAGCGTCGAGTCGTCGCAATGGGCGCTCGCGCTCAAGGGGGCCAGCATGGAGCTCAAGGAGAAAATCCTGGGCAACATGTCCAAGCGGGCGGCCGACATGCTCCGCGAAGAGATGGAGTTCTTGGGCGCGGTCAAGCTCTCGGCCGTCGAGGCTCAGCAGCAGGAGATCGTGGACATCGTCCGCGGCATGGAAGACGCCGGCGAGATCGAGATCAACAACAACGAGGAAGAAGAGGAGCTGGTTCAATAGGGAGGTCAGAAGTGAGAAGGCAGAAGTAAGAAGGGTCCCATAGAGGGCGGGTCGCCAGGCGCTTAAACTCGTGCCTCCCAGGACCTCGGACTTCTAACTTCCTACTTCTGACTTCCCATGCCTCTCAGCCCCATGATGCAGCAGTACCAGCGGGCCAAGGAGGCCGCTGGGGAGGCGCTGCTGCTGTTCCGCATGGGGGACTTCTACGAGCTCTTCCACCAGGACGCCAAGGACGCGGCCCGGCTGCTGGGCATCACGCTCACCACGCGGGACAAGCACAAGCAGCCGGGCGAGGGCGACGGGCCGGTGCCGATGGCCGGCTTCCCCCACCACCAGCTCGACCCGTACCTGGCGAAGATCATCCGCGCCGGCCGCCGCGCGGCGGTTTGCGAGCAGGTGGAAGACCCCAAGCAGGCCAAGGGGCTGGTCCGCCGCGAAGTGACCCGCGTAGTCACCGCCGGCACCGTGACGGACGACGCCCTGCTCGACCCCGCGGCAAGCAACTATCTGGCAGCGGTCTGCCTGGGCGAAGACTCGGCGCCCGCCGGGCTGGCTTGGGTGGAGGCGTCGACCGGCCGGTTCTACGCCTCGGCCGTTCCGCGGCCACAGCTCGCCGACGAGCTGACGCGCATCGGCGCCGCCGAGTGCCTGGTCGCTGAGACGCTCGAACAGGCGTTGCCCGCCGAGGTTGGTGAACGCCTCGCCGTGACCACGCGGCCGGCGTGGGCGTTCGGCGCCGAGTCGGCGGAGGCGGCCCTCGCCGCGCAGTTCGGCGCCAAGTCGCTCGAGGGCTTCGGGCTCGACCGCTCGCGGCCCGGCCACACGCAGGCGATCGCCGCCGCGGGCGCCGTGCTCGACTACCTGCAGGAAACGCAGAAGGCGTCGCTCGCGCACGTCGAGCGGATTTCGCTGGTCGAGCCCTCGTCCTGCCTGCAGATTGACGCGGCGACGTGGCGGTCGCTCGAGGTGACCAGCACGCTGCGCGACGGCCGCCGCGAGGGGTCGCTGCTGGGCGTGATGGACCGCACCGCGACGCCGATGGGCGCCCGGCTCCTGGCCGAGTGGCTCCGCCGACCGCTGACCGACCCCGCCGCCATCACCGCCCGGCTCGACGCGGTGGGCGAACTCGTCGACCACGGCGCCCTGTCGGCCGACGTGCGGGAAGAACTCCGCGGCGTCTACGACCTGCAGCGACTGGTGGCCCGCGTCACCACCGGCCGGGCGAGCCCGCGTGACCTGTCGTTCGTCGCCCGCACGCTCGCAAGACTGCCGAAGCTCAAGGCGAAACTGACCGGCCGGGCGAGCGACCGGCTCGTGGCGATCGAAGGCCGCATCGACCTCTGCCCGGACGTTCGCTCCAGGCTCGAAGCGGCGCTCGCCGACGACTGCCCCCAGTCGCCCGGCGCCGGCGGCTTCATCCGCCCCGGCTACGACGGCACGCTGGACGAGTGCCGCGAGCTGATGGCGGGCGGCAAGCAATGGATGGCCCGCTACCAAGCCGAGGAGCAAGAGCGGACCGGCATCCCGTCCATCAAGGTCGGCTTCAACAAGGTCTTCGGCTACTACCTGGAAGTCACGCACGCCCACCGCGACAAGGTCCCCGACGAGTACCTCCGCAAGCAGACGCTCAAGAACGCCGAGCGGTACATCACCCCCGAGCTCAAGGAGTACGAGGAGAAGGTGCTTTCGGCGGAAGACCGCGCGATACAGATCGAACTCCGCATCTTTGCCGAGCTGCGCGACCTGGTCGCCGCCGCCGGCAGCCGGCTGCTGGCCGCGGCCGACGCGCTCGCCGAGCTCGACGTGCTGGCGGGCCTCGCCGAGCTCGCCCGCAGCCGCAACTACGCCCGGCCGAACGTCGTGGATGACCCCGTCGTCAACATCCAAGCCGGCCGGCACCCGGTGCTTGATGTGACGGAGCCGGAGGGGAGTTTTGTCGCTAATGATGTGGCCTGCGACGCAGCGAAAGGGGCCAGGAGCGAGGGGCCAGGAACCAGGGAAGGCTCCGAAGCCGAGAGCCCCTGGCCCCTCGCCCCTGGCCCCTCGCTCCTCCTCATCACCGGCCCCAACATGGCCGGCAAGAGCACCTACATCCGGCAGACGGCGCTCATCACGCTCATGGCTCAGGCGGGGAGCTTTGTGCCGGCGGAGCGGGCCACCATCGGCGTGGCGGACAAGCTGTTTGCCCGCGTTGGCGCCAGCGATGACGTCTCTCGCGGGCAGAGCACGTTCATGGTGGAGATGGTGGAGACGGCCCGCATCCTCAACACCGCCACCCGCCGCAGCCTGGTGATCCTTGATGAGGTGGGCCGCGGCACCAGCACGTACGACGGGCTTTCGCTGGCGTGGGCAATTGTGGAGCACCTGCACAACTCGATCGGCTGCCGAACGCTGTTTGCCACGCACTACCACGAGCTGACGTCGCTCGCCGGTCCGCTGCCGGGCGTCGCCAACCGCAGCGTCGCCGTCCAGGAGCACGAGGGCAGAGTGGTCTTCCTGCACCGCATTGTGGAACGGCCCGCCGACAAGAGCTACGGCATCCACGTTGCCGAACTCGCCGGCGTGCCAAAGGCCGTCAATCAGCGGGCCGCCGAGGTGCTTGCCGACCTCGAGACGAAGGCCGACAGCGACGCCCCGCGGCAGCCCGGCATCGCGGCCGGCGGCGGGTCGCTGCAGCTCACGCTCTTCGAAACGGCCGACCACCCCGTGGTGGAGGAGCTCCGCACGCTCGACCTGAACAACCTCACCCCGCTCGACGCTCACCGCCTGCTCGCCGAGTGGCGTGAGCGCGTGTAAGCCCGACCAACTGGCCGCAGGAGGGCAGTCGCAGCTGGGCCGCCTACGGTTCTTCATGACCACGATGCTTGACGACCTCGGAGGATTCACCGGCGAGCTGGCGGCGCTCGGCGCCGCGGCGGTCTGGGCGGTCGCCACGGTGATGTATCGCCGGCTCGGCACGGCCATCCCGCCACTGACGCTTAACCTTTGCAAGGGCGTGATCGCGTCGCCGCTGCTGGCGGCGGTGGTCTTGCTCTCCCCGTCGGCCGCGTCGTCGGAAGGCGGCGGCCTCGGCCAGTGGTCGGCCATCGGTCTGCTTGCAATCAGCGGCGCGATCGGCATCGGCGTCGGCGACACCGCGTTCTTCGCCGCCCTCAACCGGCTCCGCGAACGCCGCACCATCCTCGTGTGCGAAACGGCCGCCCCGCCACTTGCCGCGCTGCTGGGCGTGCTGTGGCTTGGCGAGCTACTCTCGCCGTGGGTGGTGCTAGGCGCCGCGGTCACGCTGGCGGGCGTCGGCTGGGTCGTTATCGAAAGGTCTCCCGAGGTGGCGATTCCGCGCGACGTAATGCTGCCCGGCGCCGCGTGGGCGGTGGTCGCCGCGGCGTGTCAGGCGGTGGGCGCCGTGCTGTCGCGGCAGGCGCTGACCGAGTCGGACATCGGCCCGGTGGCCAGCGCCCTGATCCGCATCGTCGCCGGCGTGGCGGTACTGCTGATCTGGATGCCGCTCTCGCGGACGCCTTACCTGCCGCCGGCGCTGCGGAACCGGAAGGCGATTCGCGCCGTCGTCATTGCTACGGTGCTGGGCACGTTCCTCGGCCTCAGTCTGATGCAGGTCTCGCTAAAGTTCACCAGCGCCGCGGTCACGCAAACGCTGCTGGCCACCAGCACGCTGCTGGTCTTGCCGCTGCTGGCGGCGATGGGCGAGCGGATCACCCCGCGGGCGATCTTCGGCGCCGTGCTCGCCATCGCCGGCGTGGCGGTGATGATGCTCGCCGGCGCTGGGTAGCGATCGCGACGAGAGTAGCCGACGAGCAACGCCTCGCCGCGGAGCGGGCGTTTGAGCTGTCCGGCGAGGCGTAGTTCGCCGGCTGCCAATCGCTCTGACTGCGTTCTCGCGGCTCGCCTTTCCCACTTCTGCCGATCGTGCGGGCTGTGCCGCACACGACGCTCATCCCGGTTCCCGCGAAGCGGTCGCACGGGTCGCGCCGATAGCACCGAGGGCGTGCGCCGGCGTGGCGTGCGCGATCGACCCACGAAGCGGATTCGTGCGATGGCGTGGCGGCCGAATCTGGTGACCGCAGCGGCGCCGGTCCTTCTGACAGGGCTGGGCGTGCTGGCCGGCGCTCCGCTGGCCGTGGCCACGCCGCACGTCCTCACCAATCCAAATCATCCTTACGACCCGGATTGGCCCGCCATCAAGATGCTGCTGGCGGAGAAGTGCACCGGCTGCCACCGCACGCGGACCGACGAGGACGGCAAAGACCGGCACGACCTGACCAGCTACGAGGCGCTGATGCGGGCGGGCGTCGAAGACGGCTACCCCGCCGTCACGCCCGGCCGACCGGACGACTCCGCCCTGTGGGAGGCGGTCGCCTGGAACGCTACGGCCGATCCCGACTGCGACCTCTGCGCCGAGCCGTGCATGCCACAAGACAAGCACGAGTGGCTCACCGCCGGGCAGCTCGAAATGATCAAGCGCTGGATCGAGCGTGGCGCCAACAAGTACCGGGCCGGCGGCAGCGAGCGCTGCTGCTCGCCGCTCACCGAGGCGGACTTCCCTTCCGCCAAGCAGTGCCGGGCGTGCCACCCCAAGCAGTACCGAGAGTGGTCGCGGTCCATGCACGCCTACGCCCAGCACAGCCCCATGTTCGAGGCGTTCAACCTCACGCTGCAAGAACGCACCGGCGGCACCATCGGCACCTTCTGCACGCGGTGCCACACGCCGGTGGGCACAGCGCTCGGCGAGAACGGCTTGCTGCGGAATGTGCACCGCAGCCGCACGTCGATGGAGGGCGTCACCTGCGTGGTGTGCCACCGCCAGAGCAAGGCGTACCACAAGTCGAACGCCCGGCAGTACCTGGAGCCGGGCGGGTCGCTCGACGTCTGCATGTTCGGTCCCTTCGAGAACTCCGTCGCCGTGCCGCAGGGGCATAAGGCCCAGGCGAACCCCTTCATCAAGACGAGCGAGTTCTGCGGGAGCTGCCACGACGTGACCAGCCCCGACGGCGTGCGGCTGGAGGAAGCCTTCAGCGAGTGGCGGCACAGCCCGGCCGCCTCGCGGGGCGTGACCTGTCAGCACTGCCACATGGGTCCGGTGCAGGGCAAGCCGACGGCCGACTGCCAGCGCCCGCTCGGCCGGGCCGCCCAGGTGCCGGGCGTCGACCCGAAGCGAATCCCGCTGCGGCCGCTCTCAGACCACACCTTCGCCGGGCCCGACTACTCGATGCTGCCGGACACTGAGTGGCCGCACAAGCTCGACTGGATGTACGAAACCGACTACCGCGACCCCAGCCGGCTGACCCCGTACCAGCAGAAGACGCTGCTCGAACTCCGCGAGCGGAACCGCGAACTGCTGGCCGACGCGCACGCCAAGCGGCTCGAAGTGCTCCGCAACTCGGCGTGCATCGCGCTGCGGGCGCCGCGGCGGGCGGTGGCGGGCGAGGCGGTCGCCCTGCGCGTGGACGTGCAGAGCCTGTTCGACGGTCACAACCTGCCGGCTGGGTTCTCGGCGGAGCGACAGGTCTGGATCGCGCTGACGGTGACCGACGCGCTCGGCCGGGTTGTCTTCGCCTCGGGAGACCTCGACAAGAACGGCGACCTGCGAGACGAGCACAGCCACGCCGTCGAGACTCGGCATGCGCCGATCGATCGCCACCTGGTCAACTTCCAGAACAAGTTCACGGCCGTGCTGCAGAAGGGGAACGAGCGAACGGTGGTGTTGAGCGTCAACCGCCACCTAACGCCGATCTCCCTCGTGCGCCCGGCGACCAGCATCGCGCAGTCGCGGGGCAGGGCCGTTGGATTTCGCCTGGCGAAGGCGAGCCTCGCCCCGGCCGGGCGGCGGGGGCAGACGTACCCCATCATCCTGCCGGCCGAGGGTGATTACCTGGTCGACGCCAAGCTCAACTTCCGCCACCTGCCGCCGGCGCTGCTCGACGCCATCGGCACGCCGCACCTGAAGCACCTGCTCGAGGTGGTGGTGATCGACTCCAAGCAAACGGTCGTCACGGCGCTGCCGGCGCACGTCGCCGCGCGCCGGTTGCCACTCCGCTAGAACCTGTCCCCCCAACAAACCGCTCGCGTGTTCCGCTCAGCCCTAGCAACGATCGGCGTCGCCGCACTCGCCTTCGGGGCGCAGTCGTGGCTGCTTGGCGCCATGGCTCAGGGCAATGCGCAGCCGGCCGCGGAGGCGGAGGCCGACCAGGACGCAACGCCGTCGGCGAAGACCGGCCGGGCGATCCGCAAGAGCTACCTCGATCGGCTGATTGAACGCGCGGCAGAGTTCGGCGATTCGCTGCCGCAGTTGCCGCCACCCGTCTCGCCCCCTGTCGCGCCGCCAATCGAGTCACCGCGACAGCCCGACATCGCTCCCGAACTGCCGCCGATTCCGTCGCCGTCGGACGTTGGTCCCACGGGCGAACCGATCCCCGAAGAAGCGCCGTCGCCTGAGCCGGCTGGCCCGATGTTCGCGCCGCCCGCCCTGAAGGCGGAGGTGGAGCCGCTGCCCGCGCCCGCCGACGAAGCCACTCCCCCCGCAAAAGCCGAGCCCGCCCAGGCGGCCGATCCGGTGGACGAAGCCGATGGCGGCGAGTTGACGTTGCCACCGCTACCGCCGCCGACGCCCGAGCCAATCGCGCCGCCAGACTACACGCGGCCCGGCGACGAAATGGCTAGCGAGGAGCAATCGCCAAGCGAGTCCGTCAAAGCCCCGCCGGCAATCGAACCGCACGATCAACCCGAGACGCCACCGCGACCGCAACCGCCGCCGCCGGTGGATTGGGAAGGCAAGCCGGTGGCGTTCCCGCCGCTGCCGCCCGACCCGTACGCCGAGGACGGCACGAAGCTGCCGCCGCTTCGCGACACGCTCGCCCATCACGGCGGCGCCCACCTCTACACGCCCGAGGGCGACGCCTTCCCGCCCTGCGGCGCCAGTCTTCCGCCCAGCGAAGGAGGGGGCCGCCATCCCGCGAAGCGGCTGCCGGAGTGGTTCCAGCCGCCGCAGCCCTGCACGCGCTTCGCCGAGTACCTGGGCGCCGACCCCATCAAGCTCTCGCCCAAGTCATGGCCAGGCGCTGGCGGCTACCAGTGGGAACCCCGCTTCGTCGCCCACGGCGGGTACGACGCCTTCGGCATCGCCTTCCGCGAGGGCGACACCGGCAGCGACCTCGTGGGCCACAACCTGACGCTCGACTTCGATCTCCGCCTCACCGGCACCGAGCGTTTTCATGTGCAGCACCGGCCGATCGGCGAGGACGGCACCGGCGGGTCGTTCTACCAGTTCTCGGACCCCGATGGTTACGTCGATAACTCAACGGCGGAGCCCGCCCGCGTGTGGTTCGAGTGCGAACTGGCAAGCGTGCTTAGTGGTTGGCTCACCAACCCAACGGTCGCCTACGACCTGAACCTGGCAGTGGGCAAGTTCCTGCTGCAGCAGCACAACACGCTGCTCATCAACGACGAGGTGGCCGGCGTCATCCTTGGCCAGAACAACCTGCTGCTGCCCGGCGCCTCGAACCTCAACGCCCGGTTCTACTGGCTGTTTGACGACATCAATTCGCTCGATGGATTCGGCGAAGGAATCGGCAACGACGGTCTCACCAGCAACGTGCTGGGCGCCGACGCGGCGATCGACTTCCGCCACGCCTTCATCGAGCTGACCTACGCCTTCCGTGACCACAGCCGAAGCCGGTCGGGCGACGCCCACTACCTGGCGGCGAGCGCCACGCAATTCTTCGGCCCGGCGACGCTCACCGGCCGCGTGCTGGCGAAGGTCGCCGGCGCCGCCGACCGCGACGGACAGCTCTACGTGTTGGAGTGGGCCACGCACCGGGCGTTAGACCGCGGGCTGCTGCCGGAACTGGGCTGTCACCACTGCGTCTTCTACGCCACCGGCTTCTACGCCACGCCCGGCTGGGACCCGATCGCCTCGGCCAACTTTAGTCGGCTGCGGGCGTCGTTCGAGCTCAACCCGCTGGTGCAGGTCGCCCGGGGCGACCGGGACGAGACACCCGGCGTCGCGCTGGGTGTGCAGCTCTTCGGCCCCGGGGAGAACAGCTCGCTGACGCCCGAGCTCGCCTACGAATCACCCGACGGCGTCTCGATCTTCGGCGCCGGGCTGCGGTGGCAACGGCGGACGAGCGTCCAGTCGTTCGTCGAGCTACGCGGCCTGGTCAACTACAGCGACCACAGCCCGTTTGACCGCGACGGCGTATTCGCTAGCCATCACTGGGTGTTTTGAAAGGGGAAAGGCGAAAGCGGAAAGGGGAAGTAGCTGCTTGCGCGCCTTTCCCCTTTCGCCTTTCCCCTTCTTGATCGCTCACTCCTTCGCGTCCACCAGCGCATCCAGCGTCTGCCTCAGCTCCCGCCTCGTTGAGTTCGAATACTCAATATCGAACCAAGCGATCTCCGACTGCTTGTTGACAACGTAGACGCGCGGCAGGCGGCCGCTGCCGAGGGCGGCGAAGGCTTCGCCCGCGGGGTCGACCAGCGAGAGGGCGTCCTTCACCGTGGCCGGTCCGCCGCCGACGCTCACCAGCACCGTGGTCACGCCCTTGGGCTTGTACGGCGTGGCGATGTCCGGCCCCAGGTCGTCGAGCAACGCCTTGGTCATCCAGCCCACTTCGGCGCGGGCGGCGTCGAAGAGCACCACCACACCCACGCGCCCGGCCAGCAGCGGCGCCACCGGTTGTTCGCCGCCGGCGGGCGTTGCCGCCACCATGGCGGGCAGCTTGGCGCCGACGCCGACCTTGGCCATCGCCCGGTGACCCTCGCTCAGGGCGACAACCGGCACCCCTTCACCTAGCACGGGGGTAATCGGGGCCAAGAGCAGCAGAGCAGCGCAGCGAGCGATCATCGGCGGGGGCCTGGCGTCTGGTTTTTCAGCGTCTTTTCCATCTTCACCGGCAGTATCCGAACGGCACGCACAGCCGTCAACGCCGCCCCTTTGGCAAGCCTCGGAATTTTGACGCTGCCCAGCGGCGGCGCCATATTCTTGTGCGCCCCGCCGCGTGAGGCCGGCCGCCGCCCGCGAAATGCGGCAAGATCCCCGACTCATCGGCGAATAGCTGCGGAACGATCGGACGACTTCCCACAGCCGCTACTCCCCACGCCCTGCCATGTTTGAAACCGCCTATCTCTACGCCGCACTCGCCGGGGGCATCTTCCTGGCGATCCAGTTCGCCATGATGCTGCTCGGCATGGGCGACGACGGCGCCGACGTGGATGTTGGCGGCGATATCGATGTCGGCGGCGACTTCGACACGGGCGACGTGGGCGACGACGAGCACTGGACCCAGAAGGCCGACGGCGATTTCGACGCGCCCGGCACGGGCTGGCTGCTCGAGCTGTTCTCGCTGCGGTCGCTCTCCGGCGCGGCGTTGTTCTTTGGCCTCGTGGGCAAGACGGCGCTCGTGTACGGCGCCTCGCAGACCACGGCCATGCTGTACGCCTCGGCGGCGGGGCTCGTGGCGCTGTACTGCGTCTACTGGCTGTTCAAGCAGATCTTCAATCTGCAGACCTCCGGCAACGAAGACATCCGCAACGCGGTGGGTCTGCCGGCCAAGGTTTATGTGCCGATCCCGCCTTCGGGCGAGGGTGCCGGCAAGGTGCAATTCAAGCTGCAAGACCGGCTGGTGGAGTACCTGGCCGTTAACGATGGCGCGGAGGCGCTGCGGACCGGCCAGCAGGTTTTTGTGTCTGGCATCGTCAGTTCAAACACGGTCAGCGTGCGGAGCGACGACCCGGCCTGACGCCGCCGATCGCTCAACGCCCGCACCATCAACTACCGAGGGAAACCATGACAGGCGCCAACTTCCTGCTCGCCCAAGACACGCTTGACAAGCTCATGTGGCCCGCGATCATCATGGTCGCCATCGCCTTCTTCGTGGTCTTCGCGATCGGCATCGTGAAGTCGATCTACAAGAAGTGCAGCAGCAACCAGATTCTGGTGAAATACGGCATGTTCGTCGGCGGCGGCAAGACCGCGCGGACGATCCACGGCGGCGCCACCTACGTCATCCCCGCGGTGCAGGGCTTCCGCTATCTGAGCCTCGACCCGATTCAGATCGAGATCCCCCTCCGCGGCGCGCTCTCCATCGAGAACATCCGCGTCAACGTCCCCAGCGTCTTCACGGTCGCCATCGGCACCACGCCCGAGGTGATGAACAACGCCGCGATCCGCCTGCTTGAACTCACCACCAGTGAGATTCAGAAGCAGGCCGAAGAGATCATCTTCGGTCAGCTCCGGCAGGTTGTCGCGTCGATGGGCATCGAGGACATCAACCGCGACCGTGATGCGTTCCTCACTCACATCCAAAACAGCGTGGAGCCGGAGCTGGCGAAGATTGGCCTGGTGCTGATCAACGTCAACATCACCGACATCACCGACGAGTCGGGCTACATCGACGCCATCGGCCAGAAGGCCGCCAGCGAGGCGATCCAGCAGGCCCGCGGCGACGTGGCCGACGAGCAGAAGAAGGGCGAGATCCGCGTCGCCAACGCCGAGCGCGAGAAGGCGGTCGAGGTGGCCAACGCCACCAAGCTGCGCGAAATCGGCACCCGCGAAGCCGAACGCGAGCAGCTCGTCCGCCTGGCCGAACTGCAGAAAGAACAGACGATCGGCGAGAAGGCGGCCGAGCGCGACCGGGCGGTCGAGGTGGCCAACATGCTCCGCGAGCAGACCGTTGGCGAGCGGACCGCCGAGTTCCAGCGCGAGGTGCAGGTCAAAGAGGCCGACCGAGACAAGCGTATCAGCGTCGCCGAGGCGAACGCCACGGCGGTCGATGGTGAAAACACCTCCGAGGCGAAGATCGCCCAGTCGCAGGCGACCCTGTTGGTCGAGAAGGCCGAGGCGTACGAGCGGGGCGAGTCTCGCAAGAAGCAGGCCGAGGCGACGGTCATCGAGGTCGAGAACCTGGCGCTCGCCAAGGCCGCGCTCGCCGAGGCCGAACGCGTGGAGGCCGAGAAGCGGGCCGAGCTCGAGGCGCCCGCCAAGGCCGAGAAGGCGAAGAAGATTGTCGAGGCCGAGGCGGAAGCCGAGAAGCGGCGCGTCGAGGCCGAGGGCGAGGCGGCCGCCATCTTCGCCAAGCTCGAGGCCGAGGCCCGCGGCCAGTACGAG
>JBCDJN010000083.1:0-21665 GCA_039414355.1 Planctomycetota bacterium | reverse complement strand
CCGTTTCCGTCGGCCCCGCTGAAGGGGTTCATTCCGGAGGCGCCCAGACTGTCACGCCACACGGTGAAGTCGGCCGCGTTGACAACCAAGTCGTTGTTGTAGTCGCCCGGCAGTTCGGGGCCGCGCGGGACCTCTACGCCCCAGACCACCGCGGCGTAGTCCTCAAGCTGCTGCCGCGCGGCGCCGTCGAGCACGCCGCTGTAGATGATCACAGCGCCGATCCGGCCGTCGAGGGGCGTGTTAGCGGCGCCGATGACGAGTTGGCTTGCGAGCTGGTTCTCATCGACGGGCGACCCCTGCCCGAAGGTTGACTGCTCGCCGTTGAGCCACAGCAACTGGTCTTGCGCGTCGCTCCCCCCGGTCCACGCGGAGACCGCCAGGTGGGGTGTTGCGAGCGGGACGTCAGCGCGGAGATTGTTCGAGCCATTTCCGTAGTACGAGAAGATCTCGCCGAAGTGATGCGTCACGGAGAACCCCGCGGCCGTGAAGGGCTGCGGGTTGACTAGGCCCTGATCAGCGTTGTTCGCGTCGACCTCGAATACAACCAGGCCGGTCCAAGGCCCATCCGGGGCGTTCGTCAGGTCAATCGTCAGCCGGTCGTTGAGGTCGGGCCCCGCGCCGTCGCTGTCGGGGGTAAAGTCGAGCCAGTCCAGCTGCACACTCGGAACACCGTTGGCGTTTGGCTGCGTGGCGTGCGAGGCGTTATTCGACTGGTCGAGCCACGTGAAGACGCCGTTCTGATCCACGATGGTCGATGGGTCGCTGGCGTCGAGCCAGACGAGCAAACCCGTGTCGACATCAGCGGCCTCACCCGCAGTTAGGCCGAGCTCCGCCGCCACCGCGGCGGTCACGGCGCCGGGCGTATCTGTCTCCACGGCACCGATGTCGATCCGCCCGCCGACGACTCGCGGGAAGCCGGCGCCGCGTTGATCGAACTCCGCAGGGTCGAACGCGATCGATGGATCGCCGGCGTTGATCGCCGGGCTGCCGGCGAGCGGTAGGTGTGTCTCAGAGGGGCCGCCGTTTTCGGACAGTGGGCCGAGCAGCGGGTCGATCGCGCCTCCTGCAGTTGAGTCGCCTAGCATCGTGCCCACTCCACCCCTCAGTTCGAGGAGCTGCGATGCAGTCATGCCGGCGACGTCGCCAACTATGCTGTGAGAGACTGCGAACGTTCCCGCACCACTCTGATGCAGGTCAGGCGAGCCCGCCGCGGCTATGTTCTCGGCGAGGATCGAACCAGTGATCGTCACGGGGTCGTCGGCGTTCGACAGCCCGCCGCCGGCGGCCGACTGCGACGTGTTCCCCGCGATGGTGCTGCTGGTGAGTGTTGTGGCGCCGCCGGTCCGCAGCCCGCCGCCCTTGCCTGTCGCGGTATTGCCGCTGATGGTCGTCCCCGCGACGTCCGCGTTTTGGAACACGAAGACTCCACCACCGTCGGAACTCGCACCATTGGTAAAGTTGCCGCTGATGGTCGAGTCGGTCGTGATCAGGTCGGTCGCGGCCACGCCGCCGCCGTGCGAAGAGACACCGTTAGTGGTGTTGCCGGAGATTGTCGTGCGTAGCAGCACGAGTTCGCCGTCTGCGTGAACGCCGCCGCCGGTTGCGGCGTTCCCCGTGGTGTGACTGTTCGTTATCGATACGTCCGTAAGAGAAAGCGTTTCGGCCGTGTAGATCGCCCCGCCAGGCCCGGCGGCGGCGCCGCCGGTGAGCGTCAGGCCAACAAGTTCGACGTTGAGTGTGGTTGCACCGTCGGAGTCGTCGACCATAACGATACGCGAGGATCCGAGGGCGTCGATCGTGACGTCGGCCGAAGTGGCGTCGATGGTCACGTCGTCGGTGACGAGCAGCACGCCCAGCGTGGCGTCGAGGGCGATCGCCTGCCCGAACACGTTTGCGTCGAATGCCACCAAATCGCCGCCGGGCAGGCTGTTGGCGTACTGGATCGCTTCACGCAGCGACGTAAGCTGGTCGAACGCATCGACAACGTCGGCGGCGGTCGTCACAAGAAGACTCGGCGTCTCGGGCGGCATCTGCTCTTCGGCTGCGCCAATGTCGATCCGCCCGCCGACGACTCGCGGGAAGCCGGCGCCGCGTTGATCGAACTCGGCAGGGCCGAACGCGATCGATGGATCGCCAGAGTTGATCGCCGGGCTGCTAGGCAGCGGCAGGTGGGTAAGTGTCGGGCCCCCGTTAGCAGCGAGCGGTGCCAGGAGCGGGTCGATTGGATTGACAGAGTCGCCGATCAGTAAGCCATCCGCGGTCAGCGTCGTGCCGGTGTTGTTGCCGACGAGGCTGTGCTCGACGAGAAGGGTCGAACTCGGGGCTAGGAAGTCAGGGGCGGTTCCGTTGTCGGTGTTACCAGCGACAATAGAGCCATTGACAGTGAGTTCGCTACTTGGGGCCCCTCCGAAGTCGGACACACTAAAGCCGACGCCGCCACCGATACCGCCGGATGAGTTATCTGTCACGGTGCTATGACTCAAGATCACATGACCACCGAATGAAGAGATGCCACCACCGCCGGCAGAGAGCCCCATGGCAGCATTTCCACTAACGGTGCTGTTGTTGAGCGTAACCGTGGCGTCGCTCGCGAAAACCCCCCCACCTTCCGCTGATGACCCCACGGTGCGATTACCGCTCACCGAGCTGCGGTTCACCATCAAAGTGCCACCAAATGCGAAAACGCCCCCACCTAGAGCACCCGATCCCAAAGTCGAGTTTCCGGCTACCGTGCTTGATTCAAGAACAACGCTGCCGGATATGGAGGAGATTCCGCCACCGAATGCGGCCTCGCCCGTGGTTACGTTTCCACTGACCTGAGTTGACACCAGCCTTACGGTGCCGTTCTCCGTAAAGATGCCGCCGCCCAAAGCGGCATCTCCCGTTGTCGAGTTTCCGCTCACCGCGCTATTGGTAAGGACCAATTCGCCAATACTCTCGAAGCGCACGCCACCGCCTTCACCCTGCTGCGTGCTGCGGCCGCCCGTGAGGGTCACGCTATTCAGGATAAGGTCTCCTTGCGATCCAGAAAAAGTCAGCACTCGTGAGTTGTCGTCTAATGAAGTCTCGTCGGCGGCGAGGCTCGCTTCAACGTCAGTGACAAAGCCGCCCTGGGTCATGTCGTTGTCGAGCGCGTCGGCCGAGACGGTCACGTCGATGCCTGTCGACCCGTCAATCGTCAGCGTGTCGGTGACTTCTAGCTCGGCCCCGTTCAGGCGGATAAGGCTGGCGATCCCGCCGGTAAAGACGGCCGGGTCGAACGTGATAGTGTCCGGGCCGGTGGAGGCGTTGGCGGCTTCGATCGCTTCGCGAAGCGAGAAGTCGCCCGCCGAATAGTTGAAGTTGTTCTGGTCGTTGAGGGTGTCGACGACCAAGACCTGAGGGACGGAGCCGACGATCTGTGACTCAACCGCCCCGATGTCGATCCTACCGTCAGCTACACGCGTGTAGGGAGCTCCACGCTGATCAAACTCGGCAGCGTTGAATGCGATACTTGGGTCGCCCGCGTCGATCACCGGGCTGCCCGGCAGTGGAAAGTGCGTCTGCGTCGGGCCGCCGCTGCTGGCCAGCGGGCGGAGTAGCGGATTGACGCCAACCAAGTTGCCCTCGCCCGCGTTGATGTCGGCGAGTTCTCCGGCCGTTAGACCGCTTGCACTGCCGATCAGGCTGTGATTGACGCTGATCCTCATCGGCCGGAAATCGACGACCACTGGCAAGTGGTCATACCGGAGGTTGTCCTCGCTAGAAAACGTGTCATCGATCAACACGTCGAACTGTTGAAGCCCAGTCGCCGCAAGTTCGCTAGGGCTCATCGCCCTTGTGTTGAGAATGAACTGGTTCCCGGTGTCGACAACACTGTCGGTATAAACAATGTAGTCAATACGCGCTTCGATCCTCCCGTCTACGGTGCCGCGTCGGAAGGTGTAGTCGTCGGGCCCGACGGCGTTGTGAAGTGGGTTGGCGTCTGCCAGCGATGTGCCGTCCCAGTCGGGCGGCGAGTCGGCGCCGTACGTGCCCTGGTTAATGATGTCGCCGGTGAGGAGCGTATCGAGCACCTGCGGGCCGCCGACTGTGTTCAAGTCGCCCACCACTACCATCGGCGTGTCAGCAGGAATATCGACAAACCCTCCGCCGGTTCGGGCATCACGCATCCAGTTCACTAGTGCGTCCGCCTGCTGTTGCCGCACGCTTTCCTCGAAAGCACCCTCGCCGGACCTAAAGTGGGTGTTCATCAAGTATAAGTCGTCGCTGTAGTCGGCATCCGGTAGGTCGACAAGCGCAATCGCGACGCTCGTGGCAGCCGGCTCGGGATTCGTGTCAGTCGCTAGCATCGTAAGCGGATACTTGCTCACGATGACGTTGTCCCACGACTGGTGGCCGTACCAGCTTGCCCCGTCAGGCAGCGGCGCGATGCTGTTCATTAGCGCGACAGCATCGACGTCGGTGTAGTCGCCAGGGTCGCCCCTGTCGGGCCCGATCTCCTGGAGGTTCCAGATATCAGCGTCGATCGCGTTGACGACCCGTTCGAACTTCACGGCCTGCTCGGTATCCTCGGTCGGGAAGATCGTATTCCACAGCACGTTGTACGAAACGACCCGCAGATCGGTGGGCAACGCGCGATCGACGAAGTTCGTTGCCCCCTGGGTTGGGGCGGGTTCAAGATCGAGGTCGGGGTTGCCGTTGCCGGCGGTGTTCGCTGCGAGGATTGAGGAATCGCTGGTGAAAGTGGCTGCGGGACCGAGCGCGACGCCGCCGCCGACGTCGTTGATCGCTCGGTTGTCGGTCACCGTGCTGCGCGTCAGCTTGACCGAGCCCAATTCGGCGTAGATGCCGCCGCCCTCTGAGAAAGTCCCGGAGGTCGAGTTTCCGCTGATCGTGCTGCTTGTCAGTGTCACTGAGCCGGAGTAGGCGTAGATGCCACCGCCCTCGGCAAAGTCTCCCGTCGTGAAGTTCCCGCTGCCGGTGCTACCGGTGAGCTGCGCCTCGCCTGACTTTGTGAAGATGCCGCCCCCCTCGGCCGAGAGCCCAGCGGTCGAATTCCCGCTGACAGTGCTCTCGTTGAGCTTCACCGTACCTGAGTCGGTGGCGATGCCACCGCCCGCCGCCGCTAGCCCCGCGGTGAAGTTGCCGCTGACCGTGCTGCCCGTGAGCGTCACCGCACCTGTGTCCGAAGAAACACCCCCGCCGTTAGCATTTTCTCCCGTAGTTGAGTTTTCGCTGACGCTGCTGCCGGTGAGCGTCACCGCGCCGGAATACGTAAAGATGCCGCCGCCCTCGGCAAGATCTCCGGCGGTGCTATTGCCGCTAAGGGAACTGTTGTCTAAGGCCACGTTCCCAGTGGCAGAGAAAATACCGCCGCCACGCGCTTGCTGTCCTTCCGTCCGATTACCATCCACGCGACTATCATTCAGTGTGAGCGTTCCGTCCGACATAAACCGAATGCCACCGCCGCCGTTGGTGTCGCCAGTACCAGTTGTCTTGCCGCCTTCGATGCGCAGACGGCTGATTTCCAGGTCGCCTGTGTTGGCTGAGAAATTGAAGACCCGAGACTGCTCCTGCGCATCGATGATCATCGACAGGGCGTCGGGTACGCCCGGAAATGGCTGTGGTCCGACGATCGTGAGTGCGTCGGTGATTTTTAACTCCCCGTGCTGCAAACGGATGATGCTCTCGCTCCCGTCGAAGCGCGGGTCGAACGTGATGGTGTCTGGCAGAGGACTGGCATTCGCCGCGGCGATCGCCTCCCGCAGAGAAAGCTCCGACTCGTTCTCGCCGTTCTCGTCAGCCGCGGTAGTGACGACGAACGTCTGCTGCTGGGCCTCGAGTGCACCAATGTCGATCCGGCCTCCTGCAACACGAGGGAAGCCGGCGCCGCGCTGATCGAATTCTGGCGGCACAAAGACCGACGGATCGCCCGCGTCGATAGCCGGGCTGTCCCCAAGCAAAGCGTGGGTGAGCGTCGGGCCGCCGTTGTTGCTCAACACGGTGTCGAGTTTCGCATCAACGTCGAACAAGTTCCCGGGCCCAAGGAACTCTGGTGGGGTGAAGCCCGTCGTGTCGCCGATCAAACTGTAGCTAGCCGACACCTCGCCTGCACTCTGGTGGGCGTTGTCGATGTCCGGTGAGTAGTTGCCGTTGCCTGAGAACGGAAGGTCCTCGTCGATGTTGTCCGAGACAACCGAGTTAACGACTGCAGCGGAGGCGTCGCGGACGAACAGGCCGCCGCCAGCGCCGCCAACTTGCGTATTGGCGTTCCCATCGACGCTCGCGCGATTGCGTGTAATCGTGACATGATGGAGATCTAGTACCGCCCCCCGGTAGGCATAGCTGTAATAATAGCTGCTAAAGTAGATGCCGCCGCCGCTCTCTTCGGCGGTATTGCCGGAGATCGTGCTGTTGACGATCTCCGTCGGGGTAGCGGACACCGCACCTTGGAAAACGAAGAGGCCACCGCCATCAGCGGCGGTGTTGCCGGACACAACGGAGCTGGCTACCGACAGCGTTGACCCGTAGCTGAGCGTCGCCTTGAGCCCTCCGCCCGAGAAACTTGCTTGATTGCCAGAGATAGAGCTCTCGGTGATGACGTATCCACCACCGTTGCCCTCGAAGAAGACGCCCGCACCTTCTGCGGCTTTGCTCTGCTGGATCGTCACCGCGTCGAGGCTACTGGACCCACCGGCAAAGATGGCTCCGCCTTGCCCTGTGGGCACGTCAAGGGCATCCAACACCTGGTTGAATAAGAACGCGGAGTCGCCAACAGTTACTCCGCCGTCAGAGTAGATTCCGCCGCCGGCTTGTGAGGCTTTGTTGCTATCGAAAGACGAGAAAAAGACGTTTGCCCCACCGATGTCGAAGAGCCCACCGCCTCGGCTTGCCTCGTTGTCTTCGAAGTTAACGCCATCACCAACGAACGGCCCGCCTAAGGCGGCAACGCCCCCGCCGTCGCCATCGGCGACGTTGTCCTCGAAGTCCACGTTGATGGCCGTGAGACTTCCGTTGTCGATAAGCACTCCTCCGCCGGAACCGGCGGTATGGCCTTCCCTAACTTCAAGCTCTTGAAGCACAACACCCTCGCCGCTCGCATCGATACGGAATACTCGAGAGGCAGCCCCCCCACTGATCACCAGTTTCGGGAAGGGGGCTGGTAGCCCTTCGATGAACAGGGCTTCGTCGACCACCAACTCGCCGTGAGTGAGGTTGATCGTCGGCGATGGCGACGCGAAAAGCGCCGGCGCAAAGCTGATCGTGTCACCCGCGCTCGCTCCCGCGATCGCTTCCCGCAAGGAAGTACCGGCGCCAGAGCCGGCCCCGTTGTCCTCGTCGATGAGCGTGTCGACCGAGATCACCGCCAAAACGCGACGGTCCTCCAGCAACTCAACGCGTAGGGCGCGGACTTGGCCAGGGATCCTCGTCGTGCCGCGGCGAACAGATCGACCGCGGTTCTTACGATGTCGTTTCTTACTACCCAACGTCAACGCTCCAGCTTTGTCCTACGCAATTGAGGTAACGTGGCCCGCCGAGGCTGCAATGATAGCCGGCCAACCGATCTGCAACTATTGCGCAGCCATACCGGTACGGGAGAACCGGACGACCGAGGGAAGATGATGGACCGCGGCCGTCTCAAAACGGGCAAAACGTTCGCGGGAGGCCTGCGTGGCCTGCGAACGCTACCGAAGAACACAGAATCATCTCGCGCAAGATGTGATCGCGTCTGGCTGCATAAGTCTTGGCAGTACGTGGCAGAGTATGAACTCACGACGCGAGGTCGGTTGGACCAACAACAGCGGTTTGAGCCGGCCACTAACCCGCAGAGGTCGCGTCCCGGCATTGGCGCCGCTGCGAGTTCTCCGATTCGCTATCTTCGGACAGGTGCTACAACCTCGATAGCTTGATTGGTCGGCCGGTCGCCGAGGTCAAGCCACACCGACGCGACTTGTCGTACGAACGAGTCGCTGGCTAGGCATGCGTTACGCAATGACGAACGCAAAGTGAGACACGATCCACGATCTCACTTCGGCAACGCTGAGAACTCGCGACCCAGGGATGTGCCGGGAGAGACGCCGGGCTACTTCGTTAGGGCGTACGCGTAGCTCTGGTAGCACGGCACAAGCTGACGGGCGGGTAGCCGAGCACGACAAGACCAAGCGTCAACGTTGTCGGTTCGGGGACAGTGGCGGTCTGGGTAGCCGTCGCACCGAAATTGCTTCTCCAATCGCTATAGTCTGAGAGGGTGTAGGTCGTTCCGAGCCCGTCTCGCCAAGTTGTATAGTCGGCCGCGTCGACAGAGCCGTCGCCGTTGAAGTCGCCGTCGAGCCCGACGAGTGCTTCGCGCGCCTCGAAGGCGCTGCGGAGGAGCGACGCCTCGTGGCTTGGCGGCAGGTCTTGCCCGATCTCCCAAATGATCACGTGCTGGAGCCCCTGTTCGTACGCGTACTCGATCCGCTCGGCGGCGAGTTCGGGTGAGGGCGCCCACACCTGCTGGCCCTGGTAGTTGTAATACTCCCCGCCGGTGATCGTTCCCCCACCGGTTAGCTCCGAGTAGGTGTACGCGGTCTGGCTCGACAACGCTCGGCCGTAGAACGGCAGAGCGACACTGAGTCGGTCGGCCGGCGTTGCGTTGCCCCACGTCCCGAATACCCACGGGCGGTCGTTCCGGGAGCCGGGCGGCTCGGTCCATGCCTCAACGGCGTCCTCGGCGTACTCCTGCAGCGAGTGCTCCCCGTTGTTTGGGTTGCTAGGGTCGTTGCTCCACCAGCCGAGGTCGTAGGTCATCAGCGACACGCCGTCGATGGCGTTAGCCCCAGTGAGGGCGCTGTTGGACATCACCAAGGAGGGCGCCAGCGTCGCGTACACCCGGCGGTTGGGACCAACCTCTTGTTTGATCCGCTTCAGGAGCGCCGGGTAGCTCGTTGTGAGCTCAAAGCCGACGTTGGGGTGCTCCCAGTTTATGTCGATCGAGGTTGCGCCGGTCTCGGTCAGTAGCGCCTCAACGTTTTGCGCGAGCGTGGCTCGTTTGGCGGCGTCTGCGGCGACGCTGGTGAACGGTGCGTCTTGTGCGGCCCCGCCGAGCGTGATGTCGAGGCGCGGCCGCTGGGCCTCGGGGAGGCCGTCAATCACCGACTGGACCGTGGCGATGTTGCTCATGTGCGACTGAAGGCTGTTGCCCAACGGCACGATCTGACCGTTGCTGTCGGACGTGAGGCCGAAGTAGCGCACCTCGTCAAGCATCGCGAGCTGCTCCGGCAGCACATTGCTGACGTACGAACCGCTCATCCGGTAGTACGGCAGGTAGCCGATCAGGTCGAGCGCGGCCGCGTTCGTTGCCGCACAGACAAGCAGGAGGGCGATCCTAAGCGGTAACAACGTGGCCATTCTGAGCACGATAAATCCTCATTCGTTGACGTAATCGGCTTGGCGGCGCCGGCGAGTCGCGGCGATTGCTAGCGGCTGGCGTTTGCTGACGGCGTCCAAGTGACGCTTCGACCGCCCCGCCCGCGGGTGTCGAAGACGCGGAAACGGTGCTCGCCGTCGGCGGGCAAAGGGGACTCGAACCTTGGGCTCCCCGAGGTCGGTTCAGAGCTGTCGGTCGTGTAGCGAATAACGAGACCAGGGAAGCCCGACTCGGCTTCGATCGCGCGGCCGTTGTGGGCGACGTGGAGCGTCGGAAGGCGGTAGCCGACGCCCCCGAAGGAGCGGTCGAGCCGCGGCAACTCCCTGTGGCCGACGTGGTTTGAGAATTCCCCCCACGACCGTGGTGGATCGAGACCGGGGAGCACCTCGCCTGCAGGGCCGACCCACGCGCGCTCGGCGAGTGCCAAGACGCGAGGGAACCCCAGGTAGTCGAGGCGATCGGCCGACACTAGGTTCTCGCCCCAGAGTTGGCCCTGCATCCCGACTACATGTTTCCTACCGGGGCCGGTCAGCGTCGCCTTGCGACACTTCTTCGCATCGCTTACCGGTTTCCCATTGCTATCGAACACGGCTCCGTCGAAGTAAGCGTACGGTCGGAAGCGGAAGACTTCCTCCGTGTCGGTCGCCCCGGCCCAGTAGTAGCCGGGCTCGTCGGGATGCATCTCGTAGGCGAGGTCAAAGTAGAGATGTGTCGCGGCGCAGAGCACAACACTGGTCCCCGCGTTTGCGAGCCGGTAGGCGGCATCCTCGCGGCCGCCGCCCCATAGATTGTTCCAGGCGTAGCAGAGCCCCGACGGGAGCGATTCGTCCCCGGGGCCACCTTCGAGGAAGACCTCCTCCCAGCAACCCGCTCGACTGCCGTTGGCTTGCGCGACCTCGCCGCACCGGCGCATAAAGGTTGCGAACAGCGACTGAAGCTCCTCGCCCTCAGCCGTGCCCCAACAGCCCGCCGGCACTTCGTCGCCACCAAAGTGGATCGTGTTTAAACGGAGGTCCGCCTCCGCGTACATGGCGGCGACGTCGCCGACAACGTGCTCGACGAACGCCATCGCCGAGTCGAGGCGGACATCGACCACATTGTCATTCCAGCCTTGAATCGATCGGTACTCGGATTCGTCGTTCGGCGAGCGTAGCAGGAACTGTGTCGCCGCATCGGAATCGCCTTGCTCCATGAGCCGCTGGTACCGCGCGTGCATAGCGTGGATCGCCGCCCGTGCGTGTCCCGGGAGGTCGATCTCCGGGATTACTTCAATCTGCCTGGCGGCTGCGTATCGCAACAGCTCGACGAACTCGGAGCGAGAGTAGTAGCCACTCGCTGACGGCGATGACGGATCGGGCCCCGAACCAAATGAAGGCGGTAAGTACTCTCGGAATCCGGGCGAGTAGCCGCGTCTGCCGCCAACATCCGTCAGCTCGGGCAATCCTTGGATCGCGAGACGCCACCCCTCGTCGTCAGTGAGGTGCAGATGGAAGCGGTTAAGCTTGTACGTCGCCATCAGGTCGAGCAGCCTGCGAACTGTGGCCGGGGGGTGGAAGTTTCGCGCGACATCAAGGTGGAGGCCTCGGTAGCAGAAGTGCGGCGCGTCGTGAACGACCGCCTCGCGCACGACGGCTTTATCGGCGCCGGTTCCATCGTTAGCGATCAGGGCAACTAGGGTCTGCACGCCGTAGTAAACGCCGGCGTCATCGGTTCCCGTGATTCGGACGCCAACTCGCGCGTCGGCCTCCATCGTGTAGGCTTCGTCTCCAGCGGTCTTCGTAACGCCTCCGACTATGACGTCCTGCTGAACCAGCCGGATCGCCGCCCGATCCGGGCCCAAGTCGTCAACGTGGCGGGGCGCCGGACGCCCGGCGCCGACGATCGCTTCGGTCAGCAAGCGAATCGCCGAGGCGTGCCGCCTGTCGCTGACGATCGGCAGCCCGTCTAGTTGGACTATGCCCGAGCCTGCCACATACTTCGATGGCTGCGGAACCACCGGCGCCGATGTCCCGAGAGCAGGCCGTGACTTGCCAGTCAGTTCGCCTAGCGGATCGGGTCTTGTGTCTTGGGGCTGATTCTCAAGGACTGAAAGATCGATTCGTGCGTTTAGCGGCGTCACGGTTTCGGCCCCGCCGGCGGAACGGCATACCAGGAAGAACCCTGCGGGGGCGTCGGTGATGTTCAATACCGTACCTTGTGACACCATCGCTACCCGCACAACGCCGCCCTTAGCGTCCGAAGCGTCAAGGGGCAGCCGGTAGAGATCGCCGTTGACGTGCTCGTAGCAGGGTTCGTCCGGCATATCGGAATCGGTGGCCGGCATGCGTCCGTAGTTGAAGTACAAGCACGCTTCTCGATCCGCGTCGACTGACATACCGAGAGTCGAGACGACCAACTCGCCGCGGCAATGACCCCGCTCAGGGAGGTCATTACCAATAAGCTTCCAAACCACCGCGGCAGACTCACTACCCGCGGAGTCGCCCGTGGCTACGCCGATGGCCAGCAGTGCGGCAAAGAGTGCTCGTAGGGTTGGCAAACCGGATTAGCCTTCGCGGGGAGTTGGGCCTGCAGGCGGACGCTAAGTCGCTTGATGGCGTTCTTCACGCAGCAGTCGCGGCGCCAGCGAGTCGGTCAAGTTGCTGATGACGCGTGCGATGCTGCCGTCCAGTGGCGTTGTGGTTGCATTGACGAACTCGCAGCCTTGGTAGCTCAGAGGCAGTGTCGTCTCCTCGATGTAGTGTACGAGCACAAGCAGCAGCTCCGGGCATGCTCGGAACAGGCGGCTGTAGACGATGACCTTCCCCGGGTTAAAGAGGTGCACCGCGTGCGAGACTCCCAGGGCGAGTTGTCTGCAAGCCTCGTGAACCTCTTGACGTGTCGTTGGGTCGCCCGACAGGTAGAGCCGCGCGATGTCGTCAACGTTGACGCGACGGCCCAACCGGCTGCTGAGGCGACCGCTTAGGGCCCATTCGCTGGCGAGCGTTTCTAGGCAGCCGCGTCGACCGCAGTGGCACAATTCACCATCCGTTACGGCTGTCGTGTGTCCAAGCTCTCCCGCATACCCGTACTGCCCGAAGAAAATCTGCCCGCCCATCATCACGCCGACACCGATGCCCACGCCGAGGTGCAGCACCAAGAAGTTATCGAGATTCTTCGCGGCGCCACGCAGCCGCTCGGAGACGCAGACCGCGTGAGTGTCTCGGATGATCGAACACGGGATGCCGAGCGCTTCGCTCAGGTCTGCTTGGAGCGGCTTCCCGGACAGGTACGGCAGGTTGGCGGCCACCGCAACGCGTCCGGCGCTCTCGTCAATCTGCGCCGCCACGCTCACACCGATCCCGAGCGTTTTGGGATGCTCGTGCGTGCTTAGGCTCTCAACGGCTTGTCGGATCGCGTTGACAAGCTCCGGGTAGGTCGACGGGGTCGATAAGACCTCTGCCGTCGTGCGTGGCTCGCCATCAAGCCCGGCGGCCGCAACCAAGACCTCATCGACTTCGATCGCCACGCCGATGACTTGCGACTCGTCAACGGCCAAGCGGAGCCGCTTCGCCGGCCTTCCGCGTCCAACCGTCAACTCGTCGAACTCCTCAAGCAGCTGCGCCTGCAAGAGCGAAGAGACGGCCTTCGCCACCGTGGCGAATGTCACCCCGATCTCGTCGGTCAGCTCGGCCCGCGTCGATGGCCCTTTTGCCTGGATCGCATGGAGAACAAGTCGCTCGTTGAGCCGGCTGAGTAGCCGGGGTTGGACGATGGAAGTCTGCGACATTCGTGAGTCCACAGGGGGTTCGCCAGGTGGCAATCCATCGTTGACGACCGATCGCACTCGCAGGGCGGAAACCGGACGAGTCAGCCCGCCTCGCTGCGTGGAGCAGCCTTGATTGGTCGGTGACGCCCTCTTACTATAGACTCTAAATTAAAAGAGCGAAAGCACTGGACTTGGCCCCAGAGTAGGCCGAACGCGGGCAGCCGCCCGGCGTAACCGAGACTCAGGTCCGATCGCGGTGCTAGGTAGCTAGGACACTTATGCTGGTAATGGCGACCTCCGCTGCCCCGGTACTGACAGGGTTGGACCTGGCGATCATCGGAGCGTGCTTGCTGTCAGTGCTGGCGATCGGCGCCCTCGTTTCCAGGCGTTCGGGGAAAGACGCGACGCAGTTCTTCCTATCGGGCCGCGGCATGCCGTGGTGGCTGCTCGGCGTCTCGATGGTTGCCACGACCTTCGCCGCGGACACACCGAACCTGGTCACCGACCTCGTCCGCACCGGTGGCGTTGCTAACAACTGGGTGTGGTGGGCATTCTTGCTGACCGGCATGCTGACGGTCTTTAACTACGCAGGACTCTGGCGGCGATCTGGCCTGGCGACCGACCTTGGGTTTTACGAGCTGCGTTACAGCGGCCGATCGGCGGCGTTTCTGCGTGGTTTTCGGGCGCTCTACCTGGGCGTGCTGTTCAACGTTGTCGTGATGTCGGTCGTCATGCTGGCGGCGATCAAGATGGGCCAAGTCTTGCTCGGTGCAGGCCCAATCGAGTCGATCGTCGCGGCGTCGGCTGTCACGATCGTGTTCAGTACGCTGGGCGGCTTCCGCGCCGTGGTGCTTACCGACGCCCTGCTGTTCGTCCTCGCGATGACCGGCTCGATCGCGGCGGCCTGCTTCGCAGTGGGTCGGCCCGAGGTGGGCGGATTATCGGGCTTGGTCTCGCATGCCTCGCTTGAAGGAAAGCTCGACTTTCTGCCGCCGCTGGACTTCGGCTCTGCCGAGTCGATCAATACGTTGATGTCGGTCTTGTTGATTCCGTTAGCCGTGCAGTGGTGGAGCGTCTGGTACCCCGGCTCAGAACCCGGCGGGGGAGGCTATTTGGCTCAGCGGATGCTCGCGGCCCGTAACCCCGGGCACGCCACCGCGGCGGTGCTTTTCTTCAACTGCGCGCACTACGCGATCCGCCCCTGGCCGTGGATCCTGGTAGCCTTGGCGTCGCTGATCATCTACCCGGACCTTGACGCGATCCGATCAGCTTTTCCCGGCGTTGATGAGTCGAAGATCGGGCACGACCTCGCATATCCGGCGATGCTCGCAGCGATGCCGGCGGGGTGGCTCGGCCTGACGCTGGCGTCATTGCTCGCCGCGTACATGTCAACGATCTCCACTCATCTC
The DNA here is from genome assembly GCA_039414355.1 of Planctomycetota bacterium. Classification (GTDB taxonomy): domain Bacteria; phylum Planctomycetota; class Planctomycetia; order Pirellulales; family Lacipirellulaceae; genus JBCCQL01. Next base: position 7,120 of record JBCDJN010000083.1, on the reverse strand, counting down.
AACTGGGGGGCGTCGTACGTCGTCAACGACTTCTACCAGAGGTTCATCGAACCCGACGCCAACGACTCGCGGCTCGTACTAGTCGGCCGCTTGTCAACCGTCGCCATGATGGTCGCGGCCGGGTTGCTCGCCCTCCGTTTACAGACCGCGAAGCAAGGCTTCCATGTTCTGTTGCAGATCGGCGCCGGCACGGGACTCTTGTTTATTCTTCGCTGGTACTGGTGGCGGATCAACGCGTACAGCGAGATTGCCGCGATGGTGATTTCGTTCGCGGTTGCGATCCTCCTGGGGCAGTACGGCGAGGCGCTCGGCGTGCCACCGTGGGCGGAACTCACGCTCGGCGTGGCTGTCACCACGGCCGGGTGGCTGCTGGTCGCGTTAGTCACCCCGCCCGACGACGCCGCGACACTCGAGGCCTTCTGCCGTAAGCTCCGCCCCGCCGGCCCGGGCTGGCGAACAGTCCGCGAGCGAGCCGCCGAGGCCGGTGCGCCCATCCCCGAGGCGCCGCCCAACGAGTGGCTCTCGGTCGGGCTCCTGCGGACCGCGCTCGGCTGCGTCTTCGTCTACGCGACTCTCTTCGCGACCGGCTACCTGCTGTACGGTCGATCCATCGCCGCGGCCGGTGCGTCGCTAACCGCCCTCGTTGCCGGATCGACGCTCGCCTGGACCTACCGCGTCGCGTACCGAATGAGCCGGCCGGCGACGACCCTCGCACACAGGGAATCCGATGATGACCCGCAGTCTCCTCACCCTGACGTTGTGGACGGGGCTAGCCGCCCTCATTTCCTCGGCGACGTCGGCCGGCCCTCCCGGGACGACACCCGCGTCTGAGGTATTCGTCGGCTACGTGAACGGGCGTCCCGCCGAACTGAACCTCAAGCTCTACACGCACCTTTGCCACGCCTTCGTCGTCGCCGACGGCGACGGCCGCCTCCGCAAGAGCAGCGCCGTGCCCGATTCAGGCTTTGTGGCACAGGCCCACCGCCACCGGGTGCGCGTGTTGGTGTCGCTAGGGGGCTGGGGTTGGGACGCCCAGTTCGCACAGATCGTCAGTAACCCGGCCGCTGAGACACGCTTCGTCAAAGCCGTGTGCACGCTCGTTGAGACCAACGACTACGACGGCATCGATCTTGATTGGGAGTACCCCGACTCAGAGGACGAGGCGCCCGGGTTCGAGCGATTAGCTCGCCGGCTCCGCGCAGGACTCGACGCCATCGCCGCCCGCAAGCAGCGGCCGATGGAGCTGACCATGGCAGCGTCGGCCAGCCCGGGGAAGCTCGCGTGGCTTTCTACCGACCTTCTGACGCGCACCATGGATTGGGTCAACGTAATGACGTACGACTACGCCGGCGGGTGGAGCAGCGTCGCCGGACACAACGCCCCGTTCAAGACGTCGTCCCGTGCGCCGGAAGGCGCAGACCAGTCCGTTACTGGCACGTTCGATTATCTGCTTAAAGAGCGGCGTCTGCCGCCCGAACACTTCGCCCTCGGCTTGCCCCTTTACGGTCGAGCGTTCTCGGTCGGCGAGCCGTATGCGTCGATCATTGGGACCGAAGACGCCGGGCGAGCCGTCCTGTTCCGACAGACGCTGGGTCTGCCGGGTAAAGGGTGGCAGCGGATTGTCGACGCTGAGACGCAGGCGCCTTGGCTGCTTTCAGCGAACGGAGATCAGTTGCTTGGCTACGACGACGCCGAGTCGGTCCGCCGAAAGACCGAGTGGGCCAAGGAGCAAGGCCTTCGCGGTGTGTTCTTCTGGGAGGTCTCTCAGGACCGAGTCAACGGAGCGAATCCCTTGCAACAAGCGGCAAAAGCGGCGTGGTTGGCAGACCCGCGGTGATTACTTCGTCTTGGCGCCTCTTCTTGGCGCCGTCGAGTTCGCTCCCATCGGGGTCGATCAGGGGGCCTCGATCACCTCATCGCCCTGCGTTGTGCCCGCGGCTCGCCAGACCTGCAGATCAACATCGTCAGTGATGTAGCGGACTGACGCGTCGCCGAACGCGGCGTTCACCCCGCCCGGATGCCTGCTCCGCGCCGCGGCGCGGAACCACTGCCCGATCGGCGCCTGCTCAAGGCACGGTGGGTTGGGCAGGTCGGCGTTGCAGTGCTCCAGCTGCTGCATGTAGTCGGGCTCGCTCGTGTTTGGGACACTAAGCGTTTGGAAGCCCGCTCCCCACCCCCACCACGTTAGTCCTCGAAGATCTCCGAACTGCCCCTGAACCGTTTCCGACGCAAACAGTGTCTTGCTCAACCCGTCGGTGATGGAACGGAATTGGCGTTCGATCTGGGGGTCGCCTGGGGTGCCCCGCGAGGTCGCCGGGATGAAGTCGATCCCGATAAACGGGCCACCCAAGTGGGGCACGCAGTTGGGCCCCCTCGGGGGATTGCCCGGCAGGCACTGGTGGTCCTGACCGGTGTGGTTTGTGTTACCGTAGTTCGCTAGGTAGTTGTGGAACGTCAGGCCTACCGTCAACCCGCTGCCGGCGACGCTGACCTGTGGCTCATCGCTGGGACAAGTCAGCGACTCAATTCGCGTCTGCGATACTTCTCGATTCCGCATTGGCGGTGATGCCGTCAGATCGAGGGCGTCGTAGACGAAGTCGAAGTCGAAGGTGGTCGCGTTGCGAGGCAAGAACTGGTACCGGTCGGCCAGCACCTGTTGTTCAAGGAACGGCAGGACCCTCACCTGCCAGGTGCCCCAGCAGCAGCTGACGCTTCCGGCCGGCAGCTCGCCGTTGGTGTCATGGTAATTTTGAAACGCGATGCCGAGCTGCCGCAGATTGTTGACGCACTGGGATCGCCGTGCCGCTTCTCGCGCCGACTGCACAGCCGGCAGCAAGAGCGCGACCAGGATTCCTATGATCGCGATAACGACCAGCAGTTCCACGAGGGTGAAACCGCGTTGCTCTCCGCGAGTTGATTGCGTCATCAATGGACTCCCTCTCGTGCGTGCACCTTGCGCCGCATTATTTTGTAGAGTCGATATCGAACTCGAAGTAGTTATCCGATTCTTCGGAGAGCTCGATCGTGTGGGTGCTGTTGATGTTGTAGGACGGCGGCACGCGCTCTCGTGCGACCATAATCGGTGGGTAGCCTGGCCCCGGGCTGACAGGCACCTTCGGCCCGACACGGTCGGGGGCGGTGATAGAAACGCTGTATTCGCCCGCTGGCAGGCCTTTGAGCCTTGGAACCTCAAACTCTCCTTCTCGAATCATTGCGCCAGCCGCAAGCGTCGCCCCCGCTTCAATTGCATTGAAGCTGATCGAGCCTGCATCGATCGGCTCTCCGTCCAGACGCACCTCACCGCGGATGCCGAGACGATCCGTCGTCGGACCGCAGCCCGCGATCAACGCGGTCACCAATAGAGCCGCATGCGATGCGAGCAGATGCCGGCACGAATGCCGCGTCCATCGTTTTCCTTCGACGCATTCGTAGGGGTCGACTGCTATTTGCATAGGATGGTTGTGTTACGGCAGGCTTCGCAACCGTCGGGCGCTGGATGTCGATTCGCTGTCGTTGGCATTTATGCTAGACCTTCAAGTAATTGAGTCAAGCGGTTTATCGGCTATTTGGAGAGGTTTTCGCGCAGTCAGATTGTCGTCTTTGGGGATCTCGACAAGAAAGTGTTTGCAATTATTTTGCGATCTGACAAAAATGCCGGCAGTCAAGAGAGAGAACTCCCTACGCCGGATGGCGCAGACGACTGACGCCTCCCCGACGTTCAACCCGGAACCGATGGCATGCGACCGCTCCAACCATTGATCCAAGCACCTAGGCGGCTAGTGGCCCGACTAGCCTCATCAGCGCCCCTCGCCATTTGCGTCGTTTGCCTGCTCGCCGCGCCCCACTGCGCCGCCGCCGTCGACTTGGTTTACTCGTTCGAAGATGACCTTCAGGGATTCAGCCCAAACGGCGGTGCTTTCCCAGTAGTCCAGGACACGATTGGGGCGACCGAAGGCAGTCAATCGATGCTGGTCGATGTGCCGCAACCAGCGACGTTCGTTGGAGCGCTAACGGATCAGGTGGAGCCATTCGTCACCGAGGACCCGCTAGACTTTGTCGTGTTCGACCTCACGATCACCGAGATGTTCCCGGCTGACGCCGCCTTTGTCGACGCCGGGATTACGATTTTCGGCTCGTCCCAGCCTGACTTTCCAGGGGGGCAGGTTGACGGTCTTCAGGTCCAGTTCGAGAACACCCAAGTGCAGCTTCAGGAACTCGAAGTCGGAACCCACGAGATCCGGATCGACCTCGCTGACGCGTCCAGTCCCCTCACATTCGGAACAGGCCTGGGCTTCAACGAGATCTTTGGCGCGGTTGGTTCCGGCCAAGATTTCATGGTCGCGACCGGATTCCAAATCTACATCAACAAGTCGCCGGACGCTCCCTGGACAGGCTACTTTGACAACATCCGGACGGCCGCAATCGGCGAACCCAGCGGCGGCGACTACAACGGGGACGGCGTCGTGAACGCGGCCGACTACACCGTCTGGCGTGACAACCTCGCTGGAGGATTCGGCCCCGATGGCGACGGCACGACGACCGGCGACCTGCTAGGAGTGCCCGACGGCGTCGTCGATCTGAGCGACTACGAGTTCTGGGCGCAGGAGTTTGGCTCAACGATTGGTTCAGCGGCCGTGGCGACACCCGAACCCTCCGCCGCTTCCCTGGCAGTCTTGTCCGCGGCCATCGCTGCGTTCACGGGGCGACGACCTACGAACTCCCGGCCTTAGCGCCCGGCCCCCGCGACACGGCGGGGGCCGGCGCGTGCGATCGGTTTTTCGACAGCGAACGACATCAGGCGACTTCACTCCGTAACCCTTGAGGTAGTTCCCATGAGGATGCAACTTGCGACGGCCGCGACGGTCGTGGCTCTGGCCTGCGGCACGACGGCTCACGCGGCTGTCGCCTACGACTTTGAAGGCGACCTACAAGGTTTTGCCTCGAACGGCGGCGTATTCCCCGTGACGCTCGACACAATCGGCGCCACGAGCGGCGTCAACTCGATGAAGGTCGAAGTGCCCGGGGGCGCAACGTTCGTCGGGGCCCTCACCGGCAACGTGACGGCTCCCGTCAATGATCCCCCCGGTGTTGAATCCCTCGTGTTCGACCTCACGATCGTTGAAGAGTTCACCGGCGCCTTCGCCGACATTGGTATCACGATCTTCGGCGCCTCGCAGCCCGACTTCCCTGGCGGGCAGCTGTTCGGCCTCCAGGCCCAGTTCGCCGACATCGCGCCGCTTGGCGTCGCACCCGGCACCTATGAGATCACACTCGACCTCGACTCGGCGACCAACCCGATCACGTTCGGTGCAGGCGAGTCATTCAACGATATCTTCGGCGGCTTCGGCACCGGCCCGAACGACCTTATCCCCACGGGAGTGCAGTTTTTCGTCAGCAAGTCGGGAGACGCTCCCGTGACGTTCTACATCGACAACGTGCGGACCGTCATTCCAGAGCCGACTGCCCTTGCCTTGATCACTGCCGGGCTGGCGTTTGGCCTACGTAGCCGGCACCGGTAGAGCATTGGCGTTCAAGCGAGCGATAATCGCAGCGAATCTTGAGCGACGCGGCAGGAGATCAATCCGGTCTCCGCCGCGTCGCTTTGTTGTTTTAACTTGAACGCTCGCGTGGATTACCGGTAAACAGACCTCATCGACGTTTGCCGTGGTATTCAACAAGGTTGTCGTAGGAAAGTGGCCGGTGTTGGCCGGTGGCTCCTTGCTGGCCGACGGGCCCTTAAGCTAGCGCGATTGTCACGAATCGCGTCTGATCTGTCAGCACCGCACGACCGACCAATCGATCGCTCGCGTGCGACGACCTTGAGGTTGTGAGCCTAGTGACCCCGATTTCGTAACTGCTTGCTCCGCCAGGACTTGGGGGAACGGCTCCCCCCTTTGGACTCTTGCAAGTTTTAGAAAGTTTTGGCGACTTTTAGCATCTCGTAGCAGTTTCAGCGGAGCCAAAGGGGGAAGGCAATCGCGCTCCGTTGAGAGGCTCTCGCGCCCGGCGTGAGCGGTCGGAATCGGGGCGACACCAGGGGTTCGGAAAGGTTGTCACCCTGCTTTTGCAGGGGTTTGGAGCGCATGTCGCCCAAGGTCGCCAAAGGCACCCGGCCCCCGTAGACACCCTAGTCGCAAAGGGCTCGACCGCGATCAACTCATCGCTCCGAAGCATGGCATTGGGGTGCGCGGACGCTCGCGAGGCGACCTGCCTCGCGAGCATCGCATGGTAACGCAAGTTGTCACCAACCGCCTACCGCACAGCTTGATCGCGCCCAGCTGCAGAGGTCTCGGCTCGCCTCGCACACCGCTGCAAGTTAGCCTGCTGCCGAGGGTGCCGCGGTCGATGCACCGAATGGCACGTAGTTCTTTGCAACGTGTTGGCTGACATCGGGATACACAAGAAGGCCTCGCTTGCGTAGAGGGGTTCTGTCACGAGACCCGTCACCGGCAAGGAGGCCTTACGATGCGGGATTGTAACGAGGGGCGTTTTTGCCAACAGGTCAACTTCGTGCGTCGGCAATTCCTCCAAGACGGAGAGCAGCCGCTTTCGGACATCCTCTCTCGCTCTGAGATCGAGCAAGCACTGAAAGCGGTAGGCGACGGGTGGATCGACCGGATCTACACGCCGCTGGTGACCCTGTGGGTGTTCTTGGGGCAGGTCCTTAACGCCGACCACTCGTGCCGCGCAGCGGTGGCTCGCCTGGTCGCTCACCGCGTCGCGCGTGGGCAGAGCCCTTGTTCGGCAGAGACCGGCGCCTACTGCCAGGCGAGGAAACGGCTTTCTGAGGGGTTCTTCGCGACGATCGCCCGGGCGGTTGGCCGGAAGCTCGAAGAGCGAGCCGAGCGGTCGTGGTTGTGGAAGGGCCACCACTTCTACCTGTTCGACGGCACGACGACGCTTACTCGGTTCGCTCATCTCGGACCTCCTGACGGACCATTATCCGGGCCCCGCCCCTGTCCGAAAGTACTGGGCTATCGCAAAGACCATCATCGTGACAAACCTGCTTGACTCGGTCCGGTACCCCAAGGAAGACCTTGCCGAGCTCTACCGGCGGCGGTGGAACAACGAGCTCGACCTCCGGAGCATCAAGACTGAGATGGGCATGGAGTGCCTGCGG
>JBCDJN010000082.1:0-22082 GCA_039414355.1 Planctomycetota bacterium | reverse complement strand
TTAATTTGCTGTGGCACTGGGGGCTGCGGGGGGGGGTTGGGGGGGGGGGGGGGGTGGGGCTGGGTACGGGGCGGCGTGGTGGCCGATTGCGAACCGTACCGGCGGCGGTAGCCGTCGGCCAGATGGACCAGCAGCTCGGTCAGCATCAGGTCGGCCCGGCTGATGACGTGCCGGGCGCTGCGGGCGCCGAGGCCGGTGGTCACTTCCTCCAGCACGCTCACGTGCAACGCCACCGCCTGCCGACCTCCGACACCCGCGGCCGAAAGCCGATCCGCTAGCGTTGCCATTGCGTCGGTGAGCCCCTGGCTGCTCATGGCGAACGCCCGCAGAAGCTCGCGGTAGGCGGGGCGCTGGGCCGCGGCTTCGGCCGGGCACGTCGGCGACGGGGTCGTTCCCGCCAGCCACGGCGTCAGGCTGCCGGCGTCGGCCACCTTTGGGACGTCGCCGATCGATTCGAGCTGATCGATTAGCCGCCGCTGCTCGGCGAGCAGCCGCTGCGCCTCGGCGTGTTCTTTGCCCAGGCGGGCTTGTTCGGCGCCGGCGAGGCGGCGGTGCTCGCCCTGCTGGCGGTGGCGAGCAACGGCGTGACGGAGAACCGCCAGCAGCGACGCCGGCGTCGCCTGATCGAGCCTGCGGTAGTCGGCGCCGGCGGCGAGGCAGCGGTCGTCGATCGCGGCCGGAGAGACAACGCCCACAACCACGCTGGCCACGCACGCCCCGGCGGCAGCCGCCGCTTCGACGAGGGCGATCGCATCGAAGCGGTCCGCGTCGTGATGGGCGAGCAACGCGTCGACCGGTCGATCCGCCAGTCGCGCGCACGCCTCGGCCGCGCTGCCAACGGCGATCGCCTCAACGGCTCCGACCGATTCGGCCTGCAAGACTCGGGCCAGCCGCTCCGCTTCGGCCATCGTCCCGGCGGCGACGAGCACGGCCAGCCGAGGGCCGCGGGGTTCGGCGTTGGATGGCGTCGGGAGCGGCATAGTGATGGGGCACTTTCGGGCGGCGAGACGCTAGCGATCACCGCCGGGGGCGTCAACGCCGCCCGTGCCGCTGCGGCGTGGTTCGGCCTACAATCGCGGCTTCGGCAAGGCTTCGCCCTCAACGCGGGATCATTCGAATGCGGATCGCTTACCTCGACTGCGGCAGCGGCATCAGCGGTGACATGACGCTCGGCGCCCTCATCGATTGCGGCGTCGACGCGGCGGCTATTCAGGCGGGGTTGGACTCGCTGGCGTGGCCCGACGGCGCCCAGGCGCCCTGCCGGCTGCGGGTGGAGGAGGTGAAGAAGCGGGGCTTCCGGGCCACGCAGGTCACCGTGGAGCACCCGCCCGAGCACGCCCACCGGCACCTGCACCACATCGCCGCCATGATCGAAGGGAGCGGGCTGACGGAGAAGCAGCAGTCGCTGGCGCTGGAGATCTTCGCGCGCATCGCCCGGGCGGAGGCGAAGGTGCACGGCACCACGCTCGAAAAGGTCCACTTCCACGAGGTGGGCGCGCTCGACTCCATCGCCGATATCGTGGGGGCCGCGATCGGCTGGGACCTGCTTGGGGTCGACCGCGTGGTGGCTTCGCCGGTGGCGGTTGGCTCCGGGCACATCCACATCGCCCACGGCCGGTGCAGCGTGCCGGCGCCCGCCACCACGGAGCTGCTGACGGACGTGCCGCTTTCTGACTTCGCCCCCGAGGGCGAGCTCACCACGCCCACCGGCGCGGCGATCGTCTCAACGCTGGCCGACAGCTACGGGCCGATGCCTGCCATGCGGATCAGCTCCATCGGGTACGGCGCCGGCCAGAAGGATTTTGACCATGCGAACCTAGTCCGGCTGGTCGTGGGTGAAGCGGCGAACACCTCGCCCGGTGACGGATCTCCCGCGAGCGATTCGATCACGCTGCTCGAAACCAACCTCGACGATTCGCCCGGCGAGGCGATCGGCGACTGCGTCGATCGGCTGCGGCGTGCCGGGGCGCTGGACGTTTCGCTCACGCCGCTGCAGATGAAGAAGGACCGGCCCGGCGTGCTGCTAGCGGTGCAGTCGCCGCCCGACCTGGCCGACGACCTGGAATCGCTCATCTTCCGCCACACCACGGCGCTCGGCATCCGGCGGCAGGTTCTCGCGCGGCGGGTCTTGCCGCGGCGGAAGGCGTTGGTCTCGACCGGTTTCGGCGAAGTGGCGGGCGTGGTCGCCACGCTGCCCAGCGGGGCGGAGCGGTTCACGCCGGAGCACGACTCCTGCCGCGAGGTGGCCGACGCCGCGTGCGCCGCGGGTGGGGATGTGACGCTAAGAGACGTTTACATGGCGGCCGTATCGGCGTATGCCGAGCGTGGGGAACAGGGCTAGGTCCGCCCGCTGGCCGCTGCTCTCCGCCACTCGCCACTCGCACTCGGCACGACCCATGCTCGCCAGCCTGATGGCTAACGGGATGTTCGCCTTGGGGTGCGGTCTGTTGACCGCGATCCTGCTGCGGCGTTCGTACCGCTACTTCGGCCGCAGGGGCAAGAAGCGGAAGCTCGACTCGGCCCTCGTCAAAACGCCGCGGCCCAAGGGCACATCCCCAGCGAACAAGTCCACCGCGAACCAATGGACCGGCGCCCACACGGACGCCGCCGCCCGCATCGAGCGGCAGAAGGTGGAGCTTCACGAGATGGAGCGCGAGGTCTCCGCCAAGATCGACAACAAGCTGATGCTCATGCAGCAGCTTGTGGCGCAGAGCCAGCAGCAGATCGATCGGCTGGAAGCGCTGCTCGCCCGGGCCGAGAGCCACCGGGGCGAGGACTCGCTCACGCCCACGCGTCGTTAGCGGTCGGCCTTCGCCAGGCCCCACTGCTCGATGAGCACCTCGGCGCCGGGGGTCATCTCGCGGAGCTTGCGGGCGATCTCGACCTTCTCGCTCGCGGTCGCTTTCTCCATCCGCTTCTTGAGGGCGGCAACCGCAACGCTTCGCTTGCGGCGCCGGCGGATCTCACGTTGACGTTCGCTGCCGGGCATGGGGGTGGCCTTGGGGTCGGGGAAAGCCCTACAGCGTGGCCGGTCTTGGGCTGGGGATCAAGTCCCCAGAGTCGTCGCGAGTGCTGGTGGCGAGTGGCGACCAAGAGCCAACGGGCCCTGCTAGCACTGATCACTCGTCTTGACCCGTTTTGGCGATTCGGAGCATCATCCGCCAGACACATCTTCCCCGCCCGGCGGCCGCACCTGTTTCGACCCATCCCGCCGGCCCCCCACTGTGCGTATGGAGGCGCCAGACCATGAAACGCGATATCGACCTCGCCCGTGCCCTGCTGCTTGACATTGAGCGGGAAGGCATCGACTGCCCCATCAATCGGCTCCGCGTGGAGACCACGCACGAGCTCAAGAACGGCTCGGCCAACGGCGCCACGGAAACAAGCGAGGTGGTCCGCTACCACCTGCGGCTGCTCATCGACGCCGGCATGGTGAAGGAGATTGATCGCACCTCGTCGGGCGTGCCGTGCGTCCGCCTGACGCACGCCGGCCATGAGCTGGTGGAGCTGTCGCGCAGCGACACCCGTTGGCGTGACGCCAAGCAACTCTGCCGCGAGACGACCGGCGGTCTGTCGATGGTAGTCATCCGGTCGGTGCTGATCCGCTGGGCCGTGGAAGGCGCGGCGCCGCCGCCGGTCTACCGCGGCCGCCGGGCGTACCGCCCCGCGTACACCCGAGTCGCCCCCCGCCGCCGGCCGACGCCGTACCGCTACGAGTACCGCGGCCCGCGCTACTACACCTCGGCGGTCGAGGGCTACACGACCGTGGCCGACGAAGAGACCCGCGTCGCCCGCCCGCGGCCCGTGCCCACCGTGCGGGACCACGTTCGCAACGAATACCCCCGTTACGACTACGCCCGGTACGAGCCGCTGCGGTACGAGGCCGACGGCTACGACTACCCGCGGTACGACTTGGAGCGGAGCGATTTGCGTAACCGCTTCGACCTGTGGGACGCCGACCGCGACTACGTGGTGGCCGATCGCTACGAGTACCCCACCGAAGTGGAAAGCGGCGACGCTTCGCTGCCCGTCTACCTGGTGTAGCGTTTGAAGCGGCGTCAGCCCGGCAACTCGGCACGGGCTAAGTTAAGTGGCTATCATGGGGGCGCTTCGCGGTGCGGGGCGCCCCCGTTTTGTTGCCGCCGAGCTCGCGTGGCGGTCGGCGACGCGGAAGACACTCCACGAAGGACGCCTACTGCGACTCGCAGGATACTTCGCCACCCGCGGGTGGCTGGCGCCGCTGCAACTTGGGCCCTGCCTGGCTACATCAATCTCAGCCGCCGCTGTAACGAGCTTCGTCGATGCACCTCGCCATCCTGCATTACCACCTGAATCGCGGCGGCGTGACGCAGGCGATCCTCAACCACCTTGAGGCCCTGGCAACTTGCCCCACCGACGCCCAGCCCAAGCGGGTGGCGCTCGTCTCATGCGGCCGCCGGGAAGGTTGGCCCGACGGCGACTGGCGGCAGCGGCTGCCGTTCTCGTGCGAGATGGTGGTGGTCCCCGGGCTGGAGTACGACGACTCGAACACGGCCGACGCCGGAGGCCTGGCCGACGCGCTCATCCACGGGCTGGAGGAGATTGGCTTCCCGCTCGACGACACGCTGATCCACTCGCACAACCACTCGCTCGGCAAGAACGCCTCGCTGCCGGGCGCGCTGGCAATCCTGGCCGAACGCGGCTGCCGGCTGCTGCTGCAGGTGCACGACTTCGCGGAAGACTTCCGCCCTGCCAACTACCGGCACCTGACGCGGTCGCTCCGCGCCCGCACCGCCGCCGACCTGGCGGCGACGCTCTACCCGCAGGCGCGGGGCATCCACTACGCGACGCTCACCGGGCGCGACCACGGGCTGCTTTCGCAGGCGGGCGTGCCGGTCGAGCGGCTGCACGTTCTGCCCAACCCCATTGTCGACTTCCACGGCCTGCCGCCCGAGGACGACGCCCGCGTCGCCGTGCGCCTGGCGCTCGACGTGCCGAGCGACGCCCGGCTGGTGGTCTACCCTGTGCGTGGCATCCGCCGGAAGAACCTGGGCGAGATGCTGCTGCACAGCGCGCTGGCCGAGGCCCTGGGCGGCGGCGAGCGCTGCTACGCCGTGACGCTGGCGCCGGAGAACCCGGTGGAGCGGGCGTCGTTCGACCGGTGGCAGCAGCTCGCCGAGCAGTGCGAGCTGAATTGCCGATTCGACATCGGCGGCCACGGCGTTCCGTTCACCGACGCGCTGGCCGCCTGCGACGCGATTCTGACGACCAGCGTGGCCGAGGGCTTCGGCATGGTCTTCCTCGAGGCGTGGCTCGCCGGCCGGCCGCTGGTGGGCCGCGACCTGCCGGAGATCACGCAGGACTTCCTGGCGTCGGGCCTGGAGTTCCGCGGCCTGCGGAGCGAGCTGCGGGTGCCGCTGAGCTGGGTCGACACCGCGGAGCTGCGGCGCCAACTCGTCGAGCTGCACGGCTGGGCGTGCCGCGACTTCAACATCGCCCCACCCGGCGACACGGCGGCCCAGCTCGAAACGCTGCTCGGCGGCGACTCGATCGACTTCGCGTCGCTCACCACCGCCTGCCAAGCCCAGGCGATCAACAAAGCCGCCGACAATCCGTCGCACGCACTCGCCGAGCTGGTCGCCATTAACGACGGGCTAAGCGAAACCGCTCTCTTCGACGGCGAAGGCCAGGCCGAGTTGATCGCGCCCAACGCCGAACGGGTGCACCAGGCTTACTCGCCGGCGGCGATCGGCAGCCGCCTGAGCGAGATCTATGGAAGGGTCATGGCAGACGCCCCGGGCAAAGCCCCCACGCCGCCACCGGCGGGCGACTTCATCCTGGACCACTTTCTGCGGCTCGACCGCCTGCGGCCGGTGCGGATCGAGGCGTGATGCGTAGCCTCGCTGCGCTTTCCGCTTGTAGAGGTAGGGTGACGGCGCCGTAGCCTCACCGATGAGACCCTACCTTGTGAATGCGGGACGAACGGATGGTTTCCTTGCGTCGTTGGCTGCCGGTGACTTGGTGTGCGGCGTGCCTATTATCGGTCGGTTGGCCGGCACGGCCGGCGACCGGGGCGGAGGTTGAGAGGTCATGGCGGCCGCTCACGATCGCCATTGAGTCGCCGGGTCAGACAATTGCCGGACCGCTAGGCAGACGACAGCCTACGAACGACGAGCTGCTGAGCGAAGCCTTGGCCGGTCGCCAAGCCTTCTGGGCAGGCTGGAAGAACCCTGCGCAACGGAAGCAAGCCCGCGCAGACTTCGCGCTCAAGCTGCTCAAGCGAGACAACGTGATGCTGTCGTTCTCGATCGCGGCCGACCTCACGGCCGAGACGTTCCGCCAGTTTGACATCAACGGCATCATCGAAGGACGCCTCAACGAGAAGCTCTTCAGGCACCCCGCTTCGCGGCCGTCACCGGGGACGGGTCCGGCGTTCGGCAACTGGTACAGCGCGGCTCGCCGTGGCCGGAGAGGAGTCCCGCCCCCCACCCTTGTTCACGACGCTTTCGTCAAAGCCGAGGACGAGTACCTGGCGTACTGCCTGTGCCGCGACCGGTACGAGTTCTTCCTCGCCGGGCGTGAAGACGAGTTCTTCCCGACCAAGGAATCATTCGCGTTCTATCTCGCTCGAACCGGTCGGCTTTCCAACGGCTCGGGCGGCGGTTTCCGCAGCGAGCCGCGGGCGGTTGCCGAGGTTCAGAAGCTCGCCGCGGTGTTCAACCGCGACCGGTTCTGGCGAGCGGTCAGCGCTGTGCGTGCCGCCCCGAAGACCAAGTACGGCACGTTGGTAAACCCAACCCGGCTTGGCTTGCGGCCCGGCCAAGACGCGCTGGACGACGCCCTGTTTGGCTTGATCAGCAAGGGCGACCCAGAAGGTTGGCTCAAAGCGGTCATGTACGAAGTGGGCCACGACCCCGCGGCGTATCCCGCCGAGCTCTTCCGCGAGTACGGCCGCGACACGGTGCTCGACGCGGCCGCGCAAGTCATCGTCGCCGATCGAGACCCCGACTACTACGGGAAGCTCACGGTTGAGGCCGCGGCGAAGCTGGGCGTGTTTCAAAACCGCTACGAGCACGGCGCCGTGATCGAGATGCTCGAGAACCAAAAGACCGCGGCAGCGAAAGCAGCGCCGCTGGTGCGCGTTCCGGCCGAGATCGACGGCGTGACGCTGACCGACGGCTCCGGCCGAGGGGCGGCGGGCGTGGCGGTCACCGACAAACACATCGTGGTGCTCCATCACCGGGCAGACTCGCGGGGCGCCACCCGCGGCCACCACCTCGCCGTGATCGATAGGGCGACCAACAAGCTCCTGCACAACGTACCGGTCACCCCGCCGGGCGGCCTCTCGCAGTTGAAGCGCCTTGTTGTCAAAGGACAAACCGCGGTCGTTCAAGACCGGTTTTGGAAGGTCCGGCCCGAAGCGCGCGACCTGCCAAGCCGGCTAAAGAAGTACACCTCAGTTGGATCGGTGGTGACGGTCGACCTGGCGACAGGCCAGCGGGGGCCGTGGCTGAGTGGCCGGCTCAACCGCGACGGGCCGTACTTCACGGGCAGCGGCTTCGGACGCAACGTGGCGACCAGCGGCGATCGGATCGCTGTGGTAACGCCCGAGCGGATCGGGAACAACCCGGCGCAGAAATACACCTACGTCGACGGGCGGATCTACGTCTACGACCGCCGCGGCGACAAGCCGCTCTACTCGGTGAGCGCTCACCAAAGCGACTATGGCGACCGGCCACGGCAATCCATTGAGTTTGGTCAAGAGCTCGACTTAGGCGAGCAGTTCGGTGTCGCGAGCGTCGATCACCGAGGCCGGGGAGGAGCGCCAGCGGCCGTTGTCTTCGACGCCAAAACCGGCCGGCGCGTCGGCCGCGTCCCAACATCAAGCGTCCCGGGCGCGGTCGCGGCGATCGCCGTGCACGCCGACCGAGCGCTGATCGTCGCCAACGTGGTGCCCCCGGGCAGGTCGTCGCTGGACCACACCCCAACCGCCTACTGCGTGTCGCTCCCCGAGGGCAGGCTGCTGTGGGAAACAGGCCCGGGCAAAGACTCGACGCATCCACAGGCGGCCTCGCTCAGCAGCAACCGCGCGGCCTTCTTCAACGGCA
The DNA here is from genome assembly GCA_039414355.1 of Planctomycetota bacterium. Taxonomy (GTDB): domain Bacteria; phylum Planctomycetota; class Planctomycetia; order Pirellulales; family Lacipirellulaceae; genus JBCCQL01. The sequence continues at coordinate 13,995 of JBCDJN010000082.1, read as the reverse complement.
ACACCATCTCCGTGCACGACGCCTCCACCGGAAAGGTTGTGGGGACCGCATCGTTCATCGTTCCCGAGCCCGCCCCCAACCAGGACCGCAATCGCGAACTCCCTCCCAAGTACAACACCGCAACCGCATCGGGGCTGGGGTTCGCTACCTTCTCGACAGCCGAGACGGGCTGGTTCACTCCGCTGGAGTGGTAGACGGCCTGGAGCGACGACGCCGGGCTTCCGACCTGCAGGCCGCGTCACCAGGCGCCGGGCGTAGCGCCGCCCTGAGCCTTCCCTTCGAGCGTCGCCCAACGCTACGGTGAGGCGATGCCGAGCCACCCCGAGTGCCGTGAGACGATCGCCCAGCGCAGCAATCCGCTGGCGCCCCAGCCTACGGGCGCCGAGCCGCGGCTGCCGCGCCTCGATGACACTCGTGCCGTCGTCTTCGACATCTACGGCACGCTGCTCATCAGCGGGTCGGGCGACATCTCGCTGACCAGCGGGGCGGCGAAGGGTTCCGCCGCTACGGAGGCGCTGCAAGCGGTCGGAGTCGACGGCGCCGCTGGCGAGGCGATCCTCGAAACGCTGCACGAGCAGATCCACGCCAGCCACGCCGCGACGCGTGAGTCGGCCGGCGTTGAGTTCCCTGAAGTCGACATCGTCGACATCTGGCGGAAGACGCTCGCTTCGCGAGACCTGAAGCTCGCCGACGGTGAACTGCCACGGCTGGCGACGGAGTACGAGTGCCGCGTCAATCCCGTCTGGCCGATGCCGGGGCTGGTCGACGTGCTGGCCGCCATCAAGCGGGCCGGCCTGCCGATGGGCATCGTGAGCAACGCCCAGTTCTTCACGCCGCTGGCGATGGAGCAGCTCACGGGGCAAACGCTCGGCGAGCTGGGGTTTGTCGAAGACCTGTGCGTGTGGTCCTTCGCCCACCTGCGGGCCAAGCCGGGGGCGGAGCTCTATGCGATGGCGGCCGAGAGGCTTGCGGGGCACGGCATCCAGCCGGGAGAAACACTCTATGTCGGCAACGACATGCGGAACGACATCGCCCCGGCGGCGGGGCTGGGCTTCCGCACCGCGCTGTTCGCCGGCGACGCCCGCAGCCTCCGCCTGCGAGAGGGCGATCCGATGGTTGCGGGCGTGGCTGCCGACGCGGTTGTGACGGAGCTTCCTCAGCTACTTCGCATTTTGTCGCTTGCCGCCCACTGATCGGGCCGTACATTTGCCGAAATGCTCGTAGGCGGCCCCCTTTGGCGGAAGGGGGCCCCCGCCGCCGGCCGACACCCCACGAAGCCGCCCTACCCTTTCCGCCCGCGCCGATCCATGCCCGGCCAAGACGCCCTACCCCCAAAGATTGGCCACAAGATTGGCTTCGTCGGCACCCGCTTCGCCGGCACCGACGGCGTCTCACTCGAGGCCGCCAAGTGGGCCAACGTGCTCTGGCACTACAAGCACGTCAGCTACTGGTACGCCGGCAAGCTGGATACCAACCCCGACGTGTCGATGCTGGTGCCGCACGCCTACTTCGGGCACCCGGACATCCAGTGGATCAACGAGCGGATCTTCGGCCAACGCACGCGCGACCCCGAAGTGACCCGCCGCATCTACGCGCTGGCCGAGCACCTCAAGCGGACGCTGTACGACTTCGTTCGCAAGTTCGACATCGAGATCCTGATCGTCCAGAACGCGCTCTGCATCCCGATGAACGTGCCGCTGGGCGTGGCGATCAGCATGATTGTGGCGCAGCCCAACGTCCCCACCATCGCCCACCACCACGACTTCTACTGGGAGCGCGACCGCTTCAGCGTGAACAGCGTGGGCGACCTGCTGCGGATGGCGTTCCCGTGCACGGTGCCCTGCATCCAGCACGTGACGATCAATAGCGAGGCGCAGCGGGCGCTCTCACACCGCCGTGGCGTCTCCAGCGTGCTGGTGCCCAACGTGCTGGACTTCGAGACGCCGCCGCCGGGCATCGACGACTTCAACGCCGACTTCCGCCAAGCGATCGGCATCGAGCCGAACGACGTGCTCTTCCTGCAGCCCACGCGGGTGGTGCCGCGAAAGGGCATCGAGCACGCCATCAGCCTGATCAAGGCGCTCGACAACCCGCGGGCAAAGCTGGTCATCTCGCACGAGTCGGGCGACGAGGGGGACGACTACCTGAACGCCCTGCGGGACATGGCCGAGCACCAGGGCGTGGACCTTCGGCTTATCCCGAATCGCATCGGCGAAGAACGCGGCTACGACGCCAACGGCGAGAAGGTCTACCTGCTGGCCGACGCCTACCTGCACGCCGACTTCATCACCTACCCAAGCCTGTACGAGGGCTTCGGCAACGCACTAATCGAGGCGTTCTACTACCGCAAGCCGGTGCTGGTGAACCGGTACAGCATCTTCGTCTCGGACATCGAGCCGCAGGCGTTCGAGGTGATCACCATGAACGGCTACATCACCCGCGACACCGTGGCCCGCGTCCGCCGAGTGATCGACGACCAGGCGTACCGCGAGGAGATGGTGGAGAAGAACTACGTGCTGAGCAAACGGTTCTTCAGCTACGCCGTCTTGCGCCGCAAGCTCCGCGCCCTGGTGACCAACGTCACCGGCATGGACGATCTGTAAACGAGTCGCCGAGCCGCGACCGTAAAGGAGTCGGCCAACCCGCCCCGCCCGCGTGCCGCCTCGGTCGCTCCCTGACGGTCGCGGTACGGTGTATCTTGTGGCGACACCAACAAGCACCACGCATGGAATCTGCGCTTGCTCACCCCGCCTAGCACTCCGGCCCGCCTCGACACTCTCTACGGCGTTGCCGCCCCAGCGGCGCAGTCCGCCATCGAATCGGCGATCGCCGATGTCGCCGAGCGACTCGCCAGCCAGAAGCCCGAGCCGACGCCGCGGTGGACCGAGCAGGACACGGTGCTCATCACTTACGCCGACATCCTCCGAGGCAAGGGCGGCGACGATCGCTCGCCGCTGGCGGTGCTCAAGGATTGGCTCGTCGGCCACGGCTACGGCGACCTGTTAAGCACCGTGCACCTGCTGCCGTTCTGCCCGTACTCTTCGGACGACGGGTTTTCGGTGATCGACTACCTGGCGGTCGACCCCGAGTCTGGCACGTGGGAAGACATCCGCACGCTCGGCGATCCGTTCGACCTGATGTTCGACCTGGTCCTGAATCACATCTCGGACCAGAGCGAGTGGTTCCACGCGTATGTACGTGGCGAGGCGCCGATGGATCGGTTCTTCATCGAAGTCGATGCGCATGCCGACTTGTCGGCGGTCACGCGTCCTCGGCCGGGGCCTCCGTGGAAGGAAGTCGAGACGGCACACGGACTCAAGCGTGTCTGGTCCACCTTCTCCGACGGCGCCACCAAGGACCAGATGGACCTCAATTACGGCGAGCCCCGGCTGCTGGCGGAGATGCTCCGCATCCTGCTGGAGTACGCCGAGCGCGGCGCCCGCATCATCCGGCTCGACGCCATCGCCTACTTGTGGAAGGAGCTGGGCACGAGCTGCATCCACCTGCCGCAGACGCACGAGGTGGTGAAGCTGTGCCGCGACCTGCTGGCGTTGCACTCGCCGCGGACGCTGGTGCTGACGGAGACCAACGTGCCGCACGCGGAGAACGTGAGCTACTTCGGCGACACCGACCCGCAGACGGGCGAAGGCGACGAGGCGCACCTGATCTACAACTTCAGCCTGCCGCCGCTGCTGGTCGAGGCGTTTGTCTCTGGCGACGCGACGGCGATCCGGTCTTGGCTCGCCGACCTCGCCCCGCCACCGCCAGGATGCACGTTCTTCAACTTCACCGCCTCGCACGACGGCATCGGCGTCCGCCCGCTTGAGGGGCTCGTTTCGCAGGAGCGTTTCGATCGCCTGATCGAAGCCATGCGAACCCGCGGCGCCCGCGTCAACATGAAACGCAACCCCGACGGCAGCGAGTCCCCCTACGAGATCAACATCACCTATGTCGACGCGCTAGCGCCGGGGGAACACAACTCCCCTCCCCGGCAGGGGGAGCCAGCGTCTCTGAAGAACGGGGGGGAGGGGGTTGCCCCGGATACTAACGATCCATCGGAAGCCAACGCTCCCAACCAAACCGCCCAACACGCCAAGCGTTTCCTAGCCACGCAAGCCGTCGCGCTCGCCCTCCGCGGTATGCCGGCCGTCTACTTCCACAGCTTGGTCGGCACTCAGAACGACAACGCGGCCGTCGAAGCCACCGGCCAAAACCGCCGCATCAACCGCCATAAGTACAGCGAGCCGGAGCTCGAAGCGCACCTCGCAACCGAAGGCACGCTCGCCCGGCAGATCGCCGACGGCTACCGCCACCTGCTGCGGGCCCGCCGCCAGCAACCCGCCTTCCACCCCGACGCCCCGCAGGAGCTAGTCGACCTGGGCGACGACCGCGTGCTCGCCTTCAAACGCACGAGCCTCGACGGCAAGCAGACGATTCTGGTGGCGGTGAACTTCTCAGATGAAGGCGTTGAGCTTGCGACGAACTCGTGTGACGACTTGATCACCGGCTCCGTCCTTAGGGATCGCCGCCTGCGGGCGGAGAGCGTTGCTTGGCTCATGTGAAACCGAGCAGCGTTGAATCGCGATTGCGGAATGCCGACGGTTGCGATAGACTTAGCCCCCTCATCCGGCGGGTAAAGGCTAGGCTGCCCTCTTCACCGCGTGCGTACGGAGTCGCCATTGCGCTCGCCTAACCTGGACGGCTATGACGCTTTCGCAAGAGCTCATTCGTCGGATCGACCAGCACCCGGCAAGTCTCCGGGCTATCTCCGCCGGCGCCCAGATTCCGTACTCTTCGCTGCGAAACTTCAGACTTGGCCGCACCGAGCTGAAGGTCAAAGCCATTGACCGGCTCATCAGCTACCTGGACCTTGAGGTGGCCTTCGTCAACACGGGCGGCGAAGCCGCCGAGAGCAGCAACGCGGGTCACGAGTTCTCGAATTGGCTGATCGAGTTGATGGGACTGGTCGACAACCGCCAGTCTCTTGAGATCGCCCTCGACTTCATCTACAGGGGGCTCGCCAGCTTTGTTCCCTTCCAACGAGTCGGCTTCGCGGACATCGATCACGAGACCGATACCGTCACGGCGCGTTGGTTTCGGTCCACACGCCCCGCGCGTCTCTCGGCAGGTTACTCGGCACGCCTTTCAAGTTCGTCGCTGAGATTCGTCGTTGAGTCTCGGCGGCCGCGCCTGTTGAACCTTCAAGAGTTTCTGCGCCGGCACCCCGACTCTTGCGGGACGAGACTGATTGTGGAAGAAGGCTTCGCTGCCTCACTGGCCTACCCCGTCGTCGCCGACGACGTCGTTCGATACTTGCTGTTCTTCAACAGCGTCGATCCGCTAGCGTTCGACGAAGCGAGCATTAGCCGGTGCGCAGCTGTGACGGTCCAGTTGGGACGACTGACCTCGACCGAAGCGATCGCGCCCGGGCAAGGCACCCCGGCATAACGGTGCTTAGTGCAGTGGTTCGGTAGCCATGCACGCTTCGGGCGAGAAGGCAGTCCGAAAACTGCAACGCGTGGCACAATTCGTTCGCAAAAACTCCGCGGTCGAAATTTGACAAGCGGCCCGCTACAAAGAGACTGCCCCTTGAACACTCGGCGCGGGGTTCTCGCTCGCCGGTCGTCGTAAGTCGTTTCGCGTCGCCGCGCGTCGCGACGATTCGACGTTCAAACGCCCCGAAAAAGGCCCGCGAAGACTCTTCCGCCCGAGCCCGCCAGCTTTTCTGGGCCAACTGTTTCCTCGCGTCACTCAGCGGACGTAGCGGCCGACGGTCGCCACTCGTCGGCCCTTGCCCGCCACCTGCTCGGGTCCGATCGCCAGGCCGAGCCAGCCGTCGGTCATGACGAGCTGGGTGACCATCAGTCCGCCGAGCCTTGGGTCGGCCGCGAGCTTGGCGCCGAGCAGCGGCACCGGGCGGTCCTCCTTGAGCACCTCGCCGAACACGCCGTGCAGCCGCAGCCGGGTGCCGGTCCGCATGCGGCCCTCAATCTGCACGCCGCCCGACCGGACGAGCCGGGCCTGCATCCCGTCGGCCTGCGGCTCGTAGAACGCGTGCACCTTGAACCGCGAGTACCGCTTGCGGCCCATGCGGAGTTCGCGGATTCCCAGGACCAGCTCCGCCTGCCCCTCGGCGAACGCCACGCGGACCGGGTCGGCCGGGTCGAAGACGAGCTGAGCATCTTGCTCTTCTTCGTCGACTCGATCCGACGGCTCGGGCTCGGGGAGCTGCAGCCGGGAGCGGAGGTGCCGCTGCAACTCGTCGGGCGTGAACCGCCGGCCGCCGAGCTCGAGCCCCGCCACCGCGTTGTTGACCACCGACTCGTGGAGTTGCACACTCGCCCAGCTATCGCCCGGCGCCTGATTGCGGGGCGTGCTGGCGGCAATCTGCCGGTCGCCCGCCACCCGCAGCCGAGCGATCAGCCGGTGTTCGGTGGTGCGGAGCTCAAGGGGCGCCACCTTCACGCCGAGCACTTCCGCCCGCTGTTGCAGGTCGCTCTGGTAGCGGGCCCGGATGCGAGCGATCGCCTCGTCCGTTTGCTGGTCGATGGACTTGCTGACCCGCCGGTTGACCTTCACCTCGGACTGACGCTTGGCGAGGGGCTTGCGCTCGCCCACCTCGTCTATCGCCCGCGACCGCACCACCGTGGCCAGCACCGGCACGCGATCAAACCGCGACCCCAGGCCGGTCAGCCGGGTTTGGTTGTACGACGAGCAGATGGCCGGGTCCGCACGGACGCCGGTTGGGTCCACCGTGATGGTCTTCTGCGCGAGGAAGCTGGTGTGCGAGCGGTTGCGGACGGTCACCGGCCCCGGCTCGGCAACGGTTCGTGCCTGCACCACGCCGCGGGCCTCGAGGCCGATCCGCAGGACGTGCGGGTCGGGTAGCAGACGGATGGAGAGCCGCGTGTCGGTGGTCGACTGCCCCCGGACAAACGCCCCGGCGATGTGGTCGCGGACCGGCTCAAGCCGCGGCTCGGGGATCGGGAGGAATCGCTCGAGCAGCGGATCGGCGATCGCCACCCGCAGGTTGGCGTTGCGGTAGCGGGCTTCGATCTGCTCGGCGAGCTGCCGGCGCCGGGCGTCCGACGGCTCGCTCAGGCTCTGCGCGCGCTGCGCGACCGACTGAGCGAGCCGTGGGGCGCCCGGAGTGCGTGTCGCCTCGATCGGCAAGACGACGCTCAGGGGCGTATCCTCCGCTTCCGGCTTGGCGGCGTACGCGTGCAGGCCGGGCGTGGGGCCGATCGCACCCGCCGAGGGCCGGGCCGCCAGCCGCAACCCAATCGGCCGGGCCGCCGGCGACGCCCGTTCGTCTAACAACGCCGGCGATCCGTGACCACGCAGCCGGCAGCTCCTGGCGTAGGCGAGCCACGCGTCCGGGTCCTGCAACAGGGGGCTCGTCGCCCGGATGGCGTGCAGCGTCTCGTCCAGCTCCGCGGACTCGATCGGCCGAGCCTTCGGGCCAGCGTCGAGTTCCTCAATCGCCGTGACCTGCACGAATGGGTACTCCAGCGCCGCTTGCCGCAGCGAAGAAGACTGATCGCGAGGCGCGTCCGGACGCTCGGTCGGGGAGCCCTTGTTGGAGTTGTCTTCGTCCGACGACGGGCTAAAGACCCGCATCGACCACTCGGCCGCGTCGTGGATCGGCGTGAAGTCGAGCAGCGTGGCGGCCGCATCGCGGAGCGTCTTCAACGTACTCGGCTCCTCCGCCGTGATCGGCGACGCCTCGGCGGGCGGGGCGTCGACCTCGTCGGCCAAGGGCCCGGTGTACCGCGGCACGACGAAACGCGGCTCGGCGGCCGCCACCCTTGGAGTCGGAGGCCCCGTTCGCCAAGGCGTTTGCGCGAAAGCGATCCGGTCGCCGGGCCCGACCCGCAGCGGCCACGCCTTCTCGGCGGCGTAGCTACGGGCACGGTACGGAATCGCCGACGGTTCCAGGCGACGCGACGCCGCCGCGATCACCCGCCGGGGGGTCGCGGCCAGCCGGTTCGAGATTTCGCCGACCGCCTCGCCGATCCGGGCGGGCGAGGCGAAGTGCGCCTTCGCAGCGACGCGGGGCCAGTCGATCCGAAATGCCGGGCCGCGGGCGTAGCCCGCCTGCCACGCAGGGCCAGCCGGCAGAACCATGGCGAACGGCAGCCCGCCCAGCGGCTCGTTCGCCCAGCGAGGCAGGTGCGTGGCGATCCTCGGGTCGAACGAAACGGCCGCCGGCTCGCCAGCCGGCAACGCGGGCCGGCGGTAGATCAGCAGATCGTCGACCGCCACAATCCGCGGCGTCGGCGCCGCCTGTCGCAACGCCTCGGCAATCTCACGGGCGACGTCTTGCTCGGACATCGCCGGCAGCACCAGGAGGCTTGGCGGGGGCTCGCTCGCCAGCGGCATGATGAAGCGGGGCGCCCTTGCCGCGGCTTGATCCGGGATCGCCGTGGGCCAAGGGTTCGCGAGCGGTCGCTGCCGTTGGGCGACTGGGGCGTGGGTGGCCATTGGCGGCTGGCGGAAGGCGCTCGCCGCCAGGCTCGCCATGAGCGCCGCCGCGGCGATCGCCGAGAGCCAGAGGGGGGCCCAGTCGCGGGGCGGCACACCGCTGCGGGGTCGGTCCTTCGGTTCTTCCATGGTCTTCGCTCGCTCCGTCGAATACCCGTCGCCACTGGCGACTCCTTCGCCCGACCGCTAGCGTGGCCGATGCTATCACTGGGAAGCATCGGTAGTTTGGCCGCTGTGGTTAAACCTTCACGGCAAAGCGGGCTGCCAAAACTCGACGGGTTGCGGAAAGTAGAGCCGGCGCCGGCTGCGCCGCAAAAACGGGCTGTTCAGGTGCGACGCCGCGGAAGGCCGCCGAATCCGCGAACAGACGGAAGCGAGAAGGAGAATCGATATGGCAACCCTGCTTGCGGTGGCCGCTGGTGGCGCCATCGGCGCGTGTGCGCGGTTTCTCGTTGGGCTCGGTTGCGAACGCCTGCTGGGCGATCGGTTCGGCTACGGGACGCTGCTTGTGAACGTTGTGGGCTGCTTCGCCCTCGGCCTGCTCGCCCACGGTGGCGCCGCGGCGGCGTTGCGGCAGCCCTGGCTCACCCACCCGGGGCTGACCGCCGGCTTGCTGGGCGGTTTGACCACGTTCTCGACATTTGGCTACCAGACCTTGGGGCACATCGAGCGGGGCGAATGGAGGCTCGCCGGCGCCAACGTTGCGGCGAACCTAATCCTCGGCCTGGCCGGCGTGGCGCTTGGGCTGCAGCTCAGCCGGCTGCTTGACACCCGCGCATAGAAGCGGCGTGAGCGGCACACGGCCGCCCACGCCAACTCGACCGTGCCGCCGCCGTGGAGTCCCGCGGCGGCGGATTGTCACTCGTGGTGGTTACTTGAGCTCAACACGCTTCGGCAGAGCCTCCGGCCGCTTGGCCACCGAGACGTGAAGGACGCCGTCAGTCAGCTCGGCCTCAAGCGAATCGGGGTCTACCGTGTCGGGCAAGGCGAGCGTGCGCGTGAGCTCGCCGAATCCGCGCTCGTTATGGTGATACTCCCGACCTTCCGGGCGGCTCCGCTTTAGCGTGACGGTGAGCGTACCCTTGTCGTACGTCACCTCGGCGCCGTCGCGGGCGACGCCAGGGGCGTCGACTTCGACGTGGAGGCGGTCTTCCGCCTCCCATACCGAGGCGGGCGCTCGCCAGCCGGTCGTGACGCTGGCGACCGGGCCGAAGAACTGCTGGACAAGGCTGTCCACCTCAGAGAGCGGACTCGAGGCACACTGGCGGAGGCGGTTTCTGTGGGTGGCGTTGGTCATTTCTTGCTCCTTTGCGGTTGGGACCAAGCAGGGTTGCTGGATCGGTCAGCCTTGTGAGGCCGACGCACCCACTCAAAGCAACTGCAATGCCAATCCAACGCCAAGATCCGCAACCGATTCCCCAGAAGCAACTTACGACGAAGTATGATGCAAGAATCGCAGCGCACGAAACCGCCTCGCCGCCAATTTGGCTGCAGGAAAGGCGTTCGCGACGCATCGGCCAGCGGCCACAGGCTGCCAAATTGGCCGCTGCTGTCACGCGGGGCTTAGCACCGCCCGGACACGGTCTACAATCTCGGGCTTATCGAACTCCAGCTTCCCAAATCCACGGACGGCGCCCTCCGCTTCGGCGGCGTCTTGGTGCTCGGGGTAGTTGGTGATCAGCATGACCGGCACGCCGCTCGTGGCAGGGTTGGCCTTAATCTGCTTGATCACCTCAATGCCGTCGCTGTAGTCGATGTCCAGCTTGCGATTGACGACCGCTAAATCGAAGTTGCCTGCCTCGAGCTTGGCAATTGCGTCGTCCGCCTTGTTGGCCTGCTCCACTTCGCAGTCGAAATGGGCGGTCATGAACCGCGTGATCGACGCGTGGTCGGGGCCGCAGTTGCCGATATCCAGGACGCGTTTCATTGGTTGGACCTGCTTGCTTGAGCCACGGGGAGACAACGCCTCGGCAAAGCATCAGACGACACGATTCGCCGGGCGCTTACGGGCGTGGTAGCCCGATTCTGCCGCCGCTACTTGCCGCCGGGAGTGATGGCGAAGAGGTGGCTGTTGTTCGAAATGTACAGCACACTGTCGGCGACGACCGGCGTCGAGAGCACGCTGTTGTTCATGTTCACTTCGCCGTAGTAGGGCATCGGCTCATCGTCTTCAATCACCAGGGCGACCGACGGGTCAGCCGAGTGACGGAAGATCGCGATGTCGCCGTCTTTGTCGCCGACGTACACCTTGCCGTCGACAACGATCGGCGAGCCCCACGCCTCGGCAAACATGTCGTAGACCCAGTTCGCCTTCCCGGTCTTCGCGTCCACGCAATGGAACAGGCCGCTGAAGTCGGCGATGTAGAGCACGTCGTCTTTGATGACCGCGGTTCCGCACGTGCGGTGCATGGTCTCTTCAAAAGCGATCTCTCCGTCGCCGTCGCGGTCGTTTTCGCTGTAGTTCCAAACCACGGCTGAGTTGGGATTCGGCTTGGTGAAGTCTCCCTCCTCGGCCACGACCGCTTGGATTCGCTTGTGCGGAATCGTCTTGTCGGGGTTCGCGGAGTTGTAAGCCAGCTCAGGGCTCACGTCGCCACGCTTGGTCGGGTCGATGCACCACAGGCCGCCGATGCCCTCGCCGTGTTCGGGGTCTTGGCCCACCGCGATGTAGACCAGATCGTTGTAAACGACCGGCGTGCCGACGATGTTGTTGCGGGTGCCACGGCCGCCGTCGACCCAAACGGAGTCTTTTGGGTTCGCGTCGAACTTCCAGAGCAGCTTGGCGCCGCCGTTGCCGTCTCCCGCCAAGTCGAAGGAATAAACCCAGCCATCGCCGCCGGGGAAGATCGCCTGGGCCACCTTCTTGCCATCGGGGCCGCCGAGCTCGGCGTAGGTGGCGTTGGACCACTGACCGTGAAGGATGTTCTCGCCGGGCGAGTTGTCCTTCCACAGCACCTCCCCTGTGTTCTTGTCGAGGGCGATGAAGCTCGGGGCCTCGGGTGCCGGGAGGTCGTCCGACTCGTCAAGGCCGTTGCCGGTGTTCACCAGCAGCACATCGCCGGCGGCCGTGACGCTGCAGGCGCACATGTTGTGTTGCGAGACGCCCAGCTCGCCCATCATGTCGACAACCCAAACGACATCGGCCTCGGCCTGCATGTCATACGACTTACCGGCCGACTCGGCTTGCGTCTTGATGACCTGCTCTTCATCGGTTACAAGGCCGTCGTTCTCACCATCGCGGAAGCCCTCGGTATCGAGGCAGCGGACCTCGCCGCGGCTGGTGACGAACCAGAGCCGGTCGCCTTCGACCAACGCCGCGCAGCAGATGCCTTGCAGCGGCCAGTCGTGCACGCTGCCGCTTTCAAGCTTCTCGCTGGAGTGCTGCCAGAGGAAGCTGCCGTCGGCAATGTCAAAGGCGATCAAGCAGCCGAGGTCAACACTCTCCGGGTAGCGGTCGAGTCGCCCGCCCGAGTTATTGGTGCCGACGAACGCCTTGCCGCCAGCGATGGTTACGTTGCCGTAAGTCTGCGAGCCGAGCTTGGCGACCCACTTGATGTTCTCGGCGCCGCTAGGGTCCCACTCGCCGGTACGGAAGTCAAAGCTGCCCACGTCCCAGGTGTGCGGGATGTTCTTGCCAACCGGCACGTTGTTGCGTTGGGGCGACCCGGCCCACTGGGTCCACTCGCGCGTGATCTCACCGGCGCCGGCAAAGTCATCAACATGAGCAACGCTTGCGGCGATGGGCAACAGAAGGATCGAGAGCAGATATTTCATGCGAACGGTTCAAGCGGCGTTGTGCGGAAGGGTGTAGAGCTCGGTTTCCTGCGCTGCCGGACCGGCACCGCGTCTCCATCGTTGGGCGCCCGGCTCCCGAACTCAAGCGTCCATCCTCGGGGTTCTGCCCGCCGCACGTCGCCCAGAAGGCGGCGGCCGTGCGAAGGCTTCAACGATTCTCGGCTCGAAGCCGGCCCGCAGCGTTGATTCCCGCGGCGAGAGCCCCTCCGAGCATCGCAAACCAAGAGCCAAGAAGGGCTTATCGACCCGATGCAAGCACGGTGATCGTGGAACGACCGATCCTCTTGAAGGGCCTACAACCGGCACAGGCGGACCAACCGGCGCCGGCGGCAAGGTTTACCCAACACGAGTCGTAAACCACTTGCTGGAAAAGTCTTGCGTAATCTCAAGGGGCCATTTTCGGGGGGCCGATAGGTGGGGTGTCGTGACTGCCACCACTAGCGGCGAAAGCGACAAGCGAAACCCCCGCACGTCAACTGACCGGCCCGGACTGCTTTCGTGCCATGGATTGGCGCGACTGGCGTTGACGTCACCGCACCGGACCCGCCTGGGTCAAAACCCCCGCTACCCGCTGACTCCCTGCGTCGCCCGTTCGCCGCGAATGCTTCGCGGACACGCAAGCGCGTAGCACGTCGGCTCTGCCTTCGTCGGCCCCGCAGCCGGTGAAGGCCGTGATGCCGCCCCCGCAAGGAGCGGCGCCGAGCGTTGCCGGGATTCAACGGAACTTGACCAGGCCCGTCCATCCGTAGGAGGAGTTGTTCGATGAAATACGTCTTGGGAACGCTCATGCTGAGCTTCGCCCTGGTCGGCCAGAGCTACGGTGCTGGTCTGCTGGATCGGATGCTCGGTTGCGGGTGCGGCTGTGCCAGCGAGCCGTCCTGCTGCTGTGATGAACCGTCTTGCTGTTGTGAGGAGCCGTCTTGCTGCGCCGACGAGCCCTCGTGCTGCTGCGAAGAGCCCAGCTGTGGCTGCGATGACATGGGCTGCTGCGACGCCGGTTGTGGTTCGTGCTGCAAGAAGAAGCCGTGCCTGCTCGACCGCCTGTTCGGCAAGAAGAAGGGCAGCTGCTGTGCTTCGAGCTGCTGCGATGAGCCCAGCTGCTGCTGCGATGAGCCGTCCTGCGGTTGCGGCGAGCCCTCGTGCTGCTGCGAAGAGCCCAGCTGCTGTGCCGATGAGCCCAGCTGCTGCTGTGACGAGCCGTCCTGCTGCTGCGATGAGCCCTCCTGCGGTTGCGACGACATGGGCTGCTGCGACGCTGGTTGCGGTTCGTGCTGCAAGAAGAAGTCCTGCGGCGGTCTGCTAGGCCGTCTGTTCGGCAAGAAGAAGAGCAGCTGCTGTGCCTCGACCTGCTGCGATGAGCCCTCCTGCTGCTGCGAAGAGCCCTCCTGCGGTTGCGGCGAGCCCTCGTGCTGCTGCGAAGAGCCCAGCTGCTGCTGCGACGAGCCGTCCTGTGGTTGCGACGACATGGGCTGCTGCGACGCTGGTTGCGGTTCGTGCTGCAAGAAGAAGTCCTGCGGCGGTCTGCTAGGCCGCCTGTTCGGCAAGAAGAAGAGCAGCTGCTGTGCTTCGAGCTGCTGCGATGAGCCCAGCTGCTGCTGCGATGAGCCCTCCTGCGGTTGCGGCGAGCCCTCGTGCTGCTGCGAAGAGCCCAGCTGCTGTGCCGATGAGCCCAGCTGCTGCTGTGACGAGCCGTCCTGCTGCTGCGATGAGCCCTCC
>JBCDJN010000081.1:0-22374 GCA_039414355.1 Planctomycetota bacterium | reverse complement strand
GCCAATTCACAGGCCCACGGCGCTGCTGGCGTCAACCAAAGCCAACAGGGTAAACCGCAGCGGTAAATTGCATCGACCCCACTTTCGCTGCGTTAAAACTAGATGCGCGTGGCACTTCGGTCAAGGCACGCGGAGCCGCCCCCGCCAGCCGCCGCGGAGACCCGAATGAAGCTGCTCGCAATCGAAACCGCCGTTACGCCAGGCTCCCTCGCCATCGTCAAGACGGCCGGCGACAGCCCGCCGCGGCGCCTCGAAGAAGACCTGCCGACAGACAGCCGCACGGCCCAGTCGCTGGCGCCAGCCATGGCGGCGATGCTCGATCGCTTAGGCTGGTCCGCCACGGACCTCGATCTGGTGGCGGCGAGCGTTGGCCCTGGCTCGTTTACCGGGCTGCGCATCGGGGTGACCGCAGCCAAGACGCTGGCCTACGCCGCTGGGGCCCGATGCGTGGCGGTGGGAACGCTCGCCGTGATCGCCCACCAAGCGCGGCGGCACGCGCCCAGCGCCAACGGCTGGGCGGTGCTCGACGCGCAACGGGCACAACTCTTCGCCGCTCGGCTTTCGGCGCCACACGAAACGACCATCGTCGACAAAGAGGCGTGGCTTGGTTCGCTACGCGAAGGCGAAGTGGTTGCCGGGCCCATTCTTGAGAAGCTCGCCGAGCGATTGCCGCCCGGGGTCGTAACCGCGCCGGAGTCCGCTTGGCGACCCCACGCAGAAATCGTCGCAGAGTTGGCATTGTCGGCCGCGGACTCGGTTTCCCCTTTCGAACTGATGCCCATCTACGGCCGCCTGAGTGCAGCCGAGGAGAAGCTTGCCGAGAAGGAAGCGGGCGAGGCTTAGGTTTGCCGCGGGGCTTGCATGGAAGAGTCTTGACCGCGAATGACGCGAATAAGCGCGAATGTCTGGGTGCACGCCTCACTGACAGACCGTAGAGTTCAGCGCGGGGCTAAGTAGGCACCGGTCATTCGCTTGATTCGCTTCATTCGCGGTCATTCACCGAGGGCCGCACGGTGAACAGGGCGTCCGTTCCGCCTAGCCGATCTCGGCAAGCGACGCCTCCGCGGCCTTGATCGTGGCGTCGATGTCCGCTTCTGTGTGGGCGGCGGAGACGAAGAGCGCCTCGTACTGGCTGCACGGCAGGTAGACACCGCGGCGGAGCATCGCCCAGAAGTAGCGGCCGAAGCGGGCGGTGTCGCATTGTTCGGCTTCATCCCACGAGTGCACCGGCGACTCCGAGAAGAACAGCGTGAGCATGCTGCCGACGCGGGCGAGCCAGAACGGCAGACCAGACTGCTCCGCCGCGGCGCGGAGGCCGGCTTCGAGGCGCGCGGATAACTCCTCTAGCCGCCCGTACGGCGGGTCGTCTCGCAACGATTCGAGCGTGGCCGAGCCCGCGGCCGTTGCCAGTGGATTGCCGCTGAGCGTGCCGGCTTGGAAGACGGGGCCTTCCGGCAGCACGTGCTTCATCAGCTCGGCCTTGCCGCCGTAGGCGCCCACGGGGAGCCCGCCGCCGACGATCTTGCCGAGCGCCGTCACGTCCGGCTCAATGCCAAGCCGCTGCTGGGCGCCGCCGGGGGAGAGCCGGAAGCCGGTCATCACCTCGTCACACACCAGAACGGCGCCACTCTCGGTGGTGAGCCGGCGGAGAGCGTGCAGGAATTCGTCGGTCGGCACCACCACGCCCATGTTGCCGCAGACCGGCTCGAACATCACGGCGGCGATCTCGTCGCCGCGCTCGGCGAAGAGCGCTTCGAGCGCCGCCGGGTCGTTGTAGCGGAGCACAATGGTGTCTTGCGCCGCGCCGGGCGTGACGCCGGGCGAGTTGGGCACGGAGAGCGTCGCCGCCGCGCTGCCGGCGGCCACCAGCAACGCGTCAACGTGGCCGTGGTAGTTGCCGGCAAACTTCACCACCAGGTTCCGCCCCGTGGCGCCGCGGGCGAGCCGCAGGGCGCTCATAGCCGCCTCGGTGCCCGAGTTAACGAGGCGAACGCGCTCGATCGACGGAACCAGTTCGATGATCAACGACGCAAGCCGGTTCTCACCCTCGGTCGGTGCTCCGTAGCTGGTCGACCGTGGCGCCGCTTCGCGGAGCGCCTCCACCACCGGCGGAAACGCGTGGCCGAGGATCATCGGTCCCCACGAGCCGATGTAGTCGACGTACCGATTGCCATCCACGTCCCACAGGTAGGCGCCCTCGGCCCGGTCGATGAACAGCGGCTCGCCCCCCACGGCGCCAAACGCCCGTGCCGGGCTGTTTACGCCACCGGGCATGAGGCTCTTCGCCGTGGCGAAGGCGGCGTGGCTCTTGGGGAACTCAGCGGTTGGCGTGCTCATGGCTCTTGGGGCGGGGCTTCGGTCGCGTTGGCGGGTGGCAGGGATTGGCGGAGCTGGCGGACATCCTGCAGCATGGCCGCCGCCCAGGGCCGGTCGTCGTACGAAACAATCAGGGCGTCGCACAAGGCGCGGGCTTTGGCCGGCTGCGTCCTCGCCAGCTTCTGCGTTTCCCGCAGCTTGGTCCGGATCAACGCCACGCCGTCCTTGGCTTCCTGCGCGGCCTGGATTTGTAGGCGCTCGGCTTGCTGCTTGGCCAGTGCCGCCAGGGTGGCGTCGGCCTGCGCCTCGCGCGTGTCGGGCCCGCCAACCTCAAGCAGCGTGGCCAATCGCAATAACTGGTCGGCGCCGGCCGCCGGGTTGGCTTGGCCCATTCGGAACGCCTGCAGGTACAGCCGCTCGGCAGCGGTCAGGTCGCTTGGTCGATCGGGGCCGCGGCCGGCAGCCAGTTTCAAACGGGTTTGTAGCTTCGCGAGTTCGAGCTGCCGTCGCTTGGCGTAGAGGTTGGGCTGACGAGGATCGTCGGGGAAGCGTCGCATGAACTGCTTCAGCGTGGCGACGGCGTTCTCGTCGCCCGCCTCCCAGTCGCGGTCGGGCACCGCTTGGATCTTGGCGAACAATTCGTCCGCGGTCGCCGGGCGAAAGGCGGCGTAACCGGCGCCGATCAATGCCGCGGTTGCAAGGAACAAGACGCTGGCCAAGCCGAGGGCTGAGAATCGATCTGAGCTTCGTGTCTCAAGCGGCAGATCGGTCGACACGGCGGTGTATCGTGCCGCCGCTTCGGCTTGTTCGGCAACCGATTCCGGATCCTCGGGCGTGCCGACCGCCGACGAATCGCCGCCGCTGGCCAGAGGCGCGAGACTCACGCTTGAGCCTTGCGGCGCCGACGGATCGACCTGTGTAATCGCCATCTCAATGGGCGTGCCGTGCTCGCCGTCGTAGCCCTGCGGATCGGGCGTGGGTTGAGGTTCGCCGACCTGAAAATCGTCTCGGCCCGGCTTGGTCAGCGCGAAGAGCATCGCCTCCAGATGCCGCGCCAGGACCATGGCGTTGGGGAACCGCTCGTCGGGCGACTTATCGAGCAACTGCGTGAGCACGCTCTCAAGCTGCTTGGGAGTCTGCGGCGCGAAGCGGCTGACCGGCTCGGGCTTGGCGTAACGTTGAAGCTGCAGCATCTGCGGCAGCCCCGTTGCGCGGAACGGCGGCCGCCCCGCAAGCAACGCGTACATGACGCAGCCCAGGCTGTACTGGTCGCAGCGGTCGTTGATGGGCTGGCTGGCCGCCTGCTCCGGAGACATGTAGTCCGCCGTGCCGACCACGCCGCCGGCGAGCGTGAGCTGAGCGCCGGTGAAGAGCCGGGCGATGCCGAAGTCGGCCAGCTTCACCTTCTCCGATCGGTCGACGAGGATGTTGCCCGGCTTGATGTCGCGGTGGATCACGCCGTGGTCGTGCGCGTGCTTCAGCGCCCGGCAGACCTGCACCGCGATCTGGGAGACCTCCCGCCAGTTAAACCGCCGGCCGGCGCGGAGCTCTTCCTCCAAGCTGGAGCCATCGACCAGCTCCATGGCGTAGAACAGAACGCCGTCCTGTTCGCCGTAGCCGAAGAGCTGCACGATGTTGTCGTGCCGGAGCAGCTTCAGCGAATCGATCTCCGCCTGGAAGCGTTCGCGGAAGCCCTCGGCCATCGCCAGCTCGGGGCTCAATGCCTTCACAGCCACCCGCTCGCCGGTTTCGGCATGCGTTGCGGTGTAGACGTGCCCCATGCCCCCTTTGCCAAGGGGGTTGTTGATGCGGTACGGGCCGAGTTGCTTGGGGCGGGCCAAGGCGGAAGGTGCGGGGGACGGCGAACGGTCGAGGGGCGAATCGAATCGGTCGCCATGGTAGCACCGGCAGCGGGCAGGGGCGATCGACCTTGAGCCCCGCGGCCGCATCCGCTAACCACCCTCGTCAATGTCTCGATTCCCTTAGAGGCCGCCCGCCGTGTCGCACTCCCTCGCCGCCGCATGCCGCATGCCGGCGCTGGCAACGCTGCTCGCCGCCGCCGCGTCGCTTGCCGCCGCGCAAAGCCAGAAAACTCCGTTCGCCGCCGTGGTGACGGCGGACGCCGCCCCGGTCCTGAGCGGTCCCGGCGCCCAGTATTATCAGACGGGTGTCGCCGCGAAGGGCGAGACGGTGGAAGTCCACCGCGTGGTGGGCGACTTCCTTGGCGTGCGGCCGCCGGACGGCGCCTTCAGTTGGGCGCCCGGGGTCGACATCGCCGACGCGGAGCCCGGCTTCGGCCGCGTGCTGCGCGACGGCACGCCGTCTCGGGTGGGCAGCGTCACCAGCGACCGGCGGAACGTCGTACATGTTCGGCTGCAGAAGGGCGAACGCGTCCGCGTGCTGGCCCGTGTGATGGTCGACGGCTCCGAGTGGGTTCACATCGCCCCGCCGTCGGGCGAGTTCCGCTGGCTCCGGGCCGCCGACGTTGGTGAGGCCGGCACCGACAATCCGCCCGCAGCCGTGAAGGTGGATGAACCGGCAGAAGTCTCTGCCAAAGTCGATCCACCCATTGCCGAGCCGGCGGAGTTTTCCGCCGAAGCGACGCCCTTGGAGAACTGGGTGCAAGCCGCCGCCCACGCTGAACCTGCCGCGCCCACGCAGCAGGCCCCCGTGGCGCCGGCGGCCACCGCTGAGCCGGCATCGCCCGCCGCGCCGCCACCGCCGATGGCCCAGCCAACCGCACCCGCCGCGGCCCCCGCGCCGCTGCCGTCATCGCCCCAACCGAGCGTTGGGTCTGCCGAGATGGGATTCGCCAACGCGAAGGCCGCGCTCGAGGTCCGCGTTGCTCGCCGCGTCAGCCAGCCGGCCGCCGCGTGGGACTTCACCGACCTGGCGGTTGAAGCCAACCGGTTGGTCGCGCTCGCGACACGGCCCGAAGAACAAGCCGCGGGTGCGGCGCTTGTGGCGCGGATCAAGACGTTTACGCAGCTTGCTGAGCGACAGCGGTTGTTGGCGGCCGCCCCGCGGCCGACCCCGCCAGCGCGGACCGCGCCATTGACCACGCCGCCGTCGACGCCGCCGTCGACGGAGCTCGTCGGAGAACTCCGCCCGGTCGTTTCCCAGCAGGCGGACGCGCCGAAGTTCGCCCTGGTCGACGCCAACGGGCAGGTGCTGACCTTCCTCTCGGCCTCAGCCGGGATGGACCTGCAGGGCCTCTTGGGCAAGCAGGTCTCGGTGACCGGCCAGCGGGGCTACCTGCCGGCGATCGGCAAGCCCCACGTCTCGGCGACCCGCGTCGCCCAAACGCCGCCGCAGACGCTGCGGTGACCGCGGCTTGGCGAAGTCTCGGCTAACGGCGGAGCAACTCGTCCGCCAATGCCGCGACGCGTGGATCGGGGTCGCGGACCGCCATCTTGATGGCGGCACGCTCGAGCACCGGGCTGCCCGAGAGGCCCAGCTGCTGGATCGCCGCTCGGCGAACCTGCGGGGCCGGATCGCTGGCAAGCAGCAGCAGGAGCCGCGCCGATGCGGCCGAACGATCGCTGCCGAGCCGCTCGGCAAGCGCCTGCCGATCCGAGAGCTCACCAGTTACGGCGGCGACCAGGTCCACGCGTGCCGATCGGCCGAACCCGCGCGCCACGATGGCCGTGTGCGTGAGGCGCGTGGGTTGTTGCAGGCCCACCTGCAGCACGACCCGGTCGGGCAGGGCGGCGACCAGTGCGAGCGAAACGCCGACGGGCGAGACGAGCGAGCTCGGCCCCCAGCCGGAACGCGATGCGGTTGTGACCGGTGTCGGCGAGCCGCTGGGTCGCTGCCAAGGCAGTTCCGCCGCCGGACGCGTAGGCGATCGCGCCGCCACCGGCGCCGCCGGGATGCGTCGAGCGGAGGCGGCAATGGCGACGGGTCTTGGTTCGGGCGGCTGAGCCTTGGGCGTCGGTGTGGTGCGTGGTTGCGGTCCGGTCAAACGGACGGTCCGCGGGCTTCGGGGCGGTAGCGGCGATGCGCTCGGCGTTCGGACGCCATTCGGTCGCCACAGCTCAGCCGGCGCCGGCAGCGGCGGGGCTGCCGCGGCGATCGACTCGGAGCGGAGCTTCGGGCTCTCGCTGTCGGCTACCGGCATCGGCGGGGCGGCGTCGAGGATCTCGGCCCTCTCCCGCGACGCGACAAGGAGCCGGTCGCACGCCAGGGTGAGCCGCATGTCCGCGTCGGCGCCGCTGTCTTTGACGAGTCGAATGGCGATGCCCGCTAGCCACTGCTGGCCGGCGGGCGTGAACTGCTTGCTGCGAGCCAGCAACGCGTCGGCAAGGCGCAGACGCAGGTTGTCGCGGTTCGAACCGGGCCGTTCCGCCTCGGCGAGGCGCCAGGTGCGGATCAACCCTTCAATCTCGTCCCGCGCGGCCAGCGCCGTGGCACGGTCGGTGCTGGCGGCGGCCGCCGCCAGGGGTTCCACGCCAATCGGCGCCCGCTCCGCGAGCTGGGCGAGGTCGGGCACCACCGCCTCGGCGTCCGGCCCGGCGGCATGCTCGGTGAGCTTGCTCTGCAGGTAGCGGCGAGCCAGCCGGTCGGCCGCGAACAGCATCAACGCCGCCAACGCCAGCACCGGCGCCACACGCTTCAGGAGTCGCATCATGCCGGTTGCTTCCTGGAAGAAAGGAGACGCAATCGCGGCAGAGTGTCTCGGCGATGGAGCTTTGGGGCAAGAGCAGCCGGCGACGCCGCGCCGCGCGGCCTAGGAATCTCTCACGCGGCGCAACCGGCACAACCGAAACAATCAGTTGTACCGCTGGGGTCGAGGTGTGCCTGCTGCCGCCTCGGATTGGGGCCCAACAGGCGGTGCAGGTTCCCGGGGGGGAAGTTGCGAATGGAGTTCGCTGTCGGCATTGTTGCGCGCCTTTGGCGCGGGGTTTGGCTCGCGGGGTTGTTGACCCTCGTGGCGTCGGGCGTTTCGTTCGCCGAGGACGCCTCGTCCACGCGGCTCGAAGGCACGTCGAGCGAAGCCGCGAAAGAGGCGGCCCGGCGGTCCATTCCCTGGGGCAAGCTTGGCCCGCAGGACCAGCGGACCGCCCGCTTCCTGGTGAGGAATCACAGCGTCTACCGGCGCTTGCCCACCACCAGCGTGCGGTGCGAACCGGAGGTGTTCACTTTCCTGGCTCAGCGGCCGGAGGTGGTGGCGGGAATCTGGCAACTGATGGGCGTCAGCCGGCTGGAGGTGGACCGGACGTCCGCCACCACGTTTGACGCCGTCGACCACGCCGGCACGCGTGGCGCTCTACGCGTGATGCACGCTGATTGGTCCGACGACGACGCGCAGAACCGCGTGGTCCTCTTCGCCGAAGGGCTCTATGAAGCCGCCCCGCTGCCGCGGCCGATCCGTGCCCACAGCCTGCTGGTGCTCCACTCCAGCTCCACAACCGACCACGCCGGGCGGCCGGTGGTGACCGCCCGGCTCGACACGTTTATCCGTTTCGAGCGGGCCACGGCCGACCTGATCGCCAAGACGCTGCAGCCACTGATCCACCGCACGGCGGACCACAACTTCGTTGAGACGATGAAGTTCGCATCGACCTTTTCGCAAACGGCCAAGCAAAACCCGGATGGTCTGGCTCGGCTGGCGACCAAGATCGAAGGGATCGATCAGCCGACGCGCGACGGCCTAATCCGCCTCTGCCACGCCACGGGCGAACGCCGACGGTGACGCCGGCCGCACGGCGTTACTTCGGGGCGAACCGCTCCGCTGCGATCTTTGCCAGCAGTTTCAGGTCGAGCTTACCGGAGCCGAGCAGCGGTAGTTCCTCCACCTGCAGGTAGCTGTCTGCCGAGGGGAGCCAGAGGTTCGGTAGGCCAAGGGCGCCCAGGTGCTCGGCGATCTGCTCCGGCGTCTTCTCGGTGGGCAAGTGAACGACGATGAGCCGCTCGCCTTTGCGGGTGTCGGGCACGGCGGTCACCACGGCGATCAGCTCGCCGTCGGCCTCCTCGCCGAGGCCTTCGACCAGGAACTTGTTGATCTCTTCTTCGACCCGCACGTGGGGCACCATCTCGCCGCCGATCTTGGAGAAGCGGCTCTCGCGCCCGGTGATGTGGATGAAGCCCTCGGCGTCGATCCGCGCGATGTCACCCGTCACGTACCAGCCGTCGCGGATCACCTCGGCGGTCTTTTCCGGCTGGTCCAGGTAACCCTGCATGACGTTCGGCCCGGTCACCAGCAGCAATCCCTCCTGGTCGGTTGGAAGCGGGTCGAACGACTCGGGGTGGACCACCTTGGCAGAGATGCCGACCATCGGCTTGCCAACGCTGCCCTCGCGCAGCTCGCCGCCGCCGCTGGCGGCGCGGGCGTCGGGCACGTTGACCGCGACCACGGGCGAGCACTCGGTGGCGCCGTAACCCTCCACAGGCCGCACGCCGAACTTCTGCTCGAAGGCGTCGCAGAGTGCCGAGGGCAGCTTCTCGGCGCCGGCGATCACCACTTCGAGCGAAGCAAACTCTTCCGGCGTGCACCGCTTAAGATAAGATCGCAAGAACGTGGGCGTGCTGAGCAAGATCGTGGCGCCCGTCGCGCCCGCCAGTTTGCCCACCTGCCGCGCGTCGAGCGGGCTGAAGTGGTAGCAGCCCCGCAGGTGCAGGCCGACCGGCCCCCAAAGCGTGACCGTGTAACCGAACGAGTGGAAGAACGGCAGGATGCCCAGAATCACATCATCCGGCCGCAGCTGGTACGTCTTTTGGATCGCCTCGACGTTCGACCCGACGTTGCGGTGCGTGAGTACCACGCCCTTCGGCTCGCCGGTGGAGCCCGAAGTGAAGATGATGGTGAGCGGCTCGTCGGCGTCGACCCGGTCGACGCCCAACTGCCGGCTCAGCATGCCGGCGGGCGCCGCGTAGGCGGCTGCCGCGCCGAAGAGCTTATCCGCGGTGGTGACCTTGTCCTTCAGGTCTTCGAGGTAGAAGACCTCGCAGTCGATCTCCAGGCCCAGCTTCTCCATCACCTTGCGCGTGGTCAGCACGTGGCGGATGCCGGCTTTCTGGATGCAGACGTTGAGGACCTGCGACGTCGCCGAGTAGTTCAGATTGACCGACACCCGGCGGGCGAGCGCGAGCGCGCTATTGACCACGGCGCCGCCGTTGGAGGGTGGCAGCAAGACGCCGACGTTGGTCTCGTCTTCGGCCAGCACTTCGCGTAGCAGCAGCCGGCGGAGCACGAGCGCCTTGGTCAGCAGTTGCCCGCCGGTGAGCCGTTCGCCGGACGAGTCGGCCAGCTTCCATCTAAAGAGCTGGCGGCGGCAGGTTTCGATCATGCCCGCGGGCAGGTTCTTCATCGCAGGGGCCCAATTCCTCGGTCGGCCAGCACTTTCGATACGCAACGCGGCGGCAACAGGGTCGCGGCCCGCGGCGTTGACTGGCTCGTAAGATATCCGGCCTCCACTGCCAACCGGTACCCCGGGCGTGTGAGTTGTGAGCTAGGCTCCCGCTAGAGGGTTTCCCCGCTCCGCAACCGGGCGCCGTGTGTCGCATGGGCAAGATCTACTTTTTCCTGGTCGGTGTCTCGGTGGGGTTCGGGATGCACCACCTGGGCATGTCCTACCACTTCGTCCAGGCGGACGACGGGCTGCACGTGGTGCCGAAGCTCGAGGCGGAGCTCGACGGCTGGTACGTCGACGTCCGCAGCTTCACCATCTCCGACGCGGCGCGGCACGTGGGCCTGCTCGCCGCGATTGAGCACAGCGACGACCTCTCCCTGCGGCAGCAGTTGCGCGAGAAGCTGCTCGGCGTCGACGCGGCCAACGCCCTGGGCCTGGCGCCGCTCGCCCCGCTGCAGAGCGAGCCGCCCGGCCACTGACGGCGCCCGCCACGCGGCGCAATCCGCCCGTCCGTGCCAGCCCGCAGATCTGCTGCCAGCGCGATTGTCGGCGCCAGCATGCCGCCGCGTAAAGAGCTGATTGTGCGGCGTCTGGCCGGCCGATTCGAAGGTTACGCCGTCCGCTGGGTTGGCGGTGCTCCTTCAGGTCGAGTTTCAGCAGAGGCGCCAAAGCCATGGAGCTGAACCGCAATCAGTATTTCTTTGCCGGCGTGCTGCTGGTGCTCCTGGGCGTGCAGTTCCGCTTGGTGTCTACCTTCGTGCTGACGCCGGAAGCCGCCCAGCTGCTGGCCAAGAAGCCGGCGGCGGTCGCCACGGAAACGGCGACACCCGCTGCCTTTGGCGTGCCCGAGAAGCCGGCGTTCGTGCCGTCCGCCCGCCGCGAGATCCGGCCGCCGGAGTGGCTCGGCTGGTGCCTGATGTCCGTCGGCGCCGTGCTGGTGCTGCACAGCCTGTCGATGAAGAAGCCGGACTGAGCCACCTTCAGCGGGCCAACCGACCCCTGTCAGGCGTTCGCCGGGCGCCGCCTTGCCGGGGCTAGGGCGTGCCGGTAGCATTTTTGGGCGTACCGTTTGACCCAACCGCCCCAGCAGAACATTCCGGCATGAGCACTTTCCGTCGGCTAAACGTCAACGAGTCGGGGACTGTCACCGTGGTGACGTTCGCCGATTCCAAGATCATCAACGAAGACGAGATCGCCGAACTCGGCCAAGAGCTCTACGCGTTAGTCGAGGGCGGTAAACCGAAGAGCATGGTGCTCAACTTTGGCAGCGTCGAGTTCCTTTCCAGCGCCGCGCTCGGCAAGCTCATCAGCTTTGAGAAGAAGGTCCGCCAGAGCAAGTCGAAGCTGATCCTCACCAACATCCGGCCGGAGATCTACGAGGTCTTCGCGATTACCAAGCTCACCAAGCTCTTCACGATCAAGGACGACGAGGCCGACGCGTTGGCGGTGCTCTAACGCCGGCGCCTGAAGGCTCATTCCTCAGAGTCCGCATTCGCCACGCATCGGAGCCTTCCCTGTGAGCGGCAACTGGGCTTGGTCGGTCGAACGTCAGCTCGCCAGCAAGCGCGGGGCGCACCTGCCGCTGATGGAAGAGATCCTCACCCAGCTTGAGTCGCTCGGCTGGGACGGCCGCGACTACTTCGGCGTGCAGATGGCGCTCGAGGAGTCGCTCGCCAACGCCATCAAGCACGGCAACCAGTGCGACGAGTCAAAGGTGGTCGACGTGCAGTGCAAGGTTTCCGCCGAGCGGTTCTGGCTGCGGGTGGAGGACGAGGGAGAGGGCTTCCAGCCCGACCACGTCGCCGACTGTACAAGCGAAGAAGGTCTTGAGAAGCTCGGCGGCCGAGGCATGATGCTCATCGAGGCGTACATGACCTCCATCGAGCACAACGAACGCGGCAACTGCATCACGCTTGAGAAGGTCCGCGACGACGACGAAGCAAGCGAAGACTAGGCGACCGTCGAGTCCAGCACCTCAAGCACCACGGTCCGCCGGCTCGACTCGCCCGGCGCCAAGACTTCGAGGCCGGTGGTGTGCCCCTCGGCTTCTAATCGCAGCGGGTCGGGCACGCAGGTGTACGGCTCCAAGCAAACCGCCTCACGGTGGCCCGGCGTGTAGATGACGACGCTCGCGAAGCCGCCCTCCGCCGTCTGACGCAGCACCCTGCCGGTCGCCGGGTCACGAACTTCGGTCACCACCGCGTCGGCGGGAGCGGTGCTGCGATACGGCGTGTCGAACGATCGCCCTGTGAGCGAAACCCCTTCGGCCAGCGGTGTGTCGCTCGGCAGCGGCGCCGGGTCGCCCACGGGCAGCATGCTCTCCATACGCCACTCGGCGTCGACGGGCGCCGTGATCACGGTCTGCTCAACGTCACTGCCCTCGGCGAGCGGCAGGCGGAAGTAGGCGTGCGTGCCGAACCCGCACGGCATCGGCTCATCGCCCACGTTTTCATACTCGACGTGAAGTTCAAGCTTCCGCCCGGCGACGCGATACTGGCAGGCGAGCCGGTGGTCGCTAGGCCACATGCCGGCGCACTCCGGGGCATCGACCGAGAGCTGGAACTCCGCGCGAACGGCGTTGGGCTGTTGATCGACGATGCGCCACGCGTGATCGAACGCGAACCCGTGGAGCGCGTTGCCGAAGCTATCCCGAGCCGGCAGCGCGTACTCGGCGCCGCCGAACGACAACTTCGCCCCGCCAATGCGGCCGGGAAACGGAAACAGCAGCGGCGTCCCCGCCGACGAAGGCCGGTCCTCGCCGCCCGCGAACGAATCGGGCGCCCAGAGCATCTCGCGCTGGCCGTCGCCGAGCGCGGGCCGCCAACTGAAGCAGTTGAAGCCGAGGCTCACCAGTACCTGGGCGGTGGAGCCCGTTTGGGCGTCGGTGATCGTTACCGTGTTCGGCGCGGTTGCCATGGGAGTCCGTTCGTTAGAGCTTCGAGACCACGTGGCCGGACCATACCATGCCGAGCGTGATGGCGAACAGCAGCCATGCGGCCTCACGGAACGTTGGTTTGGCTCCTCGGACGTCGGCGACCAAGGCCGCGAGCAGCAGCCATCCCAACCGCAACGCCAACGTCAGCGACAGGAGCAAGGGCATCGTGGCTAGCAGGCTCCCGCCAAGCATCGCTCGTTGTACGCCCGCCGGTTCGTTGACGAGCACCGCGCCGCCGGTCACCAAGCTAACGGTGAGACCCGCCAAGGCGATGGCGGCCGGCTTCGCCCCGGCGCCGACGGTGGCGAGCGCCAAGCCAATCGCCACGCCGCCCACCAACGTGCAGTAAGCCGTGTAGTGCAGAGCCAGCGACAGTGCGAGCGGCTGCGTGATCAGGTTGCGAAAGACCGGCCGCGAAATCGGCGACCCCGACGCCAGTTGAGGCTCAGCAGCGACGGCGCCGAGGACCACCATCATCGTCGCGAAGTGATAGAGCAGATTGGTGCCCGCGAACCAGGCGACCGCCGCGTGGAGCCGGCGGCGATTCTCCCAGCGGTCCCAGGTGAACCAGTAGCATGCGTAGAGCGCGGCGGTGATGAGCCACTCGGTCGCCAGCATCGCCACCGCAGTGCCCGGCAGCCGACTCCAGGCAGCCGCGTAGCCGCTCGCCGGCGAAACCGACACTAGCCACGCAGAAAGGCCCCCGGTCGCAAGGCCAACGCCCATCGCGACCAGCGACCAGGCGAGTCCCCGCTTCAACGCTGTGTCGGCATCCGGCCGACGACCGGGCAGTCGTAACGCCGCCACCACCATAGGCCCGGTAGCGGCGAGCGCACTGGCGATCAGGTGGGTGGCGCCCACCAGGGTTCGAGCGGCAGTGAAGATGACTTCGTCGATCAACTGTCAATCGCCAAGATGAATCGACCAACAGCAGACGCGACAGCAACGTCGATTCAGCACCGGTCGCCGTCAGCCGCTATGTTGATCCTCCGTGGGCTAACGTCACGCGGCTCGCCACGGCCATGTGGTGGCAAGCCGTCGACGGCCGCTAGTCCCTGACCTCAAGCCTCCAACCTCTACCCTCTCACCAATGAAGTCGTACCGCAAAGAACTCTGGTTTAACGTCCCATCGCGGATGGAGTTTGTAAACATTACGCCCCAGGTCGAGAAGTGCTTGGCCGAGAGCGGCGTGCAGGAGGGCATGGTGCTCGTTAACGCCATGCACATCACCGCCAGCGTCTTCATCAACGACGACGAGCCCGGCCTGCACGCCGACTACAAGCGGTGGCTCGAGAACCTGGCGCCGTTCGATGCCGGGACCGATCCGGCGAGCGGTGGCTACCACCACAACCGTACCGGTGAAGACAACGCCGACGCCCACCACAAACGCCAGGTGATGGGCCGCGAGGTCGTGGTTGCCATCACCGACGGCAAGCTCGACTTCGGCCCCTGGGAGCAGATCTTCTACGGCGAGTTCGATGGTCGCCGCAAGAAGCGGGCGCTGGTGAAGATCATCGGCGAGTGACGGGCTCGGCGGTTCAGTCGCCGTTGACGCCGCTGGCTCACCGAGGGAGCTTCGTCGATTCCCTGACGCCGGTGGGCGTCTAGCGGCGGGTCACTAGAGTTTCGCATGCTCAAAGCCCTTATGAAACGCCTGGCCGAGTGGACCGGAGATCGGCATCTGGACATGGCGATCCGTCGAGAGCTCCGTCGGCTGAAGCTCGGTTCGGCGTCGATCCGGGTCCACGATCTCCGCCTCATCGCCATCCAACGGCCGGGCTGGGTGCAGGTTCGCCAATTCCTGGTCGACACGACCGACGCCGATAAGCAGCCGGTGACGATGCTCGGCCTGTCGCGGGACGACGGGCGTGAATCGAAGATCGACGTGCTGCTCACGCGCGACTCCGCCCTGTACCGCCAGCGGCAAACGGCGTGGTGCGAAGGGCTGATCCGCCGGGGCGGCTGACACAATCCCGCGAATCCTGATGCCGCTACTCCTGCTTCTCCTACAGGCGTTCAGCTCGCTCTACATGACGGGCTTGATTTGGTTTGTGCAGCTGGTTCACTACCCGATGTTTGCCGACGTGCCGGCGGACCAGTTCGTTGAGTACGAACGCATTCACCAAGCCCGCACGACGTGGGCGGTTGGGCCGCCGATGCTGCTCGAGCTGTTCACCGCGCTGGCGTTCCTGTGGCGAAGGCCCGAAGGCGTCCCCGCGTGGGCGCCGTGGGCGGGGCTCACGCTGCTGCTGCTGGTCGATGGATCGACCGCCGTCTTCTTCGGGCCGCAGCATGGGCGGCTGTCGGCGGGCTTTGATGCAACGCTCCACCGGCAGCTTGTTGATTGGAACTGGCTCCGCACGTTCGGCTGGACCGCCCGCGGGGTGCTGATGCTGTGGTGCCTGAAGCAGGCTACGTGAGCGGCCGCGGTCACTCGGGCAGACGCAGCTTGGCGCCGCGATACGTGATCTCCTGTGCGCCGGTGTAACGCTTCGCGAGCTGGGGCAGGTCGCTGGCGTGACCGAGGACGATCACGGCGTCGCCCGCGGCGAGCGGGCAGTCGGAAGGCGGGTCGATCACGATCTCACCGCCGTTCCTTCGCACGGCGACGATCAAGAATCCCTGGTTGCCGCGTAGCTCGATGTCCGCCACGGTGTGGCCGTCGAGCGGTGAGCCGGCGCTGACGTCTAGCTCGTCCATCTTCAGGCCAATCTGCTCAATCCCGTGATTGATTTCACTCGCCTCGCCGCGGGCGCGGAGCAGCTGCTCGGCGCCCGGCCGGGTGATGAGCTGGGCCATCCGCTGGCCACCGATCACCGCGGGCAGGACCACCCGTGTGGCGCCGCTGCGGAGCAGCTTCTTCTCAGTGCTGGGATTCTCTGCGCGGGCGATGATCTCGACATCGGCGTTCATCTCCCGTGCGGTGAGAGTGATGAAGACGTTCGCCGAGTCGTCCGGCAGCACCGTGGCCAGCGTCGCAGCGCGCGTGACGCCGGCGCGCTCCAGCACGTCTTCTTCAACGGCGTTGCCCTCGACCACCAGCATGCCGGCCGCCTCGGCCGCGTTGAGCTTCTCGGCGTCTTGGTCCACCACCACGAACGCGGTGGCCGCCCGCTTCAGCTCTTCGGCCAGCACCCGGCCGGCCCGCCCGTAGCCGCACAGGATCACGTGCCCGCTCAGCCGCTCAATGCCCTTGGTCATCCGCCGGTGGCTGAGCGCGCGGTTGATCTCGCCTTCCATCACCATCTGAACGAACCCTCCCGCGATGTAGATGATGCAGCCGTAGCTGACCACGATGAGCATCATGGTCACGGTGCGGAGCGTAAGCGTGTCGATCGGCCGGACCTCGCCATAGCCGACGCCGAAGATGGTGATCACCACCATGTAGAGCGAATCGAGCAGGGGCCAGCCGTGCGCCGCATAAACGCCCGCCGCGACCGCGCAGGTCAGCAGGAAGAATACGAAGGTCGACAGCAGGCGTTTCAAGGGCAGGCCGCGCTCGGAGCCGGGGCGACGCGGGCAAGACGAAAGCCGCGTGGACGCCGTGGGGTGGCCGCCTGACCACGGGAGCAGTTTGCTCGGAACGGTGCGGCTTGTCGACCCGGGCTCGCCGGCCCCGGGTCGGCGGCCCGTTCAGTCTTCCCGCCAATTCTTCGCGGCGAGCACGTTGACCAGCAGCAACACGCCGAGCGGGCTTAGCAGAAAAAGGCCGCCCATCAGGTCGATCAAACCGGAGAACGGAGGGCCAGGATCGGCGAAGCGACCGCTCGCAATGTTCGCCTGGTAGAGGAACGCCAACTTCGCCAGCACGACGAGGCCGGTTACCCCCAGCATGATACGGTACGGCTTTGGATGCTTGAATTTGAAGCTCATCGCGAGGGGTAACGCGGGAATGCCGATCAGCAAAGCCAAACCGAGGCAAGTGTCGCTTGAACCGAAGTAGCTCGCAATCACCAGGCCCAGCACTAGGGAGAACAGGCCGCCGACAACGAGGGCTTCGATCTTCTCCCACTTAGTTAGGGCCATTCTGGCGAACGGGTGCAGCAAGAGCGTGGCGTTGCCGAGCGGTTGGAGGAACCACGTTGCGACGCAGAACAGGCTGTAGAACCACACCAGCGGCATGAGGAAAGGTGCGAGATCGGGGTTCGCCTCAGCCGCGCTACGCACGAAGCGGTTGATTAGGAAGAGGCCGACAATAATTCCAAACTGCGCTTTGCCCGTGAGCTTCGCCATCCACAGGAAGTAGCCCAGCACCCAGCGGTAGACGGGGAACTTGCTCTTGATGGTCTCCAGCACGCCGACGCGGGCCCACTCCAGCTCCGGGTTGAGCTTCAGCGCTTCGCGGAAGTGCGTCTCGGCCTGATTGAGCTGGCGGCGTTCCAGGTAGGCCCAGCCCAGATTGGCGTGCGACGCCGCGTCGTTGGGGTCGAGCCGGAGCGCTTCTGCCAAGTCGCCGGCGCCCGCCTCCGGCCGGCCTAGGCCGCGGTTGGTCAGCGCCCGCAGATTGATCGCTTCGAGGCTGTCCGGGTCGAGCTCCAACGCCCGGTCGACGTCCTCCATCGCCTTCCGCCAGTGCTTACGCTGGGCGTGCACCGCCGCGCGGCCGGAGAACGAATCGCTCTCGTACGGATCGAGCTCGATCGCCTCGCTGAAGAGCTGCTCGGCGCCGTCGAGGTTGTTCCGCCCCAGCTCAACCCGGGCAACGAGGCGCCGGATGTCGGCGGAGTCCGGCTCAATGGCGATCGCCTGCCGCCCGTGCTCGCTCGCCTCGGCGTGCGAGTCGCGGCTGGCTAGGCAAACGGCCAGCAGGGCATGCGGCCAGGCGTTGTCCGGGTCGTTGGCGAGCGCTTGCCCAAGCTCCCGCTCGGCATCGGCGTAGCGACGCTGGTCGATCAGCAGCAAGGCGCGTTCGATCTGTGAAGAAGCCGACATCGCGATTACCCCAGCCACTTCAGCACGTCGTCGTAGAGCCCCGCCTCGTTGGCGTAGAGGGCGTAGTTCTTGGCCGAGGCGAACCACTCGGTCGTGGTCGGTCGGTGGCCCTTGGCGGCCCGCTGAAGGTCTTTGCCGGTGATGGGCTGTGGGGGGACGCCGCGTTTGATGCTGTCGGTCAGCTTGGCTTCGATGGCCAGGTCGACCACCGCCTTGAGGTCGGCGCCGGAGAACTTGTTCGTCTTCTTCGCCAGGTAGTTGTAGTCCACGTCCTTGGTTGGCTTGCCGGCAAGGTGCAGGCGGAGGATGTCGGCGCGGGCCGCCTCGTCGGGTGGCGGGACGAACAGCACGCGATCGAACCGCCCCGGCCGGCGGAACGCTGCGTCCACGTGCCACGGAGCGTTGGTGGCCGACAGGACCAGCAACCCCTCATTGATGTGCTCCACGCCGTCCAGCTCGGCGAGGAACTGGTTGATCATCTGCCGCTGGCCGCTGCCGCGGAGGTCGCTGCGCTTGGCGCCGAGGGCGTCGACCTCGTCGAAGAAAAGCACGCACGGGGTGTTGGCCCGGGCGCGGGCGAAGACTTCGTGGAGCTGCTTCTCGGTCTGGCCGATGTACATGTCCAGCACATCGTTGATGCCGATCGAGACGAAGCCGGCATTGATCTGCCCGGCGGTGGCCCGCGCGAGGTAGGTCTTCCCGCAGCCGGGCGGCCCGTACATCATGATGCCGCCGCCGACGGTCTTGCCGTACGCGGCGTACACCTCCGGGTGCTCAAGCGGGTAGATGATCTTGACGCGGATCTCCTCCTTGAGGTCGTTCATGCCGCCAACGTCATCGAACGACACGCTCGGCCGTTCCACCTCCACGTCGAAGTCGTCAGGGCCTTCGTCGCCGCGGTTGAGCTGCCGGCCGTCGCGCACGTCGGCGTCGGGGTCGTAGTCGGGCTCGCTGGGCGTGGTTACGCCGAGGCGATCGGTCAGGTCCGCGTCGGCAGAATCGGGGTTGATCTCCAAGGCCTGCTTGTAGCGGGCGACGGCGTCTTCGACCTTCCCTTCGCGGAGGCAAAGCTTGGCGTAGACCACGCACGCCTCGGCAGGGGGATCGCCGCTGTCGAGGACCGACTCCAGCACCACGGCCGCTTCGCTGTAGCGTTCGTCCTGCAGGTAGGCGTCGGCCAGCCGAGTCATCAGCTCGTGGTCGCCCGGCGCGGCGTCGAGCAGCTTGCGGAACTCGGCGACCGCCTCGTCGAACCGCCCCGCGGCTATGAGCGTGTCCGCAAGGTGGCGTCGCAGCGGGGCGTTGTCTGGCGAGACTTCCAAAGCCGCACGCAGGGCCGCGGCGGGATCAGGATTGGCGGGCACGGCGGGAGACTCACGGCGCGGGGATTGGAGGTGACCGCCATCGTACCCGTGGCCCGCAGGGTGGACAAACGCGAACTCCCCTTCCTTGTTTGTGAGCTCATGAGGCGGCGTTAGACTGCTTGGCGCGACGGGCGGCAAGGACATCACGCCATCAAAGCGAAGGCAGCGAAATGAAGATCACCGTCGTTGGCATGGGCAACGTTGGCGCCGCGACTGCCCACGCGTTGATGACTGCCGGCTTGGCCAACGACTTGGTGCTGGTTAGCCGTGACGAGCGTAAGGCGGCGGGCCACGCGCTAGATATCCAGCACGCCAGCGCGATGCTGCCCTTCGTGGCGCACGTACGCGGCGGCGGGATCGGGCTGAGCGAGAAATCAGACGTGGTGATCCTCACGCACTCCGTTCCCACGGTTGAGTACGGCCGCAAGAAGCTGGCCGCGGGCAACGCCGAGCTGTTTCGAGAGACGGTGCCGCGCTACATCGAGCTGAGCCCCGACGCGGCGTTCGTCGTTCTCACGAATCCCGTTGATGCGCTAACCTGGCTCACCATCGAACTGACGCGGTTGAACCCAACCCGCGTGATCGGCTCGGGCTCCATCATCGATAGCATCCGACTGCGAACCCTACTTTCCGCCCATTACCGGATCCACCCGGACGATCTGCGAGTCTATGTGCTGGGTGAGCACGGCGAGCACCAGTTTCCGGCGGTGAGCCTGTCGGCCGCGGGCGGCGTGCGTCTGCGGGATCTGGAGTTGGTGCAGCGCCTGTTTGAGCAGGCGCGGGACTCGGCCTTCGAAGTCTTCGAGAACAAGGGCCACACGAACATCGCGATCGCTCACGTGGCGGTGATGATCACGCGGAGCATCGTCTACAACGAGCACCACACGCTGCCGATCTCAACGAAGCTGAGCGGCTTTCTCGGCGAAGAAGACGTGTGTCTA
The DNA here is from genome assembly GCA_039414355.1 of Planctomycetota bacterium. Lineage (GTDB taxonomy): Bacteria > Planctomycetota > Planctomycetia > Pirellulales > Lacipirellulaceae > JBCCQL01. The sequence goes on along the minus strand of JBCDJN010000081.1, from coordinate 2,534 downwards.
TCGCTCCCGTGCGTGGTGGGAAAGAACGGCGTGGAACGCGTCCTCTACCCCGACCTCCCGGAGGAGGAAACCGCCGCGTTCAAGGCGGGGGCGGCGTCGGTTCGGGAGACGATCGCGATGATGGCGTGACCAACCAGTGCGTCGCTTCACAGCCGGCAGTTGGCGATGCCGGTCTCAAGAATCGCCTCGGCGCCGAGGGCTTCGAGGCGTTCCATGATGGCGATCACTTCGCCGCGCTTGACCATCGCCCGGATGCTGAACCAGCCCTTGCGTTCCAGCTTGTTGACCGTCGGCGAGCTGAAGCCGGGCGTGATCGCCTCGGCCTCGGCGAGCTTCGCCTCCGGCACGTTGTACTCCAGCAGCGAATAACTGCGCGCGATGACCACGCCTTCGAGTCGCCGCGTGATTCGGTCGCACACGGCGGTGTGTTTGGTGTTGGGGTTTTGGATCAACACCGTTTCGTAACTCCCGATCTCGTCGAGGATCCGCAACCGGTTCGCGGCCAGCGTGCTGCCGGTCTCGACGAGATCGACAATCGCGTCAGCGACGCCCAGAGCGATCATCACCTCCACCGAGCCGGTGAGTTCAACGGTGTGGGCCGTGGCGCCGTGGCTGGTTAGGTACTTCCGCGTGACGTTGGGGAAGCTGGTGGCGATGCGGTCGCCGGCCAGGTCCTTGGGGCCGGCAACGGGGCTGGAATCGGGCACGCAGATCGCCAGCCGGCAGTGCCCCATGCCAAGCGGCAGGCGTGTGACCACGTTCACCGGCTCGTTATCAATGCGGGCCTCGGCCACGAGGTCGCTGCCGGTGATACCCAGGTCGATTGCACCCTCGGCGCACAGCACGGGGATATCGTCGGTACGCAGGAAGGTGATGTCGATCGGTAGGTCGTCGTCGCTCGCCAGCGGACCACTGCCGAGCGGCTTCACGCGGGCGAACAGGGCGCGGTTTTGGCGGCGGAACCGCAGGCCCGCGTCCTTCAGCAGGTCGCCCGCAAGGTCCGCAAGCCGGCCTTTGCTCGGGATGCCGATCCGCAAACCGTCAGCCATCCGCCTGCTCCTGTGTCGTCACGCCGCCCGCCGCAGCGGGTGATTGTCCGCGGGATCGCTTCTCTTCCAGTCCAGAAACGCCAAACCGGCGGGCCAGTTCGCCCTCAACCTCGGCAAAGTCTACGCCCCGCCGCCGAAGCAGCACGAGCAAGTGGTACATCAAGTCGCCCGCCTCGTAGATGAAGTGTTGCCGGTCCCAGTCGTCATTCTCCTCCGCGGCCTCGGCCAGCTCGGCCGATTCCTCCAACACCTTGCCGCACAGCACTGCCAGCTCGCCGCGCAGCAGCTTGGAGGTATACGAGTTCTCGCTCGGCTTCTCGGCCCGGTCGCGGATGGTCTTCTCCAGCGCGTCGACCGGTCGGAGCTTTTCGGAGGTTTCCATCGAATGGCTCGGAGACGACTATAGTGTGGCGGCGTCCGGCACCCGGCCGCCCCTTCACAAAGTGTAAGAACCGCTCGCTTGGCCGAGCAAGTGGCGAGCAGGAACCCGCGTGACGAATCGACCCGATCCACGAACGTTTTGGTGCTTAACGGGCGCCACCGCTACCGGCAAATCGGCCGTCGCCATCGCCTTGGCCAAGAAGCTGGGGGCGGAAGTCCTCTCGCTGGATTCCATGGCCGTCTACCGCGGCATGGACATCGCCACGGCCAAGCCAACGCCCGATCAGCAGGCCGCCGTGCCGCACCACTTGATCGATCTGATCGACCCGGACGAGGAATTCAGCGTCGCCCAGTACCTGGAGCTGGCGACCAAGACCGTGGACGAGGTCCGTTCGCGAGGCAAGGTTCCCCTGTTTGTTGGCGGCACGCCCATGTACCTGAAGTGCCTGCTGCGGGGGCTCTTTGAAGGGCCGTCCGCCGACTGGGAGCTGCGGCAGGAGATCCGCGATGAACTGACCCGGCACGGGCCGGAGGCGTTGCACACCCGGCTGGAGCAAGTCGACCCGCTCGCGGCGTCGGCCATCCATCCCAATGACGTCCGCCGAACGGTTCGGGCGCTGGAGGTCTACCTGGCGACCGGCGAGCCGATCAGTCATCAGCAGATGGAGTTCGAAGACCCGGCGCCGGCGGACAAGTGCCGCGTGTTCGTGCTGCAGCGCGAGCGAACGGTGCAGCACCAGCGCATCAACGACCGCGTGGACGCGATGTTCGACGCCGGGTTGATCGCCGAGACAGAGCGGCTGGTTGCCGACGGCAAGCAGCTTGGCCGCACCGCCAGCCAAGCCGTTGGCTATCGCGAAGTGCTGGACCACCTCGCCGGCGAGTGCGATCTAGATGAGGCGAAGAAGCGGATCAAGGCCCGGACACGCCGTTTCGCGAAACGACAGGGCACGTGGTTCCGCAGCCTGAGCGAGTGTCGCTTCGTCGACCTAACCGACGACGACACCGCAGAGAGCGTCGCCGAGCGCGTGGCGGCAATGGCGGACTAGCCAAGGCGAGCGCACGCGAGCCGCTCTCCCCTCCCCGGCAGGGGGAGGGGCCGGG
>JBCDJN010000080.1:0-22597 GCA_039414355.1 Planctomycetota bacterium | reverse complement strand
GAAGAGTGATCTCGCTCCGACTCGCCGCAACGGCACTCTTTGCGTTGGCTTCCACCGCGTTCGCCGCCGAGGAGGCTTCCCTGTCCAGCGTCGAGGCGTGGCGGCCGGCGCTGGCCAAGGTGGTGAAGCTCTACGGCACCGGCGGGCTGGCCGGGCTCGAAGCCTACCAGACGGGGCTGCTGGTCAACGCTTCGGGCGTCATCCTCACGCCCAATACGTCCGTCCTCGAGCAGGGCGAAGTGACGGTGGTGCTGCACGACGGCCGGCGGTTCTCGGGCGTGGTGGCGGGGGCCGACCCGATCAGCGAGCTGGCCGTCATCACCATCGACGCCGGCGACGCCGCCCTGCCCTGCTTCGAGGTGGACGCGGCGACCGCCGCCACGGCCGGTCAGTCGGTCTTGGCGTTGGCCAACGTGTTTGGCATCGCCGCGGGCGAGGAGCCGGTGACGGTCATGCACGGCGTGATCGCCGCCATCGCCCCCAGGCAGGCGGAGCGGCGGCCGTTCGATCCGCCGGCCGAGCCAACAGTGCTGCTGCTCGACGCGGTGACCAGCAACCCCGGCGCCGCGGGCGGCGCGGTGGTGGACCGCCGCGGCCGGCTGCTCGGCATGCTCGGCCCCGAACGCCGCAGCCGCGTCACCGGCGCCTGGCTCAGCTACGCCACGCCCGCCGCCGAGCTGGCGGCGCCGATTGAACGCGTGCTGCAAGGCGGCCGGAGTGTCTTGATGGGCAGCGGCCCCGCCGCGGCGCGGATCGACTTGCTCAAGGCGTTCGGCTTCGCGCTGACGCCGGACATCGTGGCGCGGACCCCGCCGTTCGTCGACTACGTCGAAACCGGCTCGAAGGCAGCGGAGGCGGGACTCGTGGCCGACGACCTTGTCGTTACGGTTGCGGGGGTCGTCACGGGTTCGGCGGCCGAGGTTCGGCGTGTGCTCGCTTCACGCACGGGTGAAGGACCAGTCGACGTGCTGGTTCAACGCGGCGAGCGTTTGATCGACTTGAAGATTGAATCAACGTTGCCCGCCCAGCCTGCCGCGGGTGGTGAGCGTTCCCGTCGAGCGGGGCGCCGATGAGCAGTCTACGACGCGTCGGTTTCTTGATTGCTGTGGCTGCGTTGACGCCCTTCGCGGCTCGCGCGGACGACGCGTTTGATCGTGCCGTGCAACGGGCCGCCGCGGCGGTTGAGCAGCGGGTTGTCCAACTGCAAGCCATCGGGGGCGCTACCGGGCTCGGCGGCGCTGCCGCGAGTCGGCCGACCAGCGGCCTGCTGCTGGAGGTGCCCGGGCTCATCGCCACGAGCGCGTACGCCTTCGACCCGCGGCCCGAGTCGATCTTGGTCACAACGGCCGATGGCAAGCGATTAGCGGGGCGGTTGCTTGGCGTCGACCATAACCGTGGCGTCGCGATCATCCAGGCCGACGATCTCGCCGAGCCTCCTGGCGAACTGCTGACCAGTCCGGGCCCGCGAGTTGGTGAAACCGTGATCGCCATCGGGCGGACCTTCCGGGCCGACGCCGTCAACGTTGCCGTGGGCATCGTCAGCGCGACCGACCGCCTGCACGGTCGCGCGGTGCAGACAGACGCGGCCGCGTCGCCGGCGAACTATGGCGGTCCTCTCGTCGACCTCCGGGGCCGGGTCGTGGGCCTGCTCACTCCGCTGGCCCCACGGGAACTCGGCGACCAGGGCGGCGTTGGCTGGTACGACTCGGGCATCGCCTTCACAACGCCGCTCCCGACCATCCGTCAGCGGCTGCCACGGCTGCGGCAGGGGGAAGACATCCGCCGCGGTTTGGTGGGTTGGAAATTCGCCGAGGGCAGCCCTTACACCACCCCGCCCCGCATCGGTGTCGTTCACCCCGACGGCCCGGCCGACAAGGCGGGGCTCAAGAAGGGCGATTTCGTCCGCCAGGTGAGCGGCGTCGCCATCAAGACCATTCGCGACTGGCGGGCCGCGGCCGACGCGGCCGACGACGGCGATCGGTTGGCGGTGACGGTCGAGCGAGAGAAGTTATCCATCGAAGTGACGCTTGAGCTGGTTGCCGAGTTGCCGAAGTACCGCCACTCGGCGCTTGGCGTCGTGCTCGGGCGGGCGGCGCCGGACGGCGAGCAAGACGATCCCGGCGTCGTCGTTGAGCAAGTCCTTGCGGACGGTCCGGCCGCGAGAGCCGGTGTGCTTCCGGCGGATCGAATCGTTTCGATCGCGGGAGACGAAGCGTCATCGCGGCAAGCCCTGCTGAGCCGTCTCGCCGAGGCGCCGCCGGGGAGGCCGGTTGAGCTGTCGATCGTCCGCAGTGAGCAGCCAGTGAAGCTCTCGATCGAGTTGGCGTCGCTCGCTTTTACGCTCGTCGGCGAACCGCCGGCGCCTTGCGAAGTGGAGCGTGAGGAGTTTCCGGCCCCAGGGACCGAGCGACTCTGCAAGCTCCACAAGCCGAAGCGGCCCGGCCCGGCGCCAACGCTTATCTGGCTCGGTGGCGGGTTGGCGGGCGATGACATTTCGGTCCTCGCCGCACGCGGCGTGCTGGTTGTCGAGATCGAGCCCGCCAAGCAAACCACAGCGGCGGGTGAGCGCGCGTGCGTGGCGGCGTTGCTGCCGCAATTGCTGGTCCGCGAAGAGGTAGAGTCCACACGTCTGGCCATCGGCGGCGGTGGCGTGACGGGTGGCTTTGCATTGTTGATCGCTTCCGCGGACGATATGCCGTTCGGCGGCGTCGTCTTGGGGCGGCGAACCCAGCTCGGCCGCCGGCTGCCGCAGGCGAGCGTCAAGAATCGGACGGGCGTGCTGTTGGCGCCCGGCAGCGGATTGCTTGAGAAGAGACTGGCTGAGACCGGCCTGCCGACGCTCCGCCAAGACTCGCCGTCGGCAGCGTCCGTTGCTCATTGGCTCAGCGGTCTGGACCAACTCTGATCATTCGCGTGGCGCCGCGAATCTCTGCTGAGTCGGGTCGAACTCCACAACCTTTGCCCAAGCGTTGTCCAACACAACCGTCGCCGCCGCGTGCTTGGCGATGTCGACCTGTTGGGCCGGGCTCCAGAAGTCTCGCAGCACAAGTTTCATCCCGCGGCCGAGGCGGGCCAGCGCCAGCGGTGAAGGTCCGCTGACCAAGCCGCGGTTGAGGACAACCACCCCTTCGCTCTGCGGATGGGTCGAGACCAAGACGAAGCGGCCGCGGTGCTGTGCGTCGACCTTCAGGTCTTCGAACGTGAACATGGCGTTGTTCCTGCCGGGCGACGCTTGCGGCGGGTCGTTGCGGGCGATCTCGAGCAGCGTTGTGCTCACCGTGAAGACGTTCCGCACGTGGAGCATGCCGCCCCCTTCGAACCGAAACGCGACCGGCGTCTCGCGGACCTCAAGCCGGTCGATCATGTGCGACATCGCCTGGCTGTTTACCGAGCGGTAGCCGATGCCGCAGTCGCCAATCACCAAGCGGTGGAACCCGAGCAGGTCGTTGTTGTTTTCGTTCGGCTCCAGGCCGCACTGGACGCCGACCTGGAGCTCCTCAAGCATGAGGTTGCGGAACTCGCTCTTGCCGGTGCCCAGACCCCTGCCGGTCTTGGTGACCAGCAGGCCGATGGCGGCGCGCTCGCCTTGGCGGCCGAAGGGGATGCCGCGGAGCGAGAGATTCTCGATCCGCCACCGTACGCCGCGGAGCTCCATCATCGGCGTGTCTGGCTCGCCGTACCACTCGAGGATTGTTCCGAGTCCGCGAAACGCGTTGGACGAAGTGCCTGCCATTCCGACGCCGATGAGCGCGCCGCCATCGACCTTCGGCAGCAAGATGGTCGAAGCGATGCCCCAGCGCCCGCTCGGGATGTACACGGGCAGACCGTGCTCCGGCTGCGTGCGAAGCCCCTCGTTGATCACCGGCGCCGCGTCGCGGTCGGGCGTGGCGCCGTGGTCGGCGATGTTCCAGACCGGCTGGCCCACCGCCATGGCGGACGTGGCGGAGAGGAGCCAGAGCGTTGGAAGCTGATGCAAGAAGTGGTTCATACCGCCATCTTACGTCTCGCCGTGGCGCAGAAACAAAAAAGAAAGCGGGGTGTGACGCCAACGGCTTCACACCCCGCTTGCGTGCTTGCGGCACCAGCGCCGAGTCGTTTACGGCGTCGGCACCGGGTTCGGCTCGTTGCCGAAGGCGCCGATGTTCGGCGTTAAGCTCGTGTCGCCGTTGTTAGTGTCGGCGCCCGGATCGTTCAGGTCTGTCAGGTCCCTGACCGTGAACGCCCCGGCGTTGTTGATCAGGAAGAACTCTTCCGCCGTGGCGCTGGCCGTGTTGTTGGTCAGCGAGAGCCGCGTGCTGGCGGTTGCCGAGTCGTTGGTGATGGCAAGCGGCTGGCTGTTCGGCGCCCCGTTGGCGAACGTATTGCCGTTGACCGTGGCGTTCAGCGTCGCCGTGCCGTTGGCGGTGATGCTCGTGGCGGCGTTGCCTCCGCTGGTGTTGGTGAAGCTGTTGCCGTCCAGCAGCAGGTTCGTCTGACCGGACGTGCTGGTGATCACGGCCGCCGAGACACCCGAGGTGTTGCTGACGATGTTGCCGTTGAGCGTCACCCGTGCGGTGTTCGCCGTGGGGCCGAGGTTGATATTGATGCCCTCTTGCGTGGTGCCGGACACCTGGTTGGTGTCGAGCACCAACGCGAAGGCGCCGGAGCCGGTCGTATCGGCGTCGATCCCCTCGTTCGCCCCGCCCGTGAAGGAGCTGTTGGCGATGGTCACACTCGAGGCCGCGGCGCCGGTGTGGTTGATGCTGGCCCCGCTGCCGGTCGCCTGCATGAAGTTGAGCGACACGTTTGCCGCGTTGGTGATGACGATGGCGTCGCCCGTGGTGTTTAGCAGCGTGCCGCCGTCGCCAGCGCTCGTGCCCGTGGCGCCCACGGTCACCGCGTTGCCGGTTAGGTTGGTGAGGGACACGCCGTTCGCGGCGCCATCAACCGAAACGCTGGCGAAGTTGATGCCGCCGGACCCGACTTCCAGGTTGTTGAGGCTCAAACCAACACCCGTGGTGGTGGTGACGTTGTTCCCGCCGCCGATCACCGCGATGCCGTCGGTTCCGTCGGCCGTGAAGCCGGCGCCCGACGTCGTGGTGATGTCCAGGCCGCTGAGCGACGGCGTGGAGCCGGTGTTGGCGTTGATGCTCACGCCGTCCCCGGTGCCGGTCGCCGTGGCGATGAGCGTGGCGACCGTCAGGTCGGTGTCCGTGTTGTTGTCGAACTCGAGCGCGTCGCCGTTAACGGTGTCGGTCGTCGCGTTGTTGACGGTTACGGCGCCGTCCGTGTTGCCCGAGGCGTTGATGGCGTCACCCGCTCCGGTGATCGTTGCGTTGAGCGAGTTGACCACCAGGCTGGCGTCGTTGTTCCCGGTGAACTAGATGGCGTCGCCGTCGCCCGTGTCGACCGTGGCGGTGTTGATGGTGGTTGTCCCGCCGGTATTGGCGGTCACGCTGAAGCCGTCGCCGGTGGTCGTCGTGATCTCGGCGCCGGTGATGGTTACCGTGGCGTCGTTGCCAGTGACCGTCACCGCGTTGTTGGCGCCGGTGGTCAGCTCGAGCCCGCCGGTCAGGCTGTAGTTGCCGTCGGTGTTGGCCTGAATGACCACGCCGGAGCCGGTTGACGTCACCATGCCCGAAACGGCCACCGAGCCGCCGGTGTTGCCCTGGATCAGCACGGCGTTGCCGGCGTTGTCGGTGATCTCACCGTCGTAGATGACCGTCGCGTCGCTGTTCTCAACCACCAGCGCGTCGCCCGTGGCGTTGGTGATGGTCGAGTCGGCGTCGAAGCTCGCGAGGCCCGAAGACCCGTTGTTGACCTGGATCCGCGGCCCGCCGGTCAGGTTCACGCCGTCGTTGAAGAAGTAGTTGCCGTCGGCGTCGTTCAGGTTCACACCCGCCCCGGCCGTTGCGACCACCACGCCGGCGTCGGCGGTGCCCTCGCTGAGGTTGACCGTGCCCTCGTGACCGCCGGTCACTTCAACCGCAGCGAAGTTGTTGGCGCCCTGGTTGATCTGGCCGGTGAAGTTCACGTCGGCGACACCGCCGTTGATGGCCAAGCCCACGGCGTTGGGATCGGTGATCGTGGCGTCCGTAAAGGTGAAGCTCGCCGCCTCGCCCGACTCCCCGGAGTTCACGATGCTGATGCCCGTCGCCCCGCCGGTGACCGAGCTGTCGAGCTCAACAACACCGTTGATGGCGTAAGTGCCGTCGGCGTTGTTAAATGTGATCCCGGCCCCCTGGCTGGCTGTGACCACGTTGGACGTGGAGGTGGCGCCGTTCATGGTCAGAGTGCCAACGTGGCCGCCGGCCACGCTTACCGCGGCGAACGCGTTGGTGTTCTGCGTGACCGAGCCGGTGTAGTTGACGTTGTTGTTGCCGCCGCTGATGGCGAGGCCGACGCCGTTGGGGTCGGTGATCGTCACATCGTTGAAATTGAAGGTGGCGAGGAGGTCGTCCGCCGGATCAGCGGCGTCAACGCCGGAGTTGGTGATGCTGATGCCGGTGGCCGCGTTGTTGGTCGTGCCATTGAGCGTCACCTCGCCGTCGATGGTGTAGGCGCCGTTGGCCTGATTGAAGACCAGGCCGGTGCCGTTGGTAGCGGTGATCGACGGATCGCCCGCGGTCTCTGGGCTGATGGTCACCTGGCCCTCGTGTCCGCCCGTGACGGACAGCGCCGCGGCGTTGTTGCTCTGGGTGATCGTGCCCGTGTAGTTGAAGACCTGGGTCGAGTCGCCGCCGTCGATGCTAATCGCGTCGCCGGTGGGATCGACGATCGTGGCGTCGGCGAACTGGAAGTTGCCGTCCGAGCCGCTGGTCAGGCCGATGCCGGTGTTGGCGCCGTTGGTCGTGCCGTTGAGCACGACGGCGTCGTTGAAGATGTAGCCGCCGTTGGCGTTCTCGAACCGCAGGCCGGAGCCGTTGGTGGCGGTGATCACGCCGGCGTCGGTCGTGCCCTCGTCGAAGATGAGCGTGCCCTCGTGGCCGTTAACCCCGCCCGAGACGTTCACCGCGGCGGCGTTGTTCGCCTGCGTGATGGAGCCGGTGTAGAACAGCGTGGCGTTGCCGTCTTCCACGTTCACGGCGGCGCCGGTCGGGCTGACGATCGTGCCGTCCGTGATGGTCAAGTCGCCGTCGGTGTCGTTCAGCATGTCGATGCCGGCGTCGCCGCCGTTGAGCACCACTGCGCTGTTGAACGCGTAGGAGCCGTCGGCGTCGTTGAGCTGGATGCCTGTGCCGTTGGTGGCGTTTACCACGCCGGCGTCGGTGGTCGACTCGGCGAAGGTGATGGTGCCGCCGTGCTCGCCGGAGATGCTCACCGCCGCACCCGTGCCGCCTTGGTTGATCTGGCCGGTAAAGGTTGTGGTGGTGGCCGCATTGGTCGGGCCGCCGACAACCTCAAACGCGGCGGCGCCGGTGTCGGTAATCGTCACGTCGTTGAACGTGTGACCCGCGTCGCTGTTATTGAGCTGGATGCCGAAGCCAACCTGGTTGCTGATCGTTGCGTCCGTCACCGCCAGGGCGCCGGTGCCGTCGTTCACCTGCAGGGCGCCGCCGGTCACGCCCAGGCCGCCGGAGTGCGTGAAGTCGTTGATGGTAACCGCGTTGACGTTCTCGGTGATTCGGATGCCCACGCCCGTGCCGTCGGTGCTGGTCACGTTGGTGATGCCGATGTTCTCCACCTGGGTCGGGCCGCCGGTCACCGCCAGCGTGGCGTCCAGGTTGATGTCGTCGCCGCCGACGTTGGTGAACGTCAGGTCGGAGAGCGTCGGCGAGAACTGCGATTGCAAGACCGAGGTGTCGTTCGGGTCGCTCTGAACCGAAGCCGCGGTCAGCTCGATGGCGTTGCCAAAGGTGCCGTCAACGGAAACGTTGTTGATGTCAACAGCCGCAACGCCCGCGGGGCTTACAATCGCCCGGTTGCCGCCGGTGATCTCGAAGTTGGAGACCTCGCTGGTGAGCTTGGCAAGGGTGATCGCGTCGTCGGTGAAGCCGGTGAGGTTGATATTGGGCGCCGAGAGGCTGCGGGCGCCGGCCGAGGTCTCGGGCAGCGTCACCGTGCCGCGGGTTGTGGTCACGATGGTATGCTCAATGTCGTTGCCCTCGCCCAGGATCCGCGCGAAGTCAGCGTTCAGCACGTCGTCGGTGAACGTGCCGCTGCGAACCAAGGCGATCGAGGTCTCGAAGCCGGTCTGTTGGGCGTCGCTGAGATTATTGAAGGGGCGTTCAAAGCTGCCGTCGCCGCCGTCGGGGGCGTTCGGGTCGAAGTGCACGACACGGATTTCTTCGTCCGTGCCGTTGCCATCGACGTCGCCAACGAGGGCGTCGCCGCTGGTCCTGGTGCCCTGCCGCACGGCGATGTAGTTGTTCCGGATGACCGGCTCACGCATCCGCATGGCGATGGGGGTCCGCTGTGGTGTGTTGGCGCGGGTGCGGCCGATGAACCACGTGCCGCTGAACACGGCGTTGGTGCCGAAGACGTCGTCGTCTACCACGGCGAACTGGAGCAGGATGTCGGGCGTCGCGTAGCCGCGGAGGCCGACCTTGTAGCCGGCGGTGTCGGTCTCGTCGCCGTACATCCCGTAACCGCCGAGGAAGCCCCACGCCTCGATCTCGCCCAGCCGTCGGGCAACCTCGATATCGGTGACCGTCAGCGCCTCGTCGGTGGGCGCCACGGTCTGCTCGGCCAGGAAGTTGCCGAAGTAGGTGATCTCGCCGTTGGATTCGAAGTCGCCCACCTCGATGTCGGCGAACGGGATGTAGACGTTGCTCCGCAGGTCCCAGTACTCGCCCAGGTACTCCGCCGAGATGCCGATCTGCGAGATGAAGTTATCGTTGACGGTGAACATGCCGTCCGACCAAACGCTGATGCCGGCCAGCTTCTGATCATCCGCCGTGAACGGCAGCAGCGGCAGCGTAAGGAACCGGTAGCCGATGCCGGCGTTGTAGCCGAACTGGTTCTCGTCGTTGATCACCACCTGGCCGTCGAGGAACCAGGCGGAGTCGCCCTGGTCGTAGAGCTTCATGGCGCCCAGGTCGAGGTTGCCCCGCGTCTGGCCGTAGCTCCGCGTGTTGTAGCGGGCCCGCAAGTGGGCGCCGAGCAGCGGGCTGTAGGTCACTCCGCCTGAGGAGTAACCGCCGCCGCTCGACGGGGCGAGGTACCCGTCCGATGCGTACGCCATCCCGCCCGACGCCGTGGTCGGCGGAGCCGTCGACTGGCCCATCGACATGTCGGTCGGCTGGCCGAGCAGCTCTTCGGGACTCTCGGGCAGGGTCAAGTCTTGAGCTCCAGCGATCGTCGCCGCTCCCAAAGCAGCTACGAACACTCCCACGGCTGCCCGTTGTACGAGGCGGCGGCTCAGTCGACCTACAAAGTGCAAGTGATGCACGATCTGCTCCTGGGCGAGGGCGTTGGTTGCCTCTGGGTCGCGGGCCAAACGGGGCCTACAACCCGAGCGACCGGAAAAGCTGGCGCTTTCCCTACAGGCGGAATCGGCAAGCCCGCGGCCTCGGCTTAAATCCGAATGCCCACTTCACCCGTACCACTTGCCCAGAGTCGCGCCGCGTCCCAATCCGGACAGGTGGAACCACGGGATTGCTCTTCTGTGTGATCGAGGCGGACGCTATCGTCCGCGCCGATCCCGGTTGGGATGAACGTCGCCAACGACGCCCGTCGCCGAACTCGATCCATGAAGGAATCACGGATGACCAAACTCCCGAACGCCCTCAGTGCTATCGCTCGGCCCCGTCTACAAGTCGCCGTAGCGGCTGCGGCGCTAGCTCTTGCGGGCGCTGTGGGCTGCGGCGATGGGTCAGCGACCCCCGCCGGCGCCACGGCGGCGAGCGGAGTGGCGGTGATCGACCTCGACGCCGTGGCGGTCGCCCTAGGCAGCGACAAGCAGATCGCCTCCGCCGTGGAGCAGCGCAAGGAAGCGCTCACGCAGAAGCTGAACGATCTCGCCAACGGCTACCGCGGCCAACTTGAGCAGCACCGGGCGGCGGCCAGCGAAGAGAACGAGTCCGGCGTGCAGCTCGCCCAGTACCAGCAGAAGGCCAACCAGAGCTTGGGCGCGGCCCAACGCAAGGCGGAGCAGGACCTCACCGCCCATCGCCTCCGGCTGTTCACCCAGTTCCGCGGCGCCGTCCGACCGGTGGCGCAGGAAGTGGCGGCCGAACGCGGCTTGAGCGTTGTCGTCACCCGTCAAGACGCTTTGATCTTGGCGTGCGATGAGTCGGCCGACATCACCCAAGAGGTAATCAAGCGGCTCAAGCAGCAGGCGGAGAAGCCCGCTAGCGACGCCGGCGACGCGGCAGCGAAGCCAGCACCGTAAACGCCAACGCCGCGGCGCCGGGTTCCGGCGTGACGTTGGAAGCCGCCAACGAGCTGCTTCCCGAACCGCCATCGATCGAGGCGGTTGACGTTGCTGCGACCACACCGCCGGAATCCTGGTCGCCGAGCACCCGAGAGATGGGCCCGGCGAAGGTGAAGCCTGGGTCCGCGTCGAGCAGGAACACACGCTCGATCACAACGATCTTGCCGTTCTCGGTGATCGGCACGTCGCTCAGCGCCAGGTTGCCCGGCACCAGGTTCTGTTGCATGAGCTGCAGGATCGTATCGACCGTCGTCATGTCGGGCACTTCGGCGAATGGCACAAAGCCCTGAGCGTCGAGCGCCGAGTTGTCGCCCAGGTTGACGAAGAAGCTGCTCGTGCCGCTGTTCACGTTCCCCGCGGAGAGCGCAAGCGAAACGGTGCCGCGGGTGTTGCTCAGCGCGTCGAAGTCCACGGCGCCGTCGCCATCGCTGTCAACGATCACCGGATCGAGAGCTTCAATCGACTGCAGGTTGCTCACCCAAAGGTCCGGGTTGGTCGGCAGGCCGAGGAAGCCGCCCATCTGCAGCACGAAGTCGTTCGAGGGGTCGTCGTCTTCCCCGTCCACGGCGCGGTTGATCGCCGCGTAGTGGTAACGCCCCGTTCCTACGTAAGCCAGGATGTTGTCCACCAGCGGTTGCAGAGCCGGGTTGTCGGTCGGGTTGAGGACCATGTCAAAGTCCCCAACGGACGTATCGAAACGGATCGTTTGCGATTGCGCGGTGGGCGTGAGACAGGCGGCAACTGCGACCGCGGCGAGGAGGGCTCGGAGCATAGTTGGCAGATCGTGTTGACGCGACGGGGCAGGAGCCGACCAGAACGGCCGACCAACATGAACCTTCACCCTAATTGCGGCTTGCGGGTTGGGCAAAGAATCGGTCCGGCTCACGCCACGGAGGCAGCCACGGCCTCTGCCGCCCGCCGACCGGAAACCATGGCTCCCTGAATCGACGCCGTGTCGCGGTGGTCACCGCACAAAAAGACGCCGGCGCCGGTTGTGACGGTTTTCTCGATTGGGGCGAGCGACCCCACCGGCTGAGCCGGCAACGCGTGCGGGATGCGGTAGGTCCGCAAATGCCGCCAGCCATCAACCTGCTCGCCATACCAGCCACGGAGCTGCTCGAGCACCCGCTCGCGGAGCGGCTCCTCGTCCGTCGCCATGTCCAGCGAGCTGACCGACACCAGCGCGGCGCCGGCCGGCGCATACTTTGCGCTCACCTGGCTCGGCACGCAGAGCGTGTTGACCGGGCCCTTGCCCTCGCCGTTGAGGACGAGCGTGGGCTCTTCGATCGGCGGCCGGTCCGCGGCGAAGTACAGGCACGTTGTGCCGCACCACTCGCGCGGCGACGCCTCGTCCACCCACTCGGTTGCGGATGGCAGGTCCGTGGCGACGACAACCGCTGCCGCGTCGATGCGGCCTTCGCTCGTCTCCACATGCCGGGCGCCGACGCCCGTCACGTGGACGCCGAACCGCAGCGTGCCGGGCCGGAGTGCGCCGGCGAGCTGGTGCGGGATGGCCTGCATCCCGTCCGCCGGCAGCGTGGCGTCGCCGGTGGCGAACATGCCGAAGATACACTCGAACATGCGGCTGGAGGTGGCGAGCGATCCGTCGAGGAAAACGCCGCCGAAGAACGGGGTGAAGAACGCGGTAATCACGCGGTCGGAGAAGCCGAGCCGACGCAGGTAGTCTCGCGTAGTCTCCTCCGTGTTGTCCGCGTAGTTGCTCGCCGCGCCGGCGGTCGCCGAGTACCGCAGCCTCGCAACGCGGAGCTTGTCGGCCAGCGTCGCCACCGGCGACAGCGCGGTAGCCAGCGTCTTGCTCGGCCGGCGGAACGGGTCGGCGAAGCGGCGGAACTTCCCTTCGTACCGAATCAGCGCGCCCGGTTCGAATCGACCGAGTCGCAGCGCGTCGTAGTCGAGCTGCTTCTGCGCTTCCGGGTACGAAGTGAGCAGAACCTGGAAGCCGCGGTCGAGCAGGAACCCGTCAACGGAATCGGTGCGGACGCGCCCGCCAACCTCGCTATCGGCCTCCAGCACCACGCACGGGATGCCGTGCCCCGCGAGCTGCTTCGCACAGGAGAGCCCCGCCAGGCCGGCGCCGACGATGACGACGGGCTCGCTGGGCGGGGCGGGGTCTTCGGGCATGGCGGGCTCGCTGTTGGCGGTGCGGGGGGGCGGTCTATTACGCCGCGCCGGTCACCGCTTCGGCAAGGGCCAGCCCGGAGAGGAAGGCGCCTTCCACCCGGGGGCCGCCGCACCAATCGCCCGCCACGCCGATGCCGAGCGCCGGGTCGTACAACGCCCGCTCGCCCAGCGGCGCCGGCGGGATGGCGTACCGCCAGCGGTGGGCGGTGGCGTAGGCCGGCGTTCGCGGCGCGGCGCCGGTGGACTGCCAGAAGGCGTCGAGCAACCGCTGCTTCGCCTCCTGCGGCTCGATCTCCAGGTTCGCCTCGGACCACTCATGCGACCCGTGCAGCACCCACGCGTCGGTACTACTCGGCCGGCCGGGCTTGCTGCTGTTGCGGGCGATCCATGAGAGGGGCGACGCTTCGACGAACGCCCCGTCGAGCGGAACGTCAACGGGCTGCTCGAACGCCGCCATCACCGCCCAGCAGCTTTGCATCGTTACCGGCAGCACCTGGTCTCGCAGGCCCGGCGCCTCGCCTAGCAACTCGCTTGCTTGTGGCGCCGGGATGGCGAGCAGCACGCGATCGAAATCTTCGGCGCCGCCGCCGTCGCAATGCACCTGCCACCGGCTCGCTTCTCGTTTCAAGCTCGTGACCCGCGTCTTGAGCTTCACATCGAGCTCGCCCGCCATGTGGCGGCAGACGGCCGGCATGTCCGGCGTGCCGACCAGCCGAGTCTTGTTGTCTTGCTTGACGGTCGACACGCCCTGGTTCAGCGTGGCGATTCGCCCGGTCCACTCCGCCGCGACGCCCGCTTTCCGCCACTGCGTGACGCGGTTGATAAACCGCGGGTCGCGTGCCGTGAAGTACTGAGCGCCGTGATCAAAGGCGAGGCCGCCCTCCACCCGGCGGGTCGACAGCCGGCCGCTGACGCCGCGGCTCTTCTCGAAGACGGTCACCGCGTAGCCCGCGCCTGCGAGGTGTTGTGCGCAGGTCAAACCGGCAACGCCCGCGCCGATGATTGCTGTACTGTTTGCTGTTGCGTCGCCGCTCATGAGGTTGCGTGTCCCGCGTCAGTCGCCCAGCAGCGAACCGAGGCCGATGCCGGAGTAGCCCGTCAACTCTACGAACCCGCGGCCGTTGATCTTGTTGCCATCAATCGATCCGGTGGTGTCGACAACGCCCTCCCAGTAGGCGATGCCGGTCGTGGCGCCGGTTGCCATCTCTTGGGCGCCGAAGGCGGACGCAACCGAGAGCTCTAGACAAAGCTTCGGAACCAACAGCCGCCAGGACTGCGGGTACTCGGCGTCGGTCTCGGGCGAACGCCACGTGGTAGTCTGCGGTTCGATCACGAAATCCTCGCGGCGGAGGTGAATTGGTTCGCCCTCGGTCGTCACGTAAGTGCCAGACGAGTAGTCGTCCGCCTGCCCGCCTTCGCGACGCATCTGGTAGAGCATCAGCTCGGCGCCGTTGTCGAGCTGGATCGAGAACCAGTCCCAGCCGAGTTGGCCCGCCTCCAAGAAGCTGGTGCTGAACTCGTGGTCCATCCAGCTCTCGCCCGTCACGCGGAATTGCTCGCCCTCCACGGTCACGGTGCCCACGCTCGCCATCCGCGGCATCGTGTAGTAGTACGAAGCGTTCCCCTCGGCGGGGCCCTTCTGGCTGAGGCCGCCGTCGCCGTGCAGGACGGCGCCCTTGGTCGGCGTGAGGTCGAGGCTGATCGCAAAGCCGTCGCTCGCCGCCCAAAGCGTGTGCGTCTCGCCCTCCTGCTCCGCTCGCCACGCCCCGTTCCAGACGCAGAGGCGATCCGCTTCGGCGCCCGCTTCGTTGATGCCGGCGCGGCGATTGCGCTCGGCGAAACGGTGCCGCTTGGCGGTAAGGTCGGCAACGGCGAAGTGGGCCGTGTACAGGTCGCGCACGGCCCAACGAGAGCTGCTCACCGGTTCGTAGTTGAGCCCCGTCCGGAAGAAGGTGAGCTGGTAGCCGAAACGACGACCGTCTTCTGCCGTGAGGTTGCCGGTGTAGTACCACCACTCGATGCGGAAATCGTTGTGGGCGCCGTGGTCACGCGGGAACGCAAACGGCCGCGTCGCCGTCGCCTTTCGCCAGCGCGTCTCTTCGGCCGGCTCGGCTTCGAGGGCGGCCTGGTTGAACAGCTCGCCCAGGTCACGCGGCTCCGGCGCCCGCACGCCGCAGCCCGCAAGGCAGAGCGCGGTTATCGTCGCCGCGGCGGTAGAGATTTGTCGGCTCAAAAGCTCCTCACCGTCTGCAAAGGATCGGCGCCCGCGGCACGCGTCGCGGGGTAAAGCCCGAACAAAGCCGAGGTCGCCACAACGATCGCGGACGCAACCGCAAGGAACCGCCACGGCAGGTGGAACTGGATGGTCCAGCCAAACGCCTGAACGTTGACAACAAAGATCAGCACGTACGCCAGCAGGAGGCCAACGACGACGCCAATCGCCTGGCTCGTGGCGCCCAGCACCACCGCCTCGCACAGCAGCATCTGCTTGACCTTGCCGGCCGTGGCGCCCACGAGGCTCAGCAGACCGATCTCCCGTTGGCGTTGGTAGATGGTGGTGACCAGCGTCGTCGCGACACCAAGTCCAGCAACCAGGATGGCGATCGCCTGCAACGCGTAGGTCACGGTGAAGGTGCTGTCGAAGATCCGCATCGCCTCGCGGCGGATCTCGCCGTTGGTGACGCAGTAGACCTGTTCATCGGGGCCGAGCGAATCGAGCAGCCGCCGGCGGGTCGCGTCGGCGTCGGCGCCTTCGTGCAGGTAGAGCGACAGGTTCGAAGGCGTGGGGTCGGGGTCGACTTCCGCGAAGAACTTGCGGTAGGCGGACTCATCGAGGATGACCGTGCCCTGGTTGCTGGCGTAGTCGTAGTAGACGCCGGCGACGGTCAGCGATCGCACGCCGGCGGGCGTGGGTAGATCGATCGGATCGCCCGGCGCCAGCCCGCGACGCAGAGCGAGGCTCTCAGAGACCAGCACGCTTTGTCCCCAATCGGTTTCGTCGGCGGGCGGACCGCCGCGCGGCGCCTTGAACAGCAGGCCTGCACGCCGCGTCGCGGGGGCCATCGGCGTGACCGCCAGGCGGATCGATCGCTCGCCAACGGGCAACTGCTTGGACGTGATCCACAACGCGTCGGCGATCGCCTCGTCGCTGGTCAGCTTCTCGACCGTCTCCTTCGACAGCCGCGCTTCGGACACCGCGGACGACTGCATGACCGGCTTGATCGCCAGGTCGGCCGACAGCGCGCTTTCGAGCCAGTAGGTCATCGTCTCGCGAAAACTGCCCACCATGACGGCGATCGCCACCATCATCGCGAGGCTGACGGCCAGCGCCGCCGTCGATACCGATACACGCGAGAGCGACGCCAGCAGGTTGGCGCCGGCGAGCCGCGCCACCAGCCCCGCTGCTGGCGAGAAGGGCCTGGCCAAGGCCGGCGCGGCGTGGCACGCGGCTTGGAGCACCAGCGGTGTGAGCATGGCGCCGGCCGCCATGAAGAGCAGCTCCGCCACGAAGCCGAACACCGGCTTGCCACCGACCGGCCCTACCCACGTGAGCGCGGCGCCCGCCACCACGAGCAGCAGCGACCACTTGAGCAGCCGGAGCGGCGAGAGCTTGCTGTCGCCGGCGCCCGGCCGGACCGCCGACGCCGGCGCGGTCTTGGCGGCGTCCCACGCCGGGGCGGCCGCCGCGAGCAACGCCAGTGGCAGCACCAGCGCCGAGGCGAGCAGGCATTCGATCGGGCTGAGGGCTAGCGCGCCGGCCGAGGACTCGGCGACGCCGGCGATGTAGAACGTCTCGACCGTCTGCGCCGCACCCTGCACCGCGTAGCTTGCCATCAACCGCCCGAGCGGCAGGCCCACCAGCAAGCCGGCCGCGGTCAGCAAAGCCGCCTCGCCCAGAAACAAGCCGAGCACTTGCCGGCGGCTGGCGCCCGCGGCGCGGAGGATGCCGATCTCGTTGCGGCGGGCGGCGACCGAGATGGAGAGCGTGTTGTAGATCAAAAAGAGCCCCACGATCAGCGCGATGGAGCTCAACGCCTCGAGATTGAACTGAAACGCGGAGAGCATCGAATCGGTTCGCCCGAAGGAAGCTTCCGGCGTCTCGGCGATCAGGCCGTCGGGCAGGCGTTCGTTCAGCGCGGCGACGGTCTCATCCACGCCGCGACTGGCGGTGAGGCGGAGGTCGAGGTAGTCGATCAAGCCCGCCTTGCCGGCCGCGAGCTGCGCCGAGGCGATGTCCATTAGCGCGAACGACCCGTCGAGCGTCTTCGCCGGGCCCTCGTCGAGCAGCACGCCGCGGATGTTGTACGGCTTGGGCGTGCTGTCGAAGACCAGCGGAACGACGCCGCCAACCTGCAGGCCGTGCCGGCGGAGGAACTTCTCGGTGAGGATGATCGAGTCGGTATCGCGGAGCAGCCCCAGCACCTGCGTGGCGGACTGGCGGTCGTCGGCGCCTGTGCGGAGCACCTGATAATCGCGGACCGAGGCGTCACGCAGGATGTCCACGCCCAAGACGCTGAGCAATTCGCCACGCGGGAACGCCCCGGCGCCCGCCATGGCTTCGGGGGTCGGTGGCAGCATCGCGTGCGTTTGGATGACCGGGCTTACGACGCCGAACTCTTCCAGCCAGCCGAGATCAGCGAGCCGAGTCTCGTCGAACGCGCCGGCGACGCCACGCACGCGCACGCCGGTTTCGCCGCCAACGGCGTCTACCGCGGCGCGGAACGTTTCAGTGACACTGACGTTCGCCAGCCGGATGGCCACCATCACCGCCACGCCGGCCGCGATGCCGAGCACCGCCACCAGGCTGCGCCCGGGCGACCGCCGCAGCGCGCGGCCGATGAACTGCTTAAACAGCGGGAGCGGCGGCATGGGAAGGATCGGTCTCGCTGGGGCCGACGGCCGCGGCAGACGCCGTGTGCTCGCCGTCAACCAGCACGCCGTCTCGCAGGTGGCGTACGCTCTGGGCGTAGCCCGCGGCGTCGGCG
Source organism: Planctomycetota bacterium (assembly GCA_039414355.1). Taxonomy (GTDB): domain Bacteria; phylum Planctomycetota; class Planctomycetia; order Pirellulales; family Lacipirellulaceae; genus JBCCQL01. Next base: position 5,116 of record JBCDJN010000080.1, on the reverse strand, counting down.
GAGTGCGTCGCCATGAGGATGGTCAGGTTGCGGTCGCGGTTGAGGCGGCTGAGGAGTTCGAGAACCCGGCGGCCGTTCTCGCTGTCGAGGCTGCCGGTTGGTTCATCGGCGATGAGCAACTCGGGTTCGATCGCCACGGCTCGCGCGATGGCGACACGCTGCATCTCGCCGCCGGAGAGCTGCGACGGGAATGACTGCCGCTTCGACGCGAGTCCGACTTCGTCGAGCGCCGCATCCGCCTTCCGGTTCGCCCGTGAAGACGGAATGCCGTCAAGCAGCAGCGGCAGAGCCACGTTCTCGATTGCCGTCAGCGTCGGCAGAAGATTGAACTGCTGGAACACGAAACCAATGGAGCGGCGACGCGTCTCGGCCAGCCGGCGGGACGAGAGCCCTTCAAGATGAACTCCGCCGAGCGTGACCTTGCCGCTGGTCGACCGGTCCATGGCGCCCGCAATGTGCAGCAGCGTCGACTTGCCGCAGCCCGAGGGCCCGCGGAGCGCCGCGAACTCGCCCTTCTCCAGCTCGAAGCTCACGCCCCGCAGCGCGTGGTAGCCGGTCTCGGTTTCGCCGTACCACTTGTGGACGTCGTCGGCGTGCAGATGGGGCATGCGGGGCGCGTGCGGGCGGAAAGCGAGTGGTCGAGCGGCTTGGCGTTATAGGACCGCCCCCCGCCTCGCCAAGCGGTCGCCAGCCGGGCAAGGCTAGTTCCTGCGGAGCGCCACAATCGGGTCGAGCGCCGCGGCCCGCGTCGCCGGGTAGACGCCAAATAGGACGCCGACGCCCGCCGCGATGACAAAAGCCAGCGGTATGGACCACATCACCAGCACCGGTTCCAGCTCGCGGATCAGATCGGGCAGCGTCGCGAACTGCCGCGGGAACAGCTGCGCCAGCCCGTCGCGGGCGAAGCGCGAAAAGAGCGGGCAGAACAGCCCCGCGACGATGCCGAGGGCGCCGCCCACGACGGACAGGACGACGCTCTCGGTGAGGAACTGGCCGACGATGTCCTTCCGCTTGGCGCCGAGTGCGCGGCGGATGCCGATCTCCTGCGTCCGCTCGGTGACCGTTGCGAGCATGATGTTCATGATGCCGATCCCGCCCACCACCAGGGAGATGGCGGCGATCAGCCCGAGGAACACGATGAACATGAGCTGCGTGGTTCGCGCCTGGATCAGCAGCTCCAGCGGCACGGTGATGGCGTAGTCGTCCATCAGGTGGTTGCGGTCGATCGTCTCACGCACCAGGTCCGCGGTCGGCAGCACATCGTCGCGTTCGCGGACGCGGAGTGAGATCTGGCTAACTTCCACCAAGTCGCGTTGGTACTGGCCCGGTTTGGTGGTCACCATCATGTCGCCCAGCCGCCGCCAGAACGTCTGGATGGGGATGTAGATGTCGCTGGAGAAGTCTTCGGCCGCCAGCGACCCACCGACGCCCGCGGTGGCGGCCTTCGGCTCGGCCACGCCAATGACCGTGTAGAACTCATCGTCCACCATCACGCTCTCGCCCACCGATTCGCCCTGCGGGAAGAGCCGCTCGCTGGTCTCCCAGGCCAGCACGCAGACGTTGCGCTCGGCCTCCATGTCGGCTGGGTTGATGAAGCGGCCGCGGTCTAGCTTTAGGTTGAGCACCTCCGTGTAGTCGGGTGTGACGCCAACCAGGCGACCTTCGATGCGCCGGGCGCCAAAGCGGAACTCCCGCTCCACCTCGCGGATGGGCAGTGTGACTTCGACCGTGGGGATCGTCTCCTGCAGCAGTTGGTAGTCGGCTCGCGTGAGGCCGTAGCCGCTGCCGTCGAAGTCGTCGCCGGTGGGCTTGATGGTGCGGATGATGATGTTCTTGGCGCCGAGATTCGCGATCTGATTTTGCGACGCCCGGCTGATCCCCTCGCCGATGGCCAGCAGCCAGATCACACTCGCCACGCCGATCAGGATGCCCAGCACCGTCAGCCCCGACCGCATGGGGTGCAGCAGCAGGCTCTTCAGGCTCAGGCGGAGCGTGCGGATCCAGCGCATCGTTCACCGCCTGTGGTCTGAGACGAGTTGGCCGTCGCGCAGGACGATGGTGCGGGCGGTGCGCTCCGCCACTTCGTCCTCGTGCGTCACCATGACGATGGTTCGCCCCTCGTCGTTCAGGCTGGCGAGCAGGGCGAGGATCTCGTCGGTGGTGGCCGTATCCAGGTTGCCTGTCGGCTCGTCGGCGAGCAGGAAGCTGGGGTCGTTCGCCAGGCTGCGGGCGATGGCGACACGCTGTTGCTGGCCGCCGGAGAGCTGCATCGGTCGGTGGTCGAGCCGCTCGGCCAGACCGACTCGGTCGGCCAACGCGAGGCATCGATCGCGGTTCGTCGCCGTCAGGCGGTTGCTGTAGTAGAGCGGCAGCTCGATGTTCTCCTGCACCGTGAGCGCCGGCAGCAGGTTGAACGATTGGAAGACCATGCCGAGCTTGGTGCAGCGGACCTCGGCGAGCTGGTCGTCGCTGAACGTTGACACGTCCTCCCCTGCAAGCGAGTAGCGGCCGGACGTGGGGCGGTCGAGGCAGCCAAGCAGGTTGAGCAGCGTGCTCTTGCCCGAGCCCGAAGGGCCCATGATTGAGACGAAGTCACCGGGAGGGACCTCGAATGTGACGCCCCGCAGGGCTTGGACCTTCGCCCCGCCCAGGGCGTAGTCTTTCTTGAGGTCGGCCACCGCCACCGCGGGCGGCGCCGCTGGCTCGGCGGTGCGGATCATCGCACCGTGCCGCGGAAACTACGCGACGCCACGCGGGAGCCGCTCTTGCGCGGCTCCTCCTTCTCGCGGGCTGGCTGATCGGTCGGGTCAAGACCACGCGGCGTGTCCGCAGCGGGACGCACGGCGGCGGCCGCCGGCATCTCGACCGAGTCCACCACCGCCCTTGGGTTGACCACCACGCGTTCCTCTTGCTCCAAGCCGGTCTTGATCACAAAGAACCGGTCGTTGGTCGGGCCGCACTCGACGGGCCGCGCTTGGAGGGCGCCGTCCTCGCCTTGGACGAGGCAGTAATCGCCACTCTCGTGCGGGTAGACCGCTTGGATCGGCACCTGCAGCACGCTGGGCATGTGCATCGAGCGGATCGTCACCGAGGCGGTCATGCCGCTCCGCAGGATGGACGTGCCCTCGTTGACGCGGACGAACGCCTTGTACTCCTTGACGTTCGCCTTACGCCAACCGGACGGCTCGGCGTACTGATTGACGAACTCAACCGTGCCTGCCAGCACCACGCCATCGGCGCCGATCGGCTCGATCGCCGCGGGCATGCCGGGCTTAACGTGTTGGATCAACGACTCGTTAATCTTCACTTCAACCCGCATCTGACTCGGGTCGGGCAGGCGGAGAATCACTTGCCGCTCGCGGATGAGCGCGCCCTCCTCGACGAGGAAGTCCGCGTCACCCCGGCGGTCGATCTCATGGGCGTACTTCACCACGCCCGAGCCGGGCGACAGGATTTCGCATTTGGCAATCTGGTCGTCCAACTCGGCAAGCTTGCCCTCTTCCAGCGACAGGCTGTTCTTTTCTGCCTCCCACTTCGCCTTGGCGATGAGGATGTCGCTCTCGAGCTGCTTGAGCATCTTTTCCCGTGTGAACCGCTTGAGCACGCCGAGTTTCGTCGTCGCGGCGTCCGCCTCTTTGCGGGCCTTCTCCACCGCAAAACGGTCCGCCTGCAGCTGCAGGTCGTTCACGTACCCCTTGGCGGCGAGGAGCTTGCTGTACTTCAGGTACTCTTCGGCCCGGCTCAGGTTCTCCTCGGCGACGAAGAGCTCGCTCTCAAGCGTCTCGACTTCCTGGACGAAGGTGCCCTCAAGGTACTCCCGCTTGGCGATCACCGCCGTCTCGTACACGTTGCGGGCTTCCACGACCGCCGCCTCGGCGGTATTCACATTGATCTGCTGAAGCGTGCGTTCGTCGCGGAGAGCGGACGAGTCGAGCTCGACGAGGAAGTCGCCGTCCTTGACCACCGTTCCCTCGGGCACGACCCGGAGGATTGCTAGGCCGGGTTGGTTCCGGGTGACCACCTCGGAGCGAACCTCGATGTCACCGGCCGACTCAATCTCACCCCGCTCGGTGATGGCGAGCTCAAAGTCCTCGAGCACCACCTCGGTGATGATGGCGCCCGCCGGTGCGGTCGACTCGCCGACCTTCAGCTGCCAGTAGGCGTAGCCGCTGTAGGCCGCGGCGCCGAGGACAGCGAGCAAGACCAAGGCCGAGCCTCGGGCCAGCCCCGCCGGAGCAGATCGCTGTCGCATCTGTTCGGTTTTCCGATTGCGGTTTGTCACGGCCTCAGTATAGGCCCCTAGCGAGGGGAATGCCCACCCACGCTATTGATGGATTCTTCGATCGCGACAGGCGGCAAGCGTCGCAGGCTGGGGCGGTTGGCCGGCTGGCTAAAGCTGGCGGGGCTCACGGCCGGATCCTGGGCGGGCCGGCCGCCCGTGGCTTGAGCGGTGGAAAGGTCCACTGGGAGCGTTAACTTCGCCGGTTCTTTCGCGGGCTTGGGCGGCACAATGTCCGCTGGGAGCCGCTCCGGCCCGCCCTCGACGCCGGGGACTTGTGCGTCCAGGAAGTCCCGCAGCGGCATGCCGGGCTCGATCCGCCCGCCGGTCCGGTCGAGCTGCATCAGGCCCAGGTCAAACTCCAAGGTCAGCCGAGCCACCTCGTTGCCTACCCAGACCCCCAAGAAGTCGTTCTGCTCGCCCAAGAGGCTTGCGAGTGCGTCAACCAAGTCACGAGCCGCGGTATTGCTCGGGTTCCGAGCGTCGCCTACCGGAGGCGGTTCCGTGAGCCGGAGCTGCGTGATGTCGACCTGAGTGATGGCTGCCAACACGGCTTCGCGGCTCAGCTCGAAGTTGATCTCGTTCAGCCGAATCTGGCGGAGCGTTGCCCGGAGGTCTTGATGAACGATGTCGACGAACTGGTAGAAGCCGCGGCGTGCCCGCTGAAAGCTGATCAGCGCCTCGCGGTAGTTGTTGCGTTCGAGGAGGCGGTTGAGCGGGCCGTCAAACTCCACGCCAACCCTCAGCCGGCCGTTCGTGCCCCGCAGGTCGAAGGGGTTGTCGCCAACGTTGCCCAGGTCGCCGCTAAAGGTCAGATCCAGATCGCTCAGCAGGTCG
>JBCDJN010000079.1:0-23469 GCA_039414355.1 Planctomycetota bacterium | reverse complement strand
GCAGCCTGAGCGGCCAGACCCCCGAAGTGACGCCGATCCCTAGCACTGCCGCTGGTACAGATTTGGGGTGAGGGTCAACCATCCCGATTCCCTCATACCGGCTGGTACATGAATCGGGGGAAGGCCAAGACGATCGATAGTGTCGATGAGTTCGCGCCTTCATCCATGCTAGTCGATACCGTCACCGGCCAGATGACGATTGGCGGCGCCGAGGACATCATCGGATACGAGATCACCGGACCGCAGGGTGCTCTCGATCCCGCGGGTTGGTCAAAGGGGAACCTCGACTCGCAGAACTACGGCTCGCCCGTCCCCGCCACGGCCGACTTCAACAACGACGGGTTGTCAACGCCGCTGACTATACCCTCTGGCGAGACGGCCTTGGCGGGAGCCCGGCAGGCGACGCGGATGGTGACCAGCAGACAAGCGTCGCGGACCATGCTGCTTGGGGGGAGCAGTTCGGCGTCGCAGTCGGGGCGAGGGAGTCCTGGGAGACCCTGATCGCCGAAGACGACCAACTGGTGGAGTTCTTCCTCGGTGGCTCGTCATCGTTCGCGTCAGCCGCAATCGGCAAAGGGTACAACCAGCAACTCGACCTGCGTAACCTGAGCTTCAGCTACGCACTCAGCGATGGCCAGCAATTGACTGGATCGGTCGTCTACTCGACCGGCGGGGCCACGCCTCGCGCGGTCCCCGAGCCATCCGCTCTCGCTTTGCTGGCGGGAATGACCGCCGCGGCGTTGTGGAGCGGCCGCGAGAAAACCAGCCTCACTCCTTGATGCGGATGGGGCGGTTGTTGCGGCTTGAGTAGAGCCGGCCGTATCGCTTTCCGTCGATGGTTCCCGCAGGCGTCGCGAGGAGCTCCGTCCTCCGAATGCTCTTGGTGCGCTTGAGCCAAACGGCGAGCGCCTCCGCAGCGGCGTCATCCAGCTCATCTTCACTCGCCACAGAGTCGTACTCCAGCTTCTCGTAGCCGGGCAAGCGGCTCACCGAGTCGGCCGCGATGTAGCGAACAATGCTGTACGGGTCGTCTAGCAGCCGGCTCAGGAAGAGGCGCATCCAACCCTCACCGGAGGCTTGCTTGATGTCGGCTCTGCCGGCGTGCCACGCGGCGATCGCTCTTTGGGCCGCGTGACCCTTCAGCATCCAAAGGACGTCCGCCGCGGTCTCCGTTTGCTCCCGGGTCAGCTCCACACGCTCGTGGCCCTACCACTGAGCCGTGTGCTCTTACGCCCAGGCGAAGGTCTGATCGAGGTGGCAGAGGTTGCACGCGTTGGGAGTGTCGAACTCGACGCTGGCGGAAACCCTCGGTGACTCCATCTGGTGAGACCGCACGCCGGAGAGTAGCGCGTAGGAGTTGTACGGCATGTGGCAATTCAGGCAGTTGCTGCCGGAAGAGCCGGGGGCGTGGTGCGTGTGGTCGGATAGGCGAGAGGTGTCCCGCGGATCGCTGTGGCACTGCGTGCACATACGCGTGTCGGTCAAGTCTCGCGTGAGTTGATCCGCGGGGTCGCTGTCGTGAATCGAGTGGCACGACATGCACGACATCTCCCCCTTCAGGTAACAGGCCGACCGCCGCACAGCCGTGAACTCACGCCCGCCCGCGAGGATCGACCCGTCGTCCCACCACCGCTCGCGAAAGAACTCCTTGTTACGATCGAACTCGGCTCGCCGCATCGAGGTCCCGCCGTTCGCCGGTTGTTGGATGTAGTAGTTCGTCTGGTGGATTTCGTCGCCCGGCCGGTAGCTGCTCCCGCTGGTGGCGTACTCCGTGACGCTCTTCTCGTTGGCGGCGATGAACACGGCGTGGCACTGGCCGCAGACTTGGCTGCCGCGCTTGTGGTCGAGCTTCGCCGGATTGACGATCGGGTCGGCACCGGCCGGGGGCTGTTTGGCTACGATGCGACGCTGGTACGCGATGTGGTCTTCGCCGGGGCCGTGGCACGCTTTGCACGAGATCCCAAGTTCCGCGACTTTGGTTTCGAACCTCCCGCGTTGGCCTTCATCGATCAGGCCAGGGCCTCCGCCCGTGCTGTGGCACTTGATGCAGTGGTGGTTCCACTGCGTCAGGAACCGCCCACCCGGTGGACGCATGAACGCCTTCTCCCGCGGGATCCACCTCTGATCCTTGATCAGATAAACCAATGGCAGCGTCTGCATGAGACGGCCGTACTCGTCGTCGCCCGCCACCCAGTACGTCTGATAGTGGTGCGAGCCGGTTGTCATGATCACGCGGCGCTCAACACGAGGGATCTTCTTCATCATCTCGTAACGGCCGCGCTGCTGGACGAAGTCCATCACCAGATCCGGATCGGGCATCTCGGCCCAGCACTCGCCGTCACGCGTGAAGACGCGATACGTGACGCCGTCAGAATCGATTTCGGCACCGTCGAACTCACCCAGAACAGACTCGGGCGTCGCGACTTGCGTCATCGTGCGATGAGAACTCGCATGCCACGAGGCGTGCTCATTCTGGTGGCACTCCACGCACGCATCCGAAGAGACGTAACCGCTGTCGCGGCGCGGCAACGGCAGGTCTTCGGGCGGGACCGGGGAGACCTTGCCCTCAGTCGATGGGTTTCCGGACACCGGCAGCGCGGCGGCGACAAGCCCGAGAATAATCAGGCATGCAGCCAGTCGGCCGCGGTGTGCGACTCGTGCTCCAGCGCGTTGCATAGCCGCTAGGCTAGGCGGCAAGCGTTAAGGAACTGTGAACGCCTCCGCTGCGTGGCCACAGGCGGCGGCGAGTCGCAATCGATTAACCCAGCGCGCGGCCTGTGAGGGTGCAACGGCCGATCGTGGCTTCACTGCGCGAGCAGCTTCTGCAACCCAAGGTAGTGCCGTCGGGCCTTCTCGATTCGGGCCCGAACCTCGCGCGCCTGCCGGGCGTTGGTCAGATTCCAGAAGTCGACCGGGTTGTCGCCCTTGGCGACCAGTGCTTCCGACTCGCTCAAGGCTTGTTCGATCTCTTCAAGCACGCTGAGCTGGAGCTTGATGAGCGATGGCGCCTTGTCGACAGCCCAATGCCGGTTACCAGCCACGGAGACGTAGACGGGCGTCGTGTGGGCCTGGGAGCCGTCGTGGCCGACGGCGTGGAGGGCGATCCAACACCCGTTTCCCGAGTCCAGCTCGAGATCGAGCTGCAGACGATCACGCCGAGCATCCGACGAAGTCGCGACCTCGGCGACCTCACCCAAGCGGACGACGCGGAGTTCCTTCGGCGCCGAGGAGCCTCGGTCGCCCCAGGCGATTGCTTGGACTCTCAGCCTCTGCAGGCTGTCCAGCTCGATGAGCTCGCCCGGAGCCGCCTGCTCGACGCGGAAGTCGAGCATCGGTCCATTCGAGACGAACGTGCGACCGCGCTTCACGGCGTCGAACCACGCGTCGGGATCGAGCTGTTGATGATCACCCGTGTAAGCGTAAACGCGAACGTTGCCAATCGCGCCGCCGTAGGGCGTGTCGGAGCCGGCGGACGCGGTCATCTTGAAGCCGAGATTCAAAAAGTTGTAGTAGAGCTCGGTGCCGAGGTCGGCCTGCATGATGCTGTTGAAGTCGACGATGTCCATCGGCGTGAACAGCGCCATCTGGCGGTGGGCGAAGCACGCGTTGGCGCCAACGTGGGTGTGCCCGTAGAGCCCGCCCTGGGCGTGCATCTCCTCCGCCAGCTCGTCGTTGAGCAGGTAGCGGTCCAGGTCACGCACGAGGCTGCGGAGGTTCATGCCAATGACGTGGCCGAGCGCCGAACGCGGGTCTTCCTGGCCGGGGATCAGCCAGCGGTTGCCGGCGTTCACGCGGAAGTCTTTGCCAAAGCCGCGTTGTGAGTAGAACGTCCGCATCGCGTCGCCCATCTCAAGGATGTTGGCAAGGTTTAGGTCGACCGCCTCGCAGTAGCTGAGCAGCCGCTGGGCGTCGGCGCCGCTGAGCAGGCGGGCGTGCACGTGGTCGTCGCCGCACCACCAGCCGCGCTCGCTCATGTTGGTCCAGCGCCGCGTTTGGTAACGCTTCCGCGTCCACTCGTTGCCGGCGACGTCGACCCGATCACGGATTGCTTCGTGCTCCGGGCCGCGGAGGATGGTGATCTCCCACGGGCCTTCGGGCAGCGCCATCTCAACGCGCGGCGGCACGACCCAGTAATGCCCCCGTCGCCTGCCCGGCAGGTAGAAGGTGTAGCCCTTGCCGGGTTCGAAGATGGGCGGGCCGACCACGTCGTTGAGCTGTGGCCGGAAATCCAAGGCGCCGGCGGGCGGCCAGAGCACGCCGCCGCGTTGGGACCGGAGGCTGAGCAACGCGTGCGTGGGCGAACCGTTCTCATCGACGATATCAACGACGAGCTGACCCCATGGCCTGGCCTTCCAGGAGACGGCCCGCCACCACCTTGGCTCGGGGTCCGACTTCAGGCGGATGGGGAATCGCGTGATGGTCTCGCCGCGCGGCGCCCCGGTGAGTTGAATGAGAGCGTACGTCTCACCCTCGTCCGCGATCACCACTTCCAGTCCGTCAGGCGTTTCTTCCTTGGTGAGGTCCCAGGATTGGCACTCGAAGGCGACGGGGCCTTCTCGACCGGTCTTGACGTGCAGCAACAGAGAGTTGTGCTGCTGATCGAGGTCGAGAGCCTCCCTGGCGGCGTCGCGATCGCCGATGGTGCGAACGTCGACCCGGATCGCGTCGGAGAAGTCCGCTAAGAACTTCAGCAGCGTATCTTCAGCTCGCCAGCGGTAGTACTCCGCGACTCGCTGGGGCAAAGCGGAGTCGGCGTGCCCCCAGCGGATGGTGTTGGCGTGCTGAAGGTGAGCGAGGATCTCGTCGAGCAGTTCGAGCTGCCGGTCGTCGCAGCGGCCGCGGAGCCTTTGAGGCGCCAAACGCAGAAACTCTGCAGAGCCGGGCAGCGCCGGCTGGGTCTTGGCGACCTCGGAACTTGGCGGGTTCGGCGGTGTCTGGTGAGCCGCCGAGGGCGGGCAGACGAGGCTGAGCGTTGCCGCCACGATTACCCAATAGCGGCAATGAGGAACGGCGTTCACCATCGGCCTAAAGACCGGCGCCGCCGATCCACGTGGTTGTTCACAGGAGACTACTTCGACGTGTTGGTTGACTCGACGGCGACCTTCTCGGCCGAGTCGGGCTCGGGCTTCGGCGCCTCGAGCGGCGGGAGCTGGGCGACGTTGGTCAACGCGTCGCACTCCGGGTAATCCCAAGGGATCGTGGGGTAGTCTTGCCACATCTTCACGTCCTTGGTTAACAGCCCGTACATCTCAGGGCGACGCTGGTGCATGGTCCTTAGATGCTTCCGCCGCCAACGCAAGCGATCGAGGTCGATGGTCGCGTGCACGCAGCCGTCGCCGGGCTTGTCGATCCGCGGGAAGAGCCTCGCTTCCTCGGGCGTGCCTGGCGCCTTGATGCATCCACCGCCCGCGAAGCCTGTGTTCTTGCCGTCGGTAATGTTCGCGCCGACGACGCAGCCGTACGCTTCCGAGGCCATCCGGCAGTGGCTGTCTTCAACCATGCCGTCGCGGCCGTTGATCCAGAAGATCATTTCGGCGCCGGCGTACGAGGTGCAGCCCCACGCCTCCGGGAAGTAGCCGTCGTAGCACTGCAGGATGCCGATCGTGCCGAAGTCCAGGTGGAACACCTTGAACTGATTGCCGAGGATCCCACGGGCTTCGGCGTCGCTGCCCCGCAACGGTGGCCACCAGTGCGGGCCGGGGCCTGCGGCCGGGTGGCTCTTCAGGTACCGCCCAATGATCTCGCCCTCCCGGTCAACGAGCATGGCCGTGGTGGCGTAGCGCTCGCCGTGCTTCTCAACGAGACCAGCGATGGCGTACATGTTGTGTTGCTGGGCGAGCTCGCGGAAGCGAGTTACATGCGGGTGGTCGGCGGGGATCCTGTAGCCCAGGACGTACTCCGGGAAGACGATCAGGTCCGAACCCTGCTCGGCCGCCTCGTCGAAGAACCGCGGCATGCGATCCATGATCGACTGCGGTGACTGATCGCGTGTTGTCAGCTGGACCATCGTCACCGTGGCGGTCGGCGCCTCGGCGAAGACTTGTGGCGGCTGGAACAACATCGGAATCATGGCTGCGGCAATGGCGGCCGCGTTGGTAGTGCGCATATCGCTTCCTTCAGCGTGGGTATCTGGCCGCCTCATTGGGGGCGCCCTTGTGTGAGCTACTTGCTAGACAATGCGAAGACCGGCTGATCCATGCCGTACTCAACGCTGCACTTGAGCGGCGTTGTTCCGGCAGACGCGTAGAGTGTTGGGATTACCGTCCGCACCCGGTAGCGGCGTGCCTGCCTTCGAACCCCGGCGCCGGAAGACATCCTCATGAGATCGGCGGGGTTGTCCGACGCGGCGATGGTCTCGAAGCTGTTGGTGTCCTTCGGGGCCTTCACGACGACGACGGTGTAGTTGCCCGGCATCGCCCCGTCGAAGGGCTCAAATGTTGTCAACTGGGCGACTCCTTCGGCGTCGGTCATGCCGAAAGCGGCGCGCCCCTCTTCCCCGGAAGCCCGGAAGAAACTCACGGCGGCGTCCGGCAGCGGTTGCCCGTCCAGCGTCACTTTCGCCGCAACCGGCACCACCTTGTTGCCGCCGCACCCCACCAACGGAACCACGGCAGCAAGGACCGCCAACCCTACCAGGGTCCTACACCCCGTTCGCACTCGTGCGGTCATCAAGCTTCCCCTCGCCTGCTGTGATGCCTGCCCGCGGCCATTACGCCACGCAGATTAGGCTCGGCGTCTTGTTCAGAAGTCCGTGTTGGTGATCACTACGCCGTCGTCCTTCGTGCCGAGCAGCTGGAAGGTGTTGAAGTCGATCGTGTCTTGCACGAAGGAGACGGAGCCGTCGACAAAGAGGAAGTTCGCCCCACCGGAGTGGTTCGACTCAAAGCCCATCGTGACGTGGTAATTCGCTCGCCAGAACTGGCCGCTGGCGTTACTGCAGCCCACGGTGTTCGGATCGACCGGCCAGTTGATCGATGGGATCGTCCCCGCGTGCGCAACACCGGTGTCATTGCCGGCCCAGTAGCCACGGATCCTTGCGATGTCGAAGGAGTGCCCCGACTTCTCGATGAGCGTCTCGCCCACAAAGAGGGTGTAGGTGGTGCCATCGGTCACGTTCTTGATCGCGACCCTGTGAAAGCCGAGGCGGGTGAGCATTCCGTTGAGCGGGCATGCTTTCGGATCGTCGCAGACACCCGGGTCGATGAACGGTACCGCGATGCCAAGTCCGGAAAGGTCTGCGTTGAAGGGCTGACCCCCTTGGCCACAAGGGGAAACCTGGATCATCGGCCCGGCGCTGCCGGAGTAGTTGAAGAACGGCTCTCCGGTTGGGGCGTCGTCGCTTGGGCACCGGCCGATCTTGATTGGCGGCGGAGCGCCACCGTTCAGGGTGTCGGCGATCCAGACGGCGTTGATCGGGTCGATAATCGACGGGTCTTCCAGGTTCGGGAGCGAGTCCGCAATCGCCTGCTCTTCAATGTTGGGAAGAATCCGCGTCACCCACGACCCGTGGTCGTCCCCCCAAACCCCGTTGTCCAGGAGATTCTTCGAGTTGTCGAAAGTCCAACCATTCTTGCCCCCGGCCGGGAACTGATTGTTGGCGTCGTGATACGTGTGTAGCGCCAGGCCGAACTGCTTGAGGTGATTGAGACACTGCGACCGGCGTGCCGCCTCGCGGGCGGCCTGCACCGCGGGCAGGAGCAGTGAGACGAGGATGCCGATGATGGCGATCACCACCAGCAACTCAACCAGGGTAAACCCGCCGTAGCTTCTGGCTCTAGCGGCCGACATGGCACAACCTTTCGTTCTGCTTGGGGGCGCGCCCGCCCCGTAGGATCAACAATCGGCTGTCAGCCACTAGCCGCGGCGACGGAGTGCGGCGGCGGCTAAGGGCAAGAGGCACAGCACGACCGTCGTGGGCTCCGGGGCTGCCTGGGCAGCGGGCGGCGTGGTGGCGCCAAAGTTGTCCGACCACAGGTTGTAGTGACCAATGGCAATTGGCGTTCCGAGGCCGTCGTCGTTGGGCAACGCGGTGTTACCACCCAGGTTGTCACGAAACACGGTGTAGTCAGCAGCATTCACTTCACCATCGTTGTTGAAATCGCCCAGCACACCCGAGTCGACCGGCAGGTCGAGCTGAGCAAACAGGATCTTGTCCGGCGAAAGCCAGCCCGGATCGTTGGTCAGGTCGCCGAACTGTGACTGAATGTCGGGGTTGGACGTATCGAAGTAGCTTTCTCCCGCACCCGGGTTGGGGTTAGTGTAGTAACCGAATAGATCGAACAAGTCTTCGGTCGGGTTCTCACGGATCAAGACAAGGTCGTCGAAGCCGTCCCCGTTAATGTCGGAGAAGGCGACCGTGTCGCCGATGGCTCCCACGGCAACTTGGTCGTCGGCGCCGCTATCGCCCCATCCGCCGGCGGGATCGCTAAAGTCAACGAACACCGTCTGGGCGTCGGGCCGGTGGAGCACACGGTCATCGACTCCGTCGCCGTTAACGTCGGCGAGCAGCCCGACATCGCCCTCAGAGATCTGTCCGAAAGCACTCCAACTGGTGAAGTTACTGCCGTTGTTTTGCGGGACCCCCGCGACGTCTTGGGACTGCCACATTCCCCATTGCAGCGAGTCCATGACGGCGGGGTCGGTGTTGTCGATGAAGACCGAAGCGCCGGGAGCGGTAACGCCGAAGTCGGAGATGTTATCGCCGTCGATATCTCCGAAGAGCACCTCCTTGTCTGGCCCTACAAAGCCCCAGTCGCCACCAGCGCCTGGGACTATGAGATCGTTCGCCGTGCCGCTGATATCGTCTTCTCCCGAAAAGCTGACGATGACTTGAAAGCCGGTGAAATCGTTCACCGTCGGCGCGGTTTGTACCAGGACTTTGTCATCGAGCCCATCGCCGTTGAAGTCTTCAAAGAACCCATCGGTGCCGAAGAATCCGTAGAACTGGACGTTGGTCGGATCGTTAACGAGCAGCCCGTCTTGCCAGACGTTGGGATCGTTATCGGGGCGGGTTGATACGCCCCATACCGGCGTGTTTCCGTCGCTGGGGCGGAAGAGGGCGATGCGTTCGGGGGCCGCTGCGGCCAACGCCGACAAGGGCGCCAGGGCGGCGAAGACGGCGGGAATCCAGAGGAGGGTTTTCATCGTCTTGTAATTTCGTGGTTTCAAGGGACAACCTGCACGACACGCCAGCTCCGGCCCGAAGCGACCGCCCGCGACGCTGAACTCTGATTGCTTCATGAGGAGAACGGGCTAGGCGGTCTGCCCCAACCGCCTAGCCCGCCCGCTGGTCGAACTAACGCTCGGACACTTGACGCGCGACACCTCGTCGCGAACCCAGGATCGAAATCAACGCCAAGGCGGCAAAGCCGCTGGCGGGCTCGGGGATCGGCAGGCCGAGGGCGGCGAAGACGATCCGGTCTCCATCGGGAACGAAGCCGGCCGTGCCCACGAGGTCGGGGTTCGCCCCACCGGGGGAGAGTCCCGCCGCACTGCTGTAGTAACCGAACAAGTCGTAGAACCCGCCGGGGTTGGCACGGACCACGACGACGTCATCAAAGTCGTCGCCGTTGATGTCGCCAATTGCCAACTGGTCGCCTGCCTGCCCGCCGAACACGCTGATAGAGTCCGGCGTTCCGTCGCCGTAGAAGCCGCCGCCCGATCCGTCGCTGTAGTCGACGAAGGTGCTGAAGTCGTCGCGGAACAGGATGCGGTCATCTTTGCCGTCGCCGTTGATGTCGCCCATCAGCGGCGTATCCGACGCGGCGACGCCAAACGCGTTCCAGTTGGAGAACACTCCGCCAACGGCAACGCCCGGGCTGTTCTGCGACAGCCAGGCGCCCCAGTGCAACGCCCCGTCAGGCGGGTTGTCGTTGCCGGGGGTGGGGCCGACGATGCCGTTGTCCGCGATGCCGTCGCCGTCGATGTCGCCGAAGACCTGCTCGTGTGCGGTTCGCGAGTCGAACCAGTTCCACGTGAAGCCGGTAACGATGTCGAAGTTGGCGTTCGAAATGCTGCCGGTGGGGCTGCTGAAGGAAACGATCACTTGGTAGCCAGGGCCAAACATAGGGTCCGGGTCTTGGTAGAGCGTCTTGTCATCGATGCCGTCGCCGTTCCAGTCCGCCATTGCGCCACGGGTGCCGATGGCGCCGTTCGGCCCGGGCGACCCGTACGGGTTAACGACTTCCAGCAAAGCGCCGGTTGAGATGGTGTTGATGTCTCGGGCCGTGCTGTAAAAGAGCGATTGCGGTCGGATGCCGACCACTTGTTCAAGGACAGACGCGTCAGCGGGGTTCGCACCGAAGCAAACCATAACCGCCGCGGCGAAGGCGGTGGTTAGGCGGCTTGCGCACCGCAAGAGATGCCGAGTCATTAGCTGTTACTCCTTGGTGTTGATAAGGGGACCGTTGGTGGAGGTTGCCTTCGTTACCTACTGCGCTAATGCCAATCCCTGTATTCCGCCGCTCATTGGTCGCCGACTGGGTACTCAACCAAGTAGCCGAATCGGCCCGCGGGCCGCACGTCGGATGAGATCGCACGGATCTCCCAACCCGTCTGCCACTTGCCCGCTGGGTTCCAATGGAACATTCCGTAGACTTGGTCAGTGGGGAGGTGAGACCGTTCAACCTCGAAGCCTTCGACCGGCTGACCATTCACCCACTTGAGATCATTGCTGGCGAGGCTGCCGCTCAGGCCGATCATCATCTTTGGGATTCCGCAGACGCGGAGGATTTCTTCGGCGACGAAACGGCGCTCCTCTTCGCTTTCCATGACGACCAGCCTGCCTGGAACGCCGAACAACTCCGTCTCTGTGGCGCGCTGCCGAATGGCCTCCCAAGACGTGGGCTCCTTGACCAGCACCACGCGATAGTAGTTGCCGTTGCCGCCCATCTCTTCGGACCAGTGGATGGGATCGAGAGACATCGATCGGTGCCGGAGAGCGTCAACGGGCGGTTCGAACTCGATGAGATACGCCGAGATCTTCTCGTGCATGCTGTCGATGCTGAGGTCGTTCCACGCCCAGGGTCGGTCGTCCGTGAGCCGCGTGTACATCCCATAGTCTTCCCCGCCGTGCCAATCGGCTTCGTGGAAGTTGTCGGGTTGCTGATTCGGCCAGTTCGCCCAGTTGGTGTACTCGTAGGGCTCGCCGGTTACCCAGCGGAAATGGCCTTCGCGGAGCACGTCGGTCAGGCCAAACCAGACGCCTCGGGTATGCACTTCTGCAAGAAGGTTCTGCACGACGAACTGGTCTTCGGCTGGCGAGGTCATCGTTGCCAAGTGGCCCGGCTTGCCACGGTAGTAGCGGCTCATGGCGTCCTGGGCCGCCTCGTGCCAGGTGAGCGGCTCGTCCTGGACCACGAGTTGGTAGAAGTGCCCGTTGCCCCCCTCCGACGCTTCCCATTCAACCGGGTCCGCGACACGCCTTGCCAACGGACCGAACCGGTCGAGAGAAAACTCGATCGGCTCGCCCGCCGTGCCGGGGCTCTTGATCATGCGGGCTTGGCGGTCCGAGATGGCCAGTTTCGAGGCGGTTTCGCCCGACTCTGATTCGGCGCCGTAGTGCAAGTCGACCTGCCCGCGGAACACCATGACTTCGGTCTGGCCCGAATCGTCGACCTGCACGCCGAACTCCGTCCCCATGTCGACGAGCTTGGACATCGGGGTGCGAATCTCGAAGCCGATGGCCGACGGCGGCATGTGAGCGGCGACACGGCCGCGCTTGAGGAACAGCGAGAGCGGGGTCTCAATCTTTAGAGTCGCCGGCCCGGCGATGAGGACTCTCGCTCCAGAGTCGAAGACGAGTTCGGCCTCTCCCTCACTGATCTTGAGCAGGCCGGTCTCCACCCGCTGGCCGACGTTCACGGCTTGCCCCTCGCCGACCCACACGGCGTGGGTAGCGCCGGTGAGTGTTGCGACGTACGCCGGGCGTTGATCGCCGGTTTCGTCAGCAGCCGGCTGGCTTGGGGACCCAAACGGCACGGCCGCCGCGAACAAAGCAACGCTGGCCGCGATCGCCAAGAACAGCATCAAACCCTTGCCGAGCTGGCCGCGGCCGGACGACGGCGTCGCCGACTCGCTCAAATGCCCGCTCGACGCCGCCTCGCTGGCGTTCGCACGGTACCGCCAGTTCAGGTCGGCGTGGACGCCGACGTAGCGGAGGTAGTCGCAGCGCAGCTCCGGATGAGTTGTCAGGAGTACTTCGAGCCGGGCGCGTTCCTCTTCGGTGATCGACTGCTCGCACAACCCGCGAGCGAGCTCAAGCACCTCCGAGTCGTCCGATTGATGGGGCCGATTCTCAGCCATGTTGTTTCTGCTGTTTGCGTCGCTACAGCGTTTCACCGGCCAATTGGCGATTGATGCACTCGGCGAGCGATTGCCGGATGCGGTGAAGACGCATGTAGAGGGCCGCGGGCGTGGAGCCCATCGCCGCGGCAACCGCCTTAATGCCCGAGGCGCCCAGGTAGCACTGCTCGACCAACTCGCGTTGGCTCCGCTCGAGTTTCTCCAGGCAGGCGCCCAAGGCGGTGCGGCGGTCTTCGATTTCGTGAGACTCCACCTCGGACGCCAACAACTCAATCACGGGTTCTGATAGGTGCACGTTGCGCCGATCACTCCGCCGCAAGAGATTGCGGACTTCGTTGAGCGCCACTCCCCTTGCCCATGGCAGGAATCCGCGACTCGGGTCGAACTGGTCCCACTTCTGCCAGAGGATCATCGAGGTTCGCTGCAACACGTCCTCGGCGTCGTCCCGGTGCGGCAGCAGCGTCGCGATGTAGCCGTACAGCCTGCCTTGGTTCGCGATGAACTCGCGTGCGAAGTCATCCTTAGCGTCGGCAGGCATCAGCAGGGCGTTGCGTGGAAGGGACTGTTAGACACAGCAATTTGAGTTTTCGGATCGGGAAGTCCGCCGGCTCTGGGTACTTGTCGTGCCGTTCCCCAGAGACTTAACGCTGTTTTCTTCGAAATCTCGTTTGCGGCTGCCAATACCAGGAAGCAACGCGGCCGTCTTCGCTCGCGGGTGGCGCACCCGGAGCGAGGTGGTGCTCCGCAATCTTGGGATTCTGCGTTAGTTTGAAGCGTAACGCCACGAATGGCTGTTACGGCGGGTCTGCGGGCTGCGATGCTCGACTCGCTCGGCTTATTAGGCCTACCCGATACCTCCGCCCACCGCGCCTCAGCGGCCCAAGAACCCACCGCTCGTGACGATTCGCGAACTCGCCCCGATCGTTGCCGCTACCCTGCTGTTGGCTCACGCACGTTGCGCGCGGGCAGTCGACTTCCAGTCGGAGGTTCGTCCGATTCTCTCGGCGCAGTGCTTCAAATGCCACGGGCCGGACACGGAGACCCGCGAGTCGGGTCTGCGGCTCGATACACGCGACGGGGCGACCGGTGACTTGGGTGGCTATGCTGCGGTGGTGGCAGGCTCTGTCGGTGAGAGCGAGTTGATCGCCAGGATCACCTCCAGCGATCCAGACCTGCAGATGCCTCCGCCATCGACCGGCAAGTCACTGTCGGCGGCCGAGGTCGCGACGCTTAGAGACTGGATTGAAGAGGGCGCGGTCTACGAGCAGCACTGGGCTTTCGCCCCCATCAAGCGGCCTCCGCTTCCCAATGTGAAGGCCGAGGGCTGGTCGAGGAACCCAATCGACCGATTCGTCTTGGCGAAGATCGAAGGAGTGGGGCTCTCGCCCGCGCCGGAGGCGGGCCGCTACCGGTTGGTCCGCCGGCTCTACCTCGACCTAATCGGTTTGCCGCCGACGCCGGAAGAGGCGGATGCGTTTGTTGCCGACCAATCGCCCGACGCCTACGAGCGGCTCGTCGACCGGCTGATGGCGTCGCCTCACTACGGCGAACGTTGGGCTCGCCGGTGGCTCGACCTGGCCCGCTACTCGGACACCAAGGGCTACGAGAAAGACAAGCCGCGGACGATGTGGCTCTACCGCGATTGGGTGATCAACGCGATCAACGACGATATGCCGTTCGATCAGTTCACTATCGAGCAGATTGCTGGCGACATGCTCCCGGGCGCGACAATCGATCAGCGGATCGCGACCGGCTTCCATCGCAACACGATGACCAACGAGGAAGGCGGCATCGACCCCCAGGAGTTCCGCTATCACGCGGTGGTCGACCGGGTCGCCACCACCGGCGCCACGTGGCTCGGACTCACGGTTGGCTGTGCTCAGTGCCACACCCACAAGTACGACCCGCTCACGCACGACGAGTACTTCGGCCTGTTCGCCATGCTCAACAACGCCGATGAGCTGGAAGTGCCCGTTCCGACGCCCGAGAGCACCAAGCGGCGCGACCAGGCACTCGAACGGATCAATCGCCGATGGCGTTCTTTGGCCGAGAGTCAGCAACCCGAGTCCGGCGCCGGGCCAAGCGGCTTTGACAAGTGGGTGGAGCAGCAGCGTCGCTCGGTCAGCACCTGGCGCCCGCTGCGGCCGGCGAAGGTGGAGGCGGACCTGCCGACGATTGAGGTCTTGCCCGATGGATCGGTGCTCGCCAGCGGCGATGTAACGAAGAGCGACATCTACGAAGTGACCGTCGACCCCGGGGTGTCGCAGGTCTCCGCGATCCGAATCGAGGCGTTGCCACATGAGACGCTGCCAAACAACGGGCCGGGCAGGCAGCTGATCAAGGACGGCGCGCGGCAAGGCAACTTCCTGCTCACCGAGGTCCACGCTCAGGTCGTGCAAGAAGACGCGGCGCCACGCGATCTAAGGTGGGCAAAAGGCGTGGCGAGCTACGCTCCGTCTGGCATCGAGGCTTCCAACGCGATTGATGGGCGGCACGATACGAGTTGGTCGATCGTCGGCCGAGAGGGCAAACGCCACACGCTTGAGCTGACGCTCGCCGAGCCCGTCGCCATGGAGCCCGGGCAGTTGCTGCGTATCCGCCTCGACCACGAGTCGTTCTATCCGGCCGCGCTGGGGCGGTTCCGCATCTCCGTGTCGTCACAGCCGCCAAGCGCCGAGGGCGTTGGCCATACCGACGAAGTGATCCAAGCGTTGGTGGCGAACCCGGAAGAGTGGACGGACCAGCAGCGTACGCGTGTGATGAGAAGGTACCTAGAGGCGGCGCCGGAGCTGAAATCGGAACGGGAGAAGCTCGCCAAGCTCGAGTCCAATGCCCCTCGCCACACCACGGCGTTAGTGATGCAAGAGCGGCGCCGCGACCCGCGTGTGACGCATCGCCGGCACCGCGGCGAGTACCTTAAGGTGCGGGAAGAGGTTGCCGCCGGTGTCCCGGCCGTGTTGCCGCCCCTGGGGGAGGATCAACCGGCGAATCGGTTGGGTTTGGCGCGTTGGCTGGTTAGTGCGGAGAACCCTCTGACGCCGCGTGTTGTGGTGAATCGGCAGTGGCAGGCGTTCTTCGGCGCCGGCATCGTCGCGACGATGGAGGACTTCGGCTACCAGGGTGACTACCCAACCCACCCCGACCTGCTCGATTTGCTCGCCGACGAGTTCGTCCGGGTCGGCTGGTCCCGCAAATCCCTTCACCGCTTGATCGTCACCAGCGCCACCTATCGGCAGGCGGCATCCAACCCGCGGGCGTCGGACGTCGACCCGGAGAACAAGCTCGTTGCGCGCTCGCCCCGCACGCGGCTTGACGCGGAGCAGGTCCGCGATTCGGTGCTTGCCATCAGCGGTCAGTTGAGCAGCAAGCTGGGCGGGCCGAGCGTCTTCCCGCCTCAGCCGCCGGGAATCACCGAGCGATCGTATGGCCCGCTCAAGTGGGTCGTGAGCAAGGGCGAAGACCGCTACCGCCGAGGACTCTACACGTTTAACAAACGCACGGCGCCGTACGCGGCGTTCGGGCTGTTCGACGCGCCGAGCGGCGAGTACTGCGTGACCCGGCGTAGCAGGTCGAACACGCCGCTGCAGGCTCTCGCGTTGCTCAACGATACCGTGATTTCCGAAGCGGCGCGGGCGCTGGCGCTTGCCTGTCTCGATACCCACACTGGCGATCGAGAGGTTGCCGAGCGGATGTGGAGGCGCTCGGTGGCTCGTCCGCCTACCGAGGTCGAGCTGGAACGCTTGCTCGTCTTCGTCGGCCGGCAACGCGAACGATTGGTGGCGGGAGAGCTCGATCCATTCCGGGTGCTCAACGCCGGCCCGCAGCGTGTTTGGCGATTCGACGAGGGCGCCGAAGGATGGACCGCACGCAAGCAGGCGAGCGTGGAAGTGCAAGATGGCGCCCTCGTGGTGACCGGCACCGGCGGTGACCCATTCGTTGGCGTTGACTTCGCAGGGCCGGAGGGGAAGTACACCCTGGAACTCACTGCGAACGTTGATGCGCCGGGCAACCTGGAGCTGTTTTGGACGACTCGCGACAACCCGACCGAGTCTGCGGAACGACTGCTCGTATTGGAGCGTTCCGATGGACCGAATGGCTACACCGCGCAGTTCTCCGCCGCTAGCGAGCTGCGGTCGCTGCGGTTGGACACCGGCGCCGGCCCCGGGGTCACGCGCCTCTACGAGATCAAGCTGACGCGTGGCGACGGGCTGCTCGACCCGGCAGCGATCAAGTCGCCAATCGGAGCGGCGGCGTGGCAGCTCGCGGCGCGGGCGTTGCTGAATCTCGACGAAGTCTTGACCAGGCCCTGAGCGGAGGAACAGCAATGCCGGTCAATCCATCCGGTGACAATTCGCTGCTGGCGAGGAACACCCGCCGGCATTTTTTCCGAGACTGTGGAGTCGGCGTCGGCAAGATTGCGCTAGCGAGTCTCCTGACGCGTGGCAGCGCGCAGGCGGGACCAAGCATCGGCAAGCCGGCCGCCACCGCCCTGTCGCCACGCGAACCACATGCCGCTCCGCGGGCGAAGTCGGTCATCTTCCTGTTCATGGCGGGGGCGCCGAGTCAGCTTGACTTGTTCGACCACAAGCCGAAGCTCGCGGAGCTCGAAGGCAAGCCGTTGCCGCCGAGCGTGGTTGGCGACCAGCGGTACGCGTTCATTCGGCCCGACGCCGGTCTTTTGGGGCCGCGGTTTGGTTTCTCGCAGCACGGCCAAAGCGGCGCCGAGGTCTCAACGGCCCTGCCCCACCTGAGCGGCGTGGTGGACGACATTGCGATCGTCCGCTCGATGCACACCGATCAGTTCAACCATGCCCCCGCGCAGATTTTCATGAACAGCGGCTTTCCCCTGCCGGGGCGGCCGAGCCTCGGCTCGTGGGTCGTCTACGGGCTGGGGAGCGAGGCCGACGACTTGCCCGCGTTCGTGGTTCTTTCCTCGGGCGGCGGAACAAGCGGCGGCGCCGCCAATTGGTCGAACGGTTTCCTGCCGGGCGTCTACGCGGGTGTGCCGTTCCAGCCAACGGGCGACCCGCTGCTGTTTGTGTCGAACCCGGAGGGCGTTGACCGGCGTGCCCAGCGCGACGCGATTGACCTGGTGCGAGATCTCAACCGCAGCGCGGCCCAGCGCGTGGCGGACCCGCAGATCGATACCCGCATCGCCGCCTACGAGACCGCTTTCCGCATGCAGGCTCGGGCGCCCGAGCTGACCGACCTGAAGAGCGAGTCGAAAGAGACTCTGGAACGGTACGGCGCCAACCCCGATACGCCGTCCTTCGCCCGCAACTGCCTGCTAGCGAGGCGGCTCGTCGAGCGTGGCACGCGGTTCATCAACGTCTACCACAAGGGCTGGGACCACCACAGCAACGTTGAGGGCGGCCTCCGCAAGCAGTGCAAAGCCACCGACCAAGCGAGCGCCGCGTTGGTCCAGGACCTGAAGCAACGCGGGCTGCTCGACGAGACCCTGGTCGTCTGGGGCAGCGAGTTCGGCCGGACGCCGATGGTGGAGTCGAGCGCTGCGATCAACCGCGTGAATGGCCGGGACCATCACCCGCAGGCGTTCACCATGTGGCTGGCCGGTGGTGGCGTTCGGTCCGGCGTGAGTCTGGGGCGGACGGACGAGTTGGGCTTCCACGTCGTCGAAGACCCCGTCCACGTCCACGACCTTCAGGCGACCATCTTGAACCAACTCGGCCTGAACCACGAGCGACTGACCTACCGCTACCAGGGCCGGGACTTCCGGCTGACGGACGTACACGGGCGCGTCGTCGACGAAATCCTCGCGTAGCAAGACTAGGCAACCCGATGCAGAGCAACTTGATCTACGCGACGCTTACCGCGGCCGCCGCGCTTGGCTTGCTGAGCCCGGTATCTGCGTGGGCGCACCCGGATCTCGACAAGCTGCACGCCCACAACGCGTCGCATCGCGGTGGTCACGACAGCGGCGTCTCCGAGCTCGATCGCCAGCGCGCCTTCTTTTCCTTCGAGTTAATGACTCAGGCGGTCCGCCGACGGCCGACCCCTTCGCAGCAGCAGTACCTCCGACTGGCGGAGCAAGAGCACCGCATCGTTGGGCGTGTGCCGCGTGACGGCGACCACGGCGTTGCTCGCCTGCGTGAGGCCGCCCACGGACGGCTGGCGGAGGAATTCGTGAGAGTCAGTGTTACTTGGACGGATGAAGGGCCGCGGGTCGCGGATACGGACTGTATCCTGCTCACGCGTGGCCTTACCCGTGGCCTTGTGGTTGTCGTTGAGAACCGCACGCCCGGCGCGATCGACCTGCGAGCCTGGCAGGCAGGCCGGCCTGAGTCGGAGAGCGTAGCGTACACGGTTCTCCCCGGCGCCAAGCAGCCGGTGCTTACCGATCTGCTGGCCGACTCGGCCGGCGAGAAGCTTGCCGTCCTCTGCCTCGCCGATCAGGTCGGCGGACCACCCGCGGAACTGCCGCTCTTGATCGAGGTGCAGGAGCCGGCGGTTATTCGGGGGCGTCTGCTCGACGGCGACAGCGGTGAGGTCTTCCCGAGTCGGGTTTATGCTCTGGGCTCCGATAACGAGTACCGCCGCGGAGCGAGGTTTGCTGACAACAAGACCCTGACCGAGAAGCAGCTTCTTCAGTTCTGGGACACGGGCAAGTTCTATCAGCTCCCCTTCTTCTACAGTGACGGCCGGTACGAGGTCACGCTGCCGCCGGGGCGTGCTGAATTGACGCTTGAGCGTGGGTTCGAGCACGAGGTGGTGGCCCGCACCGTTGATCTCAGCCCCGGCGAAGTGCGTGAACTCGATCTCGTCTCCCGCCGCTTCGCCGACATGCAATCGGAGGGTTGGGTCTCGGGCGACACGCACGTGCACTGGGTGATCAACGAGTGGGATCAGGACCTCCCGCTCGATCTGCTCTCCGTGGTCCAGCGGGCCGAAGACCTACGCGTGGCGAACAACCTCACGCTGCTGCAGCGTGGGCCGACGAAGGCGTTCATCAATCCGCAGCAGGCGCCCATGGGCACGGTCGCCTCGCACAGCGACGACCACTACCACATCGAGATGGGCGAGGAGTACCGCAACGAGGACCTGTACGGCCACCTATGCTTCCTGAACCTCGACTGGATCGTGATGCCGATCGGCACCGGGTCGATCATCGCCGGGCCGGACGCGCTGGACTACCCGATCAACCGCACCGCCATCGAAGCCTGCCGCGAGCAAGGGGGCATCAGCATCGAAGCCCACGGCCTCGGCGGCAACAAGGATGTGCCCGTCAACGTCGCCCACGCGCTGACCGACTCACTCGATCAGATTGAGCCCGCCGAGTACTACCGCTTCCTCGAGTGCGGTTTCCGGCTCCCTCTGACGAACGGGTCGGATCATCCGGCGCGGGTCCTCGGCTGTGCACGAGCTTACGTGCGGGTTGACGGGGACTTCACGTACGAGAAGTGGATCGACGGGATCCGCAACTGCCGCACGTTCACGACGAGCGGGCCGCTGCTGACCCTCACGGTCAACGACGCCGAGATCGGAGACACGATCGAGGCGTCCAGCAGCGAGACGCTGACCATTACCGCCACGGTCCGATCGCGCCGGGCTATCGGCACGCTTGAGATTGTTTCTAACAGTGAGGTGCTCAAGAGCGAATCCATCGACGCGAGTGAAGGCCAGATCACCGTTCAGCTGCCCGCCGGCCAGAGCCGATGGGTCGTTGCCCGTTGCTCGCCCGGCGATAACTTCAACGCGCTCAGCGGGCCGGACATCGCCCATACCAGTGCGATCTACGTCGACGTTGACGGCAAACCACGCTTCCAGGCCGACGAGGCGCGGGTGTGGATCGCCCGGATGCGTCAGCACATCGCGGACATCAACAGCAAGGGTCGCTTCGCGAACGACGCACAGCGGGCGGAGGCCGTGCAGTACGTCGAAGACGGCATCGCCAAGTTCGAGGAGCTCATCGCGGCGGACGCGGTTGACCCGTCGGACTGGCCGATGGCGGGCCGGGTCGACGCTCAGCCGCTGGTGCTGCAGACCAAACGGCTCGCCGAGGCGCTCGACTACATCGGCAATCCACTGCCGCAGGACGTGGTCGCTGAGCTTGAGCAGCTCGCCAGCGAGCCGGACGACGCGAAGGTTGCCGACCGCGTGCAGGCGTTGCTCGACCCCTACTGCGTGGCTGGGGTGCGTCTACGGGATGGGGAGATCAAGGCGATCGTCCCCGACAAGACGTGGCCGCTGGTTGAGAAGGGCTGGCGGAGCTACCTGGTTAAGGTCTGCAACGACGCCGGCCTGACGACGCGGCTCCACGTGGAGAGCCCCAACGCCCGCCCCCTGCCGCACGCCAAGAGCGAGGACGTGGCGTCGCGCTGGATGGGCCTGACCATGTTCGACGGCCGGCCGATGCAGGCGAGCCTTTCGGGTATTGAGCTCGAGTACCGGATCGTTCAGTTCTACAGCCGCGACGAGGGCGAGAAGCAGGCGCCGATCGAGTTCAGCATCGACGCCAAGCCCGGCACGCGTGGACGCCAGATTCGCGAATGGCGTTTCGATGAGGGCACTGACGGGTGGGAGGCGGCCAATCAGGTGGAGGCCGAGGCCCGTGACGGCTCGCTTCACCTGGAGGGCACGGGCGAAGACGCGTTCATCACCGCCGAGGTCGGCAACGTAACCGGCGAACTGCTCCTTCGATTCTGGGGCGAAGCCTCGGACGATGGCGTGGTGCAGGTCTTCCACTGGACCGAGGAGCGACCCGAGCCCGACCCGAACCGCGTGGTGACGCTCGCGTCTATCCCGGGCGCTGCACGACAGTACGAAGCGGCGATCAGTGTTGAAGGAACCCTGGCCGGCGTGCGGATCGACCCCAACACCAAGGCGTCGTCCATGCGGATCGATTGGGTCGACCTCTCCTACGCCCACCGACGCGGCGAAACGTGGACGAGCGTGCCGATGAAGTTCGTCGCCGAACGGGCGGTGCCGGTCAAGATTGAGGTGATCGACAAGCACCCTGATGCGGCGACGGCCGCGTTCGTTGTCCGCGACAAGCTCGGCCGAATCTATCCCGAGCAGAGCAAGCGGCTAGCGCCCGACCTGTTCTTCCACCCGCAGGTCTACCGCCTGACCGGCGAGACGATCAAGCTCCCGCCGGGGGAGTACGATGTCGAGGCGTGGCGTGGGCCCGAGTCGCTCCGCGAACGCAAGAAGCTGGTCGTCACCAAGGGGCCGACCACGCTCAGCCACGAAGTGAAGCGATGGATCGATCCCTCGGAGCTTGGCTGGTGGTCGGGCGACCACCACATCCACGCGGCGGGCTGCCTTCACTACCAAAACCCAACGCAGGGCATCCAGCCGCGTGACATGATCCGGCAGATCATGGGCGAGGACCTCCACGTTGGTTGCTGCCTGACCTGGGGCCCCTGCTTCGATTACCAAAAGCGGTTCTTCTCCGGCAAGCAGTTCGACCTGCTGCGGTACCCGTACCTGGTGCGCTACGACGTTGAGGTGAGCGGCTTCGGGTCGCACGCCTCGGGACACCTGAACCTGCTCCGTCTGACCGAGCAGATCTACCCCGGCGGAACATCGAAGGACCATTGGCCCACGCTCGGGCTGAACACACTGCGCTGGGCGAAGGCGCAGGACGCCGTGTGCGGCACCGCCCATTCCGCGGCCGGGCTGACGCGGTACGTGGACGACCTGGGGATCCCGGCCGGACCGAAGGGCGTGCCTCATTACAACATCCCGGCGTTCGACTCGATTGGCGCCAACGAGTTCATCATGAACGTCACGCACCAGCTGCCCGGCCCCGACGGCAGGCTTGTGCCGGCGATTGACTTCCTGGCCACGATGAACACGCCGAGAGTCGAGGAGCTCAGTATCTGGTACCACACGCTCAACTGCGGGTACCGCGTCCGCGCAAGCGGCGAAACCGACTTCCCCTGCATGAGTGGCGAGCGTGTCGGCATCGGCCGCGTCTACGTCAAGCTCGAGGACCGGCTGAACTTCCCGGAGTGGGTGCAGGGCATCCAAGACGGCCGCAGCTAT
This sequence comes from Planctomycetota bacterium, assembly GCA_039414355.1. Lineage (GTDB taxonomy): Bacteria > Planctomycetota > Planctomycetia > Pirellulales > Lacipirellulaceae > JBCCQL01. Next base: position 1,158 of record JBCDJN010000079.1, on the reverse strand, counting down.
GTTTCCGACGCGAAGGCTCATCTGATCGACTTCGAGTGCAAGAGTCCGGACGGGCGCCGCGTTGAAGTGGGCGTGGACGGCAGCGAACTGGCGGTCGAGGGGCCGACAGGGCTGCAGTTCTCGGCGGACGTCGCCGCTTTGCTCGAGCAGAGCGACTACCAATCGGCCGACGCGCCGGAATTGGAAGTTGAGCTCATCGTCAATGGGCTGCCCGTCGCTACGAGCCAGCTCAAGGCCGACGGCTCGCGGCAACCGTTCGCGTTCGAGGCGACGATTGAGAGGAGCAGTTGGGTAGCGTTGCGTGTGTTCCCCCACGCCCACACCAACCCGATCTTCATCGTCGTCGACGGCAAGCCGATCCGCGCGTCGAAGGCCAGCGCCGAATGGTGCTTGCGCGGCGTGGATCAGTGCTGGCGGATGAAGGTGCCCACCTACGCCACCGAGGAGCAAGCCGACGCCCATGCCGCGTACGAGCACGCCCGCAAGGAGTTCGCGCGGATCCGGCAGGAGGCGACCGAATGAACGCCCATGCCCATCACTTGTTCGGCGTGATCGCGATCGCCATCGCTGCGTCATCGCTCGCCGCTCCATCGACCGAGGCCGCGCCCATGCGGATGGTTCCCGGACGTGACGTTGCGGGACTGATCGATCGCGCTACCCGCACGCTTGAAACGCTGGAGGAGGGCAATGCGGAACTCGGCCGACTGCTGATGCACCGGCTCAAGGTCACCCGCCAAGCGGGCACGAAGGGATTTGCAACCGTTCAGCGAGAACTGGACCCGCACTGCCTGGTCGAGATCGCGATCAACCCGGAGTCGCGCGTCAAAGTCGCGGCCGGCGCCGCTGACCTCCGGCTCACAAACGGCGAAGCGCGGTTCTACTTGGTCAAAGTGGTCAACGAAGCCGGCGTCACCGCACCGCTGCGGATTACGACGGCACAGAGCTACACGCCTGAGGGCGGCACGCGGCGTGACGCCTGGCTGGAAGTCCAGGCGTTTGGGGGCTCGGCGCGGCTCTTCGAGCTGTCGGGTCGCAAGGTTGACTACCGGGTGGTACGCCTCCGCGGGCACGCTGTTGGCAAACGATCGGCGCTGATCGCGGCGGACGTCGGCCAGGGCACCGCTGACATTGGGTTCCGCAACGACACGCTTCTCACCT
>JBCDJN010000078.1:0-23522 GCA_039414355.1 Planctomycetota bacterium | reverse complement strand
GGGCAAACCACTCGCTGGTTGTCGGGGTCGCCGTGGCCCGGGTAGTGTGGGGCCGGCCCGCCGTGCCGCGACTACGACCGCGGGGGCGCCGGCAGGCGGGGCCTGCCCTACGGCTGCGAGCATTTGTGCCCCGGGCAGAACTTTCTGCGGCGCCTGACGCTGCTCGCGGGGTTGGATTTCGACAGGCCTGCCAGCCGCCCTCGAAACCCGCCCAATCGCATGCGACGCCCCGCCTTCACGCTCGTTGAGTTGCTCACCGTGATCGGCGTGATTGGGGTGCTGATCGCCCTGCTGCTGCCGGCGGTGCAAGCAGCGCGAAACTCCGCACGCCGTGTTGAGTGCAAGAACAACCTGCGGCAGATTGGGCTCGCCCTGGAGCAGCACCTGCAGACCCAGGGCTCGCGGCCGGAGTTCCCCAGCAGCCCCAGAATGCCCTCGCTCGTCAACGACCCGCAGCGGCCGGGGCTGCCCGTGGTGCTGGCGGGGTTCACCGAGGATTCGCGGGAGCTCTGGCGATGCCCAATGGACCTGCAGCGTGCCGGCGCGTTGCAGGCGGACGAGGACGCCAACGATTCGCTGTGGGCAGCCGTCACGGGCCAGGCTGACTCGATCGGCTACTTCGAGACCGAAGGCACCAGCTACGAGTACCCGGGCGATCGCCTCGGCGGGAAGACGCGGCCCGAGGTGCTCGCCGATCGCCGCAGCGGCGAGCAACGCCCGAGCGGCCGCGTCTGGATCGTCTACGACTACGAGCCCGTGCACGGACCCGAGGGGACCGACGGCGCTCGCAACTTCCTTTACCTCGACGGGCACGTCGACGCGATCGTGCTTGCCGACGATTGAACGGAGTCCAATCCGATGGACAGTAAGCGGACGAGGACGGTCACGGCGGTCGCCATGGTGTTGTTGATCGTGGGGGGCGTCGCCTGGGCGTTTTGGGACTGGGTTGATCCGGAGGTGGCCGCTCTGGAGTCGGAGCGGCGCCGCGTCTTCTCGGGCGAAGCGACCGACGCCGACCGCGACGCGTTCCGCCAGCGCGTCGGACAGCTTGACCCGAGCCAACGCCGCGAGCTCTTCGAGCGGGGTCGGCCCGACATGCAACGCCGGATGTCTCAGCGGATGACCGAGTTGTTCTCGCTGCCACGCGAGCAGCTCCGCGCCGAGGCCCGAAACCGCGCGGCCGCCGTGGTGGCCGCCCGAGCCGAGCGAGACGCCAACGGCGACCAGGGCGGCCCGCCCTTCGGCCCGCCCGGCATCGGGCGCGGAGGGCCAGGCGGCGACCCGGCCAGCGGCGGCGGTCAAATGACCGACGCCCAGCGGGACGCCCGCCGCAAGCAGCGGCTCGACTTCGCCGACCCGGCGACACGGGCCCAGTTCAGCGAGTTCCGGCTGATGATCAACGAGGAACTCGAGTCCCGCGGCCACGAACCGCTGTCGGGTCGCGACATGCGGTCGCTCATGCGAGGCATGCGAGAATCGTGACGCCGATGCCCGTCACGGACTCGAGAACCTCGCTCCCCCCTCAACGCCAAGAAGCACTCGAATGCCACGCGGTGTGGAGTAGAGTAGAGCCCTCCGTTGTGCGCTTCGCGCGCACGCTCTACCCGTGATTCCACACGAGAACGTGCCATGCTGCGAACCGCCCTCGCGTCTTGGCTCGGCTTCTGCACGGTGGCGATGGGCCTGGCGGCTCTCGCGGAGCGCCCGCCGAACGTGGTGGTAGTCTTCTGCGACGACCTCGGGTCCGGCGAGCTGCCGGCGTACCGCGCTCTGTATGACGACAGCGAGCCCGTGCAGACGGCGATTGGGTCGTTCACTCCCAACCTTGATCAGCTGGCGCGCGACGGCGTCATCTGCACCCGCGCGTACGGGAACAACACCTGTGCCCCCTCGCGGAAATCGCTCCTCAGCGGCAAGTGGCAAACCCGGCGGGTGTCGTTGGGCGAGCACCGCTTGCTCGGTTGGCGCCTGCGGAACGCGGGGCTCAAGACCGCCCACTTCGGCAAGTTCCACCACGAGGTGGAGAAGACCATCACGATCCCTTACCACGCCGAGCACCTGGAGTTCGACGAGTTTTTTGGCTTCGAGGCGATGACCAACTATTTCCGCCGGGCGGGCGAGGTGATCGCTGAGAGGAAGAACTCGCCGATCACCTATCGGGTTGGCGACCAGACGATCGACTACCAGTTCCCGGAAGAGGGGGCGTACCTCACGGACACCCTTACCGAGCTCTCGGTCGACTTCATCAACCGTTGCTCCGCCGAGGGTAAGCCCTTCCTGCTGTACCTGCCCTACAACGCTCCGCACACGCCGATCCAGGCGAAGCAAGAGGACCTGCGCACGCTCTTCCCAACGCTAGCCGGCGAGGCGAGCGTGCGGCAACGCATCATGGCCATGATGTACGCCGTCGACCGCGGGATCGGTCGCCTCATCCACACCCTCAAGGCGAGCCAGCAGCTTGAACGGACGCTGATCGTCTTCACCGGGGACAACAACGGCGAAGAGAACCTCTCTCTCAACCATCCCCTGCATGGCTACAAGCATGAGCCCTTCGACGGCGGGATCCGTGTCCCGTTCATCGTGTGGTCGAAGGCCTTGGAGGGCTCGAGCGCGAAGCCGGCGTACTACGACGGACTGGTGTCCCTCTGCGACATCCTTCCCACCGCCCTCAAGCACGTTGATCCGTCGGCCGACCTGGACGCGCTCGGCAGCGACGGGACCGACATCATGCCGTTTCTCATGGGTGAGCAGCCGCCGCTGACGGGGCGTCGCTACATCAACCTCCGCACGCTCAACCATCGGTCGAACAACTGGGACGGCGGCCGGGATACCGAGGGAGAAACAATCGGCTCCTGCACCGCGCTGATCGCCGACGAGTGGAAGCTCCTCCGGCTGGAGCAGGACCATAAGCAGAAGAGCGATTACTCGGACGCGCTGCATCACCTGCCAGACATGGTGGGCAAGCCACGACCGCGGGCCTCGCTTCGGGAAGACTACTACGGCGATACGTCCAGCAACCCGGCGAGAAAAGACGCCTTGATCCGGGAGCTGGAAGAGCTCCTGCAGGGATCGAACCTTCAGTGAGCGTCACGCCCGGGCCGCCGCTCGGGGGCTTGGTCGCGGGCGATTCGCTCGCGGCGCCGCGGTTTTCTTGGGGGCGGTCCGTCGAGGGAACCCGGCTGCGGCGGTGATTCCGCCGGATAATCTCGCCGAGCCCGTAACACCGTCTTGCTTCCCCGTATGTGTCTGTGAGCCGCGGCGGGCATGGGACCCGCCGGGCGACACACCAGCCCGTCGGCCTCGCGGCGGGCGCACCCAAGGGGAAGGGTCATGGCTACCAAGAAGACGAAGAAGCTCGGGCACGGCGTTCAGTCTCTGGAGCAGAAGGCGATGATGGCGGGCGACATCGCCATCCAGATGATCGGCAACGACCTGCACATCAACGAGGCCTTCGGCGACGCCGGCGAAGACCAGCAGGTGCAGATCTACTCGCTCGGCAACAACCGCATCCGCGTGCAGGGCCTCGGCGAGACCGACATCGCTCAAGCCAGCGGCAACGGCTGGATGCAGATGGGCGCCAGCGATTACATCGACCTGACCGTCACCGGCGACATCAACGTCAACCTGGGCGAGGGCAACGACTCGCTCACTATGCCGAGCTGGAACGGCGGCGTGCGGGCCGACCAACTCACCGTGAACATGGGCGGCGGCGCCGACCGCGTGTCGCTCACGGGCGTCACCACCCGGCAGGAGCTCCACGTCAACACCGGGGCCGGCAACGACGACGTGACCGTCTCCAGCGCCACGGTTGGCGACTCGAGCTGGGAAGACCTGGAGATCCGCACCGGCAGCGGCGCCGACTCGGTCCGCGTGCTCGGCTCCAACGTGCGTGACGACGTGATCGTTGAGATGTACGAAAACGTCTGGGAGAACGACGCCGACCGGCTGACCGTCGGCAGCAACACCGCCAAGGACATCAAGGCCGACATGGGCAACGGCCGAGACACCGCGTCGATCACGTCGAACGACATCCGGTACAACATCGACCTCGATCTCGGCTACGACCACGGCGACAACAACGACAACGACTACGCCTACTTGGGCCACAACGATGTCGACGGCCGCGTAGACATCGACGGCGACGACGGCAACGACGTGGTCCGCGCCGCGTTCAACGACGTGGAAGGCGAGTTCGAGTTCAACGGCGATTCCGGCACGGACTACTTCTACGCCTGGTTCGCCTCGCAGGGCCAGGACTCGAACGATGTCGGCAACTACGACATCAACAGCGCCGGCTTCCGCACCTACGGCTACGCCTGATCGGCGGCTAGCGGAGTCTGCAGTCCACAAGCCGCGGGGACCGATTGGTCTCCGTGGCTTCTCTCGTGTCGCGACTGGCGGCTACCGATCGCCGGTCGGAGGGTGTACCATCCGGCGGAAATGAGCACGCCCAAAGCCAATGACGGACCGCTGCCGCTCGGCTCCACGCTTGGGGTCTTTGGCGGCGGGCAGCTTGGGCGGATGTTTTGCCAGGCCGCCGCGAAGCTGGGCTTCAAGACGCACGTTTATGCGCCGGAGTCGGACTGCCCCGCCGCCCAAGTGGCCGATTATCACACGGCGGGCGACTACTACGACTTTGCGCTCGTGGAACAGTTCGCCCGCGAGGTGGGCGCCGCGACGCTCGAGTTTGAGAACGTCCCGGTCGCCACGGCCGAGGCCGCCGCTCGGCACACGCCGGTACGCCCCGGCGGCGAGGCGCTGTTCACCATCCAAGACCGCATCCGCGAGAAGCGGTTCCTCGTCGGCGCCGGCGTGCCGGTGGCGCCGTTTGAGCTGGTGCGGACCGAGGAGGAACTCGCCGCCGCGGTCGAGAGTGTCGGCCTGCCCGGCGTGCTCAAGACCACCCGCTTCGGCTACGACGGCAAGGGCCAGGTCATGCTCCGCGAAGGAGACGACCCCGCCGAGGCGTGGGCGTACCTTGGCCGCGCGCGGTGCGTGCTGGAGGGCCTGGTCGACTTCCACCGCGAGATCTCCGTGATCGTCGCCCGCGGCGCCGACGGCCAGACCGCCCTGTGTGGCCCGGTGGAGAACGACCACGCGAATCACATCCTGGACGTCTCGGTGCTGCCGGCCGCGTGTTCGAGCGACATCGCGGAGCGGGCCCGGGCGAAGGCGCTCCGTGTGGCGAGCGAGCTCGAAGTGGTGGGCGTGGTCTGCGTGGAGTTCTTCGAGACTACCGACGGCCGGGTGCTGGCGAACGAGATCGCCCCGCGGCCGCACAACTCGGGCCATCTGACGATCGAAGGCTGCGTTGCCTCGCAGTTCGAGCAGCAGGCCCGCGCGGTGGCCGGCCTGCCGCTCGCCGAGTTCGCCCCCAAGGCGCCGGCGGCGATGGCGAACCTGCTGGGCGACATCTGGGAGCCGGGCGAACCCAACTGGGAAGCGATTGACGACTACCCGGAGGTCACGCTGCACCTCTACGGCAAGGGCACCGCCCGCCCCGGCCGCAAGATGGGCCACCTGACCGCCACGTCGGACACGCCCGAGGCCGCCCTGGCCGCCGTGGTCGCCGCCCGCAAGGTGATCGCCGCCGGGTAGGGCAGGCCCCGCCTGCCACGACCTCGGCTGCGGCGTCGGCAGGCACGGCCTGCCCTCCCCTGGTTACTTGGTGGTCAACTCGCACGCGTGGGCGCTACAATCGAAGACGCGGTGACCCACCCTTCGCACCAATCGCTCCAAGAGACTCAGCATGTCCGCCATCCGCTCAATGACCGCGTTGTTCGCTTTCGCCATCGCTACCACCGCCATCGCCGAGGAAAAGACCGTGCCCGCTGCGCTCGACTTCAAGATGCAAAGCCTTGAGGGCAAGGATGTGGACCTCGCCGACAAGTACGCCGGCAAGGTGGTGCTGTTTGTGAATGTCGCCAGCCGGTGCGGCTTGACCCCGCAGTACGAAGGCCTGCAATCGCTTCACAAGGAGTACGGCGAGCAGGGCCTGGCCGTGGTGGGCGTGCCGTGCAATCAGTTCGGTCGCCAGGAGCCGGGCTCGGCGGACGAGATCGCTGACTTCTGCCAGAAGAACTACGGCGTTGAGTTCGACATGCTCGCCAAGGTGGACGTGAACGGCTCGGACGCCTGCCCGCTCTACAAGCACCTGACCGCCCTGGACACGGAGCCCGAAGACGCCGGCGCGATTAGCTGGAACTTCGAGAAGTTCCTGGTCGGCCGCACCGGAGACGTCGTCGCCCGCTTCAGCCCGCGGACCAAGCCGAGCGACAAGGACCTGATCGAAGCGATTGAGGGCGAACTCGCCAAGACCGAGTAGCCGCCGGCGGCGCTGAGCCGGCTTCAGCCCGGTGGCCACTCCATCTTGCGGCCGCCCATCACGTGGTAGTGCAGGTGGTCTACCTCCTGGCCACCGTCGGCGCCGCAGTTGACGGTGACCCGGTAACCGCCGTCGGCAATGCCCTCGGCACGGGCGACATTGCGGATCACTCGCCACAGGTGGCCGATCAACTCGGCGTCGTCGTCTTCGATGGCTTCGACCGACGGGATCGGCTTCTTCGGGATCACCAGCACGTGCACCGGCGCCTGCGGGGCGATGTCGCGGAACGCCAGGCAGTGATCGTCCTCGTAGACGATGTCGGCGGGGATCTCCTTGGCAATGATCTTGGCGAAGATGGTCATGGCGGGGTGCGGGCTCGTGCCGCCGAAAAGCGGCTCGCCCGGCGAGAATTCGGAAGGGGAACGCGGATGGGGAATGCCGCGCCAGCGATGCTTGCGAGTGCGAAAAAGGGTAGCCGGTGCTGGCACGGCGGCTTCGGGTGGGCGCGATTGTAGCGATTTGTTGCCGCCTCGGTTGGCGGTCTACCCCAGCCGACGCCGATACCTCTCGTTGAGCGCCTTGAATCAGCCCGCTGAGAACCTGCGAGCAAGGCCGTGATCGCCGTGAAGCGTTCCGGCTTTGTGCGTCGGCTCGGTCCCCGATCGAGTCCGGCAAACCAGTTCCCCCACTCGCGGTTGCGACAGCCGAGCGAAACGCCCGGCGGCGACGCGGCAGACCTCGAAAGGAATCGAGCCATGCACGCGCTTAGGACCGGTACGGCCTCTCCCTTCTCGCTCGCTCTGGCGGCGATCGCCCCGCTCGCCCTCTCGGCAGCCGCGGCGGCTCAGCAGACGGTGACCTACGAGACCGACCCGAACACGGGCGTCACGTTCCAGGTCACGCGGAACGTCACCCAGCAGTTGGCGCCGGTGACCGAGATGCAGAAGCGCGAGGAGACGGTCTACACGCCGCGGGTTTCCACGCAGATGCAGACCTACCAACAGAACACCGTGACGCCGGTCACCGAGTACCGCTGGGTTTCGCGGATGCGGGGCCGCTGGAACCCCTTCGTGCGTCCCTACTGGGCGCAGCAGTTGGAGCCGTTTACCCGCTGGGAGAGCCGGCAAACCACCTACCAGTCGCCCACGACCAAGACCGACTGGGTGCCAGAGAAGCGGGTCGTCCAGACGCCGGTCACCACGTACCGCACCGTTCAGAACGAGACGGTCAGCCGCGTGGCCGTCGGCGGCCCGGCAGCCGGCTTCGGTCAGCCCGGCTTGAATGCGTCGCCGCAGCAGTTCGCCCCGGTGCAAGCGCCGATGGTCGCCAGCCGAACCGCCACCGCCGGCGGAACCCGAATGACCAGCGACCCGCCCCGTTCCGCCACAGGCTGGCGCAGCTCGGGCACGATGCTGCGATAGTGACCGGGGAGTGGGGAGCGAGGAGCGGGCCTCGGCGCCGCTTGCGTGTGCCCTGGCCCCTAACTCCTAAACCCTCACGTCGTCGCCGCCTTGGTGCGACGGCGGCGCGGACGCTTGGGCGGCGGGGCGCTCCACTCTTTGGTCAGCGTCTCGAACACCTCGGGCGACTCGTACCGGACAATCTCCTTCCCCTCGGCCATCGGGCCAATCAGCCCGCGGAAGACCGGCATGCCGCGGAGCGACAGGTCGGTGCTGCAGTCGTCCACGCCAATCTGCGTGTGCATCCGCAGGATGGCGTCGGTGTGGGAATAGTCCTTGCTGCGGATCTCGCCGCTCGAACCTCGGGTGACAATGCGGATCGTGCGTTGCATCAGTGGTAGGGGCGGGGGGCTAGAAGGGCGGGGAGGAAACGGGAGGGCCGGCGTCAGGAAACGCGAACCTGCAAATCCCTATCGGCCGCGGCGCCAGCACCGGTGGAACCTCCGGCAGCCGGCAGATACATCCCGGTCACGCCAGCCAACCCGCAAATCCGCCGCGACCCCGGACCGGTGACCGGTTGTGCGAGCGGCATCGGTTGCACGGCCGCGGAGAGAGCCGATCAGCAATGCCGGCCGTTCGGCGACGGCGGTCGGCGGGCGGGCCGAGTTGCCCGGCCCCGCAGCGCGGGCTAGAATCCACCCGCCCGGAGGGTATGCGAATGGCTAGCAGACTGATTCGAAATCAGTTGCCCCGTAAGGGGTTGAGGGTTCGAGTCCCTTGCCCTCCGCTTAGCTAGGCCGAGTGCCTAGTCTCTTTTTCACAACCCGTGCACCCGCTCATCGAAGCTGCCGGGCGATGCGGTGGCGCGGCGGCGGTTCTTAGCCGTCGCATTTCTCGAGCAACGTGTCCTTGCCGAGCCGGGCGCAGAAGTCGCCGAACGATTCGCCGCCGGTGCGTTCGGCTTTGAACTGCTCGAAGACCGGCTTTAGCGTGGTGACCACGTCGTCTGCCGGCACCATGTCCTTGTAGATGAAGTTGAGCCGGTGGCCGAGCGGGCTGCCGCCCAACAGCAGCGTGTACTTGCCCTTCGCCTTGCCCACCAGGCCGATGTCGGAGTTGTAGGGCCGGGCGCAGCCGTTGGGGCAGCCGGTCATGCGGGTGGTGAAGACCTCGTCGCCCAGGCCGAGCTCCGCCACCATCGCATCGATCTGGTCCATCAGCGTGGGCAGGAACCGCTCGCTCTCGGTGATCGCCAGCCCGCAGAGCGGCAGCGCGGGACAGGCCATCGACCAGCGGCGGGCGCTGGAGATCTCGTCGGTCAGCGGCACGCCGTGCGACTTGAGGATGAGCTCCAGCTTCGGCTTATCGGCTTCGTCCAGGTCGCAGAAGATCAGCCCTTGGTGCGGCGTGAGCCGCAGCGGCGGGGCGAGCGTGGTGCAGATCTCGCGGAGCGCGGTCTTGAGCTTGAAGTCGCCCTCGTCCTTCACGCGTCCGTTCTCAACGTTCAGGCCGTAGAACCAACGGCCATCGCCCTGCTCTCGCCAGCCCATGGCGTCGTCATGGCCGTCGACGGGCACGGGGCGTGGCGTCTCGAGGCCCTCGCCGTAGTACTCTTCCACCTTTTGCTTGAAGCGGTCGAGGCCCCAGTCGCGGATTAGGTACTTCATGCGGGCCACCTTGCGGTCGGCGCGGTTGCCGAAGTCCCGCTGCACCTTCATGACCGCCTTGCAGACGTCCACGCCGGCCTGGGGCGGGACGAAGCAGAGCGGCTGGCCGACCATTGGCGAGGTCTTCTTGTTGCTGGGCGTGTTGCCGAATCCGCCGCCCACCAGCACGTTGTAGCCCACGACCTGGCCATTCTCGCTGATGGCAAGCATGCCGATGTCTTGCGAGTAGAGGTCCGCCGAGTTGTCGCCCGGGAGGCCGACGCCCAGCTTGAACTTGCGCGGCAGATAAGTTGGCCCGTAGAGTGGCTCAACGTCCTGTGGCGCGCCGCCGCCTTCGAGCGTCTTCTCTCCGGTCTCGTTGTTCGTGAGCCAAAGCTCATGGTAGGCGCCGGTTTGCGGCGCGAGCTTCTTGGCCAACTCGTCAGCCAGCTGCTGAACCTCGTCGTACACCCGATTCCTGTATGGAGATGGGCTGCACATCACGTTGCGGCTAACGTCTCCGCAGGCGGCGAGCGTGGTGAGCTGCGACTCGTTGATCCGCCGGATGCACTGGTGGAGGTTTTCCTTCAGGATGCCGTGCAGTTGCAGCCCCTGGCGGGTGGTGATCCTCAGAGTGGTGTTGCCGATCTCGTCGCACAGGTCGAGCTGCTCCAGTAGCTGCTTGCTTGTGAGCTTCCCGCCCGGGATGGCGCTGCGCACCATGTAGCTGTAGTACCGGCCGCCTGGGGCGCCGGAGGCCTTCGCCTCCTTGCGGCGGTCGCGGTCGTCTTGCTCGTAGGTGCCGTGGTGCTTGAGGAGCTGGATGCCGTCTTTGGAGAAGTTCGGCTGGTCGTTGGCGAGCTGCTCCGCGATGTCGCCGCGAAGGAAGTTGCTGTCGGTCTTGATCGCCTCGACGGCGGAGAGCTTTGCGGGTTCAGACATTGAGGAATCGGTCGCCTGCGTCAGGGATTGAAGATACAGAAAATGATACTGTTAGACTTTGGACGCGGCCATACGACGGGTTCTTGGGAACGCTAATCGACGCGGGTCTACGCGAATGCGATTCGTCCTGTGCCTCGAATCGAGGGCGGTCATTCCACAACGGATTGGCGCAGACTAGCGACGATCAGCGTTCCGACAGGGAGCAACCATTATCGGCACGAAGCGTGTTTCGCCTGCGGTGTTCCTTGCGACGGGGCTGGGCGTTGGGCTCGTGGCGCCGGCGCCGGGGACCGTCGGGGCGTTGTGGGGCCTGGCCTGGGCCTGGGGGCTGACGGCGGGCGCCCCGGTTTGGGCCTGGGCGACGGTGCCGTTGGGGATAGCCGCCGGCGTGCCGCTGTGCGGCCGGGCTGCTCGGGAGCTGGGGATGAAGGACCCGGGGCCGGTGGTTTGGGACGAGATCGCCACGGTGCCGCTGGTGTTTGTGCTGGCGCCGGCGGCCTCGGGGTGGTGGCTGGCCGTGGGGTTTGGGCTGCATCGGCTCTTCGATATCTCCAAGCCGTGGCCATGCCGCCGGCTGGAGCGGCTGCCGGGCGGGCTCGGGATCATGGCGGACGACGTCGCCGCCGCCGGCTACGCGGCGGTGGTGCTCTGGGTGGCGCGGTCGGTCTTTGGGTGAGGCCGGGAATTGGGGCGGTGCCTTCGGCGACACGTCGGACGTCGGCTATCGCCGACGACTGCCCACTGCCCACTGCCCACTCGGGCCCGCTACACTGCCCCGCATGGCAACGATCATTGATGGCAAGAAGATCGCCGCGGAAGTCCGTTCGGAGCTTGCGGCGGACGTGGCGGACTTTATCCAGAACAACGCGGTCACGCCCTGCTTGGCCGCCGTGCTGGTGGGCGACGACCCCGCGAGCCAGGTCTACGTCCGCAACAAGCAGCGGGCGTGCGAGAAGGTGGGCATGGACACCCAGCTCCACCGCCTCCCGGCCGAAACGACGCAGGACGAGTTGCTGTCGCTCGTCACCAAGCTGAACCGCGATGAGTCCGTGCACGGCATCCTGGTGCAGTTGCCGCTGCCGCCGCAGATTGATTCCTCGCGCGTGCTGCGGGCCGTTTCGCCGGCGAAAGACGTCGATGCGTTCCACCCGGAGAACGTCGGCCTGCTGGTGCAGGGGCAGCCGCGGTTCCTGCCGTGCACGCCTCACGGGGTGGTGCAGTTGTTGGTCCGCAGCGGCGTGCCGGTCGCCGGGCGGCACGCGGTGGTCATCGGCCGGAGTCACATCGTGGGCCGGCCGTTGTCCATCTTGCTATCACAGCCCGGCGTGGCCGGGGCCGACTCGGGCAACGCCACGGTGACACTCTGCCACAGCCGCACGAAGGATCTGGCGGCTATCACGCGGCAGGCGGATATCGTTGTCCCCGCCATTGGCCGGGCCGGCTTCCTGACCGCCGACATGGTCAAGCCGGGCGCCGCCGTGATTGACGTGGGCACCAACCGCAACGAGGCCGGCAAGCTGGTTGGCGACGCCGACTTCGACGCCGTTGCCGAAGTCGCTGGGTGGATTACCCCGGTGCCGGGCGGCGTGGGGCCGATGACCATCGCCATGCTGCTCGCCAATACCCTGGTGGCAGCCCGCGGGCTGGAGGGCTGACCCACCACCGCCCGGGCTGAGCCGCCGGAGGGCAGTGCGCACGCCTTCGGACGATCGTTGCGTTCCCCCCGCGGCGCGGTATTCTGACCAGCTGGGCGCAATTGCCTCCCCGCCGCCCGCCCTGCCCTTCCCCCGCTGCCAGCCGACTCTGCGGAGCCCCCATGAGCGACCAACCCGGCGAATTCTCAATCTGGCGGCTCTTGGCCGCGATCGTACCCATTGGCTTGGTTGCGGGCGGTGTGTACCTGTACTTCGCTAGCTACCCGGGCAAGACGGCCGACGAAACGCAGCGGGTGATTATCAAGCAACTGCTCGGCCCGGCGCCGCCCAGCCCCGACACGCCGATCGACTTCAAGGATGAAGACGGCGATATGGTGGCCGACGCCCCAGCTGACGACGCCTGCGTGGCGCCGGAGAAGCTGGTGTTCTCGTACATCGCCCGACCCGATCAAGGCGAAACGGCTTCCCACTGGCAGGGCGTGATGGATGCGCTCGGCGAGGCGACGGGGCTGCCCGTGGAGTTCGTGCCGTACGAAAACGCGAAGCAGCAACTCACGGCACTAGCCTCCGGCGAGCTGCACGTTTGCGCGTTCAACACCGGCGGCGTGCCGGTGGCAGTGGCAAAGGCGGGCTTTGTGCCGGTGTGCACGTTCGGACGCGAGGACGGCGAGTTCTCCTACACGATGAAGATGATCGTCCCCGCTGAGGGGGGCGTTGGCGACTTGGGAGAACTGTCCGCGGGCGAGGAGAAGGACGCCGAGAAGAAGCAGGTCAAGTTCGTAACGCCCACGTCCAACTCCGGCTTCAAGGCGGCGTTCGTCCTGCTGTTTGAGAAGTACAACCTGTTGCCGGAGACCGACTACGATTGCTCGTTCTCGCTCGGTCACGAATCCTCGATCCTCGGCGTTGCGGGCGGCGAGGTTGACGCGGCGCCGGTGGCGAGCGACTTGCTGGAACGCATGATCGAGTCGGGCGAGGTCGATGAGGCGAAGATCAAGGTCGTCTACGAATCTGAGCAGTACCCCCCGGCGGCGATCGGCTATGCGTACAACCTGAAACCCGAAGTGCGTGAGAAGATCGCCGAGACGCTGCTTGCGTTCCAGTGGGCCGGCACCGGCATTGAGGGCAATTACGGCGGCGCCGAGGCCGCGAAGTTTGTCCCCGTCAGCTACAAGGACGATTGGGCCAGCGTCCGCCGCATCGACGAGGCGATCGAAGAAGCCCGCCGTCGATAGCCGAGCTAACCGCGTTGCCGCAGCGCTTCGTAGAACAGCACCGCTGCCGTGGCGGACAGGTTCAAGCTGTCGGCAATGCCGTTCATGGGCAGTGCGATGGCGTTGACGCCCTCGCCCCGCCAAGCGTCGCTCAGGCCGGTCGCCTCGGCGCCGAGCACGATCACGCCGCCGCTTGAGAAATCGGCCGCCGTGTAGTCTTGCGTGGCGTCGGGCCGTGTCGCGTAGAGCGGTAGGCCGAGCCCGCGCACCCACGCGATCACCTCGGCCGCGCCGCCGACGGCGATGTTCGGCTTGAACACAGCGCCAACGCTCGCCCGGATCACGTTCGGCCCGAACAGGTCGATCACCGGATCGGCCAGCACGACCGCGTCCAGGCCGGCGCCATCGGCGGACCGAAGAATCGCCCCAAGGTTGCCGGGCTTCTCGACCCCCTCCACCACGGCGATCAGCGGGCGATCACCAAGGCTCAACGCTTCGAGCGTGCGCGGCACGGGTCGCACCACGCTCACCACGCCGTCCAGCCGATCGCCGTACGCGAGTCGCTCGAACACCTCGGGAGTGGTCTCGTGCAGCAAGACGCCCGACGCGCGCAACGCCTCGGCGGCATCGGTGGCTTCGGCGCCGCAGAACAAATCGCGGCAGAGGAACGCCTCCACCAGATCGGCCCCCGCCGCCAGAGCGCGCAGGGTCTCACGCGGGCCGTAGACGATCGCCAGCCCGCTGGCGTCGCGGGCCTTGCGGTTCTTGAGCGCGGCGGCGGCTTTGACGCGTGGGTTTTGTCGGCTTGTGATTTGCGGCACAATCGGCCTCCGGAGCTTCGCCCGCCACCCTAGCACCGCGGCAACCGGCCGCCCACCACCCGCCCGCCCCGTGAACGTCTTCGCCTACGGCACGCTGCGGATGGAAGAGGTCTGGCGAGGCGTGACCGGCGATTCAACCGTGCCGGTGGCGGGCCGGCTGCATGGCTACCGGGCCTACCGCCTCGCCGGGCAAGTCTACCCCGCCATCACGCCGAAGCCGCTCGGCGAAACCCCGGGCGTGGTTTATCGGGACGTCCGCCAAGCGTTGCTGGCTCGGCTCGACGACTTCGAGGGCCCCGACTACGAGCGGCGGCAGGTGGTCATCGAGTGCGAAGACGACCACACGCTGCTCTGCCAAACGTACGTCTACCCCGACCCCGACCGGCTCACCACCGAGCCGTGGGACCTGAAGAGCTTTCTGGAAGACGGCGGTTTGAAGCGGTTCCTAAGCGGCTACAGCGGTTTCGACCGCGTCTAGCCGGACACCGGAGGCGTCGGCGACGCGCCGCCAGCAAATTTGGCGGAGTCATCGAGCGGTCCAGGCGGTTGTGGATTAGACTAGCGAGGCTGTCGTCCGCTCCGCCGCCCCCGCCTGTCAGACTCGCCGCATGACGCCCCTGTCCGCTCAAGAAGTAATCGACCTGCTACGGCTGGAGCCGCTGCCGCTGGAAGGGGGCTATTATCGCGAGACCTTCCGGGCGCCGATTGTGGTGGGCGAAGAGGGCCTGCCCGCCGACTACTACGGCGATCGCAACGCCTCGACGGCGATCTACTTCTTGGTCACGCCCGAGGAGAACTCCGCCCTGCACGTGCTGCCGAGCGACGAGGTCTTTCACTTCTACCGCGGCGACCCGGTGGAGATGCTCCGGCTCTACCCGGACGGCGTGGGAAGCGTCGCCACGCTGGGGCCCGACCTTGCTGGCGGTCAGCGGCCACAAGTGGTCGTGCCGGGCGGCGTTTGGCAGGGCTGCCGGCTGGCCGGTGGCGGCGCTTGGGCGCTGTTGGGCTGCACGGTGGCGCCGGGCTTCGACTTCCGCGACTTCCACGTCGCCACGCCGGTGGACATCCTCGACCTCGTCGATCGCTACCCCCAGCACGAAGAGATGATCCGCAGCCTCTCCCCGCGGCCGCTGGAGTAGCGCCGCGATTGCTCGGCTCGGTTGAACGGCGTAACGTACGGGTATGACCGCACTCCCCCAACGCCAACCGATCTCCGTGGAAGAGTACCTAGCCGGGGAACTTGACTCCGAAGTGAGGCACGAGTTCGTCGACGGCTACGTTTACGCCATGGCGGGGGCGCGCAACCAGCACAACATCATCGCTACGAATCTACTAGCGTCGCTGCACTCACAGTTGCGGGGCCAGCCTTGCCAGCCGTTTAACTCGGACACGAAGGCTCGCATCCAGCTCCCGCACAGCACACGCTTCTACTACCCCGACTGCATGGTGATCTGCCAGGAGACCGACCGCGATGAATCCTATCAGGACTTTCCCGTCGTCATCGCCGAGGTGATCTCCGAGAAGACCCGCCGGGTCGATGAAGAGATTAAGCGCGACAATTACTTGGCGATGCCAACCGTCCGGGTCTACCTGCTCGTTGAGCAGAACGAACCACGCGTCGTCGCCTACCGCCGCGGTGAGACGGGCTTTGCCCGCGAGTTCTACGAGGGGCTGTCGGCGGTGATCCCGCTGGCGGAGGTCGAGGTGGAGTTGCCGCTGGCTGAGCTCTACGAGCGGATCGACTTCTCCGATCCCGACCTGCCCGACGACGAGGATCGCTGAGAAAGCGCTCAGTACTGCTGCAGGATCGGCGCCTCGTCGATGTCCCCAAGCCCGGGGAAGCCGTCTTCAACGATCGCGGCGCCGAGCGCCGTCACTTTCTTGAAGTACTGGTTCGCCGGGCGGCGGCCTTCAACCTTCTGCCGCAATTGCAGGCACAGCACGTCGGCGGCTTGGCGGACGATCTCGTCGCCGGCGTCTTCGGTCACTTGCTCGCGGGCCGCGTACATGCTGGTGGCGAGCATCGTGATCAGGTCTTGGCATCGGCCGCTCAGCTCGGCCATCCGGCATTGCCGGTCGGCTAGCGAGAGCTGGAACTTCTGCATCGCCGAATCGATCTCCAGCGCCATCTTTTGCAGCCGGTCGCAGGCGAACTCGGCGTGGCGGCGGAGCTCGATCGGCATGTCGGGCAGGTCGGGCGACGCCGACCACATCAGCCGCCGGCCGATCATCCACTTCAGGTAGGGCATCGCCACCGGAGCGAGCTTCATGGCGTGCACCGGGTTGAGCGGGTTGGGCTTCTTGATGCCCGCCGCGGCCAGCACGCGACCAACCGGCTCGTAGTAGACCTTGCCGTGGTGCTTAACGAGCGACTTGAAGAGCGCCATGCTCAGCATCTCGCCCTCGCCCTCGTAGATGCACGGGGCGAGGAAGTCGTGGATGTTGTCGCCCAGCGGGTGGCCGTGCAGGAAGCTGCGGCCGCCGTGCGTCTTCATCATCAGCTCAATGGCGGCGTGCTTCTGGGCCTCGCTGCCGAAGACCTTGGCGATGATGCACTCCATCTCCCCGCGGTAGCCGCGGTCGAGCAGGTTGCTGCACCAGGACACGAGCGCGTCGCACCCAACAATCAACCCGCCCAGCTCGCCGAGCCGGCGGCGGACGAGTTCGCGTTGCGCGATGGGCTCGCTGTAAGTTACGCGGTACTCGGCCCACGGGATCATGCCGGCCATCATCTGCCGCATCGTGCCGGCGGCGTTGGCGCAGAGCGAGACGCGGCCGAGATTGAGCCCGTGGTAGGCGATCGTCAGCCCGTCGCCGCGGGCCGTCTTCAGCAGGTTTTCCTTCGGCACGCGGAAGTTGCGGAAGACGATGCCGCGGTTGTACAGGTGCCGCAGCGCGTAGAGGCCGTACTTGTTGAGTTGGAACTGCTCGTTCTCTTCCGCCGGCAGGTCGACGATCAAGACAGCCGGCTTGCCTTCGACCTTACACACCAGTCCGATCGTCCGACCGGGCAGGATGTTGGAGATGAACAGCTTCTCGCCGTTGACCACATAGTCATCGCCATCGAGCACGGCGGTGGTCTTCAACGCGGTCAGGTCGCTGCCGGCGCCGGGCTCGGTGAGGGCGAAAGCGCTCAGCTTCTCGCCGCTGGCGAGCTTGGGCAGGAACCGCTGCTTCTGCTCGTCGTCGCCGAAGGTCTTCACCGGATCGACGGCGCCGATGCAGCCGTGGATCGAGGCGAGGCCGGCGATGGTGCCGTCGACGGTCGCCATCCGCGAGAGGAACGCGGAGAAGGTGGTGAAGTCGGCGCCCCGGCCGCCGTGTTCCGCGCCGACAAGCATCCCCCAGTAGCCGGCGCCGGCGAGTTCTTGCAAGACCTCTTCGCGCACGCGGCCGTCTTCGCCGTGCAGCGTGCCGGCCGCCTTGTGCTGTTTGACGATGGCAATGGATTGGTCCATCGCCGCTTGGAGCTCAGCCGAGGGCTTGGCGGGCGTGCTGAGGAACTCGCTGGCAGGAACGCCGCGGTCCCACACCGCGCGGTGGGCGGGGCTGCCCGTCGTTTGGTACTGCGGGGCGAAGAGCTGCTCGACCTGGTCGTCGGCCTTGTCGATGGCGCCGGTCCGGCGGGCCTCGTCGTCGCTCTTGCCGCCCAGCTTCAGCGCCGTCTCGGCGAAGCTCGCTTCGTGATCCGTGCCGGTGTCCGCCGGCAGGTTCTCGCCGGTCTGGATTTCCGCTTTGCTTCGGGCGATGGCTTGATGATCGGTGCCGGGATCGCGAAGGTCGGTCGCCATGGGGCCTCCAGCTTGGGGGAAGAGAAGCGGCCCGCCACGATGGGTCGCACCCAACGCGGCCTACTTAACTCTACGCAGCCGGGCCCGTGCGGGGCGCCGAAATCGCGCAAGTTGTTTCGGAGAAACCACTTCTAGCTGGACGTGAGCGTGCCAAACCGGACCAAACGCAACAAGGGGGCCACGCCACAGCGGCGTGACCCCCTCGCGAAGCGGAGAGACTCGTCTTGACCGGCGGCCTTAGCGGCGGCGGCGGGTCACCATTCCTAGTGGCGCCAGGGCGAGCAGCGAGAGCGTCGCCGGCTCCGGGATCTGGCTGATGGTGATCGTCGCCACCACGTCGCTCGGGTCGTAGAGGTTGGTGATCGTCACGCCTGAGGGCGTGGTGATACCAACAAAGTCGGCGAGGTTGTTGGCTTCCAGGGCGATCGGATCGGTCGTGTCTGTAGCCGTGCCGCCGGCGGTGCTGAACGGGGCGCCGAGGCCGTTGTTGAGCTCCGTACCGGCGTCCCAGATGTCACTCGCCAGCACCGTGATGGTGAACGTGCCGGAGGGGTCGTTGATGTTCCCCGCGGCGTCGAACACCTGGTAAGCGAGCGGATCATCGTTGCCGATGAAGTTGTCGTTCGTCGGGATCACCATCGAGGCGAAGCTGAAGTACTGGTAGGCGGCGGGGTTGATCGGTGTGATGAAAGCCGTGCCGGTCTCACCGTTCTCGATCACCGGGGCGCCGGGGAAACCGCCCGGGGCGGTAACCACACCCTGCCGGTTGCCGGGTTGGCCGGAGGCGTCGAAGTCCATGATCAGTCCGTCGACGATTCCGTCCTCGGCAATCGCTTCAATGGCGGGCGACGCCAGCGATCCGGCGTCGAACGAGTCGAAGCCGCCATTCTGGAACGCGAACCACAGCGGCGTAAGCGTGAAGTCGGCGTTGCCTTCGTTGGTGATGGTTACCTTCAGGTCGGTGGGCGTGCTCGCCGTGGGCGTGGAAGCCTGACCCAGCGCGGTGCTGGCGGCAAGCGTGGAGGCCAACGAGGCAACAAGAGTAAAGTGGGTGCGCAGCATCTCTACAATTCCTTCATGGGGTGAATCAAATCCGAGTCAGAAAGCCGAGCCTGGCGTCAGGCTCCGGCCAGCATCAGCAGCGGGCGAGCGTCCGCGGTGCGGCCCCCGCGGGCGTTCGAGCAGGCGTTGGATCACTGGCATCGCGAGTCGGACTAGAGGTGCGGCGCGGGACTTCCTCGCCGCTTCGTCCTGTTAGTCGCGGCCGTGATTGGCTCGCTACAGGAATTCGCAGAAGTTTCTCGGCGAAGCCTCAGGAAGGCTTATCCGCCTTGCCGCCGTTGCGGTCAGAGCCCGCGTCTTCGCGGAGGGCGGCGGCGATGCGGCTGCGGGCGTCGGTGGGCATCGCGGAGATCTGGAAGACCCGCTTCTGGGCGGCTTCGTCCACCAGCCGCAGTTGTTCCGCCACTTTGCGGCAGTAGGAGCAACCGATCTTGTGCAGTCGCACGGCCCACCGCTCAACACCGGTCAGCTTGCGGTGATTCGCGTCGGACATCAGCCGCGTGGACTCCTCGCAGCGGAGCGTCAGCAGCAGCTTGATTGCCCGGAAAAGCCGCATCATGTTTCCTTGCCGAACCACTGAGACTGCAGCAGCTTCCGCAGAGCGACCCGCGCCCGGTGCAGCCTTACCGATAGGTTAGTCGGTGTGATGCCGAGAAAGCTACAAGCTTCGTCGGTCGAGAGCCCGTCCATCACGCAAACGGTGAACGCCTCGGCCAGTTGCGGCGACAATTCGGCGAGGCATCCGTCGAACACCCGGGCGAATTCTTCGCTCTCAAGTCGGGCGCTGGCGGCTGCGTCCCACTCCACCACGTCAACCAGGCTGCCGTGCTCGTTGAAGATGCCGGCTTCGCAGGCGGCGGGCTCGTCCGAGGCGTGGCGTTTATCCCGCCGGTAGCGGTCGATCACTTTCCGCCGGAGGATGCCAATCAGCCAGGTGTCGACGCGGGAGCGGCCCTCGAAGTTCGGCCAGGCGCGGATGCCGGCTACCAGGGTTTCCTGAACCAGGTCCTCGGCCGCCGCGGCATCGCCGCCCACGCGGGAGAGCGCGTACGAGAAGAGACGGTCGCCGTGTTCTTCGAGCCAGTCGAGGGCGAAGTGCGGCGTTTCGTCGGGCATGGCGGGCGAGTCGAGGAAGCGAGGTCGCTACGTTAGCGAAATCACGCCGGGCCGTCGTGTCTGTTCTCATCTTCACAGAAACGGACATTCCGGCTGCAAGCACCGGCATCTTCCCGCTTTGACCTCCACGCCTCAGAATCACGCTTTGGACCAGCCACAGACCCAGACCCAGCCCCAAGCCCGCCATGCACGATCCCCGCATCGATAAACTCGCCGACGTTCTGCTCGACCACAGCTGCAAGCTGCAGCCGGGCGAGCACATCTTGATCGAAGCGATCGATCTACCCGAGCCCAATCTCGTGTGTGCGCTGGTTGAGGGCGCCGCCCGACGGGGGGCGTTGCCAGTGGTGGAGATGAAGAACCAGGAGGTGCAGCGGTCGCTCTTTCAGAACGCCACCGAAGGCAGCATGAAGCTGGCCGGCGAGATTGAGCGGGCCCGCATGGAGCGGATGCAGGCGTACATCGGCGTCCGTGGCGCCGCCAACTCGAGCCAGATGGTCGATGTGCCGCACGAGCGGATGGACCTCTACCAAGAGCACTGGCTGCGGCACGTCAACGACTACCGCGTGCCGAAGACCAAGTGGGTGGTGCTCCGCTACCCGAACCACGCCTTCGCCCAAGCGGCCGACATGAGCACCCGGGCGTTCGAGGACTTCTACTTCGACGTCTGCACGGCCGACTACGCCGCGATGGCCGAGGCGCAGAAGCCGCTCGTGGCCCGCATGCAGGCGGCGAAGGAGGTGAAGATCGTCGGCCCCGGCACGGACCTCACCTTCAACATCGATGGCATCCCGGTCATCCCGTGCGCCGGCGATCGCAACATCCCCGATGGCGAAGTCTTCACTTGTCCGCATAAGGAGAGCGTGCAGGGCGTGATCAGCTACAACACGCCGAGCCGGTACCAAGGGACGGTCTTCACCGACATCCGCTTCGAGTTCAAGGACGGAAAGATTGTGGACGCCACCGCGAACAACACCGCGGCGCTCAACGCGGTGCTCGATTCCGACGAGGGCTCGCGGTACATCGGCGAGTGGTCGCTCGGTATGAACAACCGGGTGAAGACGCCGATGCTCGATACGCTGTTCGACGAGAAGATCGGCGGCAGCCTGCACCTCACACCGGGTCAGGCGTATGAGGTCGCTGATAACGGCAACCGCAGCCGCGTTCACTGGGACCTGGTGCTGATCCAGCGGGCCGACTGCGGCGGCGGGCAGGTCTTCTTTGACGGCGAACTGATCCGCAACAACGGCCACTTTGTGCCGGACGACCTGAAGGCGCTCAACGAGGGCCTTGCGTAGCGGGCAGCGGAAAGGCCTGTGGGAGGCCTCTCCGAGGCCGATTCGTGCCGCGGTCGCCAGCCGGAATCGGCCTCAGAGAGGCCTCCCACACTTCGCAATAGTGAACCATCGGTCTCTCGATTGCGTAATCGAGCTGGCAATCCCTCAAACCCCCGGAGAATCGCAGACGCCAATGGCTTTCCGCTTCGACCAACTCACGCACAAGTCCCAAGAGGCCGTCCAGCACGCTCAGGAGCTGGCAACCGACGCCGGCAACCCGCAGGTTGAGCCGCTGCACCTGCTCGCTGCGCTGTTGGCGGACGGCGAGGGCGTGGTCCGCGCGGTGCTGGAGAAGATGAACGCCGACGTCGGTCAGCTCACCACGCTGACCGAGGCCGAGCTGAAGCACCTGCCGAGTGCCTCGGGAGGCGCCCAGCCGCAGCCGTCGCGCGAGTTGATGACCGTTCTCCAGAACGCCCAGGCCGAAGCCGAGGCGATGCGCGATGAGTACGTCTCCGCGGAGCATCTGCTGCTGTCGCTCGCCAAGAGCCCGTCGAAGGCGAAGGAGACGCTCAAGCTCAACGCCATCAGTGAGAACGACTTGCTGCAAGCCCTGCAGCAAGTCCGCGGCGCCGCGCGCGTGACCGACCAGCACCCGGAGGGCAAGTTTCAGGCGCTGGAGAAGTACGGCATCGATCTGGTGGAGCGGGCAAAGGCCGGCAAGCTCGACCCGGTCATCGGCCGCGACAGCGAGATCCGCCGCGTCGTGCAGGTCCTGTCGCGGCGGCGGAAGAACAACCCGGTGCTCATCGGCGAGCCGGGCGTCGGCAAGACCGCCATCGCCGAGGGCCTCGCCGGCCGCATCGTGGCGGGCGACGTGCCGCAGAGCCTCAAGAGCAAGCGCGTGGTCGCGCTCGACATGGGCGCCCTGATCGCCGGCACCAAGTTCCGCGGTGAGTTCGAGGAGCGGCTCAAGGCGTTGCTCAAAGAAGTGGAAGCGGCCAACGGGCAGGTCATCCTGTTCATCGACGAGCTGCACACCGTCATCGGCGCCGGCGCGGCCGAGGGTGGCGCCGACGCCGCCAACCTGCTAAAGCCGGCCCTCGCCCGCGGCGACCTGCGCTGCGTGGGCGCCACCACGCTGGACGAGTACCGCAAGTACATCGAGAAGGACGCCGCGCTGGAGCGGCGATTCCAGCCCGTCTTCGTTGGCGAGCCGACCGTCGAAGACACGCTCGCAATCCTGCGTGGCCTCAAGCCGCGTTACGAGGCGCACCACAAGGGCGTTAAGGTGAAGGACTCCGCGCTGGTGGCCGCGGCGGACCTCTCTTCACGCTACATCGCTGATCGGCAGCTACCCGACAAGGCGATCGACCTGGTCGACGAGGCGATGAGCCGGCTCGCGATGGAGCTGGAGAGCGTGCCGACCGAGATCGACGAGGTTCAGCGCCGCATCGTGCAACTCGAACTCGCCGCGCGGCAGCTCTCCGCCGAGACCGAGGAGCACGCCAAGCAGCGGCTCGCCGACATCAACGCAGAGATGGAAGAGCGGCGCCGCGAGCTGGCCAACCTCAACGAGCAGTGGGAGGCGGAGAAGGCCGGCGTGGGCGGCGTGGCCGACGTCCGCCGCAAGCTGGAGGAGGCCAAGCACGCGTACCAGGCGCAGGCCGCCGCCATCAAGGAGAAGCAGTCCACCGGCCAGCCGGTCGACGAGCGCGACTACCAGCGGCTGTACGAACTCGACCAAGACCGCACGGCGCTTGAGCAACGCCTCGCGACCACCGACGAAACGGACGCCGACGGCGAAGACGACCCTTCGGAAGACGCTTCGCCCGGGCGCAAGCTGCTTCGCCAAGAAGTCGGCCCCGACGAGATCGCCGAGGTCGTCAGCCAATGGACCGGCGTGCCAGTCACTCGGATGCTGGAGACCGAGCGGGCGAAGCTGCTGGTCCTGGAGGAGCGGCTGCACCAGCGCGTGGTCGGCCAGGACGAGGCGGTCACGGCCGTGGCCAACGCCGTCCGCCGCAGCCGCAGCGGGCTGCAGGACCCGGGCCGCCCGATCGGCAGCTTCATCTTCTGCGGCCCGACCGGCGTGGGCAAAACGGAGCTCTGCAAGGCGCTCGCCGAGACGCTGTTCGACGACGAGCAGGCGATGGTGCGCATCGACATGAGCGAGTTCATGGAGAAGCACGCCGTGAGCCGGCTCATTGGGGCGCCCCCCGGCTACGTGGGCTATGACGAGGGGGGCAAGCTCACCGAGGCGGTCCGCCGGC
>JBCDJN010000077.1:0-23902 GCA_039414355.1 Planctomycetota bacterium | reverse complement strand
CGGCGGTCGACTCGGCCTCGGCCAGCGCAATCGCCTCGGCCATCGCCTCGCTCGCGGTCTTCGGCGTGATGGGCAGGCGCCGCGTTGGCGGCGGCGATTGATTCGACGAACGACCGACGTGTGACGTTGTGACCGGGTCGTCGTGGTACGGGTTGTTGACGACCATCGGCTGTGTCGCGCCGGCCCCGGAAGTGACTTCCATCTCAACACTCGCCAATCGCACCGCGCCACGCGCGGCGGACTGGGGCGAATCAGCCTCCATCGCCGGCGGCTTCGCCATCATCTGCGTTGGCGCCGTTTGGTGCGGCATCGACGGCTGGTGCATCGCCGATGGCTGGTTGGATTGCTGCGGAATCTCCGGCGCCGGGGGCTGACCATACCCTGGCTGACCCTGCATCGGCTGCGAGTGCATCGCCGGCTGCGACTGGCCTGCCGACTGCGACTGGCCTGCCGGTTGCGACTGGGGCGCCAGTTGGTACTCACGCGTCGACGGCATGCCGGTCGCTGAAGTGTCCGTTGGCGTCGTCGGCGCCGGGTCGGCTTGTGGTTGTCGGCGCGGCTCCGCGCGACGCAGCGGCTGCGAAGACAACGCCGCGTTCACGTGCCCCGCGTGGCGTAGGCCATCGGCCGGCTCGGTGGGCAGCCCGGTGCTGAGCTGCTGCTGGTAGGCAACCGTGCTGCGGAACCGCCGGGCGATGGATTCCCAGTGGGCGGGTTCGGCCTGTTGCAACTGCGCCAGCAACTCCTGCTGCGCCACTTGGCTCTGGGCCCCCACGGCCTGGAGGTCGTCCAGCACCGCGGCGAACGCCTCGTCTCGCGTTGGCTCGGGCAACGGGTTTTCGCCCACGTTCAGCGTTCGGCGCGGCGCGGGCGTGTTGGCGTCCACCCGCGGCGGCGCGAACGACGCCTGCGTCACCGGCGGCTGATCGATCGCGACGCGCTCCGGCGCCACGTCCGACGCGGTCGCCTTGCCCGTCTTCACGTCGTACACCGCCCCCAACTGCGACCGGCAACCAACACACAACACCGGCGCCAGCAGCAGGGCGAGCGTGGCACACCAACGATTCTTCGACATGGCGAAGCAAAGGGATTGGGGGCGAAGGACCCGAAGTTGGGGGGGCGGAGCGTAGGGGAAGCCCGGCAACGCAGCAAGACGAGCGGGGAGGCGGGGAGCGGCCGAGGCAGACTCCAGACCGCCCAACTCGCTCCCCGCTCCTAGCTCCCCGCTCCCTGCTCCGCGCTCTCCGCTCCCCGCCGCCGCGGATCCGCGGCGCTCGAAAGCCACACAATCAGCCGCTCCAGCTCCAGCCGCGCGCGGTCGGGCTTGGAGTTGTGGCCCTTCATCGCCAGGTCGGCGTCCAGCAGCCGGCGGTCGAGCTCGGCGGCGCGGCCGCGGCCGATCTGCTTGAGCTGCCGCTCGGCGTCGGCCAGCTTGAACTTGATCACGCCCGCCTGCTCCAGCGCGTTGCGGAGTGAACCGCGACGGCCGGCGGCCTCGGCTTGGGAGAAGAGCATCGCCGCCGCCGAGTACCGGCGGAGCGTGCTAGCAACCTGCGCGAGCAGACCGATGGGCTGTTCGCCCGCCAGCAGCAGACGGTCGAGCTGGCCGAGCGCGTCGGCGGCGTTGCCATCGGCCATCGCATCGATCATGTCCCAGGTCTTTTGCGTCCGCCAACCGCCCACGTGCTGCTGCACCAACTCGGGCGAGATCGCCGCCTTGCCGCCGGCGGTTGGCTCGGCCAGCAGCGACAGCCGGGCGACTTCCTGCTCCAGCACGCCCAGGCTGAGCGGCAAGAGTTCCATCAGCAGGTCCGCCGCGGCGGCGGCGAGCTTGGCGTGGTGCCGCTCCGGCGCCTGCTTCACCAGCCACTGCTTCGCCTGCCGGCGGAAGGCGCCCAACTCGGCGCCGCGGTCGGGCGGCTGGCACTTGAGCACCAGCCCCGCCTTGTCCGCCGCCTTGGCGAGCCGCGTGCTGCCGTTCCACGTTTTGACTTCGAGCACCAGCGTCGAGCCCTTCGGCGGCTTGGCGACGTAGTCCTCAAGCTGCGACCGGAAGGCGGTGACAAACGTGTCGGCATCCTCCACCGCCGCCGCCTGCCGACCGCCGCCAAAGAGCGACACGGCCGAGAGCGAATCGCTCACGTCCCGCCAGTCCGCCTCGCGGCCAGTAAACGCGTTCCAGGCGAACTCGCCCTGTTCGTCCCCCACCACCAGCCGCCGCACGGCGTGGAGGCACTCCCGCTTGAGAAACGCCTCATCGCCCGAAAGCACCACAACCGGCGCCGAAAGTTCGGCGGGCGGCTCGAGCAGAAACTGAAGACCAGCAGTCGGCATGCGGTGCGTTCTACCGACGCCGGCGTCGCGCGGCTAGCCGGCGAGCTCACAAGAACCGGTGGTACCACTTGGCGGCTTCCATCCGGTAGGCTGTGCCGTTCTCGTAACACCTTTGGGCGCAGAGCATCGCCTCGGTGTCATCGTCTTCGCGGGCGATTGACAGTGCTTCTTTCTGAGCCGCGATGGCGGCCTCAAAATCGCCCAGCTCGGCATAGGCCGCGGCCAGCCAGGTCAGGCAGTCGGCGTTCTTGCGGTCGGTCAGCGCGGAAGCCTCCGCGCACAGCTTCAAAGCGCGGCGTCCATCGCGATAACGCCGCTTCGGGCAAGCCGCCAGCATGGCGCCGAGAACCCAATGCCGAAGTGGCGAGTCCGGATCACGCTGGAGTGCTTCCTCGTAATCGGCAATCGCTCTGCCGTAAATGCCACAACGACACCAAGCGATACCACGACAGTTGTAAGACTGGGGGTCTTGAGGAGCCAACGCGATGGCCTGGGTATAGTCCGCGATCGCGTTGCGATACTTGCCCAAGTGCACCCAAGAGTTGCCACGGTTGTGGTAGGCATCAGCCGACTGCGGATGCCTCTTGATCGCTTCGCTGTAGTCGACGATCGCTTTGGCGTACTCGCCAACAGCGTTCCAGCTCAGCCCACGATTGACATGGGCGCTGGTGTACCCCGGGTGAAGGCGTATCGCTTCGTTCTGACCCTCGATGGCTTTGTCGTACTCGCCCTTGCGATACCAATTCAGCCCGCGCTTGTGAAAGGCAATCGCTAGGCCTGGATCGAGACGGATCGCCTCGTTGTAGTCCGCGATCGCCTTGTCGTACTCGCCCTTCTTGCTCCAGGCGACACCGCGGTGGAAGTAGGCGTTGACGTGCTCAGGGTTGAGGCGGATCGCCTCGGTGCACGCGGCGATCGAACGGTCGGCGTCGTACACTTCCCCGTGTTGCATTCTCACCACCTCGGCCAAGTAACGCAGCCGGGTACGCACGTCACGGTCCGATGGCGCTTCGCTCCATCGCACCCGACTGAGCCGGGTGCGTTGGCGGTTACTGCTCGGGCCAGTCTGGCAGAGCAAACTTCTTCACAACGTTCGCGGTATGCTCATCGTAGTGCCGCTCCATTTGGAGCAGCAATGCTCTCAGGGTGGGCCAATTGGTCGCCGGCGGCTTCGCATCCAGCTCCGTGCCCTCGAGCAGGTAAGCGTATCGCCGGCAGAAATCGTCAACCCTTTGCATAGCGCGTGCTTCCTCCTTGCCGCTCCACGCCGGATGACGGGCTCGGTAGTCTGGCGGCATCTGCGCTGGATTCCAATCGAAGACCGGAATCCTTGAGTCGAGCGCATGGTAGATCTCCGAGAAGAACAGCAGCTGCCGGCCTGCCATGTGCTCGGCGTTCCACCGCGGGGTATGGGTTCCGTTGGAAGGCGTGAAGTTCATTTGCGTCGTCGACAGCCCTCGAAACACCTCCTGAGACCGGCGATTCGCGGCCTCCATCCGACCGAACAGCTCCCGGAGATGGGCTGGAATCGCCGGGGGCGCTTCGAGAAGCAAGGCAGGATCCACGGGCGCGTCGCTCGAATCATCGACTCTGTCCTGCCCCTGTGACGTGCAGGGCAGCAAGATCATGGCACACGCAGCAACGCAAACGCCGCGTCGAGTAACAGGCAAAAGGCGAGACACGGCGAACCTCATCGGGAGACAGGTTACAACGCACACAGGGTTCTGATCCTGAACCCAGGGCCTTCAGTGTAGCGAGCTCTGGGAAATCCCTGTCGGATCTCGCTCGATATTCACTGCCCAATCGCCCGTGCGCCGTGCAGCGTTGCCGAGGGCGACGCGAAGTTCAGCGGCGCGGGCACGTCGTTCTGCGCCGCCGTGGTGTTTCCGGCTTGGTCTTTGGCTTGCAGCTTCACGAAGAGTTCGCGCGGGAGGTGGCGTCGCAGTCGCCAGGCGTATTCGCCGGTGTTTTCGAGCTCCGAAGCGATCGGCGACCACGGGCCGTCCGGGCGGTGGCTGAACCAGAGGCTGATGGGGCGGTCGGCCAGCGATGCGTCGTCGGCACGCCAGCGGACGATCAACTGGTTGCCCAGGTAGCCCTCGCCCTGGCGGGCCGAGATGAGCTGCACGGTCGGCGGCTCCACGTCGACCACCACGGTCATCTCCGGCCGGTCGCCCGGCCGCGGCGGCTGCTGGGGCAGGCCACTCACGCCCTGCACCACCACGCGGAACCCGTACCGCCCGGCGCCCGGCGTGGCGATGGTGACGGGGCTTTGCTGGTCGCTATCGATGGCGTACTTCCGCCAGGTCCGGCCGCCGTTGTCGGTGCCCCAAACCTCAACGCGGGAAACACCCCAGCGGTCGACCTGCTGCAACTGGTAATCGAGGGCGAACGTGGCTTGATTGACGAACATCACCGGGCCCGCCGTCGTTGCCGTTGATCGCGGCGTTTGCGATGCGGTCGACTCGACGCTTGGCATTGGCGATCGCAATCCGGTGCTCGCCAAGTGGTACGGCGAACGATCCAGCGACGGCGCGTCGAACACCATCGCCCGCGGCTCGGTCGGCGGAGCAGCTTGTCGAGCAACGGGCGCCGCGGCGACGCGGGGGATCGACTCCCGCCCGCCCGGCGCCGAACGCCAAGTGTTGGGGCTGGCCGCGTCGAACGGCGTTGAGGACGTGGCGTCGGCGACCCACTCATCGCCGGCCGCGGCGAGCGAATGGGCGGGCGACGGCGTTGATGGAGACTGTTGGGGTGTCGACGCCGGCGTCGATTGGGCGACGGGCGTTGCCGCGAGGGGCGGCGAGTTGGCAGGTGATGGCGCGGCGGGCGACGCCCAGTTGCCAGCAGGGGGCAACTCGATCGGCGGCGCCTGAAGGAACGGGTCGCTCGATTCGGCGGCGATCGCTTCGACCGCGGGCGACGTGGCGGCTGGCGACGAGCCATTCATGGACACGGCGGCAGGCGAGAGGCCGGCCGCCACGGCTTCGGCCACGACCGTCGCCACCGCCGGGTTGCCGGCTCGGTCCTTCACTTCCACCCGCAGCTCAACCGCCGGCTGCGGATCGGGCGATTGCCAACGCGCTTCCAGCCGCACCGTGCCCGGAACGCCGCTCAGCCCGGCCGTGTGCGACAGCGGCTGCCACTCGCCGCCGGCAGTGCGGGCTTCGATCTTGGTCGCCGAAGTGTCCAGGTTCGCTTCAGTAACATCGCACCGCACGACCACCGCGCCGCTGCCGTCGACCGACCCGCTGAGCTTCAGCTGCGGGATCTGCGTATCGACGCGGACCAACAGTTCCGGCGACAGCCCGCCCTTGGGCCAGAGGCGACCCTGGGTGTCCAGCGTTCGCACCGCGAAGGCGTAGCGGCCGTCGCTCGGCGCCCGGTAGCGGAACGACCGCACCCGCGGGCTGGCGCGGGTCACTTCGCTCCAGCGTGTGCCGTCGCCCGCGGCGACATAGAGAATGACTTCCTTGGCCAGCTCGGGGTCACGCTGGGACGACCACTGGTAGGGGATGACGAAGACCTCCTGCGACCAGTCGATCACCGGCGCCCGCTCCTTCGACACCGATTCCACGAGCGCAGGCTGCCCGGTTGCCGCGGGCGCGGCGGCGAGCCAGCAGCACGCTAGCAGCGGCAGGAGCGAGCGGATGTCAGGGCCGACCATGGCGGTGGGCATTGGGGAGAACGTGACGGGCGCTGTCGGTACTTATCGGTGGCGACGGGTGGATGGCTTAAGGCCCTGTGGCCGGCGTGGGTTGAGTGGGGCGATTGGGCAAGCGGTTGCGGCAGATTCGGTGGACGCCGCCCGGGCGCCCGCCCATAATGCCGCCAGCAGTGCGGGCTAGTAGCAAACGGGCTGGTAGCAAGCGGGTTGGCGGAACAGCGGCCCGACGGCGGCGGGCAGATCGAGCAGAGGCGAGCATGGGGCCAACCGAGGCGATAGGCGCGGCTGCGTCTTTGGGCGAAGGGGCGCCGATTGTCCAGGCGGTGCTGGTAGCCCCGAGCACGCTGATCGCCCCAAGCACGCTGATGGCTCAGACGGCGGGGCTCCTCCGGTTCGCCCAGGCCACGGCGGTCTTGGCGCTGGTGCTGGCGGTGGCGGCCTTCGCCTTTTGGCTTGTGAAAAGGTTGCACGGTAACGCCGCTGACGACACGCTAGCGGCCCACGACTCCCTCTCGAACTTCCGAGAACTGCACGCCCGGGGTGGGCTTAGCGACGAGGAATTCCGAACAATTAAGACGAAGCTAGCACGCGAGCTCGACGCCGGGCTGGGAGACTCTGCCGAGAGCGAGCCGCTTCAGGAGTAGCGGGCGTAAGACTTTGGTGGTCAACGTTTAGCGGAGCGGCCGGCCCGGTTGTTGGGCTGGAGAGGGCTTTGGCGAGCGGGCGGAGGCGACAGCCTCGGCCGGCTGCGCGGGGCGACCGCAATCGGCCTTCACCCCACCCGGGGCGGCGGCCGATGAACGGACACCGGATGACTTGCGTAACGGAACGCGAACACTGCTCGAAGAGAGCGTGGACAAGGAAGACCCGCCAAGTGTGGTTTTGCGGACCTCGGATACCGGCAACCCTCGAGACGACCCTTAACGCAGGCGGGCGGTTCACTGATTAACCGCCCGCCGACAAGGCGAGCCTTGAGCGTGGCCCCCGGGGCCGCA
The DNA here is from genome assembly GCA_039414355.1 of Planctomycetota bacterium. Taxonomy (GTDB): domain Bacteria; phylum Planctomycetota; class Planctomycetia; order Pirellulales; family Lacipirellulaceae; genus JBCCQL01. Next base: position 16,906 of record JBCDJN010000077.1, on the reverse strand, counting down.
GACATCGAGCGGCACCACAGGATGCACTCGCGGGAAACCAAGGCGGCGCGCCGATGCGTCGCCCCCGGACCCGCAGGACGGGGAAGGAGTTGTTGATGCCCTCTGGGAAAGACCTTGGCGGCGCCCGCCGCAGCGGCACTTCGAAGAAGAACGCGTTCTGTTCGTTCTGCCGCAAGAGCTATCGCGACGTCGGGCCGCTGGTAGAAGGGCCGGGCGACGTTTACATCTGCGGCGAGTGCATCGAGCTCTGCCAGAGCATCCTCGATCAAGAACGCAAACGACGCGGCAGCAGCAAGCAGCTCTTCACCAAGATCCCCGCGCCGCGTGAGATTGTGGCCGAGCTTGACGAGTACGTCATCGGCCAAGACGCCGCCAAGCGGGTGCTCGCCGTGGCGGTGCACAGCCACTACAAGCGGCTCATGGCGGCCGAGGACGAGGGCGATGTCGAAATCGACAAGTCCAACATCCTGCTCGTCGGCCCCACCGGCTGCGGCAAGACCCTGCTGGCCAAGACGCTGGCCCGCAGCCTGAACGTCCCCTTCGCCATCGGCGACGCCACCACGCTCACCGAAGCGGGCTACGTGGGCGAGGACGTTGAGAACCTGCTGCTCAAGCTGCTGCACGCCGCCGACTTCGACATCGAGGCCGCCCAGCGGGGCATCCTCTATATCGACGAGATCGACAAGATCGGCAAGACCAGCCAGAACGTCTCCATCACGCGGGACGTCTCCGGCGAGGGTGTGCAGCAGGCGCTGCTCAAGATGCTCGAGGGCACCACGGCCAACGTCCCCCCGCAGGGCGGCCGCAAGCACCCCGAGCAGCAGTACATCCAGATCGATACGACGAACATCCTCTTCATCTGCGGCGGCACGTTCGCCGGCATCGAGGACATCGTCCGCAAGCGGCTCGGCAAGCGGTCGATCGGCTTCAGCCAAGACCGCGAGACTGCCGAAGAGATGGGTCTGGGGGACGCGCTCGCCCAGGTCACCGCGGACGACATGATCGAGTTCGGGCTCATCCCCGAGCTGGTCGGCCGGTTGCCGGTGGTCAGCTCGCTGCGTCCGCTCGACGAGCCGTCGCTGGTCCGCGTGCTGCAAGAGCCGAACAACGCTCTGACCAAGCAGTACCAACGCCTGTTCGCGATGGAGGACGCCGAGCTCAAGTTCACCGACCATGCCCTGCGAGCGATCGCCAAGCGTGCTCACGAACGCGAGACCGGCGCCCGCGGCCTGCGGTCGATCATTGAGAACGTGATGCTCGACATCATGTTCGACCTGCCCGACCAGCCGCGTGGCGAGAACTACACGGTGACCGAAGACATCGTCGAAGGCCGGGCCAAGCTCTTCGGCGAGAGCGAACCGGAAGCGAAGTCGGCCTGACGGCCGGCGAGGCGCGAGCTGTGAGGCGCGAGGCGCGAGAGACGCGCCGCCTCACCGATTTGGTTTCACGCCAAGAAACTCGCGCCTCGTAACTCGCGCCTCACAACTGGCTGACGTTCAATCCCGGGGCGGGGGCGCCTGACGCTGCCGCTGCCGGGGGTTAAGTCGGCCAGCAACCGAAACGTGTCCTGGGTGGTTTCACCCAGGACACGTTTTTTTCGTGACGAGCCGGCCGCGAGAGACGGCTACCGGCGGTTGCGGCGGCGGAGCATCGTCGCCAGAGCCGTAGGCAGCACGAACGCGGCGGTCGCCGGCTCGGGGATCACGACGAAGTCCAGCGAGTAACGCGACACCTGCGGTCCGGTCTGTTGCACCTGGAAGGTGTACGTGCCGGGGCCCAGCGGCAGCGAGAAGCCGTCGCCGCCGGAGATGCCGCCGCCGCTGATCGCGGGCAGCAGGTTGGCGCCCGGGCCGATTGGGTCGAGGTGATCACCGCCAAGACTGGCGAAACCGCTGCCCGGGACGGTCGTGCTCTCGCCATCAAGCAAGGCATAGAACCCGCGGTTGCCGTCGAAGACGCCGTTGTCGACATTCGGATCGTCGTAGGCGAGCTGAGCGACGGCCGCGAGGGCCGAGCCCGGAGGCAGCGTAAACGTCCAATAGTCGCGAGTGTCGCCCTGCCCTGCGGAAACGCTGCCGTTGACGACGTTGCTGCCAACGGACAGGGACACCGGCGTCGGTGCCGGTGCGTTGCCGTCAGCAAGGTCGCCGGAGACCGCCTCGTCAAAGACGACCGAGGCGAGCGTGGTTTGAGCGGCGAGAAGTGCGACGGCGAGGAAAGGAATCGAGAGTTTCACGGGGTGCCTTTCGAGGGGAGATGATTGGGTCTTCCTACGGATGTGCTGTCGCTTGAGTCTCATTGCACAAATTCCCGCTTTGCGAAACGCTGCGTCAGAACACGCCGTCCGTGCTTCGACGGAAGGTGTTCAAGAAATGCCCGGCGTGGCCCAATTCGGCCGCGAATCTGGTCTTGCTTGGATTTGGCCGTCCGCTCGGCGACGATTGAATCGGCCCTTCGCACCCTGGGCGCATTGCTCGCCGTAAGTCCATGCAACTCGGCGTCGCTGGCGTTCACCGACGCCGGTTTGGGCGGAAAAAAACGCCGGGGGGCTCGTCGCGATCGGGTCTTTCAGCTTTTCTTGGGCCATCTTTTTCTCGACGGCCCCGCCCTGTTGCGTGGCGCTAGCGTGAACGCCGCGGCGGCGCGGACGTTTCTTCTGCGGCGGGCTCGCGGAGTCGCCACTTGTCACGGCTGGTGGGGCGCTCGATCATCACGGCCACTGCGTTCGCCCCTTTCACGCCACCAAACCCGCTGCCACCGCCATGTCTGAACCGTGCGATTTCGGCCTAATCGGCCTTGCCGTCATGGGTGAAAACCTCGCCCTCAACGTTGAGAGCCGCGGCTACCGCGTCGCCGTTTACAACCGCACGACCGAGGTGATGGAGAAGTTCATCGGCGGCCGCGCGGCGGGCAAGGCGTTTGTGGGGGCGAAGACCATCGAGGAGTTCGTCGCCGCGCTCGCCCGGCCGCGGAAGATCATGATCATGGTCAAAGCCGGCCCCGCCGTCGACGCGGTGATGGACTCGCTCAAGCCGCACCTCGACCCGGGCGACATCCTCATCGACGGCGGCAACACCTACTACGCCGACACCGAGCGGCGGACTAAGGACACCACCGCCCAAGGCTTTGAGTTCCTGGGCGTGGGCGTCTCCGGCGGCGAAGAGGGCGCCCTCAAGGGCCCGAGCATCATGCCCGGCGGCAGCGAGGCGGCCTGGCCGGCGCTCAAGCCCATCTTTCAGGCGATCGCCGCCAAGGTTGGCCCGAACGCCGATATCCCCTGCTGCGAATGGGTCGGCCCCCGCGGCGCCGGGCACTACGTTAAGATGGTGCACAACGGCATCGAGTACGGCGACATGCAGCTCATCTGCGAGGCGTACTTCCTGATGAAGGAGGCGCTCGGGCTCACCAACGACGAGCTGTACGACGTCTTCGCCGAGTGGAACACGGGCGAGCTCGATAGCTACCTGATCGAGATCACGCGGGACATCTTCAGCGTCAAGGACGACGACGGCGGCTACATGGTGGACAAGGTGCTCGACCGCGCCGGCGCCAAGGGCACCGGCAAGTGGATGAGCCAGCTTGCGCTCGACCTAGGTGTGCCGAGCACGCTGGTCACCGAGGCGGTCTACGCCCGCAGCCTCTCGAGCTTCAAGGACCAACGCGTCGCGGCGAGCAAGACGCTGCAGGGCCCCGGCAGCAAGTACTCGGGCGACCGTGCGGAGTTCATCAGCCAGATCAAGGACGCGCTCTACGCGTCGAAGATCGTGAGCTACGCCCAGGGCTTCGTTCAACTGCAGGCCGCCGCCGCCGAGCACGACTGGCCGCTCAACTACGGCGACTGCGCCCTGCTGTGGCGGGGCGGGTGCATCATCCGGGCCGTGTTCCTGGACCGCATCAAGGAGGCGTTTGACGAGAACCCGAAACTGGAGAACCTGCTGCTGGCGCCGTACTTCGAGAAGGCGGTAGAGAACGCCCAAGCCGGCTGGCGCCACGTGGTGAGCCAGGCAACGCTGCTGGGCATCCCGACGCCGGCCTTCAGCACCGCCCTGGCCTACTACGACGGCTACCGCCGAGCCAACCTCCCGGCCAACCTGCTGCAAGCCCAACGAGACTACTTCGGCGCCCACACCTACGAGCGGGTGGACAAGCCGCGGGGGGAGATGTTCCACACGGAGTGGTTGGATTTGCGAAAGCCGCCGGAGTGAGTCGTTGTGGGTCGCATTGAGTTGCTAGAGCTGCTTCGTGAGCGTGGCTACCCGGAAGACACCTACTGCCTTGAGGGAGGTAAGCCGAGCGAGGCGTACTGCCTAGAGCGCGATTCCTCTGGGTCTTGGCGTACGTATTATGCAGAACGAGGGTTGCGAAGTGGGCTACGGACGTTTGAGACTGAGTCCGCAGCCTGCGAGTGGTTCTATCCGTGGCTGGCGAGGGAGCTATGAACTGGCGAGACCGTATCAGCGTTGATCCCGCGGTATGTCATGGCAAGGCTTGTGTTAAGGGCACGCGCGTGATGGCGTCGGTCTTGATCGACAACCTTGCCGCGGGCTTGTCGAATGACGAGATCCTCGCCAGCTACCCTTCGGTGACTGCCGAGGATCTGAAGGCGGCCCTGGCGTACGCGGCTGAATTGGCTCGCGATCGTACGGTGCCGCTCAAGGTCGGAAGTCCGTGATGGCGGCGTTGAAGATCGATGAGAACCTCCCCGTCGAGGTTGCTGAATTGCTCCGCGCGGAAGGGCACGATGCGGCGACCGTGCTGGAACAACAACTCGGCGGCGAGCCCGACCCGCGTATTTCGGCGGTCTGCCTTTCAGAGGGGCGTGCTTTGGTTACGCTTGATCTCGACTTCGCCGACATCCGCACCTATCCGCCCGCTGACTATTCCGGCCTGATCGTCTTGAGGCTGAACCGGCAAGATAAGCTGTCGGTGCTACCGGTCGTCGAGAAGCTGATTCCGCACTTGGAGCAGGAGGAGCTCATCGGCAAGCTGTGGATCGTGGACGAGGCAAGCATCCGCATCCGAGGCTAAAGCTCACACGACCGATCCTCGTCAACTTTTCTTCGTCGAGACCCAACCGATGCCCGATTCATCAAGGACCACCCGCCGTCAGTTCTGCCAAACCGCCCTCGCCGGCGCCGCGACGCTCGCCCTGCCGCGGGTGGTGACCGCCAAGAAGACCGGGGCGACTCAGACCATCACCGGCGTGGATGGCTACCTGTACGAGGTCGACCACAACTGGGCTCAGCTCCCCAGTGAGTACACCTGGCAGACCACGCACAACGTGGCCGTGGGGAGCGACGGGCTGGTCTACGTCACGCACGAGGGGCGGTTTGATCAGGCGGACCACCCGTCGATCTTCGTCTTCGACCCCGCGGGCAAGCTGGTGAGGGCGTTCGGCGAACAGTTTCAGGGCGGCGGGCACGGCATCGAGATCCGCAGCGAAGGCGGCGAAGACTTCCTCTACCTGTGCGTTTACAAGGAGCAGCGGTCGATCGCCAAGCTCTCGGCGACCGGCGACGAGGTGTGGCGGCAGGGGGCGCCGATGGAGTCGGGCTTCTACCACAAGGACGAGGAGGACTACGTCCGCGAGAAGGGCGACGCGCCGTGGGGCCGCAACCGGTTTATGCCTACCAACACGGCGTTCCACCCGGACGGCAGCTTCTACATCGCCGACGGCTACGGCGCCTACCGCATGCTGCACTATTCGGCGGGCGGCGAGTGGCTTGGCTCGTTTGGCAAGCCGGGCAATGATAAGAAGGCCGACGGCACTTTCCGCCTGCCGCACGGCATCGCGCTCGATGCGCGGGGCGACGAGCCGCTGGTGGTCGTCGCCGACCGCGTCAACGCCCGCCTGCAGTGGTTCACGCCCGACGGCGTGCACCGCCAGACGCTCGACGGCTTCCTGCTGCCCGCCAATGTCGCCTTCCACGGCGACCTGATGATGGTGCCCGATTTGGTCGGCCGGGTGACTCTGCTCGATCGCAATAACAAGGTCGTCGCCCAACTGGGCAAAGACACCGAGCGGGTGCAAGCAGACCAGAAGAAGCACGGCGGCTTCCGCCTCCGCGGCGAAGAGGGCCGCTGGCAGGACGGCAAGTTCATCCACCCGCACGATGCGTGCTTCGACGCCGAGGGCAACATCTACGTCGCGGAGTGGGTGCACCGCGGCCGGGTGACGAAGATGACGCGGATCGGCTGACGTGCGGGCAGCGTTACTTCGCCAGCACCATCAGCGAGAAGCCGCCCAGCAGCCGTGCCGCCATGCCGGGGCTGACGCGGGAGAGCGCCCAGCGGGGGCCGTTGGCGATGGCCTTCTTCACGCCGGGGTGCTTGTGGAACAGGCCGAGCGCCGCGCTGGTGTAGAAGTAATCCACGACCTCGTGGCCGGTGTCCTTGAGCGTCGCCAGCGCCGTCTCCGCGCTGAAGTAGTGGAGGTGCCCCACCTCGGCCCGCGACCGCATAAACCGCTTCTGCAGCACCGAGGAGACGTGGATCTCCAGCGGGATGTGGTACATCACGTAGTCCGCCTTCGCCCGGCACTTCTCGATGAAGCCGATGTAGTCCGGCACGTGCTCAAAGACGTCCATCTGCAGCAGCAGGTCGAAGTGATTCTCGTCCCCCTCGTCGAGCAGGTCTTGGCAGAAAAACCGGATGTTCGGCCGGTCGATCTTGCTAGCCAGCTCGATCGCCTGCGGGGAAATGTCGTAGCCCTCGAAGCGGGCGTCCTTCAGCTCGTCGGCGTCGGCGAGTTCGCTAAGGATCACGCCGGCGCCGCAGCCGATCTCCGCGACCGACGCCGGCGCCAGCTTGTTCCGCCGCAGCATCTTGAGGATCTGCTGAGCCTTCCAGGGCGAATCCTCCACGTGCCACGACTCGGTCTTCGCCAGGTACTCGCCGTCGGTGTAGATGGTGGACATCGCGGAGGCTCGGCGGGTTGATGGCGAAGGGGCCGGAAGCGGCGCGGGGCGGGAGGCGAGCGGGATCAGCCGTCGGCAAGTTCGATCGGCAAACTCAGTTAGCCCAGAATACCAAGCTCAGGCGCGGTTTGCAGCTTTAGCCGAGGCGCCCGTATATTCGGGCCAGCAATCGGACGAGGTTCGTCGCAACGACTTCATCAGTCCCCCAGCCCGCCAGGACCGAATCCCGTGAAGTACGTGATTGAAGAGCACGCCGACGGCTTCGTGGCCTACCCGCTCGGGCTCAAGGGCGTGGTCGTCGGCCAAGGGGCGACCCGGGACGCAGCTCTTGCCGACGCGGTTTCAGCCGCGAAGTTCCATCAAGAGACCTTCGGCGCCGATGCGATCGAGACCGCCCCCATCGACGCCGAGGTGGTCGACGCCTGATGCCGAAGTTTCCGGCGGACGCTCCGAAGCGCCGAGTGATCAGAGCGCTAGCCGCCCTAGGCTTCTCGGTCGTTCGCGAAGCGGAGCACATCGCCCTCCGCCGCGAGAATGCCGATGGCTCGACCACACCAATGACGATCCCCAACCATCGCACGATCAAAGGCTCAACGCTTAGGACAATCTGCACGCAAGCCGGTATCCCGCGCGACGAGTTTCTCGACGCGTACAACGACAGCTAGCCCCCCGCAGCCTCTCCCATGCCCCAAACTTTCGTCATCTTCGGCGCCTCTGGCGACCTCACCAGCCGCAAGCTGATCCCGGCGCTCTACAACCTGCGCCGCAAGGGTCGGCTGCCGGAAGACGCACGAATCGTCGGCTTCAGCCGCACGCCGTTTTCGCATGACGAGTGGCGGCAGAAGCTGGTCGCCACCACGCAAGAGTTCACCGGCAAGCACTTCGACGCGGCCCTTTGGGAGAGCTTCTCGAAGCAGGTCTTCTACCAGCCGGGCGACATCGGCGAGCTGGAGGACTTCCAGAAGCTCGGCGCCTTTCTCGACGAGCTTGAAGGCGGCGAGCGTAGCGTCCGTGTCTACTACCTCTCCACGGCGCCGCGGTTCTACGAGCCCGCCATCCGCCACCTGGGCGTCTCCGGGCTGTCTGGCGAGACCGACGATTGCAGCCGGCGGGTGGTGATCGAGAAACCCTTCGGCACCGACCTGGCGACGGCCAAGGCGCTCAACACCTTCGTCCACGAGCACTTCAACGAGAAGCAGGTCTACCGGATCGATCACTACCTGGGCAAAGAGACCGTTCAGAACCTGATGGTGCTCCGCTTCGCCAACACCATCTTCGAACCGTTGTGGAACCGCAACTACATCGACCACGTGCAGATCACCGTGGCCGAGGAAGTGGAGGTGGGCAGCCGGGCGGGCTACTACGACTCGGCCGGCGTGATGCGGGACATGGTGCAGAATCACCTGCTGCAGCTCTTGATGATCACCGCCATGGAGGCGCCGGTCACCTACGCCGCCGACCCGGTGCGCGACGAGAAGGTCAAGGTGCTGCAGGCGGTCAAGGCGATGACGCCCGAGGAGATCCGCCGCGACACGTTCCGCGGCCAGTACCGCGGCTACAACCGCCACGAGGGCGTGGAGGCGACCAGCCGCACCGCCACGTTCACGGCGCTCAAGCTCTGCGTGCACAACTGGCGGTGGCAGGGCGTGCCGTTCTACCTGCGGAGCGGCAAAGCGATGAGCTGCCGGACCACGCAGATCGTGATCCAGTTCCGCCAGGTGCCGCACATGCTCTTCGAGTCCGGCCCGCGGGCACCGCGGGACGCCAACCGGCTGGTGATCCAGGTTCAGCCGGGCGAGGGCATCCAAATGCACTTCCAGACGAAGGTGCCCGATGCCGGCATGAAGATGCGGCAGACGGACCTGGATTTCAACTACCAGCGCGAGTTCGCCGGCTCCGGCATGCCCGAGGCGTACGAGCGGCTGCTGCTCGACGCGCTGGAGGGCGACGCGAGTCTCTTTGCGCGGGCCGACGAAGTGGAAGCCGCCTGGGGCATCATCGACCCGATCCTCGAAACCTGGCAGAAGAGCGACAAGCCAACCCTCTACGCCTACGATCCCGGCTTTTGGGGGCCGGAAGAGTCGACCGAGTGGATGCAGAGCCAGGACCGGCAGTGGTTCGATAGCTGCCCCGTGCTGCATTGATTAGGGCTGTTGGCCGTTGGCGATCGGCGGTTGGCGACGCGCCGGCTCCAGAGCCTTGATGCGGAGGGTTGATGCGGAAGTCTGACTTCGACGACGTGCTCGAGGCGTTGCCGATCGCCCGATGGGCGTTCTTTGAGCTGCAGGCCGTTGCGATTGTCTGCTTCTTGGTGGCGGTCGGCCTGGCTCTAGCCGGGCCGCCGTGGTGGTGGGCGCTGCCGGCGCCGCTGCTGGCGCCGACGCTGCTCGCCGCGTTCTGCCGCGACCCGCTACGTGAACCGCCCGCCGACGCCTCTGCCTACTACTCGCCAGCGGACGGCAAGGTGGTGGCGGTCGAGCAACGGGAGTTCGACGAAACGATTGGCGAGCCGGCGACGCGCGTCGACATCTTCCTCTCGGTCTTCGACGTACACATCACTCGCGTGCCACGGCACTCGGTCATTCTGACCTCGACCCGCCAAGCGGGCGGCTACCGAAACGCCCTCCGCGCCGAAGCAGCACGCAGCAACAACGCCGTGCTCACCACGTTTCGAGACCCCGAGGGCCGCCCCTTCGCCGTGCGGCAGATCTCAGGCCTGATCGCCCGGCGGATTGTGGCGGACGTTGCGGAGGGAGACCAACTCGCCGCCGGCCAGAAGTACGGCATGATCAAGTTCGGCTCACGAACAGAGCTGATCATGCCGGCCGATTGCGAAGTAGTGTGCGCCGTGGGAGACCGAGTGAGAGCGGGCGTTACGGTTCTGGCGCGGGTGGCTGGCGATGGATAACACTCGCCTCGGCCTGGAGCTCACGCTCCCCACGGCGTTGACACTGGGCAACCTGCTCTGCGGGTTCTTCGCCGTGCTCTACGCTGTGGGGCACGGCCCGCTCGACCGTTCATCGGCGACCTGCTGCTGGATGTTGGCAGCGATCGGATTCGATGCGTTGGACGGCGTTGCCGCGCGCCGATTGGGCTCCGAAAGCAAGTTCGGCACGCATCTCGACGCTCTGGCCGATATGGTGTCGTTTGGCGTCGCACCGAGCTTGCTTTGCCTCTTTGAGTTTCAGGCGCCGTACCTCGGAATGCCCGCCGCTTTGGTCTACCTGTCGAGTGCCGCTTTGCGGCTGGCCAGGTTTTCCACCGAGTCATTCTCCGCCGCCAAACCCAGAGTGTTCTCCGGGCTTCCTTCACCGGCCGCGGCGGCTTGCGTGGCTGCGCTGGTGCTCGTTGAAGCCAAGGGTGTTTGGCCGATGATGATTGTCGCCCTGGTTTGTGGGCTGATGCTCAGCCGCCGGCCGTTCCTGCATCCGGCCTCGCTCGGCGCGTCTCGGCTTGGTGTTGCGATCGGCGCCGCCCTAGTGATTTCGTTCTTCAGCCCCGCGCTGGCCGTCGGCTCCACGGTGGCCGGCTACCTGCTGCTGCCGCTGTTGGTGGGTTCGAAGCCACGGTAGGCGCTCGGCCGAGAAACCCGACAATACGGCATTCGCCCTACAGCCACGCCCGCGCCCATGTTCACCGGCCTCGTCCAACGCCACGCCGAAGTCCTCGCCCTGGAAGCCGAAGGGCCCGGGGTTCGCCTCACCGTCAGCGGCGGCGAGCTGGCCACCGGCGCCCGCGTTGGCGACAGCATTGCCTTGAACGGGTGTTGCTTAACCGTGGTCCGGGTTGAAGGCGACGCCCTGAGCTTCCAGGCGGGCGGCGAAACGCTCTCGCGGACCAACCTGGGCCAGCTCGCCGCGGGCCACCGGGTGAATCTGGAGACCTCGCTCCGCGTGGGCGACCCGCTGGGCGGCCACTACGTGACCGGCCACATCGACGCCCTGGCTACGGTGGACGACATCCGCGAGGAGGGCGAGTGGTCGTACCACTGGTTCCGCGTGCCGGCGGAGCTGACCAGACAGATGGCAAGCAAGGGCTCCGTGGCCGTGGACGGCGTGAGCCTGACGCTGGTGGACGTCGAGGCCGAGCGCTTCAGCATCGCCCTGATCCCGCACACGCTCTCGGTCACGACGCTCGGCGCCCGAGCGGTCGGCGACACGGTGAACATCGAGACCGACGTCCTCGCCAATTACGTCGCGAAGCAGATGGAGGGGCTCGGGGCCAGGGACCAGGGGCCGGGGACCTAGACTCCACCGCTTCGCTCGCTTGCACTTCTGACTTCTAACTTCTGCTTTCTGACTTTCCATGGTTCGCCAGACCAAGACGTTCTTGATGCAGAAGCTCCGCGAGATTGGCGTGGAGCCGGCGTCGCGGCATGGGCAGAACTTCTTGATCGACCTGAATCTGGTGCGGCTCATCGTCGATTCGGCGGAGCTTGGCCCGGACGACGTGGTGCTGGAGATCGGCACCGGCACCGGTTCTCTCACCACGCTCATGGCGCCGCAGGTGGGCGAGGTGGTTACCGTGGAGATCGACGGCAACCTGTTTGAGCTGGCGAGCGAAGAGCTGCTCGATCAACCCAACGTCACCATGCTCCGGCAGGACGCGCTGAAGAACAAGAACCGCTTCGCGCCGGAGGTGATGGACGCGGTCGGCCAGGCCCTGGCCCGCGAGCCAGGCCGGCGGCTGAAGCTGGTGGCGAACCTGCCGTACAACGTGGCGACGCCGATCATCTCCAACCTGTTGCTGTGCGAACACACGCCGCACACGATGGTCTGCACCATCCAGAAGGAGCTGGCGGAGCGGATCGTCGCGCAGCCGTGGAGCAAGGACTACGGCGCCCTCTCGGTTTGGCTGCAAAGCCAATGCACGGCGGAGATCGTCCGCATCATGCCGCCCAGCGTCTTCTGGCCGGCGCCGAAGGTGGAGTCCGCCATCATCCGCATCGTGGTTGATCCCGAGCGCCGTGCGGCGATCCCCGACCTGCGTTACTTCCACCAGTTCGTCAAGGCGATCTTCCTGCACCGCCGAAAGTTCCTGCGGGCCAACGTGGTGGCCGCCCTCAAGCAGCACGCCGACAAGTCGCAGGTCGACGCGTTGCTCGAACAAATGGAGTTCGGCCCCGAAGCCCGCACCGAGCAGATCAGCATCGAAGACCTGCTGCGCTTCACCGAGCTGGTGCGCGCGGTGGCGCCGGATTGGAAGCTCTAGGTATTGGCGAGTGCTGGTGGCAAGTGGCGAAGCCATTGGCGGCCGATCGTCAGGTCCCTCGCCACTCGCACTTGTCACCCGCTTACCGCTGACGCATCGCCGGGTTTCGGATAAACTGCACACGTTAGCTTGCAATCAGGACCTCCGCCCATGCCCTTCATCGAAATGACCGGCGCCACGCTTGATAAGCTCGTGGCCGACGACGAACTGCACCACGACGACCTGCCGGCGGCGGGGGTGACCGAGGCGACGATTGTTCGCATCAACCCGCAGGGCGATATCGAGGTCCGCCGCAAGGAGGGCTGGGACGTGATCGGCGGCCTGCTCGGCGAGTTCGCCGACCGGGTGAAGGAAGAAACCGGCCTCGAGTGGGCATAGTGGATCGAACCGATGGCCGACCGCACCGCGAAGATTGAGCGAAAGACCAACGAGACGAGCGTCACGCTCGAGCTCAACCTCGACGGCGCCGGCGAGTCAAAGGTCGCCACGGGAGTTGGCTTCCTCGACCACATGCTGGACCTCTTCACCCGGCACGCGGCGGTCGATCTGACGGTGTCGGCCGAGGGCGACCTGCACGTCGACCAGCACCACACCACCGAAGACGTCGGCATCTGCCTCGGCCAAGCGGTCCGGGAGGCGGTGGGCGACAAGCGGGGCATCCGCCGGTACGGGCACTTCACGCTGCCCATGGACGAGACCCTGGTCACGGTCGCCCTGGACCTCTCCGGCCGGCAGGCGCTCGTGTTCGCTGCGGACTTCCCGTCGCCCAAGATCGGCGACTTCGACACGGAGCTGGTCGAAGAATTTTGGAAGGCGTTCAGCGGCAACGCCCTGTGCAATCTGCACGCGGTCCTGCACCACGGCACGGGCAGCCACCACATCGCCGAGGCGATCTTCAAAGCGACCGGTCGGGCTCTGCGGATGGCGGTGGAGCACGACCCGCGGATGCCGGGCGTGCCGAGCACCAAGGGCACGCTCGACGGCTGACTGCCACGCCGGCGGATCACTCGGCCGGTGGCTTCTCGCGCAGCATCCGCCAAAGGCTGGCGATTTCTCTTAGGTGCTGAAGATGCGCTTCGCCATCGGCGCCGGGATAGCCCAACACGGTGAAGCCGCCGCTTGAAGCCCGGCTGATAGGCGTGAACTTCACGCCCAGCGCCGGCAACTCCTTCCGCGTCAGCCCGGTTGCCGCCAGCAGGTAATCCGCCGTTTCCACGGTGCTGGCGTACGGCTCCACGGGGAGCTGCGAGTGCGTGACGAGAAAACGCTTCTCGCCCCCGATCGCCAGCCGGGCGAATTCCAAGAACGGCGCCATCTGCGTTGCGTCGACGCGTCGCTGGCCATCGACCGAATGGATGCTGGCGTAGATCGAATCGGCCGCCAGCACGGCGTCGATCCGTTCACGATTCGCCTCGCGCTTCAGCACCTCACGCACGGCGCCGTAGCCGGCACTGAAGCACGAGAGACGGATTGGCTCCCAGGCTGCTTCGCTGGCCGCGCCGGTTTTGCTGCCCGCGGTGTTGGTCACGTGCCGCAGGAGATAGTCGAACAGCTCGGGGTTCTCGAAGGGCCGGCGGTAGGCGCTCGAAAGCCCCCGGCAGTTGATGGCAACCAAGACGCCATCGAGCCCGCTGCGGCGGAAGCTCGCCTCGGCCAGTTCCGCGTTGCCGTGAAAGTGAATCAGCAGCGGAGTCGGCCCGCTCTCCGAAGCAGCCCCGGCGACGGCGAGTTGCAGTTGCGCGAACTCCGCCGGCGCCTCGGCCATCGAAGCCGGCAGCGGCCATCCGAAGCCAACGGCCGAAAGCACAAACAGACTCGCAATCCGTCCCATGATCTCCTCGCGTAGTGATCGCTCCGAAAGGCCACAGTCTAACGGCAAGCCGCTACGCCGTCCCGCACGGCCAAGCCGTCGCGGCAGCGGCGGCGAAAGTGGTAGACTCAGACCGCCCGCCTCGATCCCCCGCCGTCACACCCGCCAGCGATCGCGTTCTGAACTCCCTCGCCCAGCGTCGCCTTCAGCCCGAGGTCATGGACCGGCCCGACCTGGACCCGGCCCTGCACACCGCGGCCCTCACCGGCTTGGCCCGGCTCAACCGCTGGAGCAACAGCGTGGGCATCCTGTGGGGGCCGATCCGCCGGCTCGCCGCGGCCGAGGGGCGAACGCTCACCGTGCTCGACGTCGCGAGCGGCGCCGGCGATGTGGCGATCGGCCTTGAGCGCCGCGCGGCGCGGGCGGGTGTCCAGCTTGAGGTGATCGGCTGCGACATCAGCCCTACCGCAATCGGGCACGCCGAGCGGTCCGCAAAGCGTGCGGGCGCGAACGTTCGCTTCGAACGGCGCGATGTCCTCAGCGACCCGCCGACGGAGACCTTCGACGTCGTCACCTGCTCGCTGTTTCTGCACCACTTGGAAGCCGACCAGGCGGAGCGGCTCCTCAGGACGCTCGCCGCCGTGACCGGCAGGCTGCTGCTGATCAACGATCTGGTCCGCGGGCCGATCGGCAAGCTGCTGGCTGACGTGGCGTGCCGGGTGCTAAGCCGTTCGCCGGTGGTGCACGTGGACGGGCCGCGCTCGGTTGAGGGCGCCTTCACCCGCAACGAAGCCAAGCAGCTAGCCGGCGCGGCGGGGCTGGTCGGGGCGAAGGTCGTGCCGCGTTGGCCGTGCCGCATGCTGATTGAGTGGGAGCCGGAAACGGAGTAACGATGCCAACCGAAACCGCACCGAGCCCGCTGCCCGCGGCAAACGCCGAGGAAGCCACCGAGGAGACTTGCGACGCGGTCGTCATTGGCGGCGGGCCGTCGGGCGTCGTCGCCGCGATGCGGCTCGCGGAGGCGGGCTGGCACGTGGTGCTGGTCGAGCGTTCCGCCTTCCCGCGCCGCAAGGTCTGCGGCGAGTACCTCTCGGCTACCAACTGGCGGCTGCTGCGGCGGCTCGGCGTGTGGGACGCCTTCCGCCACGCGGCTGGCCCGGAGATCCAACGCGTGGCGCTGTTCGCGCGACGCGATTCGCCCCCAATCGCCCCCCTGCCCCGAGCCGCCGCCGACCCGACTGATACGCATCGCGAAGGCGCCGAGGCGTGGGGCCGCGCGCTCTCGCGCGATCGGCTCGACCTGCTGCTGCTAGACGAAGCGAAAGCACGCGGCGCCCGGGTTCTGCAGCCCGCGCGTTGCACCTCGGTCGAGCGCGAGCGTGGCGTGTGGCGTTGCGATGTTGATGTTGACGGCGGCGAAGCCGTGCAGTTGAGGACGCCCATCGTCGTCGCCGCGCACGGGGCGTGGGCGCGGTCGTCGCTGCCGACGCTGCCGCCTTCGCCTCCCGCCACGGATCGCGACCTGCTCGGCTTCAAGGCGCACTTCGAGGGCGCCGAGCTGCCCGTGGACCTGATGCCGCTGCTCGCCTTCCCGGGTGGCTACGGCGGCATGGTCACCTGCCAGGGCGGCGTGGTGAGCCTCTCGTGCTGCGTCCGCCGGCGGACGCTCGCCGCCGCCCGCGACCGCACCGGCCTGCCCGCGGGCGACGCGGTGCTGGAGCACATCAGGCGAGCGACGCCCGCTGTCGCTCGCACGCTCGACCCGGCGACACGCAAGGGCGAATGGCTCTCCGCCGGGCCGATCCGTCCCGGCCGCCGGCGGCTGTACCGTGACGGAGTCTTTGCTGTCGGCAACGCCGGCGGCGAGTGCCATTCCGTGGTGGCCGAGGGGATCAGCATGGCGATGCAGTCCGGCTGGCTCGCGGCCGACGCGCTGCTGGGCGTGGCCGATAGCCGGCCGCTCGGCGAAGCCTCGCAGCTCACCCACGCCGGGAGCGAGTACAAGCGAACCTGGGACCGCGAGTTCGGCGGCCGGCTGCGGGCGGCTTCGCTGATCTCGGCTTGGGCGATGTCGGCGCCGATGATCGCGGCGTCGGCGCCGGTCGTTCGCGTCTTCCCGTCGCTGCTCACGCTTGGCGCCAGGCTGGCCGGCAAGTCTCGCATCACGTGCCTGAAATCGAACGAGACTCCCGACGCCGCGGAGGCCCCTCAATGAGCTTGCCGATCCACGGACTGGGCGTCGCCGTTCCGCCGCACACCATGACGCAGGCCGAGGCGCTCGAACTGGCCGAAGGCGTGCTCGAAATGCCCGACGGAGGCGAGCGGGCGTTGCGTGCCGTTTACCGGAGGGCGGGCGTGGAGCGGCGGCACACGTGCGTGCCCTACCAAACCGGCTACGCGTGGGCCGAGATGCCGCGCGAGGAGCGCGAGGGCCAGCCGCCGCAGCGGCGCGGCGCCTCGACCCGCGTGCGGATGGAGATGTACGAAGAGTTCGCCCCGCCGCTCGCCGAGCAGGCGGCCGCCGAGGCGCTCGAGCAGGCGAAGCTTCGGCCTTCGGACGTCACGCACCTGGTCATCGCATCCTGCACCGGCTTCGCGGCGCCGGGCGTGGACAACCACCTGATCACCAAGCTCGGCCTGCCGGCGGAGATCGAGCGGGTGAGCGTGGGCTTCATGGGATGCCACGCCGCGATCAACGCGTTGCGAACGACCGAGGGGCTGGCCGCGGTCGACCCGCGGCGGCGGGTGCTGATGGTGGCCGTGGAGCTCTGCAGCCTGCACTACTACTTCGCCGGCGGCTCGCCCGACAAGCTGGTGAGCAACGCGCTCTTCGCCGACGGCGCCGCGGGGGGGGGGGGGGGGGGGGGGGGGGGGGGGCGGGGGCGCCCCCCCCCCCCCCCCCGCCCCGCCCCGGCCCGCGGGGGGGGGCGGGGCGGGGGGGGGCGACGCGGGGGGGGGGGGGGGGGGG
>JBCDJN010000076.1:0-24547 GCA_039414355.1 Planctomycetota bacterium | reverse complement strand
TGCCATCATCGCGGGCCAGCCGCCCCATCGCATGCGCTCGTCTCAAGACGCACAGCGGCTCGCCGACCAAATCAAGTAGCCCACTCGTCGTGGCCCGTCAGCCGGCTCTGCTCGCTTGTTGTGGGCACCCGGCGGGGGCGGGCCAGGAAGGGCCAGCGGCGGGTTGTGGCTGAGGTGGTGATTTATCGCTAGGCCGGCTGCCAGGCCAGGTCGTCAACCTCGTCGGGTTTCGCCTCAAAGGCGCTGACCGCCGGCGAGAGCGCGTCCTCCCCCGGGAGCAGCCCCCAGTTGTTGGAGAACGTCGACCTTTGCATCAAGGTCGCGTCTTCAAACTCAGTGACGACCGCGCTCGGATCGAGGTCGTTGCTCAGTGTCCAGTTGAAGCCGTCGAGGATGCTGGTCGGGCTGTGGCTGAACGCTTCGGCGAAGAAGACATTCGGCTCGATGGTCACCGGCTGGTAGGTCTTCCTGGCGTGCCCGCTGTCGATCGCGAACGCTTCGGTGCCCGTGTGCACGAACCGGTAGTTGATTTGGCATTCGCCGCCGACGGTGTAGCGTCTCCAGTCGAAGATCGTCGCCGACTGACCGAAGGTCCGAAGCTCGACAAAGCTCCCGCTTGTCAGGTCCGGCAGGCCAGCCGACCCGCTCCCTTCGGTGTACTTGATGACGACGTGGATGCGGCCACGGAACTCAAGCTCGGGCTCGCCGTCGGCGCCGGTGGCGGTGTTGACCAGGATGGAGAAGTCGTGAGTCGAAACGTGGCTGGCCGACCAGGATGTCATCGGCCCCGTGATGTCGAACGACAGCTTCCGCTTCTCGGTGTCGACGGCGGCCGCCACCGGGCCGGCAGTGAAGGTGCTCCCGGTGTCGTGGTAGGTGAACTGGTTGGCTGTCGTTACAGCCGGATTGCCAGCCGTGTTGCTGCTAACCGAGATGCTGGAAGCGGTCCAGCCGGTCGGGTCTTGGCCCTCTTCAAGCTCGATGATGAGCTTGGCGGAGACGACCGTCTTGTTGTAGTCGTGCTGAAGGCCGGCGGCAGTGAATCCAAAGGCGAAGCGGTGGTTAGGCCCCCAGCGCAGGCCCGAGGCGGGTGTGCCGGTGCCGGCCTGATGGCGACGGACTGCCGTTCCGTCGCTGTCGAATCCGATGGCCCCTCTCGGCAGGGCCAGGCCCGCCGCCTCCCCGGTCAACACGTACTTGTTGCTTGGCCCCACACGAACGTAGGTCGGGTAGCCGAGGATGGTGTGGGTCTCAAGCCAATTCTCGGCGGCGTGGACGTAGGGCACTTCCAACTCTCGCGAGCTCTCCTTGACCTGCGTGTAGCTGGTGCTGATGTCCCCGGTGTCGTTGAAGTTGACCGGTGGGTTGCCACGGCTGACTCCCCACGTGTAACGAAAGCCGTCGACAAGGAAGTTGCGGCTGCCCTTGTACGGCCCCTTCGCCCCAAGGTGGAGGTCGACTTCGGTACGCACGCCGTCGCGACCGTACTCCTCAACCAAGGTCCCGTCGGTCTTCACGTAGTAGAAGTCTTGGTATCGCCTCTGAGGGAAGTTCAGAATCGCCGCCCACTGCAGGCTTCCGCCCAGGTCGAGCGTGGCGTTGTGCCTCGGGTTGTCGCTCCAGTGCTCAAAGTCGGTGAGCCGAACGTTGTTCTGAACGAGGCTGCCCTGAAAGAGCATGCTCCGATTGATCCGCTCCAGGCCAGTTCGCACCTGATCATATTCGTACTGCCATTGCTGAGTGAGTGTCAGCTCGCCGCCGTTCGCGAAGTCGGGGAAGAAATACTCGCCCTGAAACGGCAGGTCCCGCGCGTGGTGACCCCTTTGCGGGTTTGGGGACGGGTCGAAGTTGGCGTACTCGCGAACGGTCAGCGAGCAAGAAGGTGGGCTCCCGTCGGCGGTGATCGGGCTGTTGACGACGAGAGATGAGTCGTGGGCCGGGATCGGTTCTGAGGGGACGCAGCGGTTATTGAACCCGGGCACGTAGTCGGGGTTGTCTTCCCACGCGATCTCGACGATCGGCGCGCCCACCGTGTTGACGAAAGTGATCGGCGGCAGCGTCCCCTCGTAGTAATCCCAATGCCGCCAGTTGTAGTGGTTGCGGTCCTCTTCCACCTGGAAGCTTGCTTGTCCAGGCACACAGATGGCGACCGACCGGCCGTTCTTCGAGTCGAAGGCGATCGGCAGTGATTCCACTTCGCCGCTCTCGCCGTCGATCACCGACACGCCCAGCGAGACCCCGATGACGCGGTTGTCTTGCAGCGGCCCCATGACGTACTCGATGGTCGCTGAAGAAACCGCGCAGCCACCCCACGGCCCGTTCTCCTGCTGGGGATTCAAGGTGGCCTGATCCCACTGGCCTGTCCCTCGCTCCCACGGTCGAACCAGGAAGGTGCCGTTGTTGACGATCGAGCCGATCGTCTCAAACGGATCGTCGACCGGTCCGGGGTCCGCCGAGAGGTCGGCCGAAAGGTTCGCGATCCTCACGCCGATTGCGTATTCGCCATCGCTGATGGCCAGCCGGCACGGCTTGGCTTCGTTGTGGCAGTAGCCGGCCTCGCTGCCGGGCGATATTGGGGCTACGCCGGCGACTGGGGCTTCGGTCCGGTTGCTCCAGGAAGCCGCGCCGGTCTCCTCGCTGCTGCTGTCGGCGTAAGGATACGCGTTGTCGTACAGCACAAAAGCAGAGCCCTCGAATCGCCGATAGACCGGCTCCGCCAAGGTCGTCAAGGCGATCGAGTCCTGTACGACGACACGGATTCCCTGGCCGTTGTCCTCCGCCTTCATGCTGATGTTGTGGAGGAGGATTCCCGCCTCATCGGGCGACGCAGCGACAAAGCCGGGGCTGGTCTCGGTGGCGGGAATCGAGAACTGCGACTTGCTCGCGTAGTAGGGGGCGGAGTAGATCGGCTGAGGCTGCTTCCAGAGAAGCGACGTGTCCATCTCCGAGTCGTCTTTGCCTGACGTGTGCATCGTCAGCCCTGCGCTGCCCAGCTCCCAGGTAACCTGCTGCCCCGGCGTCAGGCCGTCCGCGCCGGCTCCCAGCAAGCCGTGCAGCTTGCCGCCCGAGTAGACAAAGTCGCTGTAGCTGAAGAAGCGATCCCAGTTCCCTTCGGACCGGTAGGCGACCGGGATGCTCCAGCTGCCGACAGACGGCGTCACCGAGAAGCTAAACCGCTCGGTGATGTAGATTTGCAGGTTCGTGGACGTTGAGACTCGCGAGCCGAACGCCGCTGACCCGCACGAAACCTCAAAGATCGTGAACGGGTAGAACGTGTTGTCGGAGAGGTCTTCGATAACTCCGCCGGTTTTCAGCCAGTGCGAGAGTCCGCCGGCCGTTCCCCCAAACGCCGAGTCGACTTCCGCCTGCGTGGCAAACCCCGCGCTGTGCTTGTACTCCTTGTAGTCGGGGTTGGAAGCAACCGGATGATTGCCAAAGCTCGCCTGGACCAGCGAGTGCGTCACACCAAAAGTGCTGACCTGTGCGGTCAATCGAGTGCCGACCTGGCTGCCGGCGTCCTCACCCGAAGGGGTGGCGAAGACCACAGCGGTGGCGGCGAAGGAACCGCTGATCTCGGTTACCGCGAAGTAGAAGTTGTTCCCCGGGCTCTCGGCGGGGTCGATCGGGTCGACGTCGATCTTCCACTGGTCGAAGGTGGCCGGAGCGTCCGTCGTGAATCGCCGGTCCGACGGCACACGGACGATGTGCTCGCCGGTCTTGAGCTCGTCAAACAGCTCAGTCTGATCGGTCTGCAGCCCGAACGGCGCGCCGAGGAAATCGAACTCACCACTTACGCAGCACCGTCGGCGTCTCATGATGTTGGCTCAGGTGGAGCTGCGACGTCGTTGCAGCCCGGGTAGAAGTAGTAGCTGGCCCCGTCTTTGAGGTACTCGCCCAGGAACGCGCGTCCCGTTGGCACGTCGATCTCATCGGGATAGCGGTTGAAGAAAGTGATCTGGTCGAGCGGAGCCAGCGCGATTGTGATGGCGACCTGAACGGTCTCGCTCGTGTGCGTCCAGCTTTCGGAGCCGGAGTCCCCAGCGGTGCTCTGGGTCTCCTCCGTAATGAGCCAGTCAGGCGATGGCGTGGTCGCCCCGCCCCCGGCACCAGAGATGCGCTCGGAGCCATTGGTGTTCGTGAAGCCCGCGCCGGTCGAGCCGTCATCCAGAGCGGCGCAAGCGCGTATCACCAGCGAGTTGTCAGCCGTCGTCGTAACCGCTGGGGAGTCGGCTTGCTCGTCAGGGCTCGAAGTCCCCACCTCGCTCGCGGAGACGAGGCTGGTTGTTTCAGCGTTCCGGTAGACCGAGAGGACCGCGGACCGGTCGACCGTGTCACCGAACGCCAGGACGATGCTGCCCGACTCATCCCCGGCGACGGTCTTGGTGTAGAGCACCAGTGAGACCCCTGCGAAGCTCGCTGTCTGGCGTGCGGTCCAGCCCGTCGGCGTCTCCGTCGGTGTTTGGCCCGCCGAGATGACCCACAGCAAGGCAATGTCATCGGCCGTCAGGTTGGCGGGCCATGTCACGCTGAGGCTGTTCACCTCGTCAGTGCTGATCTGGCTGGTCGTCTGAAAGTGAGCGACCGTCGCACCGGCGCCAATCAGGTTACCGCTGGAGTCGATCAGGTAACCGCGGCCCGAGCCGAACGTCACCTGCGGGTCGCCCCCCCAATCCACCTCTGCCGCGGTGAGGGTTGTTGTGAGCACCGCCGCGCCGTGCGTGTGCGTGGGGCCGGCGGTGGTTGTGCCGCCACCGCCATCCGGCAGCCTCAAGGGTCCGTAGGCCGCGCCACGCAGCTCGTCGAGGTCTCGCCGCAGGTCTCGGGTGATGTTCCTCACGTCAACAGCTCCGGGATGCTGACGGCGCCCGAGAGGGTTCGCAGGCTGGTTGTGCCCTCCAAGAAGTCGTACGCGATCTGGCCGACAACCGTGTTAGTCTCCTGCTGTACCGCCCCCTCGCCCAGCGTGGTGATCAGGCAGCCCGGCTCAAGAGTCACACCTCCCGCGCTCTGCCACCGCGCCACACGGCGCCAGCTCACCGACAGGGTCGCGCGGGGCTGCTGATACCAGTCGTAGGCCAGCTGGGCGGCGTCGCGGAGTGCATCGCGATCGTCACGCAAAGCAACGCCACTGGCCGCGACCTTGGGCGTCCCATCCGACCCCAGGCCAACCACCGTGTTGGCGGGCAGGAAGTCGAGCCGGTAGGCGTCACCGACGTCGATAGTCAACACTTCAAGCGTTTCGTCGGTTGCCGGCGAAAGTGGGTGCACTCCTTCGCAGTAGCTGTCGGCCTCGCAGCAGAGCGTCGCACGCAAGTCCTCGTAGTCGAGCTCGGGCGTAACACTCGACGCCTCCGCCCCGTCCCAGTGATTGTCGGCCAGGGTGTGCGAAGGTTTGCCCGAACCTCGCAGGGCGATGCCCGGCGCGTGCTGTTGGGCGTACAGCCCGTAACTTGTGAGGCTGCGGCCGTCGCCGGCGTTGCTCAGCCGGTCAACGTACTGATACCGGGTGTCGTCGATCTTGATGAACGCAAACGGCGGCTCGAACTCCGGGCCCGCTTCGTCCGGGTCGTCGTTCGTTGGCTCAATTGGGTCTTCATAGTCGGTGCCCTTCCGCAGCCGTGTGGTGCGGAGCATCCGCAGCCCAGCGGTCTGCACGGGCAATTCGCCGAGGACGCTGCCGGTCTCCGATAGCTCTGGGAACGCCCAGTTTGTCGCCGCCTGATCGCCATCGCCAGACTTGCGGTTCCAGGTCGATGGGATGCGGAAGGCTGAATAGACCCGATCAAAAATGGTGTTCCGCCGAGCGGCGTCATTCTCGTCGGCGCCCGCCCCGCCAGGGTCCTTGTAGGCAGTCTCGGCGTCGTCGGTCCAGTCCTTGGCCAAAGTCCCATCAGGAACGCCCGCGGTGAAAGTCGATGTCATCCGCGCGCCGCGGACTCGCACCTGGCTGTACTGCCCCGCACGGTCACGCGCCACACTCGCCGAGGCCACCCGGTCGTCGGTGTCGAAGTCGAGCGAAAGCCGCCGGGTGTTCTGCGGCACTGAACCGCCGTCGGGCAGTGACAGCGAGGCGGCGACCAGGGTATCGGCGTAGAGCGTGATCAAGCCCAGCCCGCCGTTGCCGGTCGGGTCGAAGTCGAGCCACCAGCAGTACCCACGCCGCGGGTTGGCGATCGTTTGCACAAGATCGAGCACCGACCGGCCTTCGGTCCTGACTGCTGGCTTGTAACCCTCAACCCGAGCAATCGAAGCCGGGTCGAACTCCCATTTGACCGGCGACGGCTCTTCGGTTGGGTCCCCACCGCCGGTGACAAGCTTGACGGGCGACTGGTGCTCCATCAGGTGCGTCAGCATCTCGCCGGCGTCCCACTCTTCGGACAGAATCGACCCGTCCTCAAAGACTGGAACGTTGTTTTCGTAGAGCGTCGCCTTGTTGCCGCGCTGGCTCTGGTCATCGGTTGGGGCAATCGTGCCGGTGTTAAACCCCCTCGCTCGCTGGATGCGTTCGGTGCCCGCCGCCCCCGCCGCTACCGTTGTCGTGACCTGCTTCCTGCCCAGCAGATACTCCAGGCCCATCGCCTTGAGCCTCTGCTGCGACCCCCTCTCTCGCAGCGTCTCGTTGTCGTTGAAAACGCCGGTGCGAGGCGAAGCGTCCGATACCACGACGCCGTACCAGACGAGCCCGGGCGCCGTGGCGACCGTGACCCGAATGAAATGGCCGAGAATGTCGAGGGGCGTGCGGTTGGTGAATGATGTCTCTCCGATATCACGGACGGTCCCGAACTCGTACGAAAGGTCGCAGGTGTCGACGCCACTGATCTGCGTCGCGAGCCTGTCGCATCGCAGGGTGGGCACGGGCGTCCAGCCGGCGCTGTTGCCCAGGCTGGGGTTCGTTTCGACTGTCACCGCCGGCATCGCGTCGACGGCTCCAGCGGCCAGGGCTGTGACGATGTCGGCGGGCATTACGGGCTCGGCTGGGTGTACGAGAGCATCCGCCAGCGCGACCGCAGCTCTACTAGGGGACCGCTAGTTGGGTAGCGGGCAGAGGCGATGCGGCCGATCCACACGGGGTCTTGGTCGTAATCGACGCTGAGCACGTGAACCGGGTATCGGTCAACGTCGTGCTTGATGATGCGAACCCCAGGCCCCGAAAGCTGCAGCGCCTTAAGCAACCCCATGGCACCGTCGGCGTCCGCCAGGGATGCGTGGTGGCTCACGGTTACCAGTGAAAACGGCTCCGCTCGATTGCCTGTGTCACGAAGTCCGATGCCGTCCACCCCCCGGCGGACGATTACATCCGAGGTCTTGCTTACGGTCGCAATCGTCCCGATCATGTCGGCGAAGTCGTAGGACTTCTGGGCGTCCACCGCACCGGTGGCCGCGTTCGTGAGCTGGGCGATACGGAAGATGGAGAGGGGCATGGCTACTCCGCTGGGCCAGTAGGCTGAGCGGCAGCGCTCTCGGTGTTGCGCTGAATGCCCTCCAGAACTGGCGTCTGCAGCCGCAACGCGTCGCGAATCTCCGCCATCAGGTCCTCTGGCAGAGGCTGGCGACCAGATTCGCTTTCTCTGAGGGCACGGCGCAACACACCCTCGCGTGTGTTGATGAACTCTGCACCCCTGGCAACGAAGTCACCCAGGAGGTCACCCCAAACAGACTCGTTGCCAGCTGCACGGTTGGCCGCGCGTTCGTCCAGCACGCTATTCATTAGGTTCGTGAGGCGACCTGAGTCCAGCTCCGCTACCTCCTTGGTCCCCTGGGCGCGGTCCGCGAAGAACGCCGCTCTTTGTTGATCTGACACCGTTGCGAGCCCAGCCGTCTGGCGAGCTAGGTTCTCAACGTCCGCCTGCCTTATTTGGTTGGCCTGCGCTTCCAGCTCATCAACGTTCTTGATTAGCGTGCGCAGACCCTCAATTGCCTCCTGCCGGTCGCCGACTAGCTCCGCAAGCTGGCCCCGGTTCAGGTTTCTGCCACCAATCTCTCGCACCAGTTCAACGCCCGACAGGCCGGCAAGCGAGGGGTCGGCACTCAGGCCGTCTTTTTCCAGTCCCTTCAAGAACGCCGCGAGTTGCGTACCACCCTCTGAGGCGCTGCCCGCTCCCTTGGCAAGGATGGCTGTGGATGCAAGCAAGAACTCCGATCGCAAGCCAAGCGCACCGGCAGAACCGCCGGCTCGGGAAGCAGCAAGTGGGATTTCCGGCGCAAGCGACGGAGCAATCGAACTGGACTGAATGATCTGGTCGAGAAAGTCTTCGAAGCTGCCTGGCGCTGATGGCCCAAGCCGCGTCTGGAGCGAGGCAAAGGCCTTAGCTGCGTCGCCGACCTGATTGACAGCACCCGCAGCCTGAATGTCCCTGGCAAAGCTTCGGTCGCTTCTGCTTAACGAAGCTGACGCAAGCTTGAACACCTCACGGGCGGCCTCGTCAAGCGACTCGGACGCGCCAGCCGCCCGAAAGCTCTTGGCCTCCTGCTCAAAGTCGAGCTGAGCCTGCCGTCGGCCATCCGGCGTCGTGGCTGCAGTTGCTGCGAGCTGGCTTAGTTCGGCGAAGCCACGGCGTGCATCTCGTGCTCGCCGCGC
This sequence comes from Planctomycetota bacterium, assembly GCA_039414355.1. Classification (GTDB taxonomy): domain Bacteria; phylum Planctomycetota; class Planctomycetia; order Pirellulales; family Lacipirellulaceae; genus JBCCQL01. The sequence goes on along the minus strand of JBCDJN010000076.1, from coordinate 15,969 downwards.
GGCCTCTTCTCGCAGCCTCGCCTGCTCCCTGAGAAGGTCTACACCAAGCTGCAGCGCTTGGTTTGCAGATACGTACCCCGCACCAAGGGCAAGGACACTCTGCAATGCAGCCGGCCCGAACGCCCGCTTCCCCGCTGCCCCAGCGCCTTCCAGCTCCCCCCGCAGCCGAGTCGCCGCCCGCCGCTTCTGATCTAGCGAGATCGCCCCCTGCCGGTACAGCCGGTTCAGGTCGCGGTACTGCCGGCGAAAGCGTTCCAGCGGCGTTTCATTGTCACGAACGATCGCCGCGGCTTTTCGCTTCAGCTCTTCGGCGGCCTTCGCGGCGTCCTTCTGCTCACGCTCAAGCCGGGCGGTCTCACCCGTGGCGCTCTTGAGCTCGGTCTTCAGCTTGGCGACACCGCGAACGAACGTTCGCTGATCAATCGCCCCTTTGCGGTACGTCTGGTTCAGTTCCAGAACGCTTCGCTTGTACCGCTCGGTTGGCGTTTCGAGTTCGCGGGCGATACGCTTGCCGGCCTCCAACAACCGACGCTGCTCGACCTCCGCTTGCTTGAGCGCTTCAGCGGCCTCCTGCTGCTTCTTCTTGAACGCCGCGGTCTCGCCGGTTGCGTCGCGCAGCTCGCCCTTGAGCTGCTGCATGCCACGGGCAAGCGTCTTCTGGTCAATCGCCCCCTGTCGGTAGACCTTCCCAAGCGCCAGCACCTCACGCTTGTAGCGCTCGGTCGGGGTCTCCAGCTCGCGGGCGATTCGGCGCCCCTGCTCAAGCAGCTTGCCTTGCTCGGCCCGGGCCGCCTTGATCGCTGGGTCTGCCTTCTCGAACTGCTGGCGGAAACGCTGGGCCGCCTGCGACGCCTGTCGCTGCGTGATAACGCCGCGCTGAACCAGTTCATTGGTCTGCGACAGCTGCCGGTTGTACTTCTGCTGTGAGGTCTCCGCGGCCCGCAGGAAGCGGCGGGACTCGGCATCAGCCCGGCCGAACGCCTTGGCCTGGTCGTCAGCGCCCTTGCGGGTCCGCTCTTGGGCGGCCTGCAGGTCTCTTTCCGCCTTGATGGCGGAGGCGGCGTCGACGCTGTAGCGGACCTTCATGCACTCACCAACCCAACTGCAGGGCCATCAACTCGCCACGGTGCGGACGGTAGCCGGGGGCTAGGCCGCGGAGGAATCGGACGCACTGGAGCCAGTCTCCGCCGACAGCGACTTTCCCGGCGTCTCCTGGGCCTCCTTCCACCGAAAGAACGACTCCGCACCGACGCACAGCGACACGATGTTGTTCACCTCGCCCCAGAACGTCTGGCCGAACGCGCCAAGCGTCGCGAGCTCCACGTCGGTGGCGTAGTAGTTCGCCGAGAGCAACTTCCCCGCGAGCTCGACAAAGTGCTCTTCAGGCAAGTCGGCATCGGCCACCAGCGCCTGCCAAGCTTCCTCAGTCGCGTCCCACAGCCACCGGCAGCGCTCAAGCGGCTTGTCGGGGACCAGCTTGCGGCTGGGAAGCTGCCTGTAGGTCGAGGGCAGCAGGCACTGAGGCTGGCCCTCCTCGTCCACCTGCCGAACGCTTGGGAACCGCCACTCTTGGCCGTCACACGTCGGCACGACGTAGCCCGGCAGTTGCTCGGCGCGGGCCAGCGAATCGGGCGTGGGCGGGTGCCCGTGGTAGTAGCCGACACGCACGCCCGAGATCGGCGTTTCGCCCGACCAGGCCTGCTCGTCGGGCGCGTACCGCACCGACAGTGGCTTGCCTTCTGCGGTCTTCAGCCGCTGGTCGGCGGCGGCAATGCACCCGTTCTTGCCGTCGGGGCCGCCACGCACTGCACGGCACTTCGGCGTTTCATCAAATGCGTGCCCTAGGCCCAGCGAGCGGGCTTGCTCCAGGCTGATCGACTCGTGGCCTTCGACGAAGTACAGGAACATCAAGCGTTCGTGGGTTCGTTAGTTTCGATGGTGTCGGTGTCGTCACTGGTGGCCTTGTTGCCGCTGTAGAACGCGGCGACGACCGCCCTGACGCGATCGGGGGCGTCGGCAGCAACTTGGCCCGACTCGCTGCAGCAGTCGGTGAGTTCGGCCACCTGATCGTCGCTCAGGCTTGCCGCGATCACCTGGGCGTAGCCCTGGCTTGCGAGAGCTCGACGCGCTCGCGCTTGCTTATCTAGCTTCATGGTGCACCTACGGGGCGGGGTTGTAGGCAATATCCGTGGTCACGATCAGCGGATTGTTTGTGCCGTCGTTAACCGTCTCGATCTTCCAGGAGGAATCGCCGGTGGCAGTGCCAGACGCGTTGAACAGGTTTTCGGGCACGAGAAGCCCGGCCATCGTGATCGAGAAGTGAACGGTTTCGGCGTCGTCCTCAAACGCGGCGCGGTTCTTCCGCTTCTTGAAGTAGAAGATCGTGTCGGCGTGCTCGGCAACGTCGCCGTTCATTGGGTAGCGGCTGGCATCGTCGGAAGTCGTGGTGTCGCGAAGATACTTGATCTCTTTCGCCGTGAGCGTCGCCGACGGCCGGGCCTTCAGCACACCAACCGTTTCCGGCCAAACACCGCCAAGCTGCGGGCGCTTCTCGGTCTTCTCAATCCCGAAGTCAATGTTGAGCGACCGGATGTCCGTCAGCAGCAGGTTGCGGCACTTGGCGGCGCCCAGCACGAACTGGCTAGTGTCCACGCCCGTGGGCAGTGTGGCCGCCCAGTCGCGTTGCACGGGCTCATTTGTCCCGTCCGTCAGGGCGTCGACCATCATCGACAGCGTGACATCGGCGTCACGACCCGACGCCGACAGGGTCTGCGGGGTCAGTAGCCCCATGTCGTAGAGAAACTGGGCGTGATCGGACGCTCCGACCACAGCTCCGCCGCACTGCTGCTTCTGCTCAAAGAAGACGCCGACGCCCGGGTGGGTGCCATCACTGTTGATGCACACGCCGTCCGGCGACACGGCCGCCAAGGCCGTGGCCACGCTGGTCGTTGAGAACTCCTGCGTTGGTTCCTGCTTCGCGAGCGCACGCAGGGTGTCGTGTAGCTGGCCGCCTTGGTCGCTGACCGTTTGGTTGTTCGGGTTGGCGGACGTGCTTCCGATGCCACCAAGCGCGACGGCGCTGCCGGTATCGACCGTGTGAATCACGACGCTGTGATTGGCGTACTCGCCCATGACTTACCCTTTCGCGGTATAAGTGCTGCGAGCCGACATCGACTGCAGGCTCTTTTCGTAGTGCTTCATGCCCGCCACTTCCTGCGCGGCCCGCTCCTCTTCTGTCACGCGCTTCATCTCGTCAATCAGGTCGATCCGCTTGGATCGCCCGGCCCGGTTGAGCTGGCGTGCGTTCAGGACGGCAGTCCCGTGGCCTCGCCCGGCACTGGTTGCCGCTGCCTCGGTACGCCGACCAGCAGCCACCGCCGAGCGGGTCCGGCCCGCCCAGACGAATGGCTTGTTCTCACCGATGGGCAAGGGCTCGTCGCTGAACGCGAACAGCCGGCGACCCTCCACCTTGGCCTGCGCGTAGCTCCCCTCCCAACGCCGACCGCTGCCTGGCTCGCCGCTTCGCGGCTTCAGCCCATACCGCCGCAGTGCGGAGCGGCGAAACTTCAGCATCTTGTAAAGGCGGTGGTGCAGCGCCGCGATGAACGCGAACGATCGCTTCAGGGCCACGCGCTTCTGCGAGGCGGGTGCAGCCTGATGGCCTTCTCGCTCGATCGTGATCTGATAGATGCCGGCCATTACGCATCCCCCCACGGAATGGAGAACTCAACCGTGAGGAAGTCGTTCTGCGCGACACCCTGCTTGCGCAGTGGGTAATGAGGCGGCGCGGTGCGAACGGCCTGCCCAAGCCGTAGCGAACCGACGCCCCTAGTGGCGGCTTTCAGCGACTCCAGCAATCGCGACGTGATGTCCCAGAACCAAACGAACGCGTCGTTGTAATCCTCCGCGGGCCTGAGCGGCCGGCGCAAGACAAAGTGGAACTCGCCGCCAACCATCTCTGGCGACGTGTTGGTCTCGCCGTCTCCGACTGTAAGGCTGTCGTCTGGGGGCATGATCCAAGACCACAAGTGTCGCTGGGCCAGTCGGGCGCCACTGATCTCGCCATCCTTCAAGGCATCTTCCTCGGGACCGATCTTGAGCGACTCGCGGGCCTCTTCGGTGTCCGTTGCTTCCGCCAGCTCCTGAAACTCTGAGAGCCCGGCAATCAGGTCGGCCAGGTCGTGAGCGGTTCGCACCTCACAGCCAGCGTTCTCAAGGTTGAAGAGCGTTGCCACGGCTACTGGGTTCCCGACTGTCGGCCTTGCTGGAACTCTCGCAGGGGCTGTCGCTCCAGCCCGATCGTTGCCAGAGCTCCGCCGTAGCGGCTTTGCTGCTCATCAACGGTGAACTCACGGTCGCCGTACTTCGCAACCGAAACCGCGGTCTGGCTGGTAAGTGGCAGGCGAAAGTTCTTCAGCAGCGTTGACTCAACGTGCACAACGACGGTTTCAATTGCCTCCTCGCCGGCGTCGTCGACCGGCACGCTGGTCAGTTGACCCACAATCGCATCACACACCAACGGCTCACCGCCGGGGGGGCGGAGCGTGATGGCGTTGGGGGTGCCCATAGCCCGCCGCAGCGTTGGTGCGCCACGGCGGGCCATCAAGTTGTCGAGATAGCTGGGCATTAGGCCTAGGTCGTTGCGTTGCTCAGCAGGTAGCCGCACTCCGGCTGAAGCATCTTCAGGCCCCAGTCGGTGCGACGGCGAATGGTGTTGCCGCGACGCGAATCCTCGTAGTACGTCTCCGCGATAACGGCCATGTCGCCGCCAGCGGTCGCACCCTCCTCGCCCCACATGAAGGTGCGGCCGATGCACCGCTCCATCATGTTGCTGGACGTCGCCACGCGGGCCACCAACACATACTCATCGTCCCAGATGTCCGCGTTGACGGCGGTCTCGCCGGGGCTCTTCGTGTTGTAGATGCCCTCAGAGACGATCACCTCGTCCACGTTCAGGACCGCCGCCAGAGCCGCCTTTGAGATTTGGCCTGGGCGAGCGTCCATGAACCCTTGGTACTTGACAAGGTTCGTGACCTGATCGCAGCGAATGACATTGCGGAACACCTGGTCATTCATCACGACGGCGTTTGGCTTCACGCCCGACGCCAATCGGATGGCATTGATGGCGGTGTTGACGTCACCAATTGGGTCGGCGTTCGCCTGGTCGTCCCATTCGTTGGTAATCGCTGAAGTGCGGCCCGCAAACGTCGTGGCGTTGAACAAGAGGTCGGCGACCTGCTTCTCGTAAATCTGAAGCAGGGCGTTCTCAAGAACTTCGCCTTCCATGAGCTCAGCGTCGATGACGTCGTCGTAGCGCTTGAGCGTGCGATCATCGAGCGGGGCCTCGAGGCCATACTCTTCGGTCGCGTAGTCGTCGTTCGACCACTCCCGCGTCGATCGCTTGTAGGGCGAACCGGGGGCGCGGCTGGCGTCCAGGTTTTGCAGCAGCTGCTCAATCGGCACCCGCGGGAACTTGCCGCTTTGGTCCGCGCGAGAGATGACCGGAAGCAGCCGAGAGCCGATGAAGCCCAGGCGGTTCATGGCGAGGTCGAACTCGGCGTACATCAGACCGAGGTCTTCCCTCTTGTCAAACTCAGTTGTTGAAGGTTGCGTCGTAGGCATCTTGCTTCTCCGTGGTTAAGACGCCTAAGAGGCCCGCTGGGCGTAGGCGATGATTGGCCGGTGGTTACAGGCCGCTGGTGCCCTCAAACTGCGCGCCGTCGCCAGTGGCGGCGGTGAGCGCGACCCCGTAGTCTTCGTTGCCGGCTGCGCCGCTGGCGACCTTCCCGTTGGCGGCCGACGTAAAGCCGGCTCCAGCGGCAATTGCACCGGCAGCGGTGAATGGCAGCGTGCCACAGGACTTGATGTCGAGAATCTCGATCGGCTGCCCGGCGGCTGTGGCCCGGCCGGCGGTTACGCCGATGCATGCCTCGTTGCCGGCTAGGACAACCTGGCCAGCAGTCGTGTGCCACTTGACGCGAAGGCCAGGTGCCAAGGCTGCACCGCTCTTAACGGTGAACGACGGTTTAGGGTTGTGACCGACAAGCATGATCTATTCCTCGTTTGCTGGTTGAACGTGTCTGCCGAGCGCCTCTGGCGTTCAGTCCTTGTACTTGTCCATGTAGGACGTGGGCGGGGCGCCGAAGGACGCCCGAGAATCGGAGTGCTTCCGCTTGACTGCAAGGCACGCCTCCGACCAGCGGCACTTGTGCTTGGCCATGTATTCCTCTGCCATCGCCCGGTAGTCCGTCGGCATGGGGTCGGCTTCGGCCACCGGGTCGCTGTCACTCACGACAACACCACGGGTGCTGGCCTTCGGCTCGGTCTTGGCTGACTGCCTGGCGGCAGCCTTCTCGGCTTCGGCCTTGGCGTCGCCAGCGGCCTTCTCGGCGGCTGCGGCCCGCTCGGCTTGGGCGTTGGCGAAGTCGATCGCGGCATCGGTCAGCGTCGCCGCCGCCTCGATCTGCTCTTCCCGCCACTCAGCGGTCGAGGTCGGGAACTTCTCTTTGAGCTGCTTGAGCGTGGCCGCTTGCGGCGCGGCCGGTTCGGTCTTGGCGCTTTCGGCCATCGTAGAACTCCTAACAGGTGAGGACGCCGGCTTCGCGCCGGCGATGGTGGACTCAAGACTCTGAATGCCGTCGTGGAGGCGGGAGGCGATTGCCTGCTCGGCGTACCACGTGCCGCCAGTGGTGACCTCGGCGAGTTGGGCGGCCGCCAGCTGTCGGCGACCTTGCACGTCACCTTTGAAGGCGGCGTAGGTGAACTCAACTTGCTCGCGGGCGTAGGCCAGATGCTGCTCGGTAATCGCCACGCCGGGGTAGCCGATGGCTTTCAAGTCACCGGTGGCGATGGTCTCGTAGCGGACGCCGATCTGTTCCAGCAGCTTCGTGTTGTCCAGCAGCTGACGCATTACTCCAATCGAGCCAAGCGTGGCGCCAGGGGACGCGTGCAGCGCCTTGGCCGGCATAGCCGCCCAGTAGCCAGCGCTACAGCACCAGCCAACGGCGTGGGCCGCCAGGGGCTTGGCTTCCGCGAACTCCCGCTCGGCCGCCAACAGGTCCGTCATGCCCGCGACCGTGCCGCCAGGCGTGTTTAGGGCCAAGACTCCAGCAACCACGTCAGGCAACGCCGCGTGCTCGCGAATCGCTGCCGCCAACGCTCGTGTGCCAATCTCGCCGGGCCACTCCGCTTCGGGCACCATGAGGCCGTCGACGTAGAACACCGCGACGCCATCAACAACCTGCACCCGCAGTTCGTCGGGGCCATCGAACGCGAAACCTAGGCGAGCCGCACGCTCCATGTGCTTCGCCAGCTCGCCCGGCTCAACGGCCATCGCGTCGCCGGCAAAGCGCGACACAGCTTGCTGCAGGAGCTCAGGCTTGGGGCTCTCAGGCATCGCCAGCCTCCTCGGTCACGACAGCTGCAGGCTGATCTGCCAAACTCATGGTCAACTGAACGCGATCGCCGATTGGCATCGGGGCGTAGCGGCTAGCCCATCGCTCGATCACCTCAAGCGGCGCTTCGGCTTGGCCAATCTTCTTCAAGTCGCCCTTCGCACGATCCACCGCAAGCATCCACAGCCGCTGGTTGCCATCGACCACGCGGCGGGCCATCTGCTCGCCGGTCATGTCGTACTGGCGGGCGATCGTGTCGCGGTCACGCGTGCTGGTAGCAAGCCCGGCCGTGTTGGCCTGGGCGTCCTTCAGCTCGTCGACACTCGCCCAGCCTGGCAGCGTCCAGCTGTGACGCAGGAAGTTGAACCGATCCGCCTTCGGCCGGCGTCGCTTGGCCTCCCGCAGCGTCTTGTCGCGGAGCCTGGCGACGGACGGGTCTTGATCCGCCCAGCGGTGCAGATAGTGCTCAACCACCGGCGTGTGCCACGAGCTGGCGAACCAGCCCTGGAAGTCGCGGAACGCCTCACGGGCTTCAACCACCGCACCGCGGTAGCCGTGGAAGTTCGTGTCGGCCGTGTCGAGCATCAGCAGGACGTAAGGCACGCCGAGCGTGATGCCGATGATTCGGAGCACCAGCCGCATGTGGTTGAACCACTCGTTCGCCGGGATGTTCGCCGACAGCAGGTCAATCTCTTCGCCAGGGAAGCCCTGTAGCTCAGCGCCGGGGTAGAGCTCCTCAAGTAGCCGGTCTACGCCGGCAGGCTGGTCTTCCGAGTCAACGCCGCTCTGAAGCCGACGCCCGAGGTTGGACGGGTCAAACGCCTCCGTCCGCTGCCGACGGATCAGGAACATGTTGGCCAGCTGCTGCTTTACCAGCTGCTGGAAGTTCTGATCCTCGAACATGCCTAGGTAGTCGAAGATTGGCGCAAACACCGACACCCCGCGGGTCTGCGATACCCGCTTTGGGTCGCGAACATGCAGGACGTTGGGGGTCTTCCAGTCGGAGTCTTCGCTCAACGCCGGTACGAATTCCAAGTCGCGGTGCAGGACGTGCGTCCACGGGTTGATCGGCTGCTTCGTGAACCAGTAGCCAAGCCGCTTTCGGCGCGGCCCCATCTCCACACCCAGCACGTTGTTCCGGTGCTTCTCCCCCCTACGCCTTGGCTGACGGCACAGGTGAGCCTCGCGGACCTCAAGCGGGCCGTCAGCGTGAAAGACACCAAACACGTCGCCAGCTGCGAAGTGATCCCGCAACGCTAGCCGGCTCAGCTGGTGGAACGTGTGCTCGCCCTGGGCGTCGATCCGCTGCTTATCAACTAGCAGCTCGTCGATGTACTGCTTCGCCTCGGAATCGAATGCCTCTTCGCCCGTATTGGGCTGATAGTCAAAGCCACGTTGGAGAACGTTCTTGACCAGCACGTCAAGGCAGCGAGAGCCGATCGCCGTATTCCGGTCGTACTCGCGGCCAAGCTCGCCCACCCACAGGTAGTCGTTGTCGCTGCGGAAGTGCCAGTCGCCGCTGGAGCCCTGCGAGTGGATACCGCGCGGGCGAGGTCGGAGCTTCGTCTCGCGCTTGCTCGCGCGGTAGTCCGCCTGCTCACCGTGCGATTGACGCAGGGAGCGGCCAGGGCTGGTCGATTTGGCGGTGGTTGCGATCAACTGTCGCGCCAGTCGCGTGCGGGAACAAAGTGGCGTGGCGTCGCGGTGCAAGCCCGCTCGGACTCCAGCCACGACACGGCTTTGGCGAGCCGCTCCTCAATGGCGGAGACCTTCACGCGGGCCCGCTCGCCGGAATGGTCGACCTCCTCAAGAGGCACAACCAGCAGGGCTTCGGCGGCATCAATGAAGTTCTCGGCCATCACCCGATCGCAGTTGGTGCGATAAGCGGCGTTTGCAGCCATCATGTGCTGCAGCTGCTCGGCCGAGAGCGTTCCATTGAGAGCGATTCGCGTGGTCGCCATGCAACAAGAGTAGCGGCGACAGGCGTCTAGACGGCTGCTCGACAGTGCCGACAGCGTCGACAGGCTCGACAGCGTCGACAGCTCAAGTCAGCTCGCCACGATGGTTGAACAACGACTCAAGCTCGTGCCCCTCGCACTTCTCGTACTCGTCGGCTACGCGGTCCAACAGCCATCTCACCGTGTTGGCGAAGTCGCCGACCGGCTGCTTGCCCTTGGAGTTGTAGACCTCGCACTCGGCATTCATGTAGAGACCGCCGTAAAGGGCCTTCAAGGCCGCGCCCTGGCGGCGCGTGAGCCGTGTTTCGACGCTTGACGGGCAGTTGCCTGGGTCGGGGCGATGCAGCTGTAGAAGCACCGACGGGATCGCGTTCACGGCCTTGGTGCTTCGTGCTGCTTGTGTCTTTGGCATCAATTAACTCCGTTGGGTTATCGCTGCGTCGCCAAGAACGCTTGGCCGCTTGGCGTTCTGATTGGCGTACGCTGGGCGGGCTGCGTCGTCGGTGAGTCGCCGTCTCGCGGCAGCACATTCACGGGCAGCTCAAGCACGCCACCCATCAGCAACGCGATAACGTCCGCGTCGCCGTAGTGGTTGGGGCGGTCGCTGTCGTTCTCAAACACAACAACCCGGCCCCGGCCCTTCACGGGCTTGCTCCGTCGGGTTTCGGCGATGACCTGCTTGCCGTACTCCCGCTGCAGTCGTCGCTCGTCCTTCGTCGAGGCATTGAAGCTGCAGGCGGCGCCGTCTTCGCCGATGGGCGTGTCACCGTAGCCGGTCCGCAGCACCTCTTTGTGGTGGTCGGTGTTGAACAGGGCGTAGCACGCCGGGTTGGTCGAGCCGGCCGCACGGAACTTCGCGTTGTGCTTCTCGCTCTTGCGGATGTGAGCCTGCTCGCCAATCCAGATGACACCATTCGGGTCGCTTGGGGGACTCTTTTTCTTCGGCTGGCTGTAGCCGCCACGGCCGACGGGCTCCGACTGACCACGCCCCAGGGTCATGAGCCAGCCTTCGCCGCCGGGGTCTCGGTGCACCAAGCCCAGCAGTGCGAGCCACACCAAGTCTTCCTGCCGCTTCCCGATCTCCGAACCCTGCCAGCCACCGTCAATGCCGCGGAGCTTCACCGGCTGCCGCGGCGCCTTGGTGTCGCCCCACACCGCGTAGCCGTGGTTGAACCGGTCCGACAGCTTCTCGATCGCCTCGGGCATCGCCCGCTTGATGCCAATCTCGTCGGTCCGCACGGGCCACTCGCCAAGATCGATGATCCGATGGTTGACGCCCGCCAGCGTCTTATAGAACGCGCGAACCACGAAGTGCAGCCACCGCTTGCCAACGTCAACGCCGGCTGTGATCCCGAGCAGATCGGGCGGCGCATAGCCCAGGCGGATGGCGTGCCGCCAGTCTTCGGCGCCCACCTTTGGCGAGCCTCGCTCCAGGATGTCTCTGACGGTGATGGCCGTAACCGCGAACGTCTCGGGCTCGCTTGGCAGCGTCCAGGCGTGCTGGCGGCGCTTGAGGTCCATTTCCTCCGACTGAAGACTGAACAGCGCATTGAACTCGTCGCGGGCGATTTTGCTGGTCGTGTGGAACGCGTTGTGGAACTCGTTCCAGCTCACCCCGAGGCGATCAGTCGGCTTGAGCTCACCCTCAACCAATGCCGCGCCATCGCCGCCGATGGTCGCGGTTTGCCCTTCGCCTACGGGTATCAGGTTCTGAAGCATCTTCACGCGGTCGCCCTCGGTCCATGGCTTCTGGCACGCTGAGCAGCGGAACTCACCGCGTGTGCCTGCGTCGTCAACGTCCGACGCATCTTCGACACCATGCAGGTCTTCGCGGCCGGGGCAAACAACCGCCCCGCAGTGCACGCACTCAACGCACAGCCGGTGATTCGTCGACGCCACCAGCTCGGTCCAGATGCGGCCCGACTCCTCGGTGACGGTGCACTCCTCGTAGCTGAACCCGCTGTCGCCGGCCGCTTCAATGCGGTTCTCGATCTGCTCGGGTGGGCTAGTCTCGCGCGAGACATCACCCGCGGTGTCGTAGCGGTCGACTTCCGTCTTGAAGACGACGTCGACCGTGAAGTTTGACCGGTGGTGGTCCTTGCCCGTGCCACTGATAAACCGAAGTGACGCGCCGTTCTTAAACTTGATGAGGCTTGGGGTTCCGCCCTGTGATCCCTCGCCCGACTCAGGCAGGTGCTTGCGCAGCTCGGGGCTGGCCAGGATGACCGGCAGGAACTCTTGGTGCCACTTGTCGCGGGCCGACTGGTCCAGGTCGGGTACGGCATAGCCAACGTTCTCCCCACGCTCAAACAGGTGCCACAGGACGCAGATGACACCGACGAAGCTCTTGCCGCTCTGAACGCAGCCCGTGAACCGGTACTTCCGGTAGGCCAGTCGGTCCATGAGGCTGAGGACCGCGGCCGTGTATGGCTGAAAGTGTGGCCGCCAGTTCTGGTTCTTTAACGGGCCTTCATTCGGCAGAACGATGCAGCGTTCGGCGAACTCCAGCCGGCTCCGCAGTCGACGCCCCCGCGCCGTCGCCGCAAACCGTCGCGTGATGCGGCGCATCGGCTGGCGCCAGTAGGCGCGCTGTTCAGGCAGCAGAGTCGCTGTCGCACTCGTCAGTGTCTCCGAACTCGTTCTCAAACCGTTTCAACGCGGCGTCCGCGAAGTCCTCGAACATCTGGGCGACCATCTTGGCCGCGTCACGCCCGAACTTGTTCTCAAACCGCCCCTGCTCGTCCTCGCATCGCTTTCGCGCAACCTCCGCCAGCCCCATGGCGAACTGGCTCACGCGCTCCGTTGGTATGTGGGACTCTTCAAGGTGGGCGAGCTCCATCGATCGTTCGCGGTTGATGAGTCGTCGCTCCCGAATCCGCTCACGGAGGAACTCGTCCTTGAGGTCTTGGGACGCTCCCGCAAGCAGCACGTCGTCTTCGGTGAGCTGGCCCGTTCGCCCCGGTGGCAGGCCCGCTGTGTGTTGCGCCCAGTCCCGCAGCCAGTCCGGTGCGTAGACCAGGACTCGCCGGCCATCCTGCTTCTCGTGGGAGTTCCCGAGGGCCGCACGAACGTTCTGGACCGCAGTCCTTGAGAGCCCCAGCAGGTCTTGGAGCTCGCCGACTGAGACCCACCGACGCCCGTTTTCGCGGCCCCTTGCCATAAGTGATTACAACAAAGCACTTTGCGGCCCTGCTCGCACAGAAAATCCATTCGATCGCGGGCTTCGCCCACCCCGGGCGGGGGGCCAATAGAGGACCCGTAGGTCCACCATACCCCCATAGACGACCTTGCGGTCCTCTTTGTCTCCTACCCCTCTGCCGGGTCCACCACCAACACCTCAAACGAGAACGCAATCGGCCCTGCACCGTTGCTGTTAGTCACGTCCACGGTGACGATGGCCTTGTCGCCAGGCGTCGCTGTCTCAGCACACGCAAGCGACACGCTCACCCAGCGTGACGCTGTGCCAAGCTTCGTCGCGGCGATGTCGCTGTCTCCCTCGACCTGCGGGTCGGTCATCGTGTCTGGCACAACCGCATCAGCGTCTTCCTCGCTGATCAGCCGTGTGCCCGTGAGCATGAGGGATACACGCAGGTCGTCGTCTCCAGGTGCGATGTAGACCGTCTCGATACCACGCAGCTTGGGCCAGCCCTTCTTGGGGAAGCGAACCACGGTCGCCGCTCGCTTTAGGTCGCGGGTCTCGGATGTTGGCTGCAAACCATCAATCGCCTCCCGCACCTCACCCCCATCCGCCAGCGTCGTATTCACCGCCGAGCACTCCGCATCCGCCCGCGACTCCCACACGCGCGACCCATCCGCATAGAACGGCATCGTTGCCAGGATGGTATCGCTAGCCGACTGACCGTCTCGCCAAATCACCGTGTAGTCGCCAGCAGGCAGGGCGAACGCTGCGTAGGACTCGATCCCAAGGGCTGGGGGCTGCGCCTCGCCGATGCTCGCAACCGTCAGGGCCAAGTCGCTCAGGGCGCCGCTGCCAGGTGTGGTGAAGGTCTCGGCCGAGAAGTCGTAGTAGTCGCCAACGCTGTCGGCGATAGTGGCGTAGACCGTGGCCGGATGCGTGACGCCTAGCAGCTCGGCGGTGCGTGCGTTGCTGCTGGTCCCGAAGCGTGTGAAGTAGGTCGTAGAGCTGCCGCCCCCTGCAGGAGCTTCCGCCAGAGCCGCCGCCGTAAGCCGCTGAGTGCCGCCGCTGTCTTCCGTGAGATCACCAAGCGTGGCCTGCACGCTGGTCGTCTTGGCGTCCAGAGCGGTGAACTGGGCTGCCGTGGCGTCAGAGCCAACCTGCTCGCCGGCGATGAGCGTCGCTCGGGCGAATGCCTTGTACGCTTCGGCGGTCAGGTGGGATTGGCCAGCAGCGTCGTAGCCGCCACCGGTGTTGATCTCGGCCTCGGTCATCAGACTCTCGCCGCGGAACACCACGACGCGGTCGTCGTCGGCGAAGGCCAACTCCAGTTCGTTGGCCCACTCGTTGCGCTGGGCGGCGTCGCGCTGCGGGTGCGTGTGGTACGGACCGAGCACAAAAAGCACGTTAGAGAGCGTGGCCCCGATCGCTGCCAGATCGCCCCGGATGCGATCGACAATCGCCTTGTGGTTGTCGGCGTAGCCCTCTTTCGTGTTTGACGGCGATGGGTTCGGGCCGAGCGAGTCTTCCGTGCTCACGCCCGCGATGTCATTGGTGGCGAAGTAGATTGGAATCATCAACTTCGCGTCGGCAATGCTTGCCCGCTGAGTGGCAAGGCAGAATCGCCAGAACTCCTGCTGGGCTTGCCGGACATTGAATCCTGCGGCCGCACTGCCGTCGGTGCCCAGGTAGTAATCCGCTGCGTGACGCGCTGTCTGGCCGCCGAAGTGGCCGGCGATATTGACCGCAACGCCTGTCGCTTGGTCAACGTTCTCCAACGTTTGCCACAGGCCGAAGAATGGGCCTTCAAGGTTGACGCGTGCGCCGTCACCGTCGGCATCGTTGAGCTGCACTGGCCGAATGGTGATGCCGTTGGCTCCGCGTGCCCCCGCGGGGATGTCGAGGGTGAGGTCGGCAAGGCCTTCGACGCCAGTAACTGGATTGATGGTCGGACTGAAGGCGTGGCTCACACCCTCGTTGTTGATGATCGAAGGCTCCCAGTCCAAGCACTGTACGGAGAACGAGCCCGAGCCAGTGGCGAAGGTGCCGTACCGCAGGTGATAACGGAGATTGGCGTCGATGTTGAGCAGCCCAGGCCGGGTTAAGTCGCCCGGCTTCCACCAGTGGGGGCCGCGGTTCAGGTTGACTGCGTTTACGGTGTGCGAGTCGTTGCAGTACAAGTAACCCCACGGCATGCCACCGCCTGGGAAGGCGCTCGGGTCGCCTTGGCGTGGAGCGACCGCGTAAGCGTGGAGCGCCGCTGGTGCGCTTTCGTTTGTGAAGCGGCCTGTGTCGTCGGCGTACCGCGTAAACGCCCCGCCCGGAATAAGCCCGCGGTCCTCGAAGATGTCCTCCCAATCAGAGTAATTCCACGAGCCCGAAGCGATCTGCATCGGTAGGACGCCTGTGGCATAGAGGCCGTATCGGTCAGCGGCAGCGTACGCGAGGCCCTTCGCGTGACCAAAGCCGCCGTTGAAGTGGCTGCCCCACTTAACCGTGCTGTCGCCGATCGGACCGACCGCTAATCGCTCATCGCGCGCGTAGCCATAAAACGTGGCGAGGATGCGTCGCTTATCGAGCGACGTTACGAATCCGCGGAGCGAAGGCACGTCTTCGTAGAAACCACTCGGGGCCACGGTCGAGGGCTCAACCGTCTCCCCATTCTCCCCCGAATTCGGCCGCACACTCACCCCGCTCGTGCTGCTCACAACGATGAACTGTACGTGGTCGAAGTTGGTCTCCGCCGCTGTCAGGTCGAACTCATAGATGCCCGATTCCACCTCAGTAGGGTTCGTGTCGGCGAGCGCAGCGGGCGTGCCGTAGTCCCCACGCACCTTAGCGGTGATGTTGGCGGCATCGCCCGTCAGCTCGTTGCCGTCGCTGTCGATGGCAACGACGGTTAGCTTTTGGCCGGCGGTGTTTTTCTTGAGTGCCATGGCTACCCGATGAGCTGTAGGAGTTTGCGCTTCTTGGCGCTCGACTGACTCGGCCCCGCGTACAAGGCCGGCACAGCATCCGCCGCACCCGACAGCGACAAGACGAGCCCCGCGAAATCCAGTTCCGAGTTGCCGCCCGAATTAAGGCCGACCCGCAGCAGGCCTGTGTTAGTGGCGGTGCTCGGGATAAAGCCTTCGTAGGCCACAACCCCGTCAAGCCAGAGGCGCTTTGTCGTCCCCTCACGCTGGAGGGCGATGTGGTGCCATTGCCCTACGACCACCGGCGTGAAGTGGCCGAAGGGTGAACTGCCCTCGCGGATACCGCCTCCAAACTCGGCGGCAGAGTTATTGCGCCCAAGCCAAAAGCCCGCGGTGAAATCCTTGTCGATGATTCGTTCGTACGCGCGCGGCGAGTTCTCGAAGTCACGGAACCAGATGGCCGCCGTGAAGTCGCCAAGTGACGACGTATAACCGGTGTCGATGTAGTCGCTCACCAAGAGCCGCATCGACCTGGGCAGCCAGTCGGTCGGGCCCTCGGCGAGCGA
>JBCDJN010000075.1:0-24567 GCA_039414355.1 Planctomycetota bacterium | reverse complement strand
GCTCATCCTGGTCGTGCTGTGCGGCACGCTGTGCGGCGGCCTGCTGCCGCTGATGTTCCGCCGGATGGGCCTCGACCCGGCGCTGATGAGTAACCCGTTCGTCGCCGGCATCATCGACATCGCCGGGATCGTGATCTACATGAGCGTTGCCGTGGCGCTCATTGGCGGGTTGGGGTAGCCGAGAGTTGACGACGGTCGACGCACTCCGACGACGCGTTGGTCGTCGGCTAATCCCTGCCGCCTACTTGCCCACTTCTCTTAGACGTCTAGCAGCGGGTGGCCGACGTAGAGCTGCAGGATCTGGCTCTGCACCTTGATGGCCCGGATCAGCACCCAGACCTGCTCCTTGGTGAACGACTGCGGATCGCTTTGGGCGAGCTGCTCTAGCTCGTCGGTCATGGCCGCGTGTTGATCGGTGGCCAGTTGGAGCTGCAGGCCGGTCTGCTTCCACGCCTCGCGGAGTGTCGCCTGCTGCCGGAACGCGGCCAGGTCTTCATGCGTGTTGGAGAGCAGCAGGCAGAGCCGGGCGACATCTTGCGGCGAAGCCTCCGGCTGCAGGGTCTCGATCTGTTCGGCAAGTTCGCGACAGGTCATGGCGAGCGGCGTCAGCTGGAGAATCGCGGAGAGGCGCCGGCGGCAGTCTGCACTGTCGTTACTTCGGGAGGCCCGCCGAAGTGTAGCCCTGCCACGCGGCCAAGGTCGCCCGGCCCGGCCCCTGTGCAGGTGTTTCGTTCCACGCACAACCGGCACAACACTCGCCAGCGGCGAGGTTTCTGCCCTTCGCCGAGCGGCGGCTTGTTGCCAGCCACGGGCCGCCGGTATTGAATACCCCTCCCGCAAACCCGATTTCCCGCTCGCTAGCCAGCCCAAGGCCAAACCCGCATGGCGACCCTCGGCGTAAACATCGATCACGTGGCCACGGTCCGCCAGGCCCGCCAGACCAACGAGCCCGACCCGGTTTGGGCCGCCACGCTGGCCGAGCTGGGCGGCGCCGACGGCATCACGCTGCACCTTCGCGAAGACCGCCGGCACATCCAGGAGCGTGACCTGCGGATCCTGCTGGAAACGGTGGCGGCGCCGGTCAACCTGGAGCTGGCCTGTGCCGAAGACGTGGTAACGATCGCCGTGGAGTCGGCGCCGCACCAGGTGACGCTGGTTCCCGAGCGCCGCGAAGAAGTGACCACCGAAGGCGGGCTGGATGTCGCCGGCGGCGGAGACCGCCTCGGCGATGTGGTGAAGCGATTCAAGGACGCGGGCGTGGTGGTGAGCCTATTCATCGACCCCGACCCTCGCCAGATCGATGCGACCGCCGCCCTGGGCGCCGACGCCGCCGAGCTTCACACCGGCCGCTACGCCGAGGCCGCCCTCAAGCACCGCGGCGGCGACGAGCTGGGCGCCCTCGCCGAGGCGTCTGCCGCGGTCATCGCCGCCGGGCTGACGCTGCACTCCGGTCACGGTCTCACCTACCGCAACGTTAAGCCGGTGGCGGCGCTGCCCGGCATGGGCGAACTGAACATCGGCCACAGCATCATCGCCCGGGCCATCATGGTCGGCCTGGAGCAGGCGGTCCGCGACATGAAGCGGCTCATTGTCGAAGCTTCGGCAGGCGGCTGAGGCGGGGCGATTGACACCACGCCCCAAGCTGCGGACAACTGCAACCCCGCCGGCGGTTCGGCGGGCGTTGCTCCTTAGGATACTGCACAGGCTCTGACATGACTCGTGGCGAAGCGTTTGCCGGCGTCTCCGTGGCTCTGGTCACGCCGATCAAGGATGGCCAGGTCGACTACGGCGTGTTCGCCGAACAGATCGAGTTCCAGATCGCCGCGGGCACCACGGGCCTCTGCCCCGTGGGCACCACGGGCGAATCGCCGACGCTCTCGCACGAAGAGCACGAGCGCGTGATCGCCTTCGTCATCGAGAAGGCGGCGGGGCGGATCAAGGTGATGCCCGGCGTCGGCTCCAACAGCACCGCTGAGGCGCTGCGGCTGACGCAGTTCGCCGAGCGCGCCGGCGCCGACGCCGCCCTGCAGGTGGCGCCCTACTACAACAAGCCCACGCAACAAGGCTTGTACGAGCACTTCAAGCGGCTCGCCGAGGAGACGGGCCTGCCGCAGTGCGTCTACAACATCCCGGGCCGAACGGGCCGCAACGTGGAGCCGGAGACCGTCATCCGCCTGGCGGAGTGCGAGAACATTGCGATGGTCAAAGAGGCGACCGGCGCCGTCGACCAAGCATCGCAGATCATTTCCGCCACGGACCTAACGGTGCTCAGCGGAGACGACAGCATGACCCTGCCGCTGATGGCCATTGGCGGGCGGGGCGTGGTGTCCGTGGTGGGCAACCTGGTGCCTGGAGACATGCTGGCCCTGGTCAAGGCCGCCGACGCGGGCGACTTCGCCGAGGCCCGCCGCCTGCACCACAAGCTCTTCCCGCTCTGCCGCGACCTGCTCGGCCTCTCGACGAACCCCATCCCCATCAAGGCGGCGATGGCGATGCTGGGCCGCGACTCGGGCGAGCTGCTGCTGCCGATGACGCGTCTGGAGGAGTCGCTGCAACCGGCGTTGCGCCAGTCGCTGAGTGACTACGGCCTGATCTAGTGCCGATTTGGTTCAGACCGCCTTTAGCGCGCCCACGTTTTCAAGCATCTGCTCAAGGTCCGCCCAAAGATCGCGGACGCTGTGCCGGGTGAGGTTCAGCCGGTCGAAGGTGACTTCGAGCGGCGGGGCGAGGCGACGCTCGGCCATCGCCGAGCGGCCCAGGCGGCTGACCAAGTAGTTGGCCACGCTCACCACGCTGGCGAGCGCGGCGATGTCGCCCTCGGCGTCGGTTGGCGAGTGGTGGTAGTCCACGGCCGCGACGAGCCGGTGCGGGAAGCCCGATCGCCAAGCGATGTACGCCCCAAGCTGCGCGTGATCGAACGCCAGCACCTCCTGCTCGGCGGCCATCCAGTCGCGGGTCGCCTGGTAACGCTTCGAGATGTTCGGCATGCGCTCGCGGAGCTTCTGGTCAATGACTAGCAGCCCGGAGTCGTGGATCAGCCCCGCCAGGTACGCCTCTTCTGGGTCGGCGCTCTTGGTGCGTTCGGCGATGATCCGGCAAGCGGCGGCGGTGCAGACCGAGTGGTCCCACATGCGGACCGGGTCGATCATCGCCCCGGCCGGCGCGAGCGTCAGGTGGCGGCCCACGATGACCGTCATCGCCATGTTGCGGACCTGCTTAACCCCGAGCAGCGTGATCGCGCGGCGGAGGTCGGCCACCTCGTTGGGAAGGCCGTAGTAAGACGAGTTGACCGTTTGCAGGATCTTCATCGCCAGCACCTGATCCTGCTCAATCACCTCGAGCAGGTCGGTGGCGGTGCAATCGTCTTTGCCGGCGACCTCAAGCACGCGGCGCGCTACGACGGGGAACGACGCGATGCCGCTCAGCCGCTGGAAGAGGTCTTCCAGGTCCGCCGTGATCGTGCGGGGCGGCGGGACGTTGGTCATCGCGTCGTCGGCGCCGGCGTGGGCGGCGACGACTTCGTCGGCCGTTTCTTGAGCGTTGGCGCTTGGTGCAGCGGGCACGAGACACTCGCGGGTCTAGAGTAAATCGGCTACGGGCGCACGGCCCGCAGTAAGCGTAGCCCACGCCATGCGCGGCGGTCGGAGCTCGGCTCTATCGCCTTGTGAACCGTACGCCAACGAAGGCCCGTTGCCGCCGGCTTGCCCGGCAGCGGCGGTTGGTCGCGGGCGGCCCGTCCCCATCAACCGCTACGGCCTGCGGAACCCAACCCGATGGCGGTGGCTTACCCCTAGTTGCGGCCCCGGCGCCGTGACCTAGCTTTGCGGTAGCGTACTTACGTCACCGCCGGGGCCCGCTGTGGCCGCCTACAGACCGCCATGCAACCAAGCCCACCAGCAAGCCAAGCCAGCCAGGACCCGGCCGCGCCGGGTGACAGCGCGCGCTTGGATGCTCTGCTGAGCCGGATCAATGAGTTGACGAGCGGCTCCGAGCGTGGCATCTCCGCTCCCACGGCGCCTCCGGCACGCCAAGCGGAGCCTGCCCCCGCGACCGTTGAGGCGACCGGCGCCTGGTACCCGGTTGAGCCCGACACCCTCGCCGCTGGCGGCTTGAGCGACACGGCGGTTGAGGATCTGCTGCTCAAGTACCTCACCGCCCGCGCCGAGGGCACGGGTCGCGATCTGGCCGAGCACGTCCGGCTTCCGTTTCGGCTGATCGACCCGCTGCTGCAGCAGCTCAAGGTCGACCGTCTCGTGGCTCACAAGGGGGCCGCGATGATGAACGACTATGTCTACGTGCTCACCGACCTCGGCCGAGACCGCGGCAAGAAGCTCACAGACCACTGCACGTACTACGGCGCCGCGCCGGTGACGCTGAAGGAGTACATCGATAGCGTCAAGAAGCAGACCCTTGCCGATCAGCACCCCACGGAAGAAGACCTGCACCGGGCCTTCAACGATCTGCTGATCGATAAGACCATGCTCCGCCGACTAGGGCCCGCCATCAATTCGGGGCGTGGCCTGTTCCTGTTCGGCGCGCCGGGTAACGGCAAGACGAGCATCGCCGAGCGCGTGACCAAGGCGTTTGGCGAGCACATCTGGGTGCCGCGGGCGATCGGTATCGATGGCGACATCATGCGGCACTACGACCCGAGCATGCACGAGGAGGCCCCGCCCACCGAGCACGAGGGCCTGATCGACAACCGCCGGATTGACCAGCGTTGGATCCGCATCAAGCGGCCCACCATTGTCGTCGGCGGCGAGCTCACCATGGACTCGCTGGAGGTGGCGCTCAACACCGCCACCGGCACCAGCGAGGCGCCGCTGCAGATGAAGAGCAACTGCGGCACCCTGGTCATCGACGACTTCGGCCGCCAGCGGATGACCACCGACGAGCTACTCAACCGCTGGATCGTTCCGCTTGAGAAGCGGTACGACTTCCTGAACCTCAGCAGCGGCAAGAAGATCCAGGTGCCCTTCGATCAGTTGATTGTCTTCAGCACCAACCTCGAGCCAAAGGACTTGGTGGACGACGCGTTCCTCCGGCGGATCCCGTACAAGATTGAGGTGAAGGACCCCGAAGAGGACGCCTTCCGCGAGCTGTTCAAGATCATGGCGCCCATCCTCAAGGTGCAGTACGACCAGCTGGCGTTGGAGTACCTGATTGAGAAGCACTACAAGGCCGTGAACCGGCCGATGCGGTGCTGCCAGCCGCGCGACCTGCTGCTGCAGATCAGCAACTACTGCCACTACGTCAAGCAGCCGGCGGTGATGAGCCAGCCGAACTTCGACTTCGCGGTTGAGAACTACTTCGCCGTGATGTAAGCGGCAAACGCCGAGCCGCGACCATCAGGGAGTCGGCCGGCGGTTCTGCGTCTAGCACGCCCCTCTTTTTCCCGGGCAGCGGAACCTTCCCGGTCCCCGCGGGTTTATGGTCCGGGTAGGCGTCTCTCTTCACGGAACTCTTGCTAGGACGCGGACTCTTGCATCAAGCCAGCTTTCGTGCGGTCGCCGCCGCCCTGGTCGCTGTGGCGGTGATCGGCCACGACTCAGTGTCGGCGCAGCCGAACATCATCCACATCATCGCCGACGACATGGGGTGGACCGACCTGAGCGGCGGACAGGCCGCGTACGGCAACGCCTCGGCCTTCTACCAGACGCCGAACATCGACCGCTTGGCGGCGGAAGGCTTGGCGTTCACCAGCGCGTACGCGTTGCAGACGTGCGTGCCGTCTCGGGCGGCGTTGCTCACGGGGCAAGCCCCTACCCGCACCGGCGTGTACAACGTCACGTCGATTGACGGCGGCGCCACCGCTGCATTGATTGCGCCGGCCAACGAGACCAAGATCGACACGCAGGCGATTACTCTTGGAGAGAGCCTTCAGGCCGCCGGCTACACGACGGCCCACTTCGGCAAGTTTCACGTTGCCCAGACCGAGGCCGACATCACGGCTGAACACGGGTACGACTTCGACTTCGGAGGTGGCACGTCGGGGGCGCCCAGTACCTTCTTCGCACAGGCCAACGGCCGATTCGATACCCGCGTCGGCCCCGGCCTTGACCCCTATGCCGCCGACTACACGCAGGCGTACATCGACGCCAACCTCAAGCCCTTTGCCAACGGCGCCGACGTCGACTCGCTGGTCGGCACACCCAAGCACCTTAGCGACGCGATGGCCGATGCGGCGATCGACTTCATGCAGGGCCGCCTCGCCGCCGGCGACGAGCCGTTCTACATGAACGTGGCCTACCACGCCGTGCATACGCCCATTGAGTCGCGTCCTGATCTCGAAGCGAAGTACAACGACATCATCTCCCAGAACGGCGGCGCCTCGCCCGACCCGCGGCATGACAACACCGGCTACGCGGGGCTGCTGGAAGGGATGGACCAGTCGATCGGCCGCATCGTCGCTTTCTTGGAAGACCCCAACGGCGACGGCGACCCGTCCGACAGCATCGCCGGCGAAACGGTCCTGCTCTTCTACGGCGACAACGGCGGCACCAACGCCACAGACAGCTCGCCGCTGAGCGGCAGGAAGGGCTCCCAGCAGGAAGGCGGCTTGCGTGTGCCGCTCGTCGCCTGGTCGCCGGGTCGCGTGCAGAGCGGGGTGGTGAACGACGAGCCTGTGCAATCGGTCGACTTCTACCCCACCTTCCTGGAACTCGCGGGCGCCGCCCCGCCCAACCCGGCGACGCACCCGCTCGACGGCCAGTCGATCGCCCCGCTGCTTTCGGGGCAGGCTAGCCAGCTCGATCGCGACGGCGTGTTCTTTCACTTCCCGGGCTACTCGGGGTCAAACTCGCCCGTTTCGACGATCGTTCTCGACGCCGGCGCCAATCGGCACAAGCTGCGTTACCTCTACGAGCGCCGGCAGTACGAAATGTTCGATCTCAGCGCGGACATCGGCGAGACGAACAACCTAGCTTCTGGCGACCTTTCCGAGGTGGAGTACAAGCTGGCCGTACGCGGCGCCGTCGCCCTGCGGGCTTGGCTCGACGAGACCGGCGCCGACTACCCAACTGTGCGTGCCGACGGCACGCCGGTCGCCCCGCCTTCTCAACTGCCGGCGGTGGCCGTTGACTTCGGCGCCGAACTCGATGGGCTTTCCACGGCAGAGGTGGAGAAGTTGGGCGTGCGACTAACGCTCTCCGCCGTTGGCGACGGCGCCGAGTTCGACGCCGACGGCCAGAGCCTGGGCGTCGCCTCGTCGCTCGATGGCGGCGGCACGCAGCAGCGGCGGAACATCAACGGAACACTCGCCGTGCCCGAGGCGATTGAGCTCTCCTTCGACCAAGACGTGGTGCTGAAGTCGTTGCTGCTCGACGCGCTGAACGTCAACTCAGCGGAGTCGACCGTCCTGCGGTTCGTCTCGGGCGACAACCCCTTCGACGGCCTCGCCGGCTACTCGCCCGCGGAGGGCTACACGCTCACTTCCGATTCGCTCTCCTTCGACGCGAGCAGCGCGGACGGGATGATGCACCTCGTCGAGTTCGGCATCCTTGGGCGTGACGACCTGTTGATCACCGCCGGCACCGTGCTGGCCCTGACCAGCGGCGCCGTCGTTGGCGGTGGCGTCGCCCTTGGCGGCGTGGCCTTCGCACTGCCGCTGGAAGCCGCCGGCGCCGTGCTGCTGGACTACCACCTGGACGGCCAGATTGACCTGCAGGACTTCGAGGTCTGGCGGAGCACGTTTGGCTCCACTTCCGATCTGCGTGCCGACGGCAACGGCGACGGCGTGGTGGACGCCGCGGACTACACGCTGTGGCGCGATGCCTTTGTCGCGTCCAGACCTCTCTCGGCGGCCGCCGTCCCAGAGCCGGCAAACATCCCAGCGGCGGCCCTGCTGGCGCTGGCGAGTACCGGTCTATCCCGCCGTAACCGGTTGGCGATCCCGGTTCTCGGCGAAGCCGAGTGACTTCTGCGGGTCGTCATCGGTCCCGCGGAGTTCTTCGTACAGCAGGCTTGGCTGGATGTCGCGGTTGTGCTGGTACTTGCTGGCGTACTCTTGCACCTCGCCGGTGATCTCGTGGTAGAAGATCTGGCAGATCGGCACGCCCGGGTAGATCCGCACCGGTTGCACGGCGAACATCTCCAGCGTCCAGTAGCCGGAGAACCCCACATCGCCAAAGCCGGCGGTCACGTGCACAAACAGCCCCAGCCGGCCGACCGAGCTGCGGCCCTCGATCTGCGGCACTAGGTTGTGCGTGGTGGTCTTCTCCAGCGTCCGCCCCAGGTAGAGCTGATTGGGGCTGAGCACCAGGCCGTCGCCGGGGATCTCCAGCCGCCGGACCCGGTTCTCCTTCGCCATGTCCAGCACCACCTCCTCGTACACCAGCAGCTCATCGTGCAGCGAGAGGTTGTAGCTGTTGGGGTTGAGGTGCGACGGCTCGTACGGGTCGATGACGATGTCGCCGCCCAAACGGTCCTGAATCTCGGCGCCGGAGAGAATCATGCGAAGGGCCGTTGGCTGGGGGCTGCTGGCTGGGGGGCTGTTGGCTGACGGCGACTCCAGCGAGCCGCTCAATCCACGCCAATCCGCGGGCAGAACTTCTGCATGGAGCACGCGTCGCACTTCGGCTTGCGGGCCCCGCACACTTGCCGCCCGTGATAGATCATGCGGTGCGAAAAGTCGACCCACTCTTTGCGCGGCAGAATCTCAATTAAGTCGCGTTCGACCTTCACCGGGTCGGTTTCATCGGTCAGCCCGGTCCTGCGGCTCAGCCGGCCGACGTGCGTGTCCACCACCACGCCGGTCGCCATGCCGTAAGCCACGCCCAGCACCACGTTGCCGGTCTTGCGGCCCACGCCGGCCAGCTTGGTGCACGTGTCCAGGTCGCGGGGCACCTCGCCGCCGTGCTTCTCCACCAGGTCGGTGCAGGCCGCCTTGATGTTCTTCGCCTTGTTGCGGAAGAACCCGGTGCTCGCCACGAGCTTCTCGATCGACTTGATCGGCGCCTTGGCCAGGGCCGCCGCGTCGGGGTACTTGGCGAAGAGCTCACGCGTGACGATGTTCACCCGCGCGTCGGTGCACTGGGCGGAGAGGATCGTCGCCACCAGCAACTGGGTGGGCGTCTCGTGCAGCAGGGCGCACTCGGCGTCGGGGTAGTCCGCCTTGAGCCGGCGGCGGACCTTGCTGGCCAGCGCCTTGCGCTCGGCCACGTCCGGCGCGGGCGCCGACTTGGGGGTCCGCTTGGCGGTCTTCCGTGCGATTTTCTTCTTGGCCAAAGCGTGGGCGGTGGTCGGGGGGGAACGTCGTCAGTGCCGCGGCGATTGTGACAGCCAGCCGGGGCGTGTCAATAAACCGCTAAACGGGCGGTTTCCTGCAGTTGACCCGCGCTGCGGGCAGGCGTAGTTTGACGTGAGCTGAGCGACTTTCCGCGAAGGTCACCACACCCGCGCCGCGGCGCCACTGCCGGGCGTCCCTCCCTGTGGAGCAATTCGATGAGCTACGGCGACATGCAATCCGCCAACCCGTACGCCTCGTTCGGCACGTCCGTCGCCGACAGCCCGGCCGACGCCCGCGTGGCCTTCATCCGCAAGACCTACACGCACCTGGCGATCGCGGTCTACGCGTGCGCAGCGCTGTGCTGGGCGATGTTCTCGCTCGGCATCGTCGACAGCTTCGCCCCGATGCTGCTGACCAACCGCCTTTACTGGCTTGGAGTTCTCGGTGTGTTTATGGTTGTGTCCTGGATCGCGCAGGGCATGGCGGAGAACCGGACGTCGATCGGCAAACAGTACATCGGCTTGTGCCTCTACGTGCTGGCGTGGTCGTTGATGCTCTGCCCCGTGCTTTGGATCGCGCAGCGGTTCTCTATTAGCTACGGCGGCGGACAGTTTGGCGTCATTGAGACAGCCGGCGTGATCACGCTGGTGATGTTCGGCGGGCTGACGGCGATCGCCTGGACAAGCCGCGTCGACTTCTCGTTCATGCGTGCCGGCCTGATCATGGCGGGCTTCGGCGCCATGGCCCTCATCGTCTGTGCCATGCTGTTCAACTTCGATCTCGGGCCGCTCTTTAGCGGGGCGATGATCGTGCTCGCGTCGGGCTACATCCTCTACGACACCTCCAACGTGATCCACAAGTACGAGCCCGGTCAGCACGTTGCGGCGTCGGTCGCTTTGTTTGGCTCGGTCGCCCTGCTGTTCTGGTACGTGCTGCAACTGCTTATGTCGATGAGCCGCGACTGAGGCCTGTAGCCCCGGCGTAAGAAGGCGAACCCAAGAGGCGGCCCCGGCGACGGGGCCGCCTTTCCTCTTTTACGAGTCGCGCTAGACTTCATTCGTCTGCAGATAGTCCTGTTCGATGACGACGCCTCGTCCGACGGTTGCGATTGTGGAGTCCCGCGATGAGTGATTGGCAGCAGCTTCCCTTTGACGAAGAGTCGTTCCGCGGCACGGCGCGGCTCTTCCCGGTGCCGGGGTTGGTGCTCTTTCCGCACGTTATGCAGACGCTGCATGTCTTCGAGGAGCGGTACCGGGCGATGATGGAGGATGCCGTCGCGGGCGACGAGCTCATCGCCATGGCGACGCTGGAGCCCGGCTGGGAGACCGACTACGCGGGCCGGCCGCCCCTCTCCAAGCATGCCTGCCTAGGGCGGATCCTCACGCACCACCGATTCCCAGACGGCCGCTTCAACCTCATGCTGCTGGGCGTGCGGCGGCTGCGGCTGGTGGGCGAAGTGGACCCGCCGCAGGCGTTCCGGCAGGCTCACGTGGAGATCGTCCCCGAGTGCGGCCCCGCTAACCCAGAGCCGGTCCGGCAGCGGCTGCTGACCGCTTTGCAGGCCGGCTTGCCCGAAGCGGTATTGAACTCCGAGCAGATGAGCGAAGTGCTCTCGCGAGAGCTGCCGCTCAAGGTGCTGACCGATCTGCTTGGCTTTGCGTTGCCGCTTGAGGAGGCGGTCAAGCGCAGCCTGCTGGCCGACCCCGACGCAGCATCCAGGGCCGAGACGCTCATCAAGTCGCTGGCCGCCTCGACCGCGAGCGGCGATGGCGAGAATCGCTGGTCGCCGCCGGCGTTCAGCGAGAACTAGTGCCCGTGGCACAAACAACCTCCGCCCCACAGCGCTCGGGTGGTCCGCACGATACCGTTTGCAGACTGAGAGAATCGTGCTCATCGACTCGGCTTCAAACAGGAAAGACGTTCCGATACGGCGTACCAGTGGTCGATGGGTCTTCGCGTGGCGGCACGCGGCGGTTTAAGCTGGCAAGATCGGGTCACCCGCGTGGGGCGGCCCTGAACGAGCCGCCGCGAAGACCAGCCGCCGCACCATGCCCCGAGATTACCTGCACGAGAACGGCTGCGTCGGCGACGAGGCCGATATGCGTGAAAGCCACGCTGCCACGCCAACCATGGTCGACCTGCCCCGCATCGAGCGGGCGGTGCGTGAAATCCTCGCCGCCGTGGGCGAAGACCCCGACCGCGAGGGCCTGCTCGAAACGCCGGCACGGGTCGGCCGAATGTACGCTGAGATGTTCGGCGGCCTGCACCAGGACGCCCGCGAGCACACGCAGAAATTCTT
Source organism: Planctomycetota bacterium (assembly GCA_039414355.1). Lineage (GTDB taxonomy): Bacteria > Planctomycetota > Planctomycetia > Pirellulales > Lacipirellulaceae > JBCCQL01. The sequence goes on along the minus strand of JBCDJN010000075.1, from coordinate 13,042 downwards.
CACCGAACGCTGCGATGAAATGGTGCTGGTGAAGGACATCCACTTCACGAGCATGTGCGAGCACCACTTGCTACCGTTCACCGGCAAGGCCCACATCGGCTACCTGCCAGACAACCGGGTGATCGGCCTGAGCAAGCTTGCCCGCGTTGTGGACGTGGTGGCCCGTCGCCCGCAAGTGCAAGAGCGCATGACCGACTCGATCGCCAACCTGCTGCTGGACGAACTCGGCGCTAAAGGCGTGGCCGTCGTGGTCGAGGCGACGCACTCCTGCATGACCATCCGCGGAGTCCGCAAGCCGGGCAGCATGTGTGTGACTTCGTCGATGAAGGGCTTGTTCCGCACCAACCAATCGAGCCGCTCGGAGATCATGACGCTGATCTACGGCGGAAAGTGAAGCCACGAGAAGTCGAGCCACCCTTCCACGGCTTTCGAGACCAGCCCCCACTCGCCCCCCGCCATGCTTCTTGAGCGACAACGCATCGCCGAAGACCTGGCGGGGCAGATCGCCGGCGAAGTTCTCTCCGACGAGTTGCACCTGCAGCTCTACGCCACCGATGCGAGCACGTACGAGATCATGCCCGCCACCGTGGTGCGGCCGCGTGTGACGGCCGACGTCTCGGCGGTGCTTCGCTACGCCACCCAGCACGCCATCCCGGTGCACGCGCGGGGCGCTGGCACGGGGCTCGCCGGCGGCGCGTTGGGGCGGGGGATCGTTGTCGATTTCTCGCGGTACATGCGTCGCATCGTCTCGGTTGATGAACGCACCGTGACCGTTCAGCCCGGCGTGGTGCACGCCGACCTCAACGCGGTGCTCGCGGGCCGCGGGCGGGTGTTCGGCCCCGACCCGGCGATGAGCGAAGTGACCACCATGGGCGGCGTGCTGGCCGTGGACGCCAGCGGCAGCCACTTCCCGTGGTACGGCTCGGCCCGGCGGCACGTCCGGCGATTGCGGGCGGTGCTTGCCGATGGCGAAGTGATTGAGATCGAAGCCACGGGCGCCGGCCAACCGACCGGCCAGGCCGCCGCGCAGGCGCCGGGCATCGTCGCCCCAAGCCGCACCGAGCAGTTGACCGGTTCGGTGGCGGAGCTGGTGCGCCGCCGCCGCGAAGTGATCCAGGCGCGTTCGACCACGGCGCCGGTCGACTCCAGCGGCTACGCGATCGCCCGGGCGGTGAGCGACGACCGCGTCGACCTTTCGCAACTGCTCGTCGGCAGCGAGGGGACGCTCGCCCTCATCACCGAGGCGACGCTCGCCACGCAGCCCATCCCCACCGCCCGCGGTTCGCAGCTTCTGATTTTCGACAGCCTCGATCGGGCCGCCCGCGCCGTAGAGGTCCTGCAGCCGCTGATGCCCGCCGCGTGCGACCTGATGGACCGCCGGCACCTGAGCCTGGCCCGCGAGAGCGACGTGCGGTACGAGTTGATGATCCCCGCCGCGGCCGAGGCGGTGCTGCTCGTGGAGCACTACGCCGAGGACGCCGGTGAGCTGCAAGCCAAGCTGGAGCGGACCACCACCGCGCTGCGTGACGACGAGGGGCTGGCGGCCGGCGTGTATACGGCCGCCGACGAAGACGATGAGGCTTTGCTGTGGCGGCTGGCGCGGCGGTTTGTGCCAACGCTCCACCGGCTGAAGGGCGCCCGCCGCGCGGTGCCGGGCATTGAAGACATCGCCGTGCCGCCCGCGGCGCTGCCCGTCTTCTTCCGCCACTTACAAGACACGCTTAAGCGGCACGAGGTGACCGCCTCGCTCTTCGGCCACGCCGCGCACGGCCAGCTCCACCTGCGGCCGCTGCTCAACCTGGCGGAGCCAGACGACATCCGCCGGCTGGAAATGCTGACCAGCGAGCTTTACGACAAGGTCTGGCTGCTAGGCGGAACGATCAGCGGCGAGCACGGCGACGGGCTGAGCCGCACGCCGTTCCTTTCGCGGCAGCACGGCCCGCTGCTGAATGTGTTCCGCGAGCTGAAGCGGATCTTCGACCCGGCCGGCATCCTCAACCCGGGCAAGATCGTCCCTGAGCCGGGCGCCCGGATGAGCCGCGACATGCGCCGCGTGGCGGCGCCCCCACCCAGCGATGACCCGCGTGAAGCGCCGGAGGTGGTTCCGCTGCAGCTCAACTGGCAGCCGGAAGAGATGGCCCACGCCGCCCGGCAGTGCAACGGGTGTGGAGCGTGCCGGACGCGGGGGCCTGGAACCCGGATGTGCCCCATCTTCCATTTCGCCCCGCGGGAGGAGTCTTCGCCGCGTGCCAAAGCGAATCTGGCGCGGGCGGTGCTCACGGGGCTGCTGCCCGCCGAGCAGTTCGCCCGCGACGCTGCGCGTGAGGTGGCCGACCTGTGCGTGCATTGCCACATGTGCCGCGTCGACTGCCCAGCGAAGGTGGACATCCCCAAGCTCATGCTCGAGGCGAAGGCGGGCCACGTGGCGGCCAACGGGCTGCGGCCGCACGACTGGTGGCTGAGCCGCATCGATGCCGTCAGCCGGTGGGCGAGCCGCGCACCGCGGTTGGCGAATTGGATGCTCCGCAACCGCACGGCCCGCTGGGCGATGGAGAAGACGCTCGGCCTGGCGCAGGGCCGAAAGATGCCGCCGCTGGCGCCGCGGCCGTTCCTCAGCCGCGGCGCGACCCGCCGCCACCGCAAGCCGTGCCGTGATGATGGTCCGAAGGCGTTGTTCTTCGTCGACACTTTCGCCAACTACTACGATACGTCGCTGGCTGAGGCGTTGGTCTCGGTGCTCGGCCACAACGGCGTGGGCGTCTACGTGCCGCCGTCGCAGGGGCCTTCGGGCATGCCGATGATCACGCTGGGCGCGCTCGACGCCGCCCGCAAGGTGGCCGCCCGCAACGTGGAGCTGCTCGCCGAGGCGGTCCGCCAGGGGCACACGGTGGTCACTACCGAGCCGGCGGCGGCGCTGGCACTCACGCACGAGTACCCGCTCATCCTGGACGAAGACGAAGACGCCCGCCTGGTGGCGGACAACACGCAAGAGGCGTGTCAGTTCCTCTGGGGGCTGCACCAACGCGGCAACCTGAAGCTGGACTTCGACCCGCTGCCGTGCCGCGTGGCGCACCACACGCCCTGCCATGTGCGGGCGTTGGGCGTTGGCGAGCCAGCCACGAATCTGCTGCGGCTGATCCCGGAACTCCGCCTGGCGCCGCTGGAGAAGGGCTGCAGCGGGATGGCCGGCACGTACGGCATGAAGCGGGCCAACTACCGCAGCAGCCTGCGTGCCGGGCTGCCGCTGCTCTCGGAACTGCGGACGGGCGACTACGGGCTGGCGGCCACCGAGTGCAGCACGTGCCGCATCCAGATGGAGCAGGCGGCGCCGTACCCCACGCTCCACCCGGTGAAGCTGATGGCCGCCAGCTACGGCCTGTCGCCGCGGCTCGCGAGGGAGATGGCAAAACACTTGGCCGCCGAACGCGACGGCGAAGCGGGAGGCTCGGCGTGAACGTCCGCGTGCTGCTGTTCGCCGGCGCCCGCGAGGCGGCCGGCGCCGACGCCGTGCAGGTCGACGTGCCGGCCGACGCCGATTACGCTCGCCTAGCCGAAGCGATGGCTGCGCAGCAACCGGCGCTCAGCGAGCTCATCGGCCGCTCGCGATTCGCCGAAGGCACGCGTTACGTGGCGCCCGGCGACACCATCGACCCGTCAACCGAGATCGCCCTCATCCCGCCCGTGAGTGGCGGCTGAGAGGCGCCGGACAACCAGTGATAGCCCTCACGCACCAACCGATCGACACCACCAAACTGGTGGCCGACGCGAGCCAGCCGGCGGCCGGCGCGGTCGTGCTGTTCTTGGGCATCACGCGCGAGTTCACCGCCGGCCGACAGACCCGCGAGCTGGCGTACGAAGCCCACGCGGCAATGGCCGAGGCGGAGCTCGCCAGGCTCGAAGCCGCCGCCCGCGATCGCTGGCCGCTGGTCGCGTGCTCGATCGTCCACCGGCTGGGCGAGGTGCCGCTGGCCGAGGCGAGCGTGGCGGTGGTCGCCAGTTCGCCCCACCGGGCGGACGCCTTCGAGGCCGCCCGCTGGCTGATCGACGAGCTGAAGCAAACCGTCCCCATCTGGAAGCAGGAGCACTACGCCGACGGCGAGACCGAATGGGTGCACAACCAACCAACCTGAACGCCGAGACGCACCGACGCGAGCCGCTGGTGGACGCCTTCGGCCGCCGCCACACCAGCCTGCGGCTGAGCGTGACCGACCGGTGCAACATCCGGTGCGTCTACTGCATGCCGGCCGGCCCGGTGCGGTTCTTGCCGCGCGACCAGGTGCTAACGTTTGAGGAGATCGAAGGGGTCGCCCGCGTGCTGGCCGAGATGGGCGTGGACCAGATCCGCCTCACCGGCGGTGAGCCCCTGGTGAGAGCCGAGCTGCCGAAGCTGGTCGCGCGCCTCGTCACGCTGCCGGGCGTGAGCGACGTCGCCCTCACCACCAACGCCGTGCTGCTGGCCGAGCACGCCGAGGCGTTGCGGGTGGCGGGGCTGCACCGGATCAACGTCAGCCTCGATACGCTCAGCGAGGAGGTCTTCCGCGAGGTCACCCGCCGCGACGGGTTGCAGAAGGTGCTCGACGGCATCGCCGCCGCGCAGCGTGTGGGCTTCGACAAGATCCGGCTCAACGCGATTGCCCTCCGCGGCGTGACCGAGAGCGAGGCGCCCGAGCTAGCCCGCTTCGCGGCGGAGCGGGGGATGGAGATGCGTTTCATCGAGTACATGCCGCTTGACGCCGATGGCGGTTGGCAGCGCGACCAGGTGCTCTCCGGCGCGGAGCTCCGCGAGATCATCGAGCGGCATCACGGCCCACTCCGCCCCACGCCGCGGCCCGACCCGAGCCAGCCCGCGGTCGATTACGAGTTCATGGACGGCGAACTCGCCAAGCGTGGCGGCCGCATCGGCTTTATCAACCCGGTCACCGAGCCGTTCTGCGGCGACTGCAACCGGCTCCGCCTCACGGCCGAAGGCCAGGTGCGCAACTGCCTGTTCAGCACCGAGGAGTGGGACGCCCGAGCATTGCTCCGCAGCGGTGGCGGCGACGACGACTTGGAGGAGCTCATCCGCCAGAGCGTCGCCGCCAAGAAGCCGGGCCACGGAATCGACGAGCCCGAGTTCCTCCGCCCACAGCGGGCGATGTACCAGATCGGCGGCTAGGCGAGGGTGGAAGGGGGAGGGCGGAAGGGGGAAGCAAGAGCTCAACAGCAAACGGCGGATCCGCCTGCCCCCTTCCCCCCTCCAACTTCGAAGCCTCAAGACGACTCAAAGCTGCCCCAGGGCTGTAGCCGTGCCTCAACGCATCTACCTCGACAACGCCGCCACGAGTTGGCCGAAACCCGAGCCGGTCTACCAAGCCGTGGACCAGTACCAACGCCAGGTCGGCGCCGCCGCCGGCCGCGGCGTGTACGGCTCGGCGGGGGACGCGCAGCGCATCGTTTCCCGATGCCGTCGCCTGGTCGCGGGCCAACTCGGCGTGGCCGACCCGACACGCGTTGTCTTCACCGGCGGCTGCACCGAGGCGCTCAACCTCGCCATCTTCGGGCTCATCCTCCCCGGCGACCACGTCGTAACGACCGACGCCGAACACAACGCGGTCCTTCGCCCGCTGGCGGCGCTGCGACGCGATGCGGATGTGGAAGTGGAGTATGCGCCGGTCGACACGTTTGGGCGTGTGGACCCGGCGGCGATCGCCACGCTGATCCGGCCGAACACCCGGCTGGTGGCGGTCACCGCCGCGTCGAACGTGACCGGCGCCGTCAACGATGTGCCGGCGATCGGCGCGGCGTGTCGCGAAGCGGGCGCCGCGTTGCTGGTGGACGCCGCCCAGAGCTTGGGGCACGCACCGGTGGACGTCGCCGCGGCCGGCGTCGGCCTGCTGGCGGCGCCGGGGCACAAGGGGCTGCTCGGCCCGCTCGGCGTGGGGATGCTCTACATCGCCCCGGAGCTGGGCAACTCGCTCAAGCCGCTGCACCTGGGCGGCACCGGCTCGATGAGCGAGAGCGAGCAAGTTCCCGACGAACTGCCGGGTCGGTACGAAGCCGGCAATCTGAACGTGCCCGCGATCGCCGGCCTGGCCGCCGCCATGGAAGCCGCCGCCGAAGCCGACTTTGCAAACGGCGCCCACGCCGCCGCCGAGCGCCTCCGCAGCCGACTGGCGGAGCTGCCCGCCGTGACGCTCCACACCCCACCATCCGACGCGGCGCCGGTTGTGAGCCTGTCGGTCGAGGGGTACGATCCGCACGACGTGGCGGGCGTGCTAGCTTCCGCCGGCATCGAGTGCCGATCGGGCCTGCACTGCGCGGCCCGAATCCACGGCTCGCTCGGCCCCGCCGCCGGCGGCGGCACGCTGCGACTGAGCCCCGGCTATTCGACGACAGCGGACGAGGTAGACGCCGCGGTGGAGACGCTCGCCCAGCTTGCCGCTTTCTGCTGAAACCGCGAACAGGAGTCGCTCGCCATGGCATCCAACACGGCCAAGCCGGCCACCCAATCGGGCGAAGGCCCGTGGTACAAGGACGGCCTGAAGTTCAAGTGCACCGGCTGCGGCGACTGCTGCACGGGGGCGCCGGGCTACGTCTGGCTGAACAAGGCCGACATCGCTGCCCTGGCCAAGGAGACCGAGGTCCCCACCGACGAGTTCCTCGACCGGTTCACGCGGCCTGTGGGTGTCCGCAGGAGTCTGATCGAGCACGAGAACGGCGACTGCGTCTTCTTCGACAACCAAACCCGTAAATGTCAGGTCTACGGCGCCCGCCCCCGCCAATGCCGCACCTGGCCATTCTGGGACTCGAACCTGAAGAGCTCCGAGGCTTGGGACGAGACCTGCGAGGTCTGCCCCGGCAGTGGCAAGGGCAAGCTCTACTCAATTGAGCAGATCGACCAGCAGCGGTCGGTCGTCCGCGTCTGACGCCGGCCACGTGAATCGGGTGAGCTGATAAACGCTCCCGTGTCTTCTCCGCCACTCTTCACGGCGGTCAGCGATCAGCGTTCAGCTGTCAGCAACTGCTCTTAGGCTGCCCGCTTACCGCTGATCGTCACTGCGAGGCCGCGGTGGTCGATGCCCACGCGACCTTGCGGCACGCACGAGTTCTCAGCGTCCGATTGCACCGATCTGTGAAACTTTGCCGGTTGTCTCAAGTCTGCGGCCGGCGTTTGCCGAAGAGTCTCGATGTCCCGCCTGCGCTGCGCAGTGACGGCCGCCGCTGGTGATAAGTCCCTTCTGGAGAAGGGTTTATTGCTGAGCAGCGGTTGGGATCGCCCGGCGAAAGGGCGGGGCAAGCTGTAAGTTGTTTGGCAACTTGACGTTGTGATCACAGGCCCGCCAAGGGTCTGCCGGCTGTGCCGGTGGAATTGGCGGCCTAAGCGGCCGGCTGCTGTATCGGTTCTGTTGACACTAGTTGTTGCCAGACTTACAGTTGGGACGTTGCCAGTAGCTGTTTCCGACGCCGATTTCGGCGTCCCATCGCCGCCAGCACCGGGTGCCTCTTCCCAGCTGAGGAGGGAGCTTCTTGTGACCAAGAAAGAGATCGTCAAAACCATCTCCGAAGAGATTGGGCTCACGCAGCTCAAGACCAAGGAGATCGTGCAGAAGACGTTCGACGCGATCGTCGAAACCTTGGTCGAAGACCGCCGGATCGAACTCCGCAACTTCGGGGTGTTCGAGGTCAAGAAGCGTGCGGCTCGCAAGGCCCGCAACCCGCGGACCGGCGAGAAGGTTGACGTGGCGGAGAAGTACGTCGTCACGTTCAAGCCCGGCAAGGAGATGGAGGAGCGGGTCCGCGAGCTGGAGCGTCGGGCGGCCGAGGAACTGGCCGAGCGGCAGAAAGCGGAGCTCGAACAGGTGGGTCAGCCGCCGCCCGCGGCAAATCCCATGGACGGCATGGCTGGTCATGCGGGCGCCAACGGCGCCATCGGGCAGCCGACCCCGCCGCCGCCCTCGCCATCTGGCTATCCGCCGCCACAAGGCCCTTCCGCTGGCTAGCAGGGCGAACCGGGTAGACACCCATCGCCGCTGCCGCTACCGTCCCAACGCTTTCGGCCGCCCCGGCTTACGCTAACGGGGGCTCGCCGGGTGGGACGAAAGCTGGGTGGCAGCCAAGCTGTGCGGGCCTGAGATCACCACGTCAAGACGATCCCGCCGATCGTCGCGCACCAACCGTTGGGTGCGGCCAAGGCGGGGCGACGAGGTGGATGCAAAAACGACCGGCGCCACACCGATGGGCGGCCACGGAGAGCCAAACCCGGTGCGGTAACTCACGGAGGAGACCCCCGTCATGCGCAAATGGATGTTGGCCGGGTTGGCGGCGATCGCGCTCAGCGCGAACACCGGGTGCCTGATCCCGATGTACTCGGCCGACCCGGCTCGGCGAGCGCAGCAACTCATCTTCACGTCGGAAGACCTCCGCACGTTCCTGGACGAGTGGGAACGGATCTGGTTCCTCGACCAGCCGAGCCACATGAAGCCGTACCGAACCAACGGCCTGGTGCTGTAGACCGCCCGTCCGGCAGCCGCTAGTCGGCGTGGGCGCGGATTGCTTGCCCGCGACCGCGGCCGGTACGATGCGTGCCAGTCGGCCCGGTCGGCACGCACGCATGAACAGCCCCCCAACCCAAGACGCCGCCGGCGTTGACCTCCGGGTCCGTCTCGGCCGGCTCGAGCTGCCGAACCCCGTCCTCGTGGCGTCGGGCACGTTTGGCTATGCGCGGGAGCTGGCGTCGCTGGTCGACCTCTCTCGTCTGGGCGGCATCCTGCCCAAGACCATTACGGCCGAGCCCCGCGTCGGCAACGCCCCGTGGCGAACGGTCGAGACCGCGGCCGGCATGCTCAACGCCATCGGCCTCGATAACGACGGCGTTGAGGCGTTCGTCGCTCACCACCTGCCGTACCTGGCGACGGTTGGCCCGCCCATCATCGTGAGCGTGGCGGGCCGCACGCACGAGGAGTTCGTCCAGCTATGCCGCCGGCTCGGCGAGTGCGAAGGCGTCGGCGCCATCGAGCTGAATATCTCCTGCCCGAACGTCTCGCACGGCGTCGACTTCGGCGTCGACCCGGCGATGTGCGAGCGGCTGGTCGCTGACTGCCGGGCTGCGTGCCCAGAAGCAGGCAACCCTTTGCCGATCATCGCGAAGCTAACGCCCAACGTCACCAGCGTGGCCACCATCTCGAAGGCGGCCGAGGCGGGCGGCGCCGACGCGCTGAGCCTGATCAACACGGTGCTCGGCATGGCGGTCGATTGGCGCAATCGCAAGCCGATGCTCGCCAACACGGTGGGCGGCCTAAGCGGCCCGGCCATCAAGCCCATCGCCCTGCGGTGCATCTACCAGGCGTCGCAAGCGGTGCAGACCCCCATCATCGGCATCGGCGGCATCCAGACCATCGACGACGTGATGGAGTTCCTCGTCACCGGCGCCAGCGCCGTGCAACTGGGCACGGTCAACTTCTACCGGCCGACGGTAAGCATGGAGGTGCTTGATGCGCTTCCAGGGGCGCTCAGTGAGCTGAATGTGGATCGCGTTGCTGCCGTTGTCGGTTCGATCTGAAGTCGGTTGCTAGGTGGATTCGTGCGACAGGCTGCCGTGCTCCAAGACATCGAAGACTTGCACGAGCTTATTCGCGATGCGACTTGGTTTCAGAACCTTGGCCAGGCAGGGCATGGCCACCTGCCATTCCGATCAGATCAAGGCGATTCGTCCTGGCAATGGCTACCGACTTCCTTCGACCAAGAATCGCCATTCGGAGCGGAGTGCTCAACCAGTGACCGTGACGCTGAGATGGCGACTGTGAGAGAAACACTGATTTCACTTCGGCGGGTGCCGGACTCCTTGGCTGCGTTGCGCGACGGCCCACACGATCTAACAGACGCCGCGAAGGGCGGCGCGAAGTACGCCGCCCGGTTGGCTGCTCGTGAAGTCGTCAGCGGCTACCCTGGCACCTGGTGCGGCATTGTGAACTTGTACGCTCGTGGATGGTGGCCATGCGGTGTGACTCCGGACCTTAAGCTTGTTGTCTTCTAGCGGACTGATGCCGGGCGATCGCTGTCGCACGACTTGTTGCGGATCACTTCTGCCTTCTAACTTCTGCCTTCGAACTTCCCATGCACGTTCTCTCCGGCATCCAACCCACCGGCCCCTTCCACTGGGGCAACTACTTCGGCGCCATTCGGCAGTACATCGAGCTGCAGGATCAGGCGGACGAGGCGTACTACTTCATCGCTAACCTGCACGCGCTCACCACGGTGCGCGACAAGGAGTTGCTGCGGCAGTACACGCTGGATGGCGCGATCGACCTGCTCGCGCTGGGGCTCAATCCGGAGCGGGCGGTGCTGTTTGTTCAGTCGGACGTGCCGGAGGTGAGCGAGCTTTGCTGGCTGCTGATGACCGGCACGCCGATGGGGCTGCTGGAGCGGTGCGTCAGTTACAAGGACAAGCTGGCCAAGGGGCTCAAGGCGGACGCGGGGCTCTTCACCTACCCGGTGCTGCAGGCGGCAGACATCCTGGCGTACGACGCCACGGTGGTGCCGGTGGGCGAGGACCAGTTGCAGCACATCGAGGTCTGCCGAGACATCGCCGGCAGCTTCAACCACCACTTCGGCGAGACCTTCGTGCTGCCCAAGGGGCGTCTGCTGGACCAGTCGGCCCGCGTGCCCGGCACCGACGGCGAGAAGATGAGCAAGAGCTACGGCAACACCCTCGCCGTGTTCGAAGCCGCGAACAAGCAGAAGAAGCAGATCATGCGGATCCAGACCGACAGCCGCCCGATGGAAGACCCCAAGGAGCCCGAGGGCGACGTGCTGTACGACCTGCTGAAGCTCGTGGCTCCGGCGGAGGTCGTCGAGTCGATGGCCGCCACGTACCGCGCGGGCGGCTTTGGCTACGGTGATGTGAAGAAGCAACTCGCCCAAGCGGCCGAGGACTACTGGGCGGACGTCCGTGCGAAGCGAGACGAGTGGGCGGCTAAGCCGGGCGATGTGCGCGACGTGCTCGCCGCCGGCGCCAAGAAGGCACGGGCGAAGGCGGGCGCCGTGCTCGCCCGGGCGCAGGACGCCTGCGGCGTGAGCGGGGTATAATTGGTGAAGACCTGACCCCCTAAGAGACTCTCGATGGAATCTGACGAACTCAAGAAGCTTGCCCGTAACGCGATGGGAGCGCCATTTCGCATCCGGATGACCGGCGGCGAGCAGTTCGAAGTCCGTCACCCGGACTTCATCACGGTCTCCGAGTATCACGCCGCGGTTGTTATGCCGGAAGACGGTGTCGAACGGTTGAACATATTGACGCTGGTCAACATCAGCACCGTGGAGATGCTGCCCACGCCGGCCGAGGCTTGACCCGGCGTTTCTGCTTTTCTTGCGACCGCACGGGTTGACCGCCGCGAGCCCGCTGCCGACGATGCTCGCTCGGCACACCACCAATCCGGGGGGATCGTATGTGGCTGCGTAGTAAACGCGTTCAGAAGCTGGGCGGCGGTTGGATGGAGCAGAAGGGTCTCGATGCTTGGTCGACACTGCAAATGCTCGCACTGTCCGCTCGGAAGCCGAAGGAAGACGTCACCCTGCTCCGCAGCGTGCGGCGGGAGCGCAAGTGTTTGAACAGCGCGTTCGAGTGCTACACGGTGCTCAGCCTAGCACGGACGCTCAGCCACCTGCCGGGCGCCTACGCCGAGGTGGGCGTGTACGAGGGCGCCACCGCCAAGCTCATGTGCGAAGCCAAGGGCGACAAGCCGCTCCTGCTGTTCGACACTTTCGAGGGCTTGCCGCCAGATGGCGAGCACGACCCGGGCGTGCACCGGGACGGCCAGTTTGCTTGCAGCTTGGAAAGCGTGAGCGGCTACCTGACGGGCTACGAGGACGTGAGCTACCACCAGGGCATCTTCCCGGAGTCGACCGAGGGCGTGGCCGAGCAGCGGTACGCGTTCGTGCACTTCGACGTCGACCTGTACGAGGGCACCCGCGCGTGCCTGGAGTACTTCTATCCGCGCATGGTCGATGGCGGCATCATGCTCTCGCACGACTACGGCATGCTGGCCGGCGTGGCGAAGGCGTTCGATGAGTTCCTGGAAGACAAGCCGGAAACCGTCTTCGAGCAGGCCACTACGCAGTGCATGGTGATCAAGCAGCCGGCGGTGGCGGCGGCGCCGGAGGCCGCGGAAGTGGCCGAAGTCGCTCTGCCACGCTGAACCGGGCTTCGCGCAACAAAACGGGCCAGCCGACGTTTCGGCTGGCCCGTGCTGTTTTGGTCGTGTTCGAAACGCTGCTTAGGCTTTCGCCGCGTCGAGCGACTCTTGCAGGCGTGCCTTCGGCTGCACGCCGACGAAGCGTTCGACCACTTCGCCGTTCTTGAACACCATGATCGTCGGGATGCTGCTGACGCCGTAGCTCTGAGCGGCCGACGGGGCGTCGTCCACGTTGAGCTTGGTCACCTTGGCCGAGCCGCTATTCTCTCCGGCTAGTTCCTCGACAACCGGGGCGATCTGCCGGCACGGGCCGCACCAGGGCGCCCAAAAGTCAACAAGCACCGGCTCCGACGACTGCAGCACTTCGCTCTCAAAGTTGTTGTCGTCGATTTCCAGGACGTTTCCCATGGTCTCTCCGATTTGTTATCCGTCGCCGGTCGGCCGCCCCAACGGCCGCCTAGCAAGCCACGGCATTTGGATAGTAAGGAGTACCGCCACATGGTCTCGACGCTGCCAGGGGCGGAGTTCTTACCTACCGATTCTCCGGCCCAACCGTAGCCGGTGGCCAAACCGCTGTGCGGAGCGGCATTTACCGCTGGTAGCAGTGTATGCCAGCGGCTCGTGGTGTCAACGCTTGTCCACCCGCTCGGGCGTGGTGGCGGTGCTGCCGCCCCACGCCCGCGTGGGCGTGGCAAGGGTTAGCGGTTAGGCCGCGGCGGCCTCGTTCTCGCCCGGCACGAAGCTGGCGAGCATCTGGCTGCGGACCGGGTTCTGCAGCTTGGCCACGGCCTTGGCTTCAATCTGGCGGACCCGCTCGCGGGTCACCTTGAAGATGCGGCCCACCTCTTCCAGCGTGTAGCTGTACCCGTCCG
>JBCDJN010000074.1:0-24822 GCA_039414355.1 Planctomycetota bacterium | reverse complement strand
GTTCGGCGGGCTGACCGCGGCCGCCTTCGCGTGGGCGGTGCGGGACCTTTGGCCGCTGGTCGCGCGGGGCATAAACCCGCTCTACGCAGCAGCAGGTTGATCAGGCTGTTCTTGAGCGAAGGGCTCGCCTGCTCGATGGTCTGCGCCGCGTAGAGCGGGTTTATGCCCCGCGCGACCAGCGGCCAAAGGTCCCGCACCGCCCACGCGAAGGCGGCCGCGGTCAGCCCGCCGAACACCAAGTAACGCTGCCAACCGGCGAGCCCCCCCGGCAGCACCCAGTGTTCGAGCACCGCGGCGCCGAGCAGCACGACGAGCAGGCCAACAACCAGCCGCAGGATCGACAGGCTGACGTCCATCGCCCGAACCGAACGCGCCGTGCTCCGCACCTGCTCATTGACGTACTGTTCGTACCCGAGGACCCGCGAGTCGGAGTCGACCACCCGGGTCTGGGTTTGCCGGCCCGGTTTGGTGCGGGTGGGAGCTGCCATGCCGTTTGGGCCGAGTTGGGAACGGGTGCGGACCCTCGATTATACCCCGTGACGCCGTGGTCGGCCCGTGGCGGGGGCGGCCCTCGGGAGTTTGGCGGACGGCGGGTACGATGTCTGCCGCACCCCGAGGCGGCTTTCCCCTGAACGCGAAGACTTTCCACGAACTTGTATCCGGCCGCCGCCGCGGGATTATTGCCACCGCCGCGCGGGCGGCGTTGTGGGCGGCCTCCGGGCCGTACGGCCTCGCCGTGACGGTCCGCAACGCCTGGTACAGCCGGCGGGGCTCGACCGTGCACCGCGTTGCGGCGCCCGTCATCTGCGTCGGCAATCTCACCGTCGGCGGCACCGGCAAGACCCCCATGGTGAAGCTGCTCGCCCGCCACCTGCGGGATCGCGGCCTGCGGGTTGCGTTGCTGAGCCGGGGTTACGGCGCCGAGCAGCGCGGCGTGAACGACGAGGCGCTCGAGCTCGAACAGTCGCTGCCGGACGTGCCGCACCTGCAGGGCCGGGATCGTGTAGAACTCGCCAAGATCGCGCTCTACGAGTTCGAGTCTCAGGTGCTGCTCTTGGACGACGGTTTCCAGCACCGTCGGCTGGCGCGGGATCTGGACATCGTCTTGCTCGACGCCACCAACCCGTTCGGCCACGGCCACCTGCTGCCGCGGGGGTTGCTGCGGGAGCCGCTCTCGGGTCTGCGTCGCGCCGGGGTCGTTTGCCTAACCCGGGCGGATTCGATCGAGCCGAGCCAGCGCGAAGCGATCCGTCGCCGCGTGCACCGTCACGCGCCCAACGCGGTTTGGTGCGAGGCGTCGCATCGGCCTTCGGCTCTAATCAACAGCGACGGCGAGAAGGCCCCGCTGGAAGACCTGCTCGGGCGCCGCGTGGTGGCGTTTTGCGGCATCGGCAACCCAGCCGCCTTCCGAGCAACGCTCGAACAAGCCGGCGCCGACGTCGCCGGGTTTTGCGAGTTCCCCGATCACCACGGCTACAGCGCGAGCGACATCCAAACCATCGCCAGTTCAGCAGCAGCTCACCACGCGGAGATGGTGGTGTGCACGCACAAAGACTTGGTCAAAGTCGCAACCAACACCATCCAGCAACACGCGCTCTGGGCGGTCGAGGTGCAGATGAGTCTGCTAGCGGGCGGGGAAGAACTGCTCGCGGCGGTTGATGCCGCAAGCAACGCGGGGCCGCCGAGAACCTAACGCGCGATGGCGACTTCGATCGCGTTATCGAGCTGCTCGTCTTCGATCACCCCGAGCGCCGCGTGTTGTGCTAGCTGCTTGGAGTAGTAGGTGGCGCAACGTCCATCGATGCGGATCGTCTTGCCGTCGATCGACACCTTGAGGTCGTGGATACGCGGTCCGAGGCGTCGCTCAATGCGCTCTTGGATGCGTTCAGCCAGGCCGTCCGGTTGCGGGCCGTGGATGGGCGCAGAGGTAGCGCGATAAAACTTCGAAACCGGGTTCATGGCGGGCTCCAATACTCACGCCGACTTGACGCTCGGGTCAATGGCGTGGTCCCCCTCGGTAATGCCAACGCTCAGGTCGGCTACGCCGTGGGCGAATCCTTAATGGTCACGATCGCAATGATGCCTGGCGGTCCGCTTGAAGGTGGGCGGCTGAGTGATCACGGCTGCGGGTTGCCGATAGGCGTTACGCAGTCTAACGCGGCTAACTGATCCGTCAACTTCGGGAAGCCGACAATCGCGAAAATCTTGAACGCTTTTGCGTGTTATTCGCCAATCGACGACATCACGCCTGCTTCGGCCAAACGCTCGATGGTCAGCTCCGCCAACTCTTCGGGCAACTTTTGCCCGCCGGGAAGCACAAGTTCTGGATTGTCAGGCGACTCGTAGGGATCGTCAATACCAGTGAATCCCTTGATTTCGCCGGCACGGGCCTTCTTGTACAGGCCCTTCGGGTCGCGCGATTCGCAAACTTCCAGGGGGGTGTCGACGAACACCTCCAGGAAGTCCCCGCCCTCGTCGATGCCGCCGCCGAGCGTCTTCCGCACCGCGTCGCGGTCGGCACGGTAGGGGCTGACGAAGGCGGTCAGTGTCACTAGACCGGCGTCGCTGAAGAGCTGGGCCACCGCGCCAATGCGGCGGATGTTCTCCTCGCGGTCCTGCTGACCGAACCCGAGCCCAAACCGCTGACCGAACTCCTCGCCGTGCTGGGCTGTCAGCAACTGCGGCGTGGCGTTCAGGCCGTGGCGGACGTTGTCGCCATCCAGCAGGTAGCTCGCCACGCCACGCTGATGAAGGAGCTTCTCAACCGCGTTCGCCACGGTGCTCTTGCCTGAGCCGCTCAGGCCCGTGAACCATACCACGCACCCCCGCTGCCCGAGCCGCTGCTCCCGCATGGCACGGGTGACGGACTGCTGATGCCAAACAATCTGGGGCGAAGACATGTTGATTGCGGAGTTCGGATTGCGGATTGCGGAATGACGCGCAGGCGAGGCTGCAGCGTCGTAGGCGATGTTGCGCGAAGAGAGACGGCCGAGCAAGCGATTACGGCGAGGACTCCTTGAACCGCGTCATGACCGCTTGCGCGTCATTCCGCATTCCGCAATCGCCCTCATTCGATCCCGGCCAGTTCGCACAGGTTGGCCGCCATGACCGGTTGGGGGCAGCTCCAGACCATGAAGAACAACGCCTCGCGGCACCAGCGGCCGGCAGGGTGGCCCGCGACGTAGCCGGCGCCCTTGGCGGCGGAGAGCGTGGCCTGCGTGGCCCGCAGCACCAGGCTGTTGGCTCGCGTTCGTAGCTCTTGTGTGCTGCAGGCAGGTTCGCCGCGGGCGATGGCGAGCAGCTCGTCGACCAGCTCAGCGTGCTCGGCGCCGAAGCGCGTGGCGGCCTCGTCGAGATCGGGCCGGTTGGCGGCCTCGCTCTGCAGGTAGTCGATCGCCGCCGACGCCAGGCCGAGCGCCAGCGTTGAGGTCTCGTGGCCGCCGGCCGAGATGCCTCGGCCCGAGGCGGCGAGGACCTGCTCGCACGGGCCGGCCACCAGCATGCCGTCTTCGACGAAGGCGTTCTTTAGGTTGACCATGCCCGTGTGGCTGGCGGAGACGCCAATCAGCTGGAACGGCGGGGGCACCTCCACGCCTTCGGCGGAGGTCGGCAGAGCGAGCAGCACCTCGTTGGTGGTTGGCTCGCCGTCCTCAACAATCGTCGCCCCGAGCAGGATGTGCTGGGCGTGATCGGCGCCAGTAACCCAGGGGACGACGCCCGAGAGCTGCCAGCCGCCGTCGACGCGTACGGCTTCAACGCGGGGCCGAGCTAAGTGCCGGCCGCTGGTCGTCAGGTGCGAGATGCCGACCGTGGCGTAAGCCTTGCCGGTTGACAACGGGCGGAGCAGCCGGCCCTTGAGCGCCGTGTTGTCGCTGCCGGCGAAGCGGCGGCAGGCGCTGGTGCGCTGCGTGATGACGAACGTGGTCGTCAGGCACGCGGCGCTCAACGCCAAGTAGCCGCGAACAACATCCGCGTCGTCCCACGCCAACCCATCGACATCCCGCGGCAAGAACCAACGGTACACGCCGGCCTCGCCGCACAGCCGGAGCTGCTCCTCGGGCCACTTGCCGGCGGCGTCGGTCGCGCCGGCCTTGCCGGCGAGCTGTTCGCAGAGCGTGGTCAGTTCACCGCTGTCGGGAGACTCGATCACGGCGCTGACCGCTCAGGGATTCGAGGAAGGCGGTGGCAGCGGCCTGCTCACCGCACGTTCATCTCGCTGCTCAAGCCGCCGGCGGCGGGCAGGTAGCAGTGCTTGGCGTAGTCGGCCACCATGCGGTGCGCGCTGAACCGTGCGGCGAGCGTCGCGATGGAGCTCATCATGTACTCAATCCATCGGTTCGGCAGGCCGTCCGCATCGCGGTCGTAGAACAGCGGCACCACTTCGTCCCGCA
This sequence comes from Planctomycetota bacterium, assembly GCA_039414355.1. Taxonomy (GTDB): domain Bacteria; phylum Planctomycetota; class Planctomycetia; order Pirellulales; family Lacipirellulaceae; genus JBCCQL01. The sequence goes on along the minus strand of JBCDJN010000074.1, from coordinate 20,431 downwards.
GCACGGCCAGCAGCCGGTCCGCGTCGCGGAGGTCGGTCACCTTGTCGTCCGTGTGCTGCGTGCCGTCGCCGATGGCGAAGCCGTTCTGGCCGTTGTAGGCCTCGGCCCACCAGCCGTCGAGGATCGAGCAGTTGAGCCCGCCGTTGAGAACGACCTTCATGCCGCTCGTGCCCGAGGCCTCCAGTGGACGCCGCGGGTTGTTGAGCCAGACGTCAACGCCCTGGATCATGTGCCGGGTGACGTTGATGTCGTAGTCTTCGATGAAGATCACACGGCCGGCGAAGCGCGGGTCGTGCCGCAGGTTGGCGATCCGCTTGATGAAGCTCTTGCCGCCCTCGTCGGCGGGGTGAGCCTTGCCGGCGAAGATGAACTGCACGGGCCGATCGGCGTCGTTGATCAGCTCGGCGATCTCGTCCATCTTGTGCAGGAACAGGTCGGCCCGCTTGTACGTGGCGAAGCGCCGGGCGAAGCCAATGGTCAGCACGCTGGGGTCCAGCACGTTGCGGGCGGCTTCGATGGTCGCCTCGTCTTCGTTCCGGCGGCGGCACTGGCGGCTCACGCGGCGACGTACGAAGTCCAGCAGCCGGCTCTTGAGCGCGTTGTGCGTCTCCCAGAGCTCACCGGGGTCTACCTGGTAGATGCCCTGCCAGATCTCGTTCTCGCCCATCCGCTCGGGCCAGTCCTGGCTCAGCAGCTTGTCATACAGCGTCTTCATCGGCGCGGCCAACCAACTGGGGATGTGCACGCCGTTGGTGATGTGGCCAATGGGCACTTCTTCTTCCACCCGCCACGGCCAGAGGTGGGCCCACATGCGACGCGAAACGTACCCGTGCAGCGAACTCACAGCGTTAGCACGCCGCGACAGTTTCAGGCCAATCACGGTCATGCAGAACGTCTCTTGCTCGTTCTGCGGCTCGACGCGGCCGAGGCCCATGAGCTGCTCGTGCGAGATGCCCAGACGGTCGCGGAGCGGGCCGATGTGCTCTTCGATCAGCCCCGCGTCAAAGCGGTCGTGGCCGGCCGGCACCGGGGTGTGCGTCGTAAAGACGGTGTTTTGTGCGACCTCACGCAGGGCGTCGTCAAACGACATGCCGTCGCGGTCCATCGTCTCGGCGATGACCTCGAGCGGGGCGAAAGCGCTGTGGCCCTCGTTCAGGTGGTAGCAGCCGGCGTCGATGCCGAGGGCCTTGATCGCCTTCACGCCGCCCACACCGAGCACCAACTCTTGGCGGATGCGGGTGCGGTGGTCGCCGCCGTACAGCCGGGATGTGAGTTCCCGGTCCTGGGGCCGGTTGCCCTCAACGTCGCAGTCTAGCAGGTAGAGCTTCACGCGGCCGACCCGCATAAGCCAGACCTTGGCGAGCAGCTTGCCGTCGCGGGTGTCGATGGAGACGGTGATTGGCTTGCCGTCCGGCGAGAGCGCGGGCTCCATCGGCAGCAGCTCGACCTTCGTGTCGAGGTACTCCTGCTGCTGCATGCCTTCCGAGTCCAGGTGCTGCTTGAAGTAGCCCTGGTCGTAGAACAGGCCGATCGCAACGAGCGGCACGCCCAGGCCGCTGGCGCTCTTCACGTGGTCACCCGAGAGAACGCCCAAGCCGCCGGAGTAGATCGGCACGCACTCGTGGATGCCGAACTCCGCCGAGAAGTAAACAACCGGCTTGCTGGCCAGCACGCCCGCTTCTCGCGCGGCCCAGGTGTCGCGGGTGTTGCGCAGGTATTCGTTGAGCTTGCGGTGCGCCTGATTGATGCGCGTGTACATCGCCATCTCGCCAGCGCGCTCGGCGACTTCCTGCGGCGTCATTTCGCGCAGCAGGGCGATGGGGTTGTGGTCGAGTTGCCGCCAGCGGACCGGGTCGAGGTCGCGGAACAGCGACTGCACCTCCGGGTGCCAGCTCCACCACAAGTTGCGCGCCACCGTCATCAGCTTGCCGTACAGCGCTTCGGGCGTGACATCGGTCCAGTTCTCACGGCCCAGGCTGGAGGCGGCGCCAGCAAGGGCGGCGGGGCTTATTTCGGCTTGGCTCATGGCCGTGGTTCTCGCTGAAACGGGTGGCGGGTTGCCGATCGTGGGGCGGATTATAGCCCTTCGGCAGTGTAAATCGACCCGAGGTGTAGCAACCCGGCAGTGCGATGGCCGGCCTCGGGGAGAGGATCGCCTAGCGGACCGCTTTCGCTTGGTCGCTTGGCTCACTTAACAGATCGGCCACACTGGCCCGCAACTCTTCGCAGGCTGCCCGAACTTCCTGAGAGACTTTCACTTCGGCGAGTTCGTCGGCAAACCAGGGCAACAGTCCCTGGCCGTCATGCGCGTACACGCAGTCGCGGCCCGCGCTCTTGGCAGCGTAGAGCGCCTCGTCCGCCCGCGTTATCAGGCTGTCGCCCCGCTCGCCGGCCTTGATGCAAGCGACGCCGATGCTGGCGGTGAGGGCAAGCGATCGCCCTTCGACTTCAACACGTAGTTTGTGGATCGCGTCATACGCCTTCTGCACGGCGCCGCGCGACTGATCAAGCGTGGTGTGCGGCATCAGCACGGCGAACTCCTCGCCGCCGAACCGGGCTACCACATCCTGCCCGCGGAGGGCTTCACGAACGCCTTCGGCAAACGCTTTCAATGCCGCGTCGCCGGCCGGGTGCCCGTGAGTGTCGTTGAACTTCTTGAAGTGGTCGATGTCCAGCAGCATGGCCGAGAACTCCGACGCGTCGCTCCGCCAACTGGTCATCAGCCGATCGATCTGCTCGTCCAAAGCCCGCCGGTTCGGCAGCCCGGTCAACGGGTCGGTACGGGCTTCTTCACGGCGCGAGGCAAGCTCGTCCGAGGTTCGGCGGAGTTCTTCTTCGGTGTGATTCAGATCGCTGCGGAGCTGCTCGTTGGCGGAGAGCATCTGCTGCATCACGCCCACCACGAGCTGCGTGAGCGGTGAGTCCTGCTCCGCGGTGCACTCGGCCGCCTCGAAGCGGACGCGTTGATCGATCGATTCGATCGCCGCGTTGTGGCGCCGGACACTGCTGGCGACGGAGTCGGTGAGGCTGCGGAGGTCCGAAGCCAGCCGAGCGGCTCGCTCGTGATCAGAGGTTGGTTTGCCGTCGCCGCGCCGACGGGCGATGCCGGCGCCAATCCAAACGCCGAAGGCAACCTGCAGCACGCCCAGGCCGATGCCGGCGATGATGATCCAGTGGTAGGCGATCACGGTGAGCGAGCGGACCCAAGAGCGACAAGAATCCCTGCCTGACCCAGCGGGCAGGGGTGTGCTGCAAGACTATGTCACGCCGCCGCATCACGCCGGGTAGCCGCGGCGAGAACGCCCAGGCCGGAGGTTGAGGATTGGCGGGGGTGATGGTCGTGCGGCTTGTTGCGGCAATCACTCCGCGTGCGGGGGGCCGGCCGGTGGCGGTTCTGATACACTAGACCGGCTACGCGGCTCCTGCGGCTTGGGGCTCGCACTTGAGGCATTGAGTTACCCAGCAGAGAGCGCGTATGAGCATCGCCCACGCTTATGGGCCCGGTCGATTCGGGTTGTCGTTCGAGTTCTTCCCCCCCAAGACCGAGGCGGGCGAGCGGACCCTCTACGGTCACGTTGAGCGGTTGATGGCGTTCAAGCCGAGCTTCATTACGGTCACCTACGGTGCCGGCGGCTCCACCCAAGACAAGACGCTGGCCATCGCCGCGCGGATCCGCGCCGAGTACGACCTGCCCGTCGCTACGCACCTAACCTGCGTGGGCCGCACGCCGGACGAGATCCGGCAGTACCTGGCCGACGCGGTTGAACGCGGCGTCGAGAATGTCGTCGCCTTGCGGGGTGATCCGCCGCAGGGCGAGACCGAGTTCCGCCCCGTCGAGGGTGGCTTCTCGTACGCCAACGAGCTGGTGGAGATGATCCACCACGACTTCCCGTCGATGGGCGTCGCGGTGGGCGGCTACCCCGAGGTGCACCAGGAGGCGCCGAGCCGCAAGGTCGACATGGAGAACCTCAAACGCAAGGTCGACGCCGGCGCCGATGTGGTGATGACTCAGCTCTTCTACGACAACGAGGACTTCTACCGCTTCCGCGACGACTGCGACGCGATGAACCTGGGCGTGCCGATTGTTCCGGGCCTGCTGCCGATCGCCAGCGCGGGGCAGGTGAAGCGGATCACGTCGATGTGCGGCGCCAAGCTGCCGGCGACGCTGGTCGATCGCCTCGACGCCGCCGGCGACGACAACGCCGCTCAGGCCAGCGTTGGCGCCGAGTTCGCTCATGAGCAAACCGAAGACCTCGTCGGCAGTGGTGTGCCGGGGATTCACTTCTATGTGCTGAACAAATCGGAGCCGATGAGCCGAGTGTTGGGCGACCTGGGGCTTGGCGGCACGCCGAGCGTTGCTGCTACGCTGTAGGCTTCTCTGTGCCGACGCCGCCACAAGCTTGCTCGCCCAGCCATCGATCTCACCAGCAAACAACTCGGCGACTACCAGGTCCTCAGGCGTCTTGGCCGAGGGGCGATGGCGGAGGTCTATCTGGCGGAGCAGGCGTCGCTGGCGCGGCAAGTCGCGCTGAAGGTTCTTAACCCAACGCTCGCCAACGATTCGAGCTACGTTGACCGCTTTCAGCACGAGGCCCGCGCCGCCGCCGCGCTGGTGCACGCCTCCATCGTGCAGGTGTACGAGGTCGGACAGTCAGACGGCTACCACTTCATCGCCCAGGAGTACGTCGCCGGCCGCAACATCGGCGAGTTGATCGATCGCCAAGGCCGGCTCGAGCCGGGGCTGGTGCTGGAGATCGTCCGCCACGTCGCGGCGGCGCTGCACAAGGCGGCCGAGCGCGGCATCGTCCACCGCGACATCAAGCCGGAGAACATCATGCTCGCCGGATCCGGCGAGGTGAAAGTGGCGGACTTTGGCCTCGCCCGCGTCGACCAGCCCGGCGGCACAAAGCTCACGCAGGTCGGCGTCACCATGGGGACGCCGCTCTACATGAGCCCCGAGCAGATCGAGGGCAAGTCGGTCGACGCGCGGAGCGACATCTATTCGCTCGGCGTCTCCGCTTACCACATGCTGGCGGGCGAGCCGCCTTACTCCGGCGATACGCCGCTGGCGGTTGCCATGAAACACCTGGCAGGCGGCGCGCCGCCGCTGCTGGAGGCGCGGCCCGAGCTCTCGGTGGGCTTGGTGCGGGTCGTTGAGCAGATGATGGCCAAGTCGCCGAGCGACCGGCCCGACAGCCCGGCCGGGTTGCTGGCGACGCTGCGGGAACTGGCGCGGGGCGCCGCTGCCGAGGGGTGGGCCGAAGGGCCCGAGACCTGGACGGTTTCCGAGATGGCGTCGTTGCGGGCTTCGAGCAGCGAGGCGACCTCTCAGCTTGGCCGCTTGATGCAAGAAGCCGGGCTCGCCGGGCCCAAGCCGTTTCGTTGGGGCCGTTGGTCGGCGGCGGTTCTGGCGTCGCTGGCGGTGGGCGGCCTCGTCGCCTCGGCCACGCGCCCCAAGCCGCTCCTTTCGGGCGCCGCCCACGGCGTGGTGGAGAAGCCGGACGTGCTCCGCCAAGTTTTCCACGCGAAGACCGCCCCGACCGAGGCCGCGTGGCTGGCGGTCGCGGAGCGGTTCCCCGAGGCGAACCCGTACTACCACTACCTGGCGGACCAAAACCTGGTGGACCTCTACCTCCGCCGCCAGCGTTACGACGAAGCCCTGCGCGTCTGCCGGAGGCTAGCGCTCTTGGGCGACGGCTATGCCGAGTTCCGCCTGTTTGGGTTGGCGGGCGTGGTGGTCTGCGAAGAGATCCGCGGCGAGCAAGCGTCGGCCGTGGAGGCGCTCGACCAGTTCCCCACCAACGGCGTCGCCGAGCTGGAGGAAACCGCCCCGCAGATGGCGTCGATGTTCATGGACGCCCGCGTCCGCTTGGCCCCGGCGGGTTGAGCGTCTAGCCCGCCCGTTCGCCCACCATCTTTGGGGTCCGGGAGTTCGCGCGCCGGCGGTGCGGTCCCCCGAGCGAGCTCCCGCCTTCGGGCATGGCGCCGTCAATAAGCCGTCGCCTTCGCGATTCGGCCATGCGATCGGCCAGCACCGTGGCCCCGATGTAGACCCACACAACGACGAACAGCGTGGCCAGAGCGGCCTGAATCAGGGCGAAAGACACGTAGTTCTCCCAAGGGCGGGCACCTCCAGTGCGTCCCGTCGTCTCGGCAGTTCCGTGCCACCTGTGGCATCGGCTCGTGGGCGCTGCTAGCTGACGTCAAAGTGAGCCTGCGTTATAAGCCGCGGAGGCGTCAGATGCGAAACGGCCTGCGAAGTCGTCCGCAGCGTCGTGGATCGGCCGGACATGAAAAGTACATAAAAAGTGCCTTTGTGGGCGTGCAGTTGGCCAATTTATGTGCTAGCCTGCCGTGGAGTAGTGTATTTTTGTTCACTGTCACGGCGAGGCAGCTCATGGCGAACAGACAAGACGATGCGGCGCAAGAACCGATCCCGTTTCCGAGCGATCAAGCACGCGACGGCCAACCGTCGGCCGAGCCCACCGGCCGCCCGACGACGGATCGCGACGACGTTCCGTCCGACGATGAGGTCGCTTTTTCTCTGAGCGACGCGGTGCTCGACCCCGATTGGCTTGGCGATGAGGCCGACACGCCGGACTGGCTGATCGACCCGCCCGAGTGGCTGGAAGACGTCAACGACGCCGCCTGAACGCGCGACCCGGAGCGCTCGACCCACGAATCCGTTTTCGTACCCAGGAGGAGACGACGCTTGATCCCACTCTGGAAGGTGCAAGAAGTGATGCGGCTGCTGGATGAAGACCAGCTCTCGCAACGGGCGATCGCCCGCCAGCTCGGCTTGAGCCGCGGCACGGTCAACGCCCTGGCCACCGGCAAGCGGGGGTCGCACGGCCGCGAGACGCCCAGCACGACCGAGCCCGAGGCGGGGCCGCCTGCCCGCTGCCCGGGTTGCGGCCGGCTGGTGCACATGCCGTGCGTCTGGTGCCGGGCGATGGACTACCGAGAGCGGGCACGCCGCGACGACTTCGGCTGCCGGCGTGCGGCTTGAGTTCGCGGCGGCGCCTCCCCCAGTTTCCCTGACTGTTCCCTCCGGCAAGTCGGCAGCCGATCGCCTGGAAGAATCTCGTTGCTTTCTCGCCTCGCGCCACGAGACGCGAGGTACGGTTGAACGGCTTGCCACTTGGCCACCTGTGCGGCGTCCGCGGCTTTGCGAGTCGCGGGCGCCGCTGTTTTTGCGCTGGGCGTGATGCTCTCACGCTCGAAGCCTCGCTCGGCCGGACCCACAGCCCGCAGATTGAAGGGCCTATGGCTGCCCGGTAGACTCGTGCGTTCACAGGGTGGCCTTGAGAAGCGAGCAGGGTCGGCTTCCCTGGCTTCTCCATGAGGCTATCCGCGAACTCTAGCGACAAGGGCAGAAGATGGGCCAAACCGCCAAGCTGACGGTCGGCGAAAACGAGTACGAACTGCCCGTTGTGACCGGCGTTGAGAATGAGTCGGCGCTGGATATCGCAGCGCTCCGCCGGGCGTCTGGGTTGGTCACCCTTGACGAGGGTTACGTCAACACCGGCTCGACCACCAGCGACATCACGTTCCTCAACGGCGAGGAGGGCGTGCTCCGCTACCGCGGCTACCCCATCGAGAAGCTGGCCGCTAACTGCGACTTCCTGGAGGTCGCTTACCTGCTGATCTACGGCGACCTGCCGACCCAAGAGCAGATGGTGGCGTTCAAGCAGGACATCCGCCGCGAGATGATGCTGCACGAGGACATGCGGCTGTTCTACGACGGCTTCCCGCGTGACGCCCACCCGATGGCCATCCTCAGCTCGGTGGTCGGAGCGCTCTCCACCTTCTACTCGGGCGGCACCAGCCTCACCGACCCGCACCAGATCAACACCGACGTCCTCCGGCTCATCGCCAAGCTGCCCACCATCGCGGCTTACGCGCACAAGAAGTCGCTCGGCCAGCCCTTCATCTACCCCGAGACGAAGTACGGCTACTGCGAGAACTTCCTGCGGATGATGTTCGCCTCGCCGATCGAGCCGTACCAAGCCGACCCCGACTTTGTGAAGGCGCTCAACCTGCTGCTGATCGTCCACGCCGACCACGAGCAGAACTGCTCGACGAGCACGGTGCGGATGGTCGGCTCGAGCGACGCCAACCTGTTCTCTAGCATCTCGGCGGGCATCTCGGCGTTGTGGGGGCCGCTGCACGGCGGCGCCAACGAGGCGTGCGTCAACATGCTCGAGCGGATCGTCGCCGACGGCGGCGACGTGAATAAGTACGTCGACATGGCGAAGGACAAGGCGAACAATTTCCGCCTGATGGGCTTCGGCCACCGCGTCTACAAGAACTTTGACCCTCGGGCGGACATTATCAAGGCGAGCTGCGAGAAGCTGCTGGCCAAGCGGGGCATCGACGACCCCATGTTCGATGTCGCCAAGCAGCTGGCCGACGTGGCGCTCTCCGACGAGTACTTCATCGAGCGGAAGCTTTACCCCAACGTGGACTTCTACTCGGGCGTCATCTACCGGGCGATCGGCATCCCCAAGGCGATGTTTACGGCCATGTTCGCCATCGGCCGGCTCCCCGGGTGGATCGCCCACTGGCTGGAGATGCGACGCAGCCCCGGCAAGCGGATCTGCCGGCCGCGACAGATCTACACCGGCCCCGGCGAGCGCGAGTTCATGCCGCTCGATCGCCGGATTTAACCCACGCTGCCGCCACTGGGCGGGCCGCTGGAGGGGGGAACCGACAGCAGGCCAAGCATGCCGCGTAAGAGCCGCGCCGTTCGCAGCGTTCCCCGAGCCTTTCGAGAAGCCCCGCCGCTCGACGAGGGCTTTGCGCCCGCACGGGTCGAGCCGCGGCACGCGCTGCTCATCAACCCGTTCTACGCCAAGGACTCGGTCGCCAGCTTCGGCAAGCACGTGCTGACGCCCACGCTGGCGCTGACGTCCATCGCCGCCGCGACGCCCGACGATTGGACCGTTCGCTACTGGGACGAGAACCTGCTGCAGGGGCCGCCGCCCACGGAGCCGTTTCCGGCGGTGGTTGGCATCACGGTCCACCTGACCTTCGCCAAGCGTGCCTACGAGCTCGCCCGCTGGTACCGACGCCGCGGCGCGAAGGTGGTGCTGGGCGGCTTGCACGTGATGTCGTGCCCGGACGAGGCCCGCCCGCACGGCGACGTGCTGGCCCTGGGCGAGGGCGTGCAGGTTTGGCGGCGGGTGCTCCAGGACTTTGAGCGCGGCCAGCTCCAAGCCGAGTACCGGGGGTCGTTCTGCCAGCCGTACGAAGACGACCCGCCGCCACGGCGCGAGCTCGTCCCGCGTGCATCCTTCCTGACGACCGCCAGCCTCAACGCCACCCGCGGCTGCCATAGCCGATGCGGCTTCTGCTACCTGTCGACCGACGGCGTGCACATGCCCTACCAGACGCGACGGCCTGAGAGCATCGTCGATGAGTGGCTCGCCACCAACCAGCCGTACGCGGTCTTCACGGACAACAATCTCGGCTCCAAGCCCGACTACCTGGTTCGGCTTTGCCGGGCTCTCGCGCCGCTCGAGCGGATCTGGAGCGCGGCGGTCTCGATCGACGTCGCCGACAACCCGTCGGTGGTTCGTGAGATGGCGCTCGCCGGTTGCTTCGGCGTGTTTGTGGGCTTCGAGTCGCTCTCGGACGCGAATCTCCGCGATCATCGCAAACGCAGCCCCCACACCAACGACTACGCCCGACGCGTGGCGGTGTTCCACGAGAACGGCATTCAGGTCAACGGCAGCTTCGTCCTGGGTTTCGATCACGACGCGCCGGAGGTCTTCGCCGAGACGATTGAGTGGGTGGAGCAGAACCGGCTGGAGTGCGCCACGTTCCACATCCTCACGCCGTACCCGGGCACGCCGCTCTTCCGCCAGCTCGAGGCCGAGGGCCGAATCCTGCACCGCGACTGGGACCGCTACGACACGGGGCATGTGGTCTTTCAGCCGAAGAACATGGCCGCCGAAGAGCTGGAAGAGGGCTACCGGGAGTGTTACCGGCGGCTGTTCTCGCACGCCTCGATTTGGCGGCGCCGGCCGCGGCAGGTGTCCGCGTTGTTGCCGTACCTTGGGATGTCTTACCTCTACAAGCGAAGCAACTGGTACTGGGAGTGGTTGATCCGCCACCGCCTGACCGCGGCCGCGTGGCGGTTCCAACTCGAAGCGACGCGGCGCCGGCACCTGCGTTTCCGCCGGCGCCTACGCGAGGTTGCTGACGGTGGCCAGGTGTCCGCAGCGATCTCGCCGGGTGTTTAAGCGAGGGTCAGATCGACAGGCGGTCGGCGAGGCGGCGAGCGAGCCGCCCGGCGTGCCAGGGGGCGAGCAGCGACCCCTTCGCGCCCAGCCCGTTGAGCCACGCCACGGGCGGGTCAGTGGGCCCGATGCCCACTAGCGGTTCGCGGCTGGCGGTTGCGGGCCGCACCGCGGCTTGGTGGTCGATCACCTCGACCGGCGTGGGTGTCAGGGACGCGAGCCCATCGAGCAACTCCTCGCGAGCGGATTCGGTCGGCGTGGAGTCGAGCCGGTCCCATTCGTAGGTTGAGCCGACGAGGTACTCGTTGGCGCTTCCGGTTGCCTCGCCGGGAACGAGCCACAGGCCGCGGTGCACGACGTGGCGAACGTCCAACCGCGGCGCCCGCACGCGGAGCACCTCGCCCTTGGCCGGCGCGAAGGGCAGGGCGGCGAGCCAGTCGGGCAGCGTCGGGTCGTAGCCCTGGCACAGGCAAACGGCCCGCGCTTGGAGGTTGAGCTTGGGCGCCTCGACGCCGGCGGGCGTGATGGTGAGTTCGGTACGCGGGTCGAGTTCCTCGGCGAAGAACCGCCCTTCGTGTTGGAGCCGTGCCGTGGACGCGTCGAGGTACCGGCGCGTGTCGAGCCGGGCGGCGTGGGGCATCCAGAAGGCGCCGTCTTCGTCATCGAGCGCGGGTGGCAACGTATCCGCGAGGTTGGCGTGGCGTGCGTGGGCGGCGTCCCGCTGGCGGTACGCGAAGCGCTGGCGCTCGTCGCTCGATTGAAAGAGTCGCAACGCCGCCGCCTCGTGCAGGACGGTGACGCCGGTTTCTTGTTCGACGCGGCGGTAGTGATCGACGGCCGCTTCGCGCTGCGGCTCAAAGGACCCCGCGAGCGTGAGCCGCTTGCCGGTGATCGGTGTGATGAGGCCCGCCGCCACGCGCGACGCCGACGGGCGACCGGCGCGGTCAACGCCGCCGCGGTCGGCGACGGCGACCGACAGCCCGCGCCACCTCGCCTGCCAGGCAAGCGTGGCGCCCGCCAGGCCGTGGCCAACGATGAGCAGGTCGGTCGTCGGCACGGCGGAGGCTCGTCACTCGGCGCATCGGGGCAGGAGCACTTCGCCGCGGCCGCCGGTGAGGAGGTCGCCATGCCACAGCTCAACGCGCGACGGAACGGTGAGGCCATCGCCTTGGAGCGAGCGCGCCATGACCGCCAGGAACTGCGGCTCGATGGCGCAGGCGCGGCGGAACGTGGGCAGCAGTTGCGGCGTGGGGCCGAACAGGCCGAGTGTGCCGCGGACCATCTCGGCGCCGGGGCGCGTTCCCGTTTCGCCGAAGACCATCAGCGTTCCGGCCCGCATGCGGTATCCGGCGAATTGGCCGATGGCGTCGCCGACGGTGATCCAGCCGCGACGCATCGTGTGGCCGGCGTAGTCGCCCGCGGCGCCGCGGACCACTACCGTGCCGCCGCGCACGCCACGGGCCGAACCGGGGTACCCGGCGCCGAGGTAGTCGCCGGCGTTGCCGCCAACGTCGATCCGGCCGCCACGCATCTCGGCGCCGAGCCAATCACCGGCGTCGCCGCGCACGGCCAGCGCGCCGCCCACCATGCCGGCGCCGGCGTGGCGACCGACGGGGCCCTCGACCGTGATGCTTCCCTCCCGCATGCCGGCGCCAACGTAGTGCACGCCCGCCAGATCACCGGCCAGGCGCCATTCGCCGTCGTCGGTCGACCCCTCGATGTCGAAGAGGTCGCCAAGGGGCGTTGGCCGATTGCCGACCATCGCCTCGAAGCCGCGAACCGCGTCGATCGACTCGCCGCGGAACCGATCGGGCGTGAAGCCCTCCAGCTCGACGGGCAGGCCGTCGACCTGCCTGGCGGCATCGCTGCGGTAGGTAAGCTCGAGCGGCACCGCGGCGTTCACTCCCGCAGCAGGCTGGTGGTCATCGCCTCGAAGACGCTCTCCAACTGGTCGTACTCGTGGTCCTCCGCCTGCGCGAGCACCAGGCACGTGGAACGCTCGCGGTGGAAGACGCGGATCTGGGCCGAGTTGGTGAGGTCGAGGTAATAGAAGCTCAGGTCGAAGCCAACCACGGGCGAGCCATCGACGATGCTGTCTGCCGGGTCGTGTTCCAGGGCGGGGTACTCGGACTGCATCGCTTCGAGCACCTGCTCGAGCAACTCGCGCACGTCCCGCAGGCCAGGGTAGATGCTCAGCGACCAGAACGCGGTTTCCGGGCTGGCAACGGTGAGTTGCAGCTCCGCCTCGTCGTCCGGAGGGGACTCGAGCGTCCAGTTATCGGGGTAGGCGAAGCGGACGCCGTTTTCGTCGTAGATGGCGGGCATGAGGCCGTGGCGAGGGGATTGGGTTCGCACCTATCGTACGGCGCCAGCCACGGGACGGCGAAGCCCCGTGCGGCCGGCCCGCGGCGCCCAGCATTTCGCTGGAAAACCCGGCGACGAGTGGAGACACTCATGGCGGAGTTTGCCTCGTCGCTTCCCCCTTGCTTCGCTTTGCCTGATGAACCGAACACCGCTGACGCTCTTTGCAGCACTCGCCTGGCTGGTCCTCTGCTCGCTCCCAGCACCCCAGGCGATCGGTAGCGGCGGGGTGCGCACCGTGCAGCTCAATGGGCCGCAGGCCCCAGGCCTGCCGCCGGGGGTGACCTTCGACTCCTTTGGGCCGGCGACATTGAACGACGCGGGCGCCACGGCGGTGCTGTCAGGGCTTCGGGGCGCCGACGTGACCAGCGACAACAACATCGCGGCGTGGAGCGAGGGCGCCGGCACGGGCATGTCGCTCGTCACCCGCGAAGACACGCCCGTACCCGGCGGCGGGACCGGTGTGTTCTTCACGTTCAGCGTTCCCATCCTGAACCGTGGCGGGCAGTCGGCCTTCCAGAGCACGCTCCGCGGTCCCGGCGTGGGCTCCTCGAGCCGTCAAAGCGTGTGGCGGCACACGCCAGCGGGGGTTGTCCCCGTGGTCCGGTCGTTTGATCAAGCGGTCGGCGTCGGCCCCGAAGCGGTCTTTCGGAATGTTGCCATCCGCGGGGTCCGCGACCCGGTGTTCAACGACCTCAACCAAACCGCCTTCCACGCCACGTACAGCGAAGACTTCACGCGGCCAACCGATGGGGAGGGCATTTGGCTCGACGACCCGGCAACAGGGCTCACGATGATTGCCCGCAGCGGGAGCCCAGCTCCCACCGGCACGCCCTCGGCGCCAACGACGGCGCCGTTCGGCCGCTTCTTCAGCGAGCCGGTCCTCAACCCTTCCGGCACGGTGGCTTTTCGCGCGAGCCTGGCCAGCCTGGAAGGTGATGGCGGTGTCTGGCGGGGCGACGCCAGCGGCTTGGCGCCCGTCGCTATCGGCGGGCAGCCCGCCCCGGGGATCGACGCCCAGTTCGGCACGTTTTCGCTCGCCGACGTGACCACGCCCGTCATCAACGCCGCCGGCGAAACCGCGTTTCGGACCACACTCGCCGGCAGCGGAGTGACCACTGGCAACGATACCGCGATCTGGAGTGAAGGCGGCGGGCAGGGGCTCCGCCTTGTCGCCCGCGAGGGCCAGCCGGCGCCCGGCACGCAGCCGGGGGTCCGCTTTGCGAGCCTGATTGACACCATCGCGTCGGGGCTGAGCGAGCCGTTGATCAGCGATTCGGGCGCCACGGCCTTCCGAGCGGAGCTGGTCGGCCCCTCGGTCTTCGCGGCGAATGACATCGGTCTCTGGCGAGAGACCGCGGACGACGGCTTGTTGCTCGTGGCGCGCGAGGGCGATCCCGCCCCCGGCGCGGGCGACGACGTTACGTTCCGGCGGCTCTTCGACTTTGCCATGAACGACCTGGGCCAGGTCGCCTTTACCGCGGAGATCGAGGGGCCGGGCATCCGGCAATCGCAGAACGACTTCGGCATCTGGGCCACCCGCGTCTCGGGTGAACTGCAGCTCATCGCCCGCACACGGGACTTGCTCGACGTGAGCGACGACCCAGCTGTTCCCGACCTGCGTGAGATCGGCGGCCTGTCCTTGATCGCCGGCTCCGGCGGCAGCGACGGTCGGCAAAGCAGCTTCAACAGCCTGGGGCAGCTCGCCTTCTCCGCCGACTTTCGGTTCGTGACCGAAGGCGTCTTTGTGACTAACGCGGTTGCCATCCCTGAGCCGGCGAGCGGGGTTGCCGTGGGGGTCGCCCTGGCGATGGCGCCGTGCCGTCGTCGCCGGTAAGTGGCGCCGGTATCTCTCGTGCCGGTCAGCGATTAAGGTCGGCTGGCGTCTAACAAGAACAGGCCAGCCGACCGAGCGGAGACCGATGGGCTACGACTTCACGAACCTCAAGGGCGACCTCAGCGGCGGGTTCGTCGCCGGGATCATCGCGCTGCCGCTGGCGTTGGCGTTTGGCGTGCAGTCCGGCCTGGGGGCCGAGGCGGGCCTCTACGGCGCCATCGCCGTGGGCGTCTTCGCGGCGCTCTTCGGCGGCACGGCCACGCAGGCGTCGGGGCCCACCGGGCCGATGACGGTGGTCTCCGCGTCCATCGTTGTCTACGCCGTCGAGGCGACCGGCAGCGTGGAGGAAGGGCTGGGCATTGTCCTCTTGAGCTTCTTGACCGGCGGACTGCTTCAGATCGGGCTCGGCCTGCTCGGCGTGGGGCGCTACATCCGCTACTTTCCGTACCCCGTCGTCTCCGGCTTCATGAGCGGCGTGGGGCTGATCATCGTCTTCCTGCAGCTCTGGCCGCTGCTGGGCAGCGCATCGCCGAAGTCGACGATCGAGGTCTTCACCCGGATCGGCGAGCCGCTCTCCGCGATCAACTGGGCGGCGGTCGGACTGGGCGTGCTGACGCTGGCGGTGAACTACACCTTCCCACGCGTCACCAAGGCGGTGCCCTCGGTGCTGGTCGCACTGCTGGTTGGGACCGGCGCGTCGCTGCTGCTGGGGCTCGACGTGCCCACCATCGGCGCCATCCCCACCGGCCTGCCGCCGCTGCGGGTTGGTTCGTTCTTGTCGGTCTCGCCGGAGTACTACGGCTTCATCCTGCAGTCGGGCGTGACGCTCGCGCTCTTGGGCTCGATCGACTCGCTGCTCACCTCGGTCATCGCCGATAACCTCACCAAGGATCAGCACGACAGCCGACGCGAGTTGATCGGCCAAGGGATCGGCAACATCGCGGCCTCGGTGTTCGGGGGCATCCCCGGCGCGGGGGCGACCAAGGGCACGGTGGTCGCCATCAACGCCGGCGCCAAGACGCGGCTCTCCGGCGTGACGCACGGGCTGTTCCAATTGGCGGCGCTGCTTGGCGCCGGCACGCTGGCCGCGTACATCCCGCTGAGCGTCTTGGCGGGGCTGCTCATTTCCGTTGGTGTGGCGATCATCGACTACAAGGGCATCAAGCACCTCCGCCACGTGCCGCGGGCGGACGCGGTTGTGATGCTCGTGGTGCTGGCGTGGACGGTGTTCGGCAACCTCATCCACGCGGTCACCGCCGGCGTGGTGCTGGCCAGCGTGCTGTTCATGAAGCAGGCGAGCGACCTGGCCGAAGAGGAATCGACCCTCGCCGCCCTCGACCCCTCTGGCAACTGGGACCCCGAACCGCAGTGGGAAGACGAGGGCTCGCTTGAGCAGCAGCCGAGCGTTTTCGTGAAGCACCTGTACGGGCCATTGTTCTTCGGCTTCAGCTCGGGCTTCCGCTCGCTCGCCGCGGCTCTGCCGGCGGAGGCGGAAACGGTGATCGTGCGGATGGAACGCGTGCCGTACATCGACCAGTCGGGCCTCTACGCGCTTGAGGACACGATCCTCCAGCTCACCAAGGCGGGCAAACGCGTCGCACTGAGCGGGCTGCAGGAACAACCGGCCGACATGCTCCAGCGGATCGAACTGGCCCCCGGCCTGGTTCCGCCGGAGCAAGTGTTTGAGACCTTCAAAGACTGCCAATCGTGGCTCGAGCAAGCCACGGCGACCACGTAGCGTCGGCGACGACGGCCAAGCGACGCGTATCCGTGGTTTCCGGATTGTGCTCACGCACGAACCCAACTCCGCTCGCCACGCTCCATTGAAGACGGTCAAACGGGGCCCTTACACTGTGGCAGCCGAAGGCCGTTCGGAAGCTCCAGACGACTTTCGAGTACACGGCCCCCGTAGCTCAGGGGATAGAGCATCGGTTTCCTAAACCGTGTGTCGCAGGTTCGAATCCTGCCGGGGGCGCTTCGGGAGATCGCACTGGTCGAAGACTCGGGATCAGACGATCCTGGTTGGCGCCGGTGGTCGGCTAGTCTGACATGACGAATTGACCGCCGATGTCGTAGAACGGGCTCTTCGGGCTGCAACGCATCACCCGGGCAACCACGGCCAGGTCGGTTGCTGGCAGCGTGGCCGCTTGCCAGGTAAGGGCCAGGTAGTTGGCGTTGGTTGCGCGGGTGTGCAGCAGCCGGATTCCGCTCTCGGAGAGGTCGCGGATGGCGACGCGAAATGGTTCGCCGTTGCGCGCGAAGTGCTTGGTCACCGGCACCGCGATCGCCGTCGCCTTGCAGCGGACACGCTCCTTTCGCCGCGCGTCGGGAACCGGTGACTTTTGCTGTTCGTCTTCGATCTCACGCTTCTCGAAGCGATTCACGAACTCGTCGACGGAACTTGGTGGGTCAACCAGGTCGTCTTCAAACTCGAACAATCCCGTTAACGCGTCGGCGAAGATCTCGGTTAACTCTTGCAGGGAGCATTCGATTCCCTTTAGCACCTCCTTCGGCTTCACGACACGCGGCTTGGGAGCGGGCTTGCGGGCGGTCGAGGTGAGCGGCTGCGTTAGGTCCGCTTGGACCAAGTCGGCAAGGTTGGAGAAGTTGATCGGCTTCTGCAGCACGCGGGTCACGCCGCGCTCCCGAAGGTCGGCAACCAGCGGTGGCGCCGAGATGCCGGTTAAGACGAAGACCTGCGGCCGAGGCGTCTTGTTCAGCAGTTCGACTGCCAACGCGTGACCGTTCTTATTCGGCATGCGAAGGTCGGTTACCACCGCCTCGTACGGCGACTGATCAAAGAGCTGTAGCGCCGCTTCGCCGTCGCCGGCTGAGTCGCACTCGAAGTTCCGCTGGCGCATAGCTCGAACCGCCAGGTCGCGAACCTGAGGCTCGTCGTCGACGACTAGTATCCTGGGCATGGGAGGATCGCTCTCGGGCGTCGTGGGGCGACACACACCGAACCGCATCACTCGTCAGCGCGACATTTCGCTCACAGCTACCTGCTGACCAGAAAGACTCAACGCCTCTTCCTGTAATCGCTTAACCATCTCCGCGCCTCGCAGAGCCGCCTCGGTTGCCTGGGCGAGAGGCTCCGCGGCTTCGGCGTCCTTCGGAGTCACATCCATTGCGTACTCGAGTCCGCCCAGCACGGCTTGCAGCACGTTGTTGAGCTTGTGGGTCGCCGTGGCGACGGTCGCCGGGAAGTCACCGTCCGGCGACTTATCCGCTTCCAAGCACGCGTTGCCGGGCTGGTTAGCCGTGTCAGATTCTGTTGATTGCATGGTCTTTGAAGAGCTTGAGTGGGTGGGCCGGCTTCGGCGCCGGATTGCATCGATCTTGCCGCGCGAAATTGGGTGAAAACCTTGATATTGGGCGCCTCTCGCGCAGGTTTTCGCCTCTACGCAGCGTGGAACGTTACGTCGCGTTGGCAAACGACGCCGGCGCCGATGCCGCCTTTTGTGGTAACCCGCTCGGTGCGCGCCACCATCGGCAGACTCGGCATTCCCTTCACGATCCCACCGAGAGACCCAGCTTGGAGGTGAACTTGGCAGAAAACTGCGGTGACGGACCGTCTGACCCCTGCCCGAGACCTTTGTTTGTGAGACCCGACCCAGATACCCAGTCCGCTTCCAGCCATGCGGCGGGCTTGGCCGGGTTGATGAGCGTCCGCCGGCTGAACTCCCTGCCCCCCACTCCCGAACTCGTTTGGCGTTTGCAATGGCCGTTATTCTCGCATCGTCGACCGCACTGATCCTGGTCAACCTGCTGCTGGCGGTCGTGGCGCTCGCCATCGGATTCATGGCTGGCGCGTGGTTCTTGGGAAGTAAGAAGGCGGACCCCGAGGAGCAGGACACCGCCAGCGAGCAATCCCGCCTCGAGCAGCACTTGGCCTTTGAGCGAGCCGCGCTTGCCTCAAGCCGGTTGAAGGACTTGGCAAGCGGCGTGGCATGCGACGTTGGTGAACACAACACCCGCGTCGAGGAGATCACCGCGCACCTCAAGGCGGCCAAGAGCGCGCCTGCCGCGCAGCAGACGGCCGAAGTGGCGTCCGCTCTGGCTCAGATTGTGGAAGCCAACGAAGGCCTGCAAGCCAAGCTCGCCAAGGCCGAGCAGCAGATCCAAGCCCAGGCCGAAGAGATCGCCGCCCACGAGTCCGAGGCCCGTACCGACTCGCTAACCGGCCTCAACAACCGCCGGGCGTTCGACGACCACCTCAACCAGCGCTTCGCCGAGTGGACGCGGAAGCAAACGCGCTTCGCGCTCATCATCTGCGACGTCGATAAGTTCAAAGTCTTCAACGACACGCACGGTCACCAGGCGGGTGACGAGGTGCTGCGAAAGGTTGCTGCCTGCCTCAAGGGCGTTGTCCGAGAGATGGACATCCCGTGCCGTTACGGCGGCGAAGAGTTCGCGCTAATCCTGCCGGCGACAGCAGCGGCTGACGCGTGCGGGTTAGTGGAGCGGCTCCGCAAAGCGGTGGAGAAGATGCAGGTAACGTTCGAGGAAAAATCCCTCAAGGTCACTGCTAGTTTCGGGCTCGCCCAGTCCGAGGAAGAAGACGACACCCTCAAGCTGCTCAAGCGGGCAGACGAGGCCCTTTACGCCGCCAAGGACGCGGGCCGCAACTGCTCGTACCTGCACGATGGCACGCAGATGGTGCCCATCGCCGCTGGCGGCGCTCCCGCGAAGCAAAGAGCCGAGAAGCCGCCAACCGCCACGTTGGACAAGCTTCCGAACCGCACCCGCTTCGCCGACGAGCTACGTCGTCGCCTTGCGGAAGCCGATCGCACGGGCGATCCGCTGTCGATCGTTGCGATCGACGTCCGCGGCTTTGACCCCATGTGCCGTGATTACGGCGAAGCGATCGGCCTGCTCACGCTGGACTCGCTCGCCATGTTCCTCACCAGCACGCTGCGAGAGATGGACCTGCTTGGGCGTCTCGATGACTCGCACTTCGCCTTGATGCTCCCCGGCGCCAGCCTCGACGAGGCGGAGATCGCGGCGGAGCGAGCGGTGACGGCCCTCGCTTCTTGCAAGGTGCCCGTGGGCGACAAGCAGGTTGGCATGGAAACAGTGATGGGCGTGGCCGAGTGCCAGTCCGGGGATTCCGCGGCAACCCTCGTAAGTCGTGCCACCGCCGCCGTGAAAAAGTCGCCCATCTCTGCCGGTACCGCGCTGTCGAACTCGTGAGCCGGCCCGCCTTGGACGGGCGTCGGCGCCACCGATCGACCCGGTGCACGGACAACTCGTAATCGCGACGGGCTCCGGTCGATGCGCGGTGTTTTCGCGCGGCGCGGAGCCTCTTCAGGCCGGCGTATTCAGCAGTTTGGCGGAAATCGGCCGCTGTACGGACAAGGCCCCTTGAAGTTCTGCCGCGCAAGCGTATGTTTCTCCCTCTCGGCACTTCGCTCCTTGAGAGTTGCTCGCCGAGAAAGTCGCTTCGGGTCTGTTGACAGTCGGCAACTCAGCCGATAATCTTTGGGGCTCGCGACAACGCAGCAGACTGTGGCTGCAAGGCAAGGGCACCGGCCTTTGCCGCCGAGATCTTTGACAATTTCGAATGCAAGAGTGGCATCTTCAGGTGGCCGCTGCTTTGGTGATGGGGCGTCAGCCCCGTAAGCCGAGCAAGAGCGGCCATCCGAGTTTTTTGTCCTTAGAAATTTGTATCGTTAGCCGCCCGAGGTTGATCAGTCTCGGGCGGATCGGTAGCAGCATTGGTCGTGGTTGTTGGCCGTCCTTCGGGGCGTTCTGAGAGCGTTCGATTAATGTGGCCAAGCTACTAAGGGCGTATGGGGGATGTCTTGGCATCTGGAGATAGGGCGTGGAAGTCTGCGAAATGCCCGGGGGAGTTGACAAACAAGCGATGATCCCGGGGTGCCCAATCCAACGCGGTGAACTGAAACATCTAAGTAACCGCAGGAGAAGAAAGAAAAATCGATTTCCTCAGTAGCGGCGAGCGAACGGGAATCAGCCCAAACCGTCGGGG
>JBCDJN010000073.1:0-24981 GCA_039414355.1 Planctomycetota bacterium | reverse complement strand
GACGATCTCGATTCAACCGTCTACAGCCAGCCGGCGCTGTTCGTCAGCAGCCTGGCGGCGCTCGAGCAGCTCAAGCTCGATCAGCCCGATGTGGTCGAGGCGTGCAACGCCGCCGCAGGCCTGAGCCTGGGCGAGTACACCGCGCTGGTGTTTGCCGGCGTGATGTCGTTCAGCGACGGGCTCTCGGTGGTGGCCGAGCGCGGCGCCGCGATGCAAGACGCCGCCGAGGCGACGCCCAGCGGCATGGTGAGCGTCCTAGGCCTGGAGGCCGACCAAGTGGGCGACCTGTGCGAGCAGGTGCTAGCCGAAGCGGCGTTCTCCGACGCGACGCTCCGCGTGGCCAACCTCCTCTGCCCCGGCAACACGGTGGTCTCGGGCTCCACGGCCGCTTGCGAGCGGATCGCCGAGGTGGCGGACGGCGCGGGCGCCATGAAGGTGGTGCCGCTGGCGGTCGCGGGCGCCTTCCACACGCCGCTCATGCAGTCGGCCGTCGATCGCCTGCGGGCTAAGCTCGAAGCGGTCAGCCTCAGCCCGCCCCGGCTACCAGTCATCTCCAACGTCGACGCCAAGCCCCACGACGACCCGGACGAGATCCGCGGCCTGCTGGTCGACCAGGTCGTCTCGCCGGTCCGCTGGCACGACTCGATGCGCGAGCTGATCGACGGCCACAAGATCGAGTCGTTCTACGAGATCGGCTCGGGCCGCGTTCTCCGCGGGCTGATGAAGCGGATCGAGCGGAAGATGCCCGTCGAGAACATCCCGGCCTGATCGCAACGCCAACGACCAAGACAGCAGCCAGAAGTAGAGAAAGCATGAGCGAAGAAGCGAGCGGCCGGATCAAGGTCGACCTCTCGGGCAAGACGGCGTTGGTGACCGGCGCCTCGCGTGGCATCGGGCGGTCGATCGCCCTGGCGCTGGGCGCCTCGGGCGCGAAGGTGGCGTGCGTCGCCCGCAACCAGGAGAAGCTCGAAGCCGTCGCCGAAGAGATCCGCTCCACTGGCGGCGAAGCGACGGTTTACACTTGCGACGCCACGAACACCGAGGAAGTGAACAAGACCGTCGAGGCGGTCGTCGAGGGCTGGGGCCAGCTCGACATCCTGGTCAACAACGCCGGCATCACGCGGGACACGCTGCTGCCGCGGATGACCGACGAGGACTGGGACCAGGTGATCGCCGCCAACCTGCGGTCGGTCTTCCTGTTCACCCGCGCGGCGGCCCAGCCGATGGTCCGCAGCAAGTCGGGCCGCATCATCAACCTCTCAAGCATCTCGGGCATCATCGGCAACCCGGGACAGGCCAACTACTCGGCGTCCAAGGCCGCCATCATCGGCTTCACCCAGACCGTGGCCAAAGAGCTGGGCAGCAAGCGGCGGAAGATCACCGTCAACGCCATCTGCCCCGGCTTCATCCACTCCGACATGACCGACGTGCTCATGGAAGCCGGCGGCGACGCCTTTGCCGAGGCGGTCAAGACCCGCGTCCCGCTGCAGCGGTTGGGCGAGCCCGAAGAAGTCGCCGACCTCGTGCTGTACCTGGCGAGCGAATCGGCCTCGTACCTCACCGGCCAAGCGATTGTGCTCGACGGCGGGATGACCGGCTGACGGCCACGTGTGCGGTCAAGCCGCTCCGCCGAGGCTCATCTCCTTGCCGCCGCAAATGGGGAGTGCGGAATGGGGAATGCCGAAGGGCCAGGATGGCAACACCGCTTGCGCGGCATTCCCCATTCCGAATCCCCCATTCGACCCCGCCGGAAAGCGGCGCCGCAGAAGACAACGGTAACCCCAAACGGGCGGCCCCTCACCGACCTAGACACTCTTTCGGCGACCGGCTATATCTTGACCTCGCTTGCGGAATCGCTCTATTTTACAAAGTTCGGGCGGCACGAAGCCCGCCCCGCCCATAAACAACGCCGCCAGCCGCCTCGCCTCTTTGGCCCCCGCGGCATGGCTACATCTAACCAAGCGGACTGAAGGAGATTGGTGCTGTGGCAACCGTAATGGAACGCGTGACCGACATCGTGTCGGAGCAGCTAGGCGTGGACAAGGAGAAGATCTCGGCCGAAACGTCGTTTGTGAACGACTTGGGCGCCGACTCGCTCGACACGGTTGAGCTGGTGATGGAGCTCGAAGAAGAGTTCGACATCAACATCCCGGACGACGCCGCGGAGAAGATCCAAACCGTCGGCCAGGCAGTGGACTACATCGAAAAAGGCAGCATGGACTGACCCCCGGCGGGGCTGCTTAGGCCGTCCATCCGCAAGCGACCAAGACGGCGCCCCTGCCCACCGGCGGGCGCCGTTTTTCATATCCCCAAGACGCGCTGTTCGTTCCGCGTCACCTGGTCGCCCCCCACGGCTGCGGGCGACGCCCTGAGCATCCAACCCAACCCTGGCGCCTCGCGGGGCCGCAACCAACCGCACAGAGAAAATGACACGGCGGGTAGTGATAACCGGCATGGGGGTCGCCACGGCCCTCGGGTGCGAAGTCGAAGACGTCTGGCGGGCCCTGCTCGACGGCAAGAGCGGCGTGCACCTGCTCAAGGCGTTTGACACCGGCCGCCACAAGGTGAAGTTCGGCGGCGACATCCAAGACTTCAACGTCGAAGGCTACGTCGACCACAAGGACGCCAAGCGGATCGATCGCTTCTCGCAGCTCGCCATGCGCAGCGCGATCGACGCGGTGAAAGACTCCGGGCTGGAGTTCGAGAAGGAAGACCCCTACCGCTGCGGGGTGATCATCGGCTCGGGCGTTGGCGGCCTGACCGAGATTGAGACGCAGATGCACCGGCTCATCGAGAAGGGCCCGGACAAGGTCTCGCCGTTCACCATCCCCAAGCTGATGGTCAACGCGGCGAGCGGGCACGTCTCTATCCATTACGGGCTGAAGGGCGTGAACTACGCGGTGGCCACCGCCTGCGCCAGCGCCACCAACGCCATGGCGGGCGCCGCCCGGGCGATTCGCGCTGACGATGCCGACGTGGTGATCACCGGCGGCAGCGAGGCGGCCTGCACCGAGATGGCCGCCGCGGCGTTCGCCAACATGCGGGCGCTCTCCACCCGCAACGACGACCCCGGCACCGCCAGCCGGCCGTTCGACGCCGACCGCGATGGCTTTGTGCTCTCCGAGGGCGCGGGCATCGTCGTCTTCGAAGAACTCGAGCACGCCAAGGCGCGCGGCGCCGAGATCTACGCCGAAGTGCTGGGCTTCGGCGAGACCGGCGACGGCGGGCACATCACCCAGCCCAACCCCGAGGGTCAGGGCGCTGCCAACGCCATGGCCGCCGCCCTCCGCCACGCCAAGCTCGACCCCGACGCGGTGGACTACATCAACGCCCACGGCACCAGCACGCCGCTGGGCGACAAGGCCGAGATCACCGCCATCAAGAGCGTCTTCGGCGAGCACGCCCAGAAGCTCAACGTCTCCAGCACCAAGAGCCACCTGGGGCACCTGCTGGGCGCCAGCGGCGGCGTGGAGCTGGTCTTCTCGGTCCTCGCCATCCGCGACCGGGTCTGCCCGCCGACGATCAACCACTTCACTAAAGACCCGGACTGCGACCTCGACATCACGCCCAACCAGCCCAAGGAGCGGAAGGTGGACGTGGTGATGAGCAACAGCTTCGGCTTCGGCGGGCACAACGCCTCGATCGTGGCGGGGCGATACAGCTAGGGCGATTGGCGCAGCAGATGGCGCGGCGGATGTCGATTCGCCGCTGAATCGCGGAATTGTGGCGGCTCGTTTTGACGCCGCCGGCGCCCGAGGCTAGTTTGCCCAGGGTCGCCACACCCCCGGCCACTCGCCATGAAGCTGCTCGCCTCGCTGTTGATCCTGGCCGCCGTCGCCCCGATGGGCAGCGTCTGCCGCGCTCAAACGGCGGCCACCTGGCTGCTGCCGGGTGACGGCCGCTACGACGAGCCCGCCAATTGGTCCACCGGCCAGGTGCCGGGCGCCAGTTGTTGCACCTCGACCACCGCCGAATTCGACGCGGTGAACCAAGCAGACGTCTACCTGCCGTCCGGCGGGACGTTCACGCCGGACGGCATCAAGGTGACCGACTCCAAGGTCAGTCTCACCAAGCTTACGGGCGCCGCTGAGTCGACGGTTGCGGTCACCCAAGACCTGCTGATTGACGACGGCGGCATGCTGGGCGTGGGCGACGAGCTCAGACTTGACTCGCCGCAGACCCGCATCGGCGTTGGGTCCACGGCTACGGAACTCTCTCTCTTTGCTGGCGCCGTTGGCGACCTGGGTTCGGTCTCGATTGGTGGCGATGGTGTCACTGGGGCCGACAGCTCAATGATCGTTTGGCCCGGCGCCGAGGTCGGCATGGGGCCGTTGACGGTCGGCGAGAACTCTGCGGACGGGCAGGCGTCCATCTTGCAGGTTGAGGGCCAGTTGACGCAGTCGCCCGGCTCGTCGACTAAGGTCGGTGGCGGCCTGGGGGTCTCCCGAGTGTTCGTCAGAGCGTCCGGTGAGTTGCAACTCGCCGGGCCCGTGGAAGTGTTTTCGATGGGGGGCTTCGTCAACGCCGGCGGGAGCGTCACGTTCGCGGGAGACGTCGACTTGCTCGGCGGGACTCAGGCGTACCGTGAGACTCCTGGTAGCGGCGCCGCGCGGGCGTTTGCGGCCAACTCGTCCATCACCGTTGGCGAAGGGTCGGTCGCTGCGTTCGATTCGGCCCCTTTGCTGCTCAACGACGGTCACACGCTGGTGCTCAGCGGGGAGGTCGAGGCACGCGGTGACGTGGTCACGGCCAGCGGCACAGACTTGGTCGTGCGGCTCGACCAGCAGCGGTCATCGCCCGCCCTTGACGCCCAGGGGCAAGTCACGCTGGGTGGCGGCCTCACGGTGGAGTGGCCCGAGGCGAGCCCAGATCCGACGCCGGGGGCTAGCTGGCGGCTGATCGCCGCGGCGGGCGGGCTCGGCGGCCAGTTTGACTCGGTCGCCCTGCCCTGGGCCGCAGGCGTGAGTTGGCAGCTTGACTACGAGCCCGACGGAGTCCGGCTAACCGCACTCGCCGCCGCCGTGGGTGACTACAACAGCGACGGCGTCGTCGACGCGGCGGACTACACCGTCTGGCGAGACACCCTCGGCTCCGGCCTGGCGCTCAACGCCGACGGCGACGGCAGCGGGATGGTGGACATCGGCGACTACCTGACGTGGCGGTCCGCCATGCAAGCAGCGGCGGCCACCGGCGCCTCGGCCGCGCCGGAGCCGGCCGCCGTCATGATGGCAGCGATCGCAATGCTGCTACCGTCGTGGGGCTTCTTGGTTGATCGATCCCCGGGACGCGCGTAGGCTCAGTTGATCGGCTCTCCCGGCCCCCAGGCGGCAATCATGCTCTCACGTGCTGCGTTCCTGTGCGGGTGCCTCGCTCTCGCCACGGCCGCGTCGCCGGCCCGCGCGGTCAACATCGTCGTCGACTACACGTACGACACCAACAACTTCTTCGGCTCGGGGAATCCCCAGGGGTCGCTTGCAGGCTTCGAGGCCCGCAGTGCGCTCAACGCCGCCGCGGGATTCTTGTCCGACATCCTCAACGATACGCTCTCGCCGATCGTAACGCCCGATCCCTTCACCAGCACCGTTTCGAACGGGATCGTGACTTGGGAATGGCAAGCGGTCTTCGATCACCCCACGACCGGCGCGTCGATCACCCTTGTGGACGAGACAATCGCCGCCGACGAGTACCGCGTCTATGCGGGGGCGAGGGTTCTCGCTGGATCGACCATCGGGTTAGGCGGGCCGGGGAGCTGGGGCTTCAGCCCTCAGTCGAGCGGCGGATTCAGCCAGAGCGAGATTGATCAGGTCAACGCGATCAACGACGCCTTTCTCTCCGAGGTACGAGACCGCGACGAGGCCTCCGGCTTCGCTAGCTGGGGCGGTGTTATCACCTTCGACCCCACGGCGAGCTGGCACTTTGATCACACCGACGATGTGCCGGCGAACCGCTCCGACTTCTACACCACCGCCCTGCACGAGCTGGTGCACGCCCTCGGCTTCGGCACTTCGACCGAGTGGAGCGACCTGGCCGTTGGCGGCGTTTTCACCGGCGCCGCGTCGAGCGAGGCCAACGGGGGAACCGCTCCGCCTGTGACGGGCGGGCACTGGGTGCAGGACTTTTCGAGCACGGTGTACGGCAGCTTCGCACGGCAAGCGGTTCTGATGGACCCGTCGTCGATAACGGGGCAGCGGTTCGAATTGACCACGCTCGACGCCGCTTCGCTGACCGACATCGGCTGGCAGGTGGCCGACCCCGGGCTGCTAGCGGGCGATTACAACTTCGACGGCCAGGTCAACGCCGCCGACTTCACGGTTTGGCGAGACTCGCTTGGCACCGGCCAAACCATCGGCAGCCACGCCGGTTGGAAGGCGAACTACGGCGCCACCGCCGGGGCGGGCAGCGCAGGGGCGCCGGAGCCGGCTTCCGTCTTGCTGCTGGTTGCGGCGGCTGTCTCCTCGGCTGCACGCCGGCGCCGCTAGCTCCGCTCAGGCTGCCGGCTACCGCCGTCGAACGGTCGCCCTACGCCCCCGCGCATCTCTCTTGCCCACCCGGGCGGGCTGCCCCTACTATCCCGCCGCGATTTCCTTTGGCTGCCCCAGCCCCGCACACGGCGCGGGCTCGGTCGACGGAACGCTCGGCGAGGAAATGACCATGCGGAAGCGAATTGCCCCCGTTCGGCAGCCCTACTTCTTGCCCCTCGCGGGCGTGGTTGCGACGCTCTTCGCCACCGCGCCAGCGGACGCGCAGCCGGGCTGGACCGGCGCCAGTTCGGACAGTCGATTCGGCACCGCGGCGGCGCCCGCCGCCGATCCTTCGGCCCTCGGCCCCGCGCCGTCGGCGCCGCCGATCGGTTCGGGGGCCCAGCCCAGGGCAAGTCAGCCGGGGCCATTCGCTCCGGCTGCGGCGCCGATCACGCCCATCCAGCCATCAAGCCCCGCGGCTGGCCTGCAGCCCGCCGGGTCGGGGCCGGCCGCTTCGCCGGGGCTGACGCAAGCCGCGTCGTCGGCGCCGTCTCGGGTGAACGTCTCCCGTGGCAACCTCACGCAGCTCCCCACCGACCACGGCCAGGTTTATCGCGAGTACGACCTGCGGCCCTATACGCTCCGCGTGACCAATCAGCCGCAGCCCGAGCAGACGGTTGTCGACTGGGTGCTCCGCGAGACCGGCTACGAGGCGTGGCACTCCGACGTCTTCAGCTTCCTCGTCGCCAGCCGCGAGACGCTCCGCGTCTACCACACCGAGCAGATGCACGGGCTGGTGCGTGGCATCCTCGATCGCTTTGTGAACAGCCAGGCGTCCACGCAGGCGTTCTCGCTCCGCATCGCCACGGTGCGCAACCCCAACTGGCGGGCCGAGGCGCTCACGCTCATGAGCCCCATCCCGGTGCAGTCGCCCGGCATGCAGGGCTGGATCATGCCCAAAGAGAACGCCGCCATCCTGCTCTCGCAGCTCACCCGCCGCAGCGATTGGCGGGAGCACAGCGCCAGCAACCAGATGGTGCTCAACGGCCACAAGGTGGTGCTTTCCACCATGCGGCCGCGCAGTTACATCAAGGGCGTCATCCGCACGCAGAACACCTGGCCGGGCTTCCAGCCGGAGACGGGGCAGTTGGAAGAGGGCGCCACGATGGAGTTCAGCCCGCTGCTCTCGCACGACATGAAGAGCGCCGAGGCGGTCATCAAGATCCGCATCAACCAAGTGGAAAAGATGGCGAAGGTGCGGCTTGATATCCCCACCCAAGCCACCGGCACGCAGCGGATGCAGATCGAAGTGCCGCAGATGACAATGGCCAACGTGCACGAGCGGTTCCGCTGGCCGGCCGACCACGTGCTGGTGCTGTCGCTGGGCGTCGTGCCGCCGCCCACGCAGACCGGCGGCGGGAACCCCCTGGCGGGCGTGATCCCGGGCATCTCCAACGCGGCACGGGCCGATGGCCTGCTGCTGGTCGAAGCCCGCGGCACCGCCATGCCGAGCGCCACGCCCGGTGCCCCCGGCGCCCGCACCGCCCTGCAGCCCGGCACGTTCTCCGGCCGGTATTGAGCCGCCAGGCAGGGCAGCAGTTGGCGGGGCGAAAGTAAACGCCATCCCGGCGTGGGTTTTGGCCTATCGCTCGCGCGCCCAAGCGCGGCAAACTTGGGCTAGGTTTCCTACTCCACCGCAAAGCCGTTACCGCTATGTCTGCTGTTCGTGCCGGCCGCCGTGTCGTGATTACCGGGGTTGGCGTTGTTTCGCCGCTGGGCAGTTCGCCCGACGACTACTGGCAAGCCCTGGCCGAGGGCCGCAGCGGCGTGGTCGCCCACACGCCGCTCGACCAGACCGACCTGCCGCTGCGCATCGCCGGTTTGGCAACCGACTTCGCCGGCAAGATTGACGACTTCGGCCCGCTGGAAGGCCCCCGCAAGAAGGCGATCCGCAAGGGGCTGAAGGTCATGTGCCGCGAGACGCAGATGGCCGTCGCCGCCGCACAGCACGCGCTGGCCGACGCGGGCTTCGGCGAAACGCCCTCAGAGCCCGAAGCCACCGGCGTCGTTCTGGGCAGCGACTACATGCTCTCGATGCCCGAGGACTACAAGACGGCCATCGCCGCGTGCACCGAAGGCGACGCGATGGACTTCCAGCAATGGGGCGGCACGGGCCTGGGCGAGATGAACCCGCTCTGGATGCTGCTCTACCTGCCCAACATGCCGGCGAGCCACATCGCCATCTACAACGACCTGCGCGGCCCGAACAACTCGCTGACCATGCGTGAGGCGAGCGGGCTGATGGCCATCGGCGAGGCGTTCCGCATCGTCGCCCGCGGCCACGCCGACCGGATGGTGGCCGGCGCCACCGGCACGCGGGTGATGCCGATGCAGGCGATCCATGTGATGCAGACTGATCAGCTCGCCCACCCGGCGACGGACGGCGAGGCCGGCCCCGCCACGGCGTGCCGGCCGTTCGACTTGGGCCGCACCGGTATGGTGGCGGGCGAGGGCTCCGGCATGGTCGTCGTGGAAGACGCCGAGTCGGCCGCCGCTCGCGGCGCGAAGGTTTATGGAGAGGTCGTCGGCTTCGGCGCCAGCCAGGTCTGCGACCGCAGCCTCAATGGCCAAAACGATGTCGCTCTTGCGAACGCCATGACCGCCGCCCTGCGCGACGGCGGCGTCGCGGCCCGCGAGATCGGCCACGTGAACGCCCACGGCCTGGCGACCACCGACTCGGACAAGCAGGAGGCGAAGGCCATCGCGGCGGTCTTCGGCGAAGACTCGCCGCCGGTCGTGGCGCCGAAGAGCAACTTCGGCAACCTGGGCGCCGGCAGCGGCGTGGTGGAGCTGGTCGCCAGCCTGCTCGCCCTGGAGCACGGCGCCCTGCCCCGCGTCCTCAACTACGAAACGCCCGACCCGGAGTGTCCCGTCAACGCGGTCACGGCCGACGGCGTCTCGCCCGGCAATTCGCTGCTGGCCGTCAGCGCCACGCCCCAAGGCCAAGCCGCCGCCCTCTGCGTCGCGGCAGCCAAGTAGCCCCAAAGGGCTTTCTACTTCGAATAGCCGGCGAGCAACGCCTCGCCGGAGTGCGGTCGAGCATTTCGCGGCGAGACGTAGCTCGCCGGCTGCGGAGCCTCTTCCCGACAATTCGCGTCGAAGAACAAAAAAGTTGCTTTTCTGGCAATAGTCCCGGTAGGCTGCGGCGAAAGGCATTCTCGGAACAGAGCCTTGTCTAGGGTCCTGAGACCCGCGACGCAGCGGCAACTCGATCAACCACGGCCCCGGCGGCGGTGTTTCCACGCGTGGAGACGCCTGCGGTTGGGTCGCTGGTAGACGACTGCACGCTGGGGCATCAGCACGGAACATGCTGATAGGGGAGGCAACGGGTGGCGCTTTCAAGGTCCGACTTCCACGACCTGATCGATGAGCACGCCCCGGCGTTGTACCGGTTGGCCTACCGTTTGGTGGGCGACGGGCACGAGGCCGAGGACATCGTGCAGGAAACGCTGCGCAGCGCGTGGTCAAGCCGCGAGCGGTTTGACCAGGCTCGGTTGGGCGCAGCGGGGAGTGGGTGTCGGGCTTGGCTGGCGTCGATTTTGCGAAGGCGTGTGGTAGACCGGTGGCGCCGGGCCAAGCGAAGGCCCCCCGCCGCGGGCGACCACGTGTTGGATGTCCCCGTCGAAGCGGCGGACCCGTTGGCCAACGAGTACACAGACGAGATGCAAGCCGCCCTCGGGCAGCTCTCCCCCGAACTCCGAGAGTCCCTCCTCTTGGTCGTCGTCGGCGAGCTCACCCATCAGCAAGCGGCCGACTCGCTAGGCGTGCCCCTGGGCACCGTCCTTTCGCGAGTCAGCCGAGCGCGAAGGCGGCTCCGCCAGCATCTGCTCGCCATGACCAAGGGTTCCGCCTGAACGGATCGCACAAGCTCGGCTTCGGCTGACGCGTGGTCCCTCGCCCGGGCTGCTCCTTCCCGCCTGCTGCAATCACCCGCCCAAAATGTCGGCGCCGGCACGGAGCCTGCTGCCGATCACTGTTGTGAACCGCTCCCAACGGGGCGGCACCCCGAGCTCTGGCCAGGGTTCAATAGGGGCGAGGCGATCACACGCGGCCCACACGCGGCAACGACAAGGCGAGACCCATGTCTAGCAATTCCTCCTACTCGCTAGGCCCTTCCGATAGCGGCCTGCTCGACGCGATCTTGGGCGTCGAGCAGAACGAAAAGGCCATCCACCGGCGGCTCGATGGGGCCGGCGGCCCCACGCGGCCCACCACCGGTCCCAGCGACGCCCGGATCGACCGCAACCTGTCGGACGTGCCGCTGCCGAGTGGGCTGATTGAGCGGCTTAAGCAAGAGTTCGAACCCTGAAAGCAGCGGGCTCCGCGTCGGCGCGCCCTAGCACCGCTGGCGCCGACGCCTAAGATTGACGGGTCTGGTCGCCGTCTCCGGTCCGCCACCCAATCGAAGCCCGCATGCTTGTTGGTCGGAAGCCAAGCGTCGCTGAACTTGTCCGTGGCGTCCTCCTCCGCGGCGTGGCCGTGGCGCTGAGCTGCTCGGCGGCGATCATCTCTTCCGGCGTCGCCAACGCGCAGCCAAACGACCCGGACCTCCGCTTCGTCGAGCGGTTGCGTGAGCGTGGCGACTTTGAAGAAGCGCTCGACTACCTCTCCCTCATCGAGCAAGGCGGCGTCGCCACGCCCGCCCTCCGCGGCCGCCTGCCGTACGAACTGGCCGTCACGCGGCTCGGCAGCGCCGGCTCGCTGGTAGACGCAACGCGGCGTGAGCAAGCGGTCGCGCAGGCGCAGCGTGACCTTGAAGCGTTTATCCGTTCCACCGACGACCAAGCGCTGGTGGCCGATGGTTCGTCGCAACTCGCGGCGGCGCTCGCGGCACAAGGCTTCCAACTCGTTACGCGGGCCGAGAAGCTCACCGGCGACGACAAGAAGGCCGAGAAGAAACGCCTGCTCGAAGACGCACGCAAGACCTACGAGTCGGCCCGCCAGCTCTACAAGAAATCGGAAGCAGCGTATCTGGCGGCGCTGGAGGCTTACAAAGTGGTCAAGCCCGGCAGCGCCGAGGCGACCGCGCGGCTGAGCCTCCGCCGCCGGTTGGCCGGCGCACGGGTCCGCGGCTCCGCCACGCTGTACGACAAAGCCAAGGCGTACCCGGCCGGCTCCAAGACTTTCAAGGAGCTCAACACCACCGCCGCTGAGGAGCTGCTTGAGCACTACGACCGTTACGTCGATGATCCCATCGGCCTCTACGCTCACCTGTACGAAGGCTGGTGCTACCAGGCGCTCGAAGACCACAAGCTGGCCAAAGGCTGCTTCGAGGCGATCGTTATCCGCGACGCGCGGATCGACGCCTACCGCGACGTGATCACCCTGGCCCACGCCTTCCTGGCCAAGAGCCGGATCGCCACGGGCGAGGTCGACCGCGCGCTGCGTGACGGCGAGAAGTGGCTCGGCGAACTCCGCCGCGACGAGTCCCGCACCACCGGCGCCGCGGCGCTGCAGTACCAACTGGCCGAGGCGGTGCTCGCGAAGGCCGAGACCGACGCCGGCGCCGACCGCCGCGAGCTGGTGGCCGCCCGCGACTGGCTTCGCGCCGCCAGCCGCACGCCCAACCAGTTCCAGTCTGACGCCCGCGCGAAGTTGGTCACGCTGACCGAGAAGCTGGGCGTTGAGCTGACGGCGCCCACCACCTTCGCCGGCGCCTACCAAGCGGGCCGCGAGGCGATCTCCGCCATGACCGCCGCCACGCTCGTCGGCGATCAGGGCTCAAGCGACGCCGTGGCCGGCGCCCGGGACGACGCTCGGCAGGCGTTCCTCTCCGCCCTCCGCCTGGTGGACGACGACACGGAGCCCGCACGCATCAACGAGGTCCGCTACTGGCTGGCCTACCTGCACTGGGAGGCGAAGGAGTACCTGGAGACGGCCGCCATCAGCGAGTTCGTCGCCCGCAACTACCCGGACGACCCGATGGCCGAACGGGCGGCGACGCTCGCCTTGGCTTCGCTCGAGAAGCTCAGCGTAGAAGACACCGATAACGAGGCGGGCGACGAGGCGCCGTTCGCCGTCCGCCGGTTGCGGAGCGTTGCGACCTTTGTCACCAAGCGGTGGGCAGGCCAGACCGTGGCCGACTCGGCGTTCTCGGTGCTGATGGCGCTCGCCCTCCGCAGCGGCGACCTGAGCGACGCCCAGCAGGTGCTCAGCCAGCTGCCGGAGAAACGCCGCCCGGCGCTCGCCGTTAAGCTTGCCAGCGCGAAGTGGGAGCAGGCCAACCGTCAGGCAATCGAAGCGGGCAGCGACCCGCAGGCCCAGGCCGCCGCGCAGCAAGCCAAGAACGACGCGCGGGCGATGCTCGAAGAGTTCCTGCCGGCCGCCAGCAAAGAGCGTCCCGTCAGCGCGTCGGTGGCGACGGCCAGCCTGTACCTCTCGCTGGCGTGGCTCGGCGACGGCAAGGCGGGCAAGGCGGTCAAGCAGCTTGAGGATGACGAGGTCGGCGCGATCACACTCGTCCGCAAGAAGTCCCCCGCCGCCGACCGGCCCGGCTTCGCCATCGAGGCGTACAAGGCGGCGCTTCGCGGCTACGTCACCGTCTCACCGTCGCGAACCGACGACGCGATCAAGACGATGGACCGGCTCGAAAAGGCCGTGGGTGGCGACGACCAGACGCTGACGCGTGTCTACTTCGGCCTAGGGCTGCAGCTGCAGCGGCAGATCGAGCAGCTCCGCGAGGCGGGCGCCACCGCCCGAGCCGAGCGGCTGGCCGGCGCCTTCGCCGTGTTCCTTGAGCGGCTGAGCGAACGCTCCGGCGACGCCGATTGGCGCACGCAGCAGTGGATCGGCCAGACGCTGTTGGGGCTGAGCGAAGGCCTCGGCAGCTCGGGCACTTCCGAAGGCCAGCAACGCCGCTACGCCGAGCAGGCGGCGGCCGTGTTCGACAACATGCTCCAACGCGCCGCGGCCGACCCGTCGCTCGCCCCCAGCGACGACGCGCTGTTGGCGGTCCGCGTGCAGTCGGCCAAGGCTCTCGGGGTGACTGGCGAGTACGAGCGATCGCTTGACCAGCTCGCCGATATCCTGACCGACCGCAACGTGCTGCTAAGCGTCCAGAAGACGGCCGCGGAGGTGCTGCAGGGCTGGGGCGCTCAAGAGCCGGACCGGCTGGTGGAAGCCATCGGCGGCGCCCGCCCGGACCCCGCGACGAGCAAGAACGTGATCTGGGGTTGGTCCCGCCTGGGACGCGTGGCGGGGCAGGTTTCTCGCCGCAACCCGGAGTACAAGGACCTGTTCTTCGAGTGCTGGCTGAACGTCGCCGCGTGCCGCTACCTGGCCGCCGAGCAGGCGTCGGGCCGCGCGCGGGAGGACAACCTGCAGCGGGCGCGGAAGACCATCCGTTCGATCCGCACCCAGTACCAAGAGATGGGCGGCCCGGCGCGGCGAGCCGACTTCGACCGGCTGCTCAAGCAAGTGCAACAGCTCGAAGGCGCCGAGCCCGTGGGCCTGGCCGAGTTTGAGTCTTAACCAACGCGGCGCCCGCGCGTACGACTGGAGGAACCCGTGACAACGCTCCCAAAACCGCTGTCCGCCGCGCTGCTGTTGGCGATCGCCGCCGCCGCCCCGTGCCTGGCGCAGAGCGATCGTGTCCGCACCCGCAGCGGCACCGAGAGCGGCAAGATCACCAAGATTACGCCGCTTGAGGTGACGATTGAGCGCGGCAGGAAGACCACCGCGGTCAAGGTGAATGAGATCGAGAGCCTCCAGTTCGGCGGCGAGCCCTCCGAGCTGTCGCAGGCCCGCGTCAACGCACGCAACGGCGGCTACAAGCTGGCGATGGAGAAGCTGGCGGCGCTCGATGCCTCGTCGCTCAGCAACCCGTTCGTGAAGGCCGACGCGCAGTTCTACAAGGCGTTCTGCCAAGCCAAGCTCGCGCTGCTGGGCGACGCCAGCCTCTCGGTCGCCGGCCGCGGCCTGAACGACTTCCTGCGCCAAAACCCGCGGAGCTACCACTACTTGGCCGCCAACGAGCTGCTGGGCGACCTGCTCGCGTCGGCCGGCCGCTACCCCCAAGCGGCGGAGTACTACAAGCGGCTCGGCAAGGCGCCCTTCCCCGACTTCAAGGTCCGCGCTGGCGTGCTGCTTGGCAAGACGCTGCAGTCGCAAGACAAGCACGCCGAGGCGATCAAGCAGTTCGACGCGGCGCTGGCGATCCAAGACGACGGCGCCGCCGCCAAGGCGCAGCGGCAGGCCGCGCAGCTCGGCAAGGCGGTAAGCCTCGCCGCCACGGGCGATGTGAAGCAGGGCCTGGCGGACATCCAGTCCGTGCTCAACGACTGCGACCCCGCCGAAGAGCAGCTCCTGGCCTCGGCGTACAACGCGCTCGGCTCGTGCTACCTGCAGGCGGGCAAGAAGAAGGACGCGCTGTACGCCTTCCTGCACGTTGACCTGATCTTCCCCAGCGTCGCCGAGGCGCACGCGGAGTCGCTCTTCAACCTTGCCACGCTTTGGGAAGAGGTCGGCAAGGCCGGCAAGGCCCGCGAGGCGCGAAACGAGCTGCAGAGCCGCTACGCCGCGTCCACTTGGGCGAAGCGGTTGTAGCGGTTGCAACGGCGCCGCCGACGCATCCTTTTCGCCGATTCGCCCGGCTGATTAGACTGAGGGCTTACGCCGGTTCCGGCGACGCCGCCCCGTGCGCCGCACGCGGCCGCCAATCAAGCCACAAGCGATCCTCCCAGGAGACCCCGATGGGCCTCGCGACTGTTACTCGTTCGCCCCGCACGCCCGCCGACGTATCGTGGACGGCGTGCCGGCGGTGGCTTGCCGCCCTGCTCGTGGCGGCGGCAGCCGGCCTGACGCCCACGGCCTGCCTGGCGCAGGGCGAAGGCGAAGCCGCGGCGCCGCCCGCCGCGGACAACGCCGCCCCGGCCGGCGACAACGCCACGGCCGACGCCACGCAAACCAAGAGCCTGCTCGGCTGGGCGGCCGACGCGCTGGGCTACTTCTACGGGCCGGTCTTCCTAGCGCTTTCGTTCACGCTGCTAGCGCTCTTCGTGATGAACCTGCTGCAGGCGACCCGCGGCAACGTGATCCCAGCCGACTTGGTCGAGGGCTTTCAAGAGCAGCTCGACTCCAAGCAGTGGACCGCGGCGCTTGAGGTTGCCGAGGCGGACGACTCGTTCCTGGGCAAGGTGCTCTCGGCCGGCCTGACCAAGCTCAAGAACAAAGGCAACTACAGCCAGGCGATCGAGGCGATGCAGGAGGTGGGCGAAGAAGAGAACATGAAGCTTGAGCACCGGCTCAGTTACATGGCGCTCATCGGCACCATCAGCCCCATGATCGGCCTGATGGGAACCGTGCAGGGCATGATCGGCGCCTTCCAGACCATTTCCACCACCAGCACCGGCGCCCCCAGCGCCACGGACCTGGCGGCCGACATCTCCACCGCCCTGTTCACGACGCTCGCCGGACTGATTGTCGCGATCCCCGCCATCGCCGCCTACAACATCCTCCGCAACCGAATCGCCCGCCTGGTGCTTGAGGTCGGCATCGTGAGCGAGGGGCTGATGTCGCGCTTTGAGAATGCGGGAACGAAGTGAGGCGCGAGTTGGGAGGCGCGAGGCGCGAGTTTTTGCTTTCAATCCGCTCTGGTGGTGTTCGGTTGGCTGGCTACCGCGACCTAGAGGTTTGGCAGGCGGCGATGGAGCTTGTGGAAGAGGTCTACGCGTTGACCACAGCGTTTCCCGATGAAGAGAAATTCGGGCTTGTCAGCCAACTGCGACGGGCTGCGGTTTCCGTGCCGTCCAACATCGCCGAAGGGCACGGCCGCCAGAGCCAGGGAGACATGGGCCGGTTCGCTTCGATCGCCCGCGGCTCACTGTCTGAACTGGAGACGCAAGTAATCCTCGCCCAGCGATTAGGCCTGTCCGACGATTTTGCAACAAAACAAATTCTCGACCAGGCCGACGAAGTCGGCCGAATGCTAGGCGGCCTGATCCGCTCAACTCGCAAGCCATGACGATCGCGGCAAGAACCCAGCAAACTCGCGCCTCGCGCCTCAAAACTAGCCCTCCCCATGAAAATAAAACGCCGCAATCAACTAGAAATGGCCGAGGGCGACATGACGCCCATGATCGACATGACGTTTCAGTTGATCGCGTTCTTTATGGTGCTCATCAACTTCTCCGAAGTGGAGCAGGACCAGCGGATCACGCTGCCGGCGAGCGAGTTGGCCAAGCCGCCCGAGGTGGGGTACGACGACCCGCTCACGGTGCAGATCACCAAGGACGAAACCGTGCTGTTCGCCCGCGACGAGTGGGAGATTGACGCCCTGCTCACACCGCTGATGCGCGAAGCCCAGGTTATCGGAGAGTACGAGAAAAAGAAGCTCAAGGACGTCACGGTCATCATCCGCGCCGACGCCACGGTGAAGACCGGCAAGGTGCAGGAGGTGATCAAGCTGTGCCAAGAAGCTGAGTTCGAAACCTTCGCCCTCCGCGGCCGGCAGGTCGACAGCAATCAAAGCACACTGATACTCCGAGAGTAGTTGCGGAGTCGCCGATGACGCAAATGACCTTTAGGGGATTATGGGGATGTTGGTGATAGAGGAGATGGAAGACGGTGGCGTGTCGAGCATCGGCGTTTCGGATGGATCGTGAGCCGCTGCACAGAGAACCGAGAGACGTGCCCTGAGAGTTCCCATCTTGAACAAGCCCAAGCCCGTGGCCACAGAAGTCCATCACCAGCAAACCGGATTTGAACCAAGCATCTCCCCCATCTCCAACATCCCCCTCATCTCCTAAACCTCATTCGCCAGCCCAACGATGAAGTTCCGACACACCGATCACCGCGACAAGATTGAGCTGCAGATGACGGCGATGATTGACGTCGTCTTCCAGCTGCTGATCTTCTTCGTGATGACGTTCAAGATTGTCTTGCCCGAGGGCGACTTCAACATCCGCATGCCGCTGGCGGCCGAGAGCAGCGTCTCGGAGCCGGACGAGACGCCGACGCTCAACCTGAGGCTGCGATCGAACGCCGACGGCTCGCTGGCCGGCGTGACGCTAGGCGACCTCTCGTTTGGGGCCGAGGCGGACACCTTCCAGCGGCTTCACCAGCACATCCGCGGCCTGATCAACGACGCCGGCGGCCCCGGCACGGCCAGCGACCAAGAGGTAGAGATCGACGCCGACTACGACCTGCGCTACGACTACATCATGCGCTCCATCACCGCCCTCTCCGGCTACCTCGAGAACGGCCAACGCCACGTCTTGATCGAAAAGATCCGCTTCGCCAAGCCGAGAGAGTAGGCGAAGGGAGGCGCGAGTTGAGAGGCGCGAGGCGCGAGTGCCTTTGTAAACGCGTGACTTGAAAACTTCGCGCCTCGCGCCTCAAAACTCGCGCCTCCCACTACGCTCTCGGATGATACGCCGCGTGCACTTTCTTTAGGCGCGTGGCATCGACGTGGGTGTAGATCTGTGTGGTGGCGATGCTGGCGTGGCCGAGGAGTTCTTGCACCTGGCGGAGGTCGGCGCCGCCCGCCAAGAGGTGCGTGGCGAAGCTGTGCCGCAGGCCGTGGGGCGACAGCTCGTGGGCCACGCCGATGGTCGCCGCGTAACGCTTGATCAGTTCCCACAGCCGCTGCCGCGCCATCGGCCGGCCGCGGGAGGAGAGGATGACCTCGGTCACCGGCGGGTCGCGGCGGGCGGCGAGCTTGGGGCGTTCCCACTTCAGGTACGCCGCCACCGCCTCGGCGCCGCGGCGGCCGAGCGGCACGATCCGCTGTTTGTCGCCCTTGCCGTGCAGCACGCAGTAACGCTCTTCGAGGTGAAGGTTCGGCAGCTGCAGCGTCGCCAGTTCGCTTACCCGGCAGCCGGTGGCGTACATCAACTCCAGCACGGCTCGGTCCCGCCGCGCGAGCGGCTCGCCACGCACCGGGGCGCTTAGCAGCTCATCAACCTGCCGCGGCGAGAGCACCCGGGGCACCCGCCGCCACAGCTTCCGGCTGCTGAGCAGCTCCGCCTGGCTCTCTTGCAGAACGCCTTCAAGCTGAAGGTAGCGGAAGAACACCTTGAGCGACGCCGTGTGCCGGGCGACGCTGGCCGCCGCCAGCCCCTGCTCGGCGAGCCACTCCGGGTAGCCGGCTAGGTCCGCCACGGTGAGGCTGGCGATCCGTCGGCCGGCGAGCCACGTAAAGAACTTCCGAAGGTCGCGTCGGTACGCGGCAGACGTGTTGTCGGCCATGCCGCACTCGGCCGATAAGTAGCGGAGGAAGCCCTCGGCCAGCCGAGCCTGCTGCTCGGCGGCGGCGAGCCGGCGGGGCTTGATCGTCTTCTTCTTCGGCGCCATACAGCAGCCATCGGCGCCCGACCGCCGTCCGCGACATCCGCACGAACAACGCCAGCAAAGAGCCCGCAGCCACAACGCCCCGATGCAGAACATCATCCTCGAGGAGCCCTACGAGTTCGTGCCGCCGGTCGAGTCGGACTGGTGGTGCTGGCTGGTGCGGTTGTACCTGCCGCGTTATCTGCGGAAGGTTTTCGCGATCCACTCCACCGACTGCCGCCACGCCGACCGGCTGCGGGCGTCGTTGGACGAAGGCAAGTCGGTCATCCTGGCGCCGAACCACTGCCGGCTCTCGGACCCGATGGCCCTCGGCCTGCTCTCCAAGCAAGCCGGCTGCGAGCTCTTCGCCATGGCGAGCTGGCACCTCTTCAAAGAGACCGCGTTTCAGACGTTTCTGATCCGGCGGATGGGCGCCTTCAGCGTTTACCGCGAGGGGAACGATCGGCCAAGCGTTAACCAGGCGATCGACATCCTGTTCGAGGGACGCCGACCGCTGATCATCTTCCCCGAGGGCGCCGTCAGCCGGCACAACGACCTGATGATGGACGTGATGGACGGCCCCGCGTTCATCGCCCGCCAGGCGGCCAAGCGGCGGGAGAAGGCGGGCAAGCCGGGCGTAGTGATCCACCCCGTGGCGATCCGCTACAAGTTCCTGGGCGACCTGGAAGCGGCCGTCGTGCCCGAACTCGAACGCTTCGAGAAGGCGTTCTCCTGGCAGCCGCAGACGCACCTCTCGCTGGTCGACCGCATCGCGAAGAGCGCCAAGGCGATGCTCGCGCTCAAGGAGCTGGAGTACACCGGCGCGTCACGAGACGGCGACGCCCACGAACGGGCCGAGCGACTCATCGTGGAAGTCATTACACGGCTCGAAGAGAAGTGGGGCACCACCGGCAAGGAGAAGGGCCTTGTGTCGCGCGTCAAGGCGATCCGTGCCGCGATCCTTCCCGACCTGATCGAGAAGAAGGTCACGCCCGAAGAGCGCGAGTCCCGCTGGCGAGACCTGGCCGCCGTCTACTACCTGCAGCAGATCGCCCACTACCCGGTGGGCTACATCACCGGCGGCGTCGACCTGCCGGAACGGGTGATCGAAACCGTTGAGCGGCTGCACGAGGACTTCAACGACCGCATCGACTACAAGGGCCCGATGCACTGCACCATGATGGTGGGCGACGCGATTGAGGTGAGCACCAAGCGCGAGAGGTCCACCGGTGGCGACCCCGCGATGGCCAAGACCAAAGACGCCATCCAGGCGATGCTAGACGAATTGGTCGCCGAGCGCTTAGCGGAGCTGGGCGGGGCGGGCAAGACAAGCTGACGCCAACCGCACGCTGCGGTATCATCGCCGCATGGCCAAGCGTGACCTCTTTGACGAACCCAAGGAAGCCCCGGCGCCGGTGGCGCTGCACGAGCTGACCAACGGGCAGGAGGCGGACACCTTCGCCTTGCTCGCCGATAAGACCCGGCTGACCACCAAGGACGGCAAGCCCTACTGGAAGGTCACCTTCCGCGACGCCAAGCGGGAGTGCAGCTTCCCCGTCTGGAGCGACGCCCCGCTGTTCCAGGCGGCCACCGACGAGTGGCGGGTGGGCGAGTTCTTCAAAATCCGCGCCTTGTACCATGAGACGGCGTACGGTCCGCAGCTTGATATCCGCAAGATCCGGCCCGTGGAGGACGCCGACCGGGACGACGGCTTCGACCCGGCAATGTGCCAACGCCGCAGCCGGTTCAACGCCGACGAGATGTTCGGCGACCTCGTGGAGCTGGCCCGCGGCGCCATCGGCGACAACAAGCCGCTGCTCGCGCTGGTGCTGGGGCTGCTCGATGAGCACCAAGAGGACCTGCTCCGCTGGCCCGCGGCGGTGCGCAACCACCACGCCTTCGCCGCCGGCTGGCTCGAGCACGTGCGGAACGTGGCGACGCACGCGGTGACGCTCGCCCGCAGCTACCGCGAGCTCTACCCAGACGCCACGCCTCCGGTCGATGTCGGCATGGTGGCGGCCGGGGCGATCCTGCACGACATCGGCAAGCTCCGCGAACTGCGGACCACGGCCGTGGGCGCCGAGTACACGGCCAGCGGCTCGATGATCGGCCACATCCTGCAGGGCCGGGACATGGTCCGCGAGGCAGCCGCCGAGTTCGCGCCGGACCTGGACGGCGAGTCGCTGCTGCGGCTGGAGCACATCATCGTCAGCCACCAACGCCTGCCGGAGTGGGGCTCGCCCAAGCCCCCGATGACGCCCGAGGCGCTCATCGTCCACCACGCCGACGACTGCGACGCCAAGCTGCAGATGATGCTCACCATCCTCGGCGAAGCCGACGGCGACGGGGCCATGACCCCGCGGCGGAATGTGCTGGGGCACGAGCTTTATCGCGGCGGCGAGTGAGCGGCGCCCGATTCGCGGCAAGATTCGCCGGATCGCGGCGAAGTGCTTCTTCAAGCGGACCAACTCAAGCCGGAGAAGTGACGATGAGCACAGTCGTAGGCGTCGACGCCGCTGTTGGGGGAGCGATCCATCAAGCCACGGTGACGCAGGCGACGCGTGCCAGCGGCGTGATTATTCGGCTGGGCGAGAGCGAGTTCCTCGCCGTCGTGCAGCGTGCCGAGGCGCCGATGGTGGTCACGGCGACCACGGGGATGTTCTCGAAGAAGCACCAGTACCTGACCAGCTACAAGGGCCTGGCGTTCTACACCAAGGCCGACACGCCGCTGCCCCTGCCGCCCACCTGCGAGCTGGTGCAGGCGAAGGGGATTTGGGTGCCCGATTGAGAAGGCCGTCGCTACGCCGAACGCGTTCCGCCACGCAGCCCGGGGTTGGCCGGCAACGCCGGGCTACCCCGGGTATTGGTCGCGCGTTGGGACCTACCCCGAAGGGGTTGCGTCTTGTCTTGCACGTGCCACGACGCAACGCAGTTGGCGTAGAATCCTCTGACGATCGCAACCCTAGGGTAGCCCGGCTGCCGCCGAAGCAACCCTGGGCTGTATGACGGAACGCCTTTGGCGTAGACGGTGTGCAGCGATTGAGGGCTACTCAAACGCCAGCCGCGTCACTTCGAGACTCGGGTCCACCATCGACGGCCCCACGCTCACCTCCACGCGGCCGCCGTCGGGTAAGCCGATGCCTTCGCCCTGTTTGAGCACCGCTTTCTGCTCCAGCAGGTAGTGGGCGATGTTGTAGACCGCGCCGGCTAGCTGGTTGGGTTCGCCGGTGTAACGCTCGACCTCCAGCTCGCGCGCGCCCAGCGACTCCATGCCGGTGGTGAAGAGCATCAGGTCGCCGTCGTCACGCTGCGAGACGCGGAAGTCGATCCAGAGCTGCAACGGCAGGTCTTCGGCGGACATCTTCGTGGCGACTACGGTGAAGTCGGCTGGGTTGTGCACGGTGACGCTGGGCGCCCAGACCAAGCCAACCGACGGCGACGTGGCCGCCAGCGCCACCGTGACCTGCGTGTGCAAGATCGCCCGGTCGATGGCGGCGCCCGCTTCATCGACGAGCGTCAAGAACAAGTGCTGCTGGTGCCCACGCATCACCTCGGTCGCCTCGGGCCAGTACCAGGCGAGGTCGCACGGCCCCTCGATCTGCTCCCACGGGATCGGCCGATCGATGAGCGTATAATTACCGGTCGCGTCGCCGACGCTGAAGGTGACGCCGCCCTCGGTCTCGCTCACTCCGGTCAGCGTGGGGGCATCGGGGAAACGCTCGGCGAGCTGCTCGGCGACCGCCTCGGCTCGCGGCAGCAGCGGCTGGGAGAGGGCGATCAGCGAGATGCGGGGCGTGGTTGGATTCACCGTTGCTGTCTTCTTCTGAACTCGGCCAACTAACTGTGGGAGGCCTCTCCGAGGCCGATCAGGTTCTCAACTTGCAGTCCGAATCGGCCTCTGAGAGGCCTCCTACAGTCTGGCTAGGGCGACTTCGATCACTCTTGCATGGCCGGCGAGGTCCTTGATGGTCGGGCGGAGCTCCAGGCCTTCGGTCGATTCGACAAGCCGCTCGACACGGGGGGCGATCATCGGGCTCACTTCCATCAGCAGCACGCCTTCCGGGCGGAGCTGCTGGGCGGCGGCGGGCAGCAGCCGCTCGATGATCGTTGTGCCCTCGGGTCCGCCATCGAGCGCGGTGGTCGGCTCATGGTCGCGGACGATTGAGTCGAGCTCCGCCAGTTCGCTGGTGGTGATGTACGGCGGGTTGCTCACGATGTAGTCGAGCCCCATCGCCGGCTTGTTGGCCGGGAAGAGGTCGGCCTCGACGAAAAACGTCCGGTCGGCGACGCCGTGCCGCTCGGCGTTCCGTTTCGCGACTTCAAGCGCCTCGGGCGAGACGTCGGTCGCCAGCACGTTGGCGTTCTCGACGTACTTGGCCGCGCAGATGGCCAGCATGCCGCTGCCGGTCCCTACGTCGGCGATCTTGAGCGTCCGGCCGGCGTCGCCCGCCGCCTTCACTCGGTCGGTCAGGGTAACCACCAGCAGCTCGCTCTCCGGCCGCGGGATGAGCACCGACGGCGTCACCTCGAAGGGGAGCGAATAGAACTCCTTCTCGCCAACGACGTACGCCACCGGTTCGCCCTCGCCACGGCGTTGGACCAGCGCCTTGAACCGGTCGCGCAAGTCGGCCGGCGGGACCTCGTCGAAGACCGTGTAGAGCTCAATCCGCTTGCAGCCGCGGGCGTGAGCCAGCAGCACCTCCGCCTCAAGCCGAGCCGAATCGATCCCGCGGGACGCGAAGTGCTCGGTGGTCCAGGTGAGGAGGCGCTGGATCGTCCAGGGGGCGTCGGAACTCATCTCGCCCCCAAAGCTCTTGGATTGCGCCAATGCGGAACGGGGAATGCGGAATGCGGAATCAACGCAAGCAGACCCT
Source organism: Planctomycetota bacterium (assembly GCA_039414355.1). Classification (GTDB taxonomy): domain Bacteria; phylum Planctomycetota; class Planctomycetia; order Pirellulales; family Lacipirellulaceae; genus JBCCQL01. The sequence goes on along the minus strand of JBCDJN010000073.1, from coordinate 1,319 downwards.
CAATCCGCTTCGCGTATTCCCCATTCCGCATTCCGCGTTCCGCATTGACCATCAATCCATCCCCTCCATCTCGTCGCGCCGCTGCTGGCGTTCGTAGTCGATCAGCGCGTCGGTCACCGGTTGGAGGTCGCCGCCGACGATCTGGTCGAGCTTGTAGAGGGTGAGGTTGATGCGGTGGTCGGTGAGCCGGTTTTGGGGGTAGTTGTAGGTGCGAATCCTCTGGCTCCGGTCGCCGGAACCGACCAGTGACTTCCGCTCCTCAGCTCGCTTCTCCGCTTCTTCCTGCTTGCGTTTGTCGTACAAGCGACTCTTCAGAACACGGAGCGCCTTGGCGAGGTTCTTGTGCTGCGACTTCTCGTCTTGGCACTGCACGACCGTGTTCGTTTCAAGGTGGGTTAACCTTACCGCGGAAGCAGTCTTGTTGACGTGCTGGCCACCGGGGCCGCTCGCGCAGAACGTGTCGAGCCGATAGTCGTCAGGCTTCAGCTCAATTTCAACGTCTTCGGGCTCGGCCATCACCGCCACGGTTGCGGCGGAGGTGTGCACCCTGCCCTGCGTCTCGGTTTCCGGCACACGCTGTACGCGGTGGCCGCCCGATTCGTACTGCAGCTCGCGGAAGACGCCTTCGCCCTCGACCGAGAGCGAGATCTCCTTGAAGCCGCCGAGCTCGCTGGCGCTGTGATCGATGATGGCGATCTTCCAGCGCTTCGCCTCGGCGTGGCGCTTGTACATCTCGTACAGGTCGCGGGCGAACAGCGCCGCCTCGTCGCCGCCGGTGCCGGCGCGGATCTCCATGATGCACCGCGTGCGGGCGGCGTCCTCGCCGCCGATGGTCAGGTCCAGGAGCTCCGCCCACAGCCGCTCGCGTTCGGCGAACAGCTCGGGTTCCTCGGCCTCGGCCAGCTCACGCAGCTCGGGGTCGTCGCCGGTGAGCATCTCGCGCGTCTCGGCGATCTCGTCGGTCACCTCGCGGAACCGCCGGTACTTGCCGGCCAGCTTAGCGAGCCCGCCGTGCTCGCGGGCCACGGACGCCAGGCGGTCGCCGCTGGCGAGCACCTCGGGGTCGACCATGTCCCGCTCAAGCTGCTCAAAGCGGGCGAGCTTGGCGTCGAGGAGTTCACGCATCGGGTAACGTGCCTGAATCGGAAAGCGGAGAGCCGGAAGCGTTAGCGCCGGGTGGGAGCACGCATTGCTCCGGGCGCTAACGCTTCCGGCTCACAGAGCAGTGGCCAAGGGCCAGCTACTTCTTGCCCTTCTTCAGGCTGGCGTAGCCGGCGCCGGCAAACTTCTTCTTGAACTTGTCGATGCGGCCCGCGGCG
>JBCDJN010000072.1:0-25366 GCA_039414355.1 Planctomycetota bacterium | reverse complement strand
GCTCTTCCGATCTCCTGGGGTGTACCCTAACGAGCGCCTCGCACCACAAATCCCCGACGCGCGAAACCCTTGAAAAGAAGCACCCCGCCGGGTGTTAGCGGGGTGTTAGATGGGGTATGTCAAGATTATGAGTCCCCTGCTCTAACCAACTGAGCTACCGGGCCAAGTGGTGTCGTCAGCGTAGCATACGTTGGGGGCTGCCGGCCGCTCTAGGGTTGCGGCGCCGCGGGCGGGGCTGATGGGGGTCATTCGGTCGGGCATAATTGGGCGGTCAATCGATCCGCTACCCGACTCCAACGCTCCGCCGCCACGCATGCCGCGTCCTGCCAACGCCGATCCGCCCACCAGCCGCGACAGCCGCGTGCTGGTTACCGATCTGGACGGGACGCTCATCCCGCTCGCGGGTCGGCCGGAGCAGGCCGCCGACTTGGCGACACTCGCCGGTGAGCTGCGCGACCGGCGGGTGCGGATTGTTTTCGCCACCGGCCGGCGTTTGGAGACCGTGCTCGAGGCCATCGAGGAGCACGACCTCCCGCTGCCCGAGGCGGTCATCGCTCGCGTGGGGACCGAGGTCCACCACCTGGACGCGAAGGGCGAGGCTTCGCCGGTCGAGGCGTATACCGATGAGCTGAATCAAATCGTGGCCGGCACGACGATCGCCGCCGCACGCGAAGCCCTCGCCGGGGTGCCCGGCCTGGACGAACAAGAGTCGCAGCGGCAAGGGGCTTTCAAGCTGAGCTTCGACACCGATGCCGAATCGGTTCACGCCACCCACGCCGCCGTGGCTGCCGCGCTGGCTGAGTCGCGGCTGCCTTACGAGGCGATGGCGAGCGTCGACCCTATCAAGCACGCCGGCATGATCGACGTCCTGCCGAGCGGCGTCTCGAAAGGGCTCGCGTTGCGTTGGTGGATGGCGAGCCAGTCGCTCGACGAGTTGGACATCGTCTACGCGGGTGACTCGGGCAACGACCTGGCGGCGCTCGCTTCTGGTTGCCGGGCGGTGGTGGTGGGCAACGCTCAGGCGGGGGTTGCGGGCGAGGTGCACGCATCGCACCGCCGCCACGGCTGGCGAGACCGCGTCTACTTCGCCACGGGCGACGCCACGACCGGGCTGCTTGAAGGCTGCCGGTGGTTTGGGCTTGCCGAGCCGGCGGAGCGTTCGCCGGGGCTCCTGGGCGCCGAGTGCTTGTCGCACCGCAAAACCGCCTTCCGGGTATGGGCGCCTCGGCATTGGAAGGTGGCGGTTGAGCTGGGCGAAGGCGACGACGCCCGGCAAGTGCCGCTGGAGCGCGACGGCGACGGCTGCTACGCCGGCGAAGCCGAAGACGCGGGCCCGGGCACGCCTTATCGGCTCGTGATCGACGACGCGCGACTGCCGGACCCGCGCTCACGCCGACAACCGAGCGGCGTTCATGGTCCGTCGGAAGTTGTGGCGCCCCGGTCTTTCGCCTGGAGCGACGCGGGATGGCGTGGCGTGCCGACGCGGGAGCTGGTCACCTACGAACTGCACGTCGGAACGTTCACGCCGGCCGGCACATTCCGGGCGGCGATCGAGCGGCTGCCGGAGCTTGTGCAGCTAGGCGTGACCGCCGTGGAGTTGCTGCCGGTGATTCAGACGGCGGGCAGCTGGAACTGGGGTTACGACGGCGTGAACCTGTTCGCGGTGCGCGAGAGCTACGGCGAGCCGGACGACCTGCGGGCGTTGGTCGACGCGTGTCACCACCACGGTTTGGCGGTGCTGCTGGACGTGGTCTACAACCACCTGGGGCCTGAGGGCAACTACCTGCCACGCTTCGCGCCGTACGATTCGCCCAAGCGGAGCACGCCGTGGGGCGACGCCTTTAACTACGACGACCGCCACGCCGAGCCGGTCCGTCGGTTCGTGATCGATAACGCGCTCTCTTGGCTTGACGAGTTCCACTTCGACGGCCTGCGGCTCGACGCGGCGTACTTCATGCACGATGAGAGCCAGCCGCACATCTTGCGTGAGCTGGCGGCCGAGGTCGCACGCTTCGGCGAGCGGGCGGGGCGACACGTACACCTGGTGGCTGAGGCGAACGCCTACGCGCCGGACCTGCTCAAAGCGTCGGCCGAGGGCCCCGGCTGCGACGCGGCTTGGGGCGACTGCCTGCTGCACTCGCTACTGGCCATAGCGGCGCCCGACACGCGTGTGGTCGACCGGCCGTACCGCTCGCCGGCGGACTTGGTGCAGTCGCTTGACCACGGGTTCGTTTACCAGGGCGAGCGGTTCGAGCGGCAGCCGCCGTCCGTCGCGGGGGCGGACGAGCACCTTCGGTCGCTGGTGGTCGCTCTGCAGAACCACGACGCGGTGGGCAACCACCCGCGCGGGCTCCGTGTGCATCAGCTCTCGTCGGTGGAGTTCCAGATGGCGGCGGCGGCGCTCGTGCTGCTGCACCCGGGGCTGCCGCTCATCTTCATGGGCGAAGAGTACGCCACGGATACGCCGTTCCCGTTCTTCGCCGACTTCCAGGACAAGCGGATCCGCACGGCGGTGCGGAAGGGCCGCCGGCGCGACCACGCCGCCCACGGCATGCCGGCCGGGCTGCCGCCGCTGGCTGAGGCGACCTTCCAGTCCGCCAAGCTCGGCGGCGACGAGGTCCGCCGCCCGGAGGTCTTCGCCTGGTACCAAACGCTGCTGCGGATCCGGCGCGAGGGCTTGGCCGCCGGCTGGCTTGATGCGGACAACTATTCCGCCGGCTACCGCGAAGACCCCGGCGTGTTCTGGATGCGATACCAGCAGGCCGATGATCGCACGATTGAAGTCCTCTGCCGGCTCACGGGCGGCCCGGAGCCCTTGGCGAGCCCGGTGCGGATGCCGATCGGCGGCGAGTTGCTCGCCTCGTCGCCCGCGCCCAGCAAGCAGCCGGGCCAAACGATCGAGCTGGCACCCAACCACGCGGTGGTGGTGCGGCGCTGACGCGATTCCCGACCCGCCGCCGCGTTGTTACGCTACCGGTTTGAACGAACCAAGCAGGAGCCCCCGAATGATCCACGTTGTCGCCACCCTCACCGTCGACGCCGACCGGCGTGGGGAGTTCCTCGACGCCTTCGCGCGGCTCACGCCGACGGTGCTGGCCGAGGACGGCTGCCTGGAGTACGGCGCCACCGTGGACCAGCCCACCGGCATCGCCGTTCAGCAATCCGCCGGCGACGACGCCGTGGTGGTCATCGAGAAGTGGGAAAGCGTCGCCGCGTTGGAAGCCCACCTGGCGGCGCCGCACATGGAAGCGTTTCGCACGGAGACCGCCGAGATGCTGCGGAGCGTTTCGCTGTTGGTCCTGAAGCCCGGCGACGCGGCGGCGGAGTGACGCGGATGGACCGGGCCACCATCACCGCCGGCGCCGATCCCGTGGTTGTGAAGGTGGGCACGCGTGTGCTCACCAATCAGCAGGGCGTGCTGGACGAAGACCGCATCACGGGCCTGGCCGCGCAGCTGGTGAGTGTGGCCGACGCCGGCCGACGTGTGGCGCTGGTGAGCAGCGGCTCGGTGGGCGCGGGCATCGGTCGGTTGGGCCTCCGCGAGCGGCCCGCTGGCCTGGCCGAGTTGCAAGCCGCCGCCGCCGTGGGGCAGAGCCGGCTCATCGAGCTGTATAACCGCTCGCTGGAAGCGCGCGGCCGCCACGCCGCGCAGATCCTGCTCACGGCAGACGATCTGAACAGCCGCGACCGCTACCTCAACATCCGCAACACGCTGCACGAGCTCTTCCGCCTGGGCGCCGTGCCGATTGTTAACGAGAACGACACCGTTCGCGTCGACGAGTTGCAGCAAAACGTTGGCGACAACGACCGGCTGGCGGCGCTGGTCACCAACCTAATACCCGCGCGGCTGCTCATTCTGCTGACCGACATCGAAGGCCTGTACGACGGCAACCCCGCGGCCGCCGGGTCGAAGGTGATCCCGCTGGTCAAGCAGATCGACCAGAGCGTGCTCGACCTCGCCGAGGCGAAGGACGAGACCGCCATCAAGCTCTCAACCGGCGGCATGGCCAGCAAGCTTCACGCGGCGCTCACCGCCACCACCGCCGGCGGCGCCGTGGTGGTGGCCGACGGTCGCGCGCCGGACATCGTCCCGCGGATCCTCGCCGGCGAAGCGGTCGGCACGCTCTTCCTTCCGCAGGGCGAGCGGCTCAGCGAACGCAAGCGTTGGATCGGTTGGGGCGTGCGGCCCGCTGGGACCCTTCGCCTCGACGCTGGCGCCGCCCGGGCGATCGAAAGCGGCGGCAGCAGCCTGCTTCCCGTGGGCGTCGTTGGAGCCGACGGCTCGTTCGCCAAGGGCGACGTCGTTTCGCTCGTCGGCCCCGACGGCGAGGAGATCGCCCGCGGCCTGAGCAACTACGCCCGCAGCGAGGTAGAGCAGATCCGTGGACGAAGCACCGTGGAGATCGCCGGCATCCTGGGCCGCCGGCCTTACGCCGAACTGGTGCATCGCGACAATCTGGCGCTGGTGAACGCCGCAACCGCAAGGTAGCTTTGGCAGTCAACGGCAACCGACAACGCACCGCGAACCAACGTCCCCCACGCCGCAACTCTCATGGATGGCCAAACGCCGCTCCCGCTGGCCAACCTTCGCCTGGCCGACCTCCAGGCCGACGTGCTGGGCGGCCTGCTCAAACTGCACGAGCAGTTCGGGCCCGTGGCGGGCGTCCAAGACGGCGCCCTGCGGGTGCTGTTCTCGTTCGACCCGCTCTACAACAAGCAGATGCTCAGCGACGTGCAGGCGTTCAACGCCCGCTTCTTCGCCATCCGCGGGCCGAAACGCTCAAGCCAGCGACGCGTCACCTGCGGCTTGCTCGCAATGAACGGCGACCAGTGGAAACGCAACCGCCGGATGGTGAAAGAACCGTTCAGCCTCAGACAGATCGCCAGCTACAAACCGACCATCGCCCGGCTCGCCGAGGAGACGGCCAGCAGTTGGACCGACGGGCAGGCGATCGACCTCAACGAAGAGATGACGCGGTACCTGCTACGCGTCACCAGCACCATCCTCTTCGGCATGGACGAGTCCCCCGAGGAGCGCAACCTGGCGTACGAGGTGGGCGAGCAGATCGCGGAGTGGGCGCTCTTGAACCACCAGCTCGGCGTCGGGGCGCTCGTTCCGGACACGGCGTTCAACGAGGGCTACGAGCGTCTGCTGGCTTTCTCCGAGCAGCTTGAGTCGCAGGTGATGCGGCTCATCACCCGCCGACGCGAGGGCGCCGGCGACGGCAACGACGTGCTGTCGATCCTCGTCCGTTCGCACGACGACCAAGGCGGCCTGACCGACGAAGAGCTGGTGGGACAGTCTTGCGTGCTCTTCGGCGCCGCGCACATGACCACCGCGCACTCGCTCACGTGGACGCTTACGCTGCTGGCCCAACACCCCGAGGTCCGCCGGGCGCTCGACGAACACTACGCCAAAGCCGGCGCCGCCGACGAAGAGCCGGGGCGGGCCGACCCGAATTCCCTGCCCGAACGGGTGATCCGCGAAGGCATGCGGCTGCTGCCGGCCTCGAGCTACTCGCAGCGTATCAACACCGAGCCGGTTGACTTCGGGCCGTTCAAGCAGGTGCCGCGCGGCACGCCGATGGTCTTCTCGCCGCTGATCACTCACCGGCTGGAGAGACTCTACCCGAACCCGAAGCGGTTCGACCCCGACCGCTGGCTGACCATCAAACCATCGGCCTACGAGTACCTGCCGATGGGCGCCGGGCCGCGGCTCTGCATCGGCGGGCCGCTGGCGATGGAGGTCATCCGGATGTCCATTCCGCGTCTGCTCGCCGGCCGAACGTTCCGCGTTGAGCCCGGCAGCGACGTCTCGGCGGAGATCCGTTCGACCATGCTGCACCCCACGCACGGCGTGCCGATGACGCTGCACGACATCGGCGTGGGGCATGAGGCGTCGTCGATACGCGGCAACGTGCCCGGTGAACTCGTCGAGATGCCGTCGTAACGATGCCGCCGATGGCGAGGCCCTGGCGCTCGGTGAGCGGGCGCGTTACGCTCCGGCGTGTTCGCTGACCCGAGATCCACGCCGCCCATGCCCGCTTTCGCTGATCGCCTTGCCGCTGCCGTTACCGCCGCCCGCACGCCGCTGGTTGTGGGCATTGACCCGCGATGGGAGCAACTGCCGGACCGGCTGCGGACCGAAGACTCGCCCGTGGGAAGGGCGGACGCCTACCGACGGTTTTCGCTGGGTGTGATCGAGGCGGTGGCGGGCGTCGCGGCGGCCGTGAAGCCGCAGGCGGCGTTCTTCGAGGAGCTCGGCCCGCCCGGCGCCCAGGCGCTTGCCGAGGTGATCGCGGCGGCGCGGGCCTCCGGCCTGCCGGTGATTCTCGACGCGAAGAGGAACGACATCGGCAGCACCGCCACGGCGTACGCCCGAGGCATGCTGGGCCACGAGAGCGCCTGGGGCGCCGACGCGCTGACCGTCAGCCCCTACCTGGGCGACGACAGCCTGACACCGTTCGTGGAGACCGCCATCGAGCGCGACGCCGGCATCTTTGTGCTGGTGAAGACCTCGAACCCCGGCGGGGCGTTGTGGCAGGACGCGCTCATCGATTCCCGCCCGCTCTACCGGCACGTTGGAGAGCACGTGGAGTCGCTCGCCGCGCAGTCGGCGGCGGAGTGCGGCTACGGCGCGGTGGGCGCGGTGGCCGGCGCCACCTACCCGGAGCAACTCGCCGAGCTGCGTGAGGCGATGCCGCACACGTGGTTCTTGGTCCCGGGCTTCGGCGCCCAGGGCGGCTCGGCCGACGACGTGGCCGGGGCGTTCGACGAGCGCGGACTCGGCGCCATCGTCAACAGCTCACGCGGGGTGATCTTCGCCCACAACCGCCCCGAGTACGAAAGCCTTGCCGGCAACGGCTGGCAGGCGGCGGTCCACCAAGCCGCCCGCGACGCGTCGGATCAATTGGCGGCCGCGGCCGGCCTGCGCACCTAGCGGGGCCATCCTCGGCAACCGTGCGATCGGCACGAGTCGCTCAATCGCGCCCTTGCGACCGATCGACAGACGTCGAACCGCTCGATCATTCGCTCGGCGACCAGGGGTCACAGTACACTTGCCGAGTCGACCGCCCCCGTTGACCGAGCCGCGAACGCGGCTCAACGAGTCTCATGAGCCCTCCATGCCGACAACACCGACCTCATCGGGCCTTCACGCTGGTCGAGTTGGTTGTTGTCATCTTGATCCTCGGCATTCTTGCCGGCGTGGCAGCGCCGAAGCTGTTTGACTCCAGCCAAGACGCTGCTTTCGCCACGACGGTTGCCACGGTTCAACGCGTGTTCGACGCCGCCGACCGCTTCTACGCGACCCACGGGTACTACCCGGCGAACGTGGCGAACGGCGTGCGGCCCACTGAGCTCGAAGAGTACATCGACCTTAGCTTCTTCGACGACGAGCCGCCGATTGGTGGCGAGTACGATTGGAACGGCCCGGGAACTACGCTTGAAACACTCGGCATTTCGATCGTCCACTCCAATGCCGGTGGCCGCGACATCAACGTGTGGAGAGCCCTCGACGCCGCCTACGACGACGGCGATTTGAGCACCGGCTGGATCCAGCGTTCGGCTAGAAGTGAGGTGCACCTGATGTTCGAGCTGGCGAAGCCCTAACCGGGCGGTAGTCAAGTGCGAAGCCGCGGCAACAATAGTGCAGACTATATCTCTCGCCAGCCGACCCTGCCGTGATCTCCTTCGTCGTCCCCGCCCACAACGAGCAGGCGCTGCTCGGCGACACGCTCGACGCCATCCACGCCGCCGCCGGCGAGGTGGATCGGCCGTACGAGTTGATCGTGGCCAGCGACGCCTCGACCGACCGCACCGCCGAGATCGCGGCGGAGAAGAACGCGTCGGTCGTGAGCGTTGAGCACCGGCAGATCGCGTCGACGCGCAACTCCGGCGCCGCGGCCGCTAGCGGTGAGTGGCTCGTGTTCGTCGACGCCGACACGCTGATCAACGCCACGGTCTTGCGGGCGGCGATCGACACGCTCGAGGGCGGCGCCGTTGGCGGCGGGGCGCGCGTTGATTTCGAAGGCAAGGCGCCCCCCTTGGTTTGGTTTCTGGCCCGGCTGTTCGAGCCGATCTACTTCCGCCTCCGCCTGGCGGCCGGCTGCTACTTGTTCTGCACGCGCCAGGCGTTCGAGGAGGTGGGCGGCTTCGACGAGCAGTTGTACGCCTCCGAGGAGATCACGCTGAGCCGCGAGCTGAAGAAGCTCGGCCGCTTCGTCGTGCTGCCCGAGCGCGTCGTGACCTCCGGCCGCAAGCTGCGGACGCACTCGCTGGGCGACATGGTCCGGCCGCTGGGGGCGATGCTGCTGCGGGGTCAGAAGGCATTTCACCGCCGCGAGGGCTTGGAGCTCTGGTACAGCAGCCGCCGCGACGGGTGAGGCGGCGGTCGAACCGGCGGGCCGCGTCCAGTAGGCTAAGCTTGAGCATCTTCAAGCCCTACTCGCCGAGCCAGCCTCTTATGCCGCACGCCGTAAGTCTCGCTATTCTCACCGTCCTCACTCTTGCCCACTCCACAAGCGCCCTCGAACTCACCGACGCCGAGGCGGACGCCCTCCGCAAAGCGGGGCCAGCGCCGGTCGGCAAGGAATTCTTCTCCGCCGGCGCCCGCAAGCTGGTGGTGCCCAAAGTGCCGCGCGATCAGGTGATTGGCTTCTGCCTCTACACCACCGAGAACGACACGCTCAAACTCTCGGCCCAGCTCTACCCGTTGGCCGATGGCGAGCCGCGTGCGGTGACGCTTGAAGCCGACACCGGCGCCGGCTGGAAGAAGCTCGCCACGCAAGACGTGGACGGCGACCACTGGATGACCACCTACCGCGTCGAAGGTTGGGACGAATCGAAGGCGGCGAAGTACCGCGTCACGCACCCGCTCGGCGCGTCGTACGAGGGCGTCATTCGCGCCGACCCGATCGACGAAGAAGAGGTCGTCGTCGCCGCCTTCACCGGCAACTCCAACACCGACCGCGGGCCGCGGCCCGACATCGTCAAGAACGTGCTCGCTCAGGACCCGGACCTGCTGTTCTTCTCCGGCGACCAGAGCTACGACCACAAACGCCACTACGCCGCTTGGATGCTCTTCGGCCGGCAGTTCGGCGAGATCATCAAAGACCGGCCCACCGTCTGCATCCCAGACGACCACGACGTGGGTCAGGGCAACCTGTGGGGCGCCGGCGGGGCGAAGTCCACCGGCAAGGGCGGCGCCGCCGACGGCGGCTACGTGATGCCCGCCGATTACGTGAAGATGGTGGAGCGGGCCCAGACCGCGCACCTGCCCGACCCGGTCGACCCGGCGCCGGTCAAGCAGGGCATTGGCGTCTACTTCACGCGGCTGCGGATCGGCGGCGTGGACTTTGCGATTATCGAAGACCGCAAGTTCAAGACGGGGCCCATGGGCTTGGTGCCCAAGCAGGGCCCGCGGCCCGACCACATCAACGACCCGAACTACGACCCGCAGACGGTCGACATGCCCGAGGCCGTGCTGCTTGGCGAGCGGCAACTGCGGTTCCTCGACCAGTGGGGCCAAGACTGGGACGGCGCCGCGATGAAGTGCGTGCTGTCGCAGACCATCTTCGCCGGCGGCGCCCACATCCACGGCAAGACCACCAACCGGCTGGTGGCCGACATGGACTCCAACGGCTGGCCCCAGACCGGCCGCAACAAGGCGCTGGTGGCGATGCGCAAATCCTTCGCCTTCCACGTGGCGGGCGACCAGCACTTGGCCACGATCATCCACCACGGCGTGAACAACTGGGGCGACGGCCCGTGGAGCTTCTGCGTGCCCTCCATCGTCAACTACTACGGCCGCTGGTGGTGGCCGCTGGAGGACGGGCTCAACCACAACCCGGACAATCCCCTGCCCTTCACCGGCGGCTTCTACGACGGCTTCCGAAACAAGGTCACCATGCACGCCTACGCCAACCCGGCGCCCGGCAACTTCCGCGCGGCGGGGCACGGCGTGGTTCGCTTCAACAAGCGGACGCGTGAGATCACTATGGAGTGCTGGCCGCGCAAGGTCGACGTGACCGCCGCGGACGCCAGGCAGTTCGTCGGCTGGCCGAAGACCATCACGCAGATGGACAACTACGACCGCCAGCCGCAGGCGTACCTGCCGAAGCTAAAGATCGAAGGCGGCGCCGACGCCCCCTTCGGCGGCCCCGTGGTACAGGTCATCGACGAAGAGACCGGTGAGGTGGTCTACACGGTGCGTGTCCAAGGCGACGAGTTCCGCCCGCCGGTCTTCAAGGAGGAGGTGACGTACACGGTCAAGGTGACGGTGGGCGACGCGGAAAAGGTGATTGAGCGCGTCGAAGCCAACTGGGAACGCGAGGCTGCTGTCGACCTCTAAGCGACGATCACGAAGGGTTTGCCTCCCATCCGCTGCACGCGGGGAGACCATGAAGGTACTTGCGATGCTGCTGTGCGTGGGCGCCGGGCTTGCATCCACGCCGAGCCACGCCGCCGACAGGCCCGGCAACCGCTCGTTCACCACGCGCTCAAAGGCTGTCGGCAAGAGCGGCATGGCCGCTACGAGTCAGTCGCTCGCCACGCTGGCGGCGATTGATGTCCTTCGCGACGGTGGCAACGCCATTGACGCCGCGATCGCGGCCAACGCCGTGCTGTGTGTCACCGAGCCCACCAGTTGCGGGCTGGGCGGCGACCTCTTCGCCATCGTCTGGCACAACGAAACGGGCAAGCTGTACGGGTTGAACGGCAGCGGCCGGAGCCCGAAGGGTTTGACGCTTGAGCACTTCCAGCGGATGGGCCTCACGCAGGTCCCCAAGCACGGCCCGCTGCCGATCACCGTGCCGGGCTGTGTCGATGGATGGACCACGCTGCACGCGCGGTTTGGCGAGCTGCCGCTGGAGCGGGTGCTCGCCCCCGCCATCGTCCACGCGCGCGACGGCTTCCCGGTCACCGAGGTGATCGCCCGGCAGTGGGCGGCGGGAGTCGCCGCGTTGCGGGATCAGCCCGGCTTCGCCGACGTGTTCACCGTGAACGGCAAGGCGCCGGCGCAGGGCGAACTCTTCCGCAATCCAGCCTTGTCGAAAACGCTTGAGCGGATCGCCGAGGGCGGCGCCGACGCGTTCTATCGCGGCGAAATCGCCCGCACCCTTGACCGGTTTCTTGCCGGTATCGGCGGCCGCCTCCGCTATGAAGACCTCGCCGCTCACCGCAGTGAGTGGGTGGAGCCGTTCGGCGTCGACTACCGCGGTTACCGCGTCTGGGAGCTGCCGCCCAACGGCCAAGGCATCGCCGCGCTTCAGATCCTGCAGTCGCTCTCGCTGTTCGACCTTCGCTCCGCCGGCTTTGGCAGCCCCACGCACCTCCACGGCTTTGTCGAAGCCAAGAAACTAGCGTTCGAAGACCGGGCGAAGTTCTACGCCGATCCCGACTTCTTCGACGCGCCGATCGAAGAGCTCATCTCTGAACGGTACGCGAAGCGGCGGGCGGCTTTGATTGACCCCAAGCGGGCCGCCGCCGCGGTCGAGGCGGGCAATCCCGCCCTCCGCCAAGGAGACACCGTTTATCTCACCACGGCCGACAAAGACCGAAACATGGTCTCGCTCATCCAGAGCAACTACCGCGGCTTCGGCGCCGGGCCCTGCCCGCCGGGGCTCGGCTTTTGCCTGCAGGACCGCGGCGAGTTGTTCGATCTCACGCCGGGCCGCGCCAATTCGTACGCCCCCGGCAAGCGTCCCTTCCACACCATCATCCCCGCCTTCGTCACCAAAGCGGGTCAGCCGGTCATGAGCTTTGGCGTCATGGGGGGCGACATGCAGCCGCAGGGCCACGCCCAGATCCTCATGAACCTGCTGGACTTCGACATGGGTCTGCAAGAGGCGGGCGACGCGCCGCGCGTCCGCCACGACGGCTCCGCCACGCCCACCGGCGAGCCCGCGGACGCCAACGGCGGCGTGGTGTTCGTTGAGTCGGGCTTCCCCGAGGAGACGCTTCGCGAACTCGCCGAACGCGGCCACAAGCTCAAGCGGGGCGGCGTCAGTTTCGGCGGGTATCAGGCGATTTGGTACGACGCCGATCGCGGCGTGTACTACGGCGCCACTGAGTCCCGCAAGGACGGCGTCGCGTTGGGGTACTAGGCGGAGTCAAGCAAGCCGCGTCGCCGGCTCAGTCTTCGTCGGACTTGACCTTCGCCCCCGCCATGACCTCCTGCATCACGTTGCCGGGGGCCGCCTCGTAGCCGGCCAGCTCCATGGTGAAGCTGCCCTGGCCGCCGGTGATGCTGCTCAGGGTGCGGGCGTAGGTGGTCACCTCCGCCAGCGGCGCCCGGGCCTCAACGGTGGTCATGCCGCCGCCCGCCTGGTCCATGCCCAGCATCTGGCCGCGGCGGCCGGAGAGGTCGCTGCTGATGTCGCCGATGTTGTCCGCCGGCGCCGTGACGTGCAGGTTGACAATCGGCTCCAAGAGCGCGGGGCCCGCCTGCTGGAACACCTCGGCGAACGCCCGGCCGGCGGCCATCTTGAACGCCGTCTCGTTGGAGTCCACCGGGTGGTCCTTGCCGAAGTGCACCTCCACGCAGACGTCCTGCACCGGGCAGCCGGCGAGGACGCCGCTGGTGATCCGTTCGAGGAACCCCTTCTCGATGGCCGGCATGAAGTTGCCCGGGATGGCGCCGCCCACCACCGTGTCGACCCACAGGAAGTTGCTCGCCTGGTGGTAGTGCACGTTCTTGAGCTGCGGGAATCGAGCTTTGGTGGCGTACTCTTCCACGTCGGTCCCTTCGGGCAGCGGGTACATGCGGATGTGCACCTCCGCGAACTGCCCCGAGCCACCCGACTGCTTCTTGTGCCGGTAGCTGCCCTCCGCGTCGCGGCTGATCGTCTCGCGGTACGGGATCTTCGGCTCGTGCGTTTCAATCTCCACGTGGTCGCGGCGGGCGAGGCGTTCGCGCACAAGCGTTAGGTGCAGCTCGCTCATGCCGGTCAGCACCGTCTCGTGCGTCTCCTCGTCGTGCTGCACACTGATGGTGGGGTCTTCTTCGCGGAGCTTGTGCAGCGCTGTGGAGAGCTTCGCCTCGTCGCCGCGATTCTTGGGCGAGACGGCCAGGCCGATCATCGCCGTGGGGAACTCGATCGGCGGGATCGTCGCCTCGCCCAGCGAGACGCCGGTGTGCAGGTCGTCGCACTTGGCGACGGCGACGATGTCGCCCGCCACCGCTTCGTCCACCGGCTCGGTCTTGCTGGCCTGCACGCGGAGCAGCGGGCCGATCTTGATCCCCTTGCGGGCGTCGGGCGAGTCGACCGTGCTGTCTTTCTTCAGCGTGCCCGAGTAGACGCGGATGAAGGAGAGCTTCTGCACAAACGGGTCGATCCGCGTGCGGAAGACCTGCGCGGCAAGCGGACCCGAGGGGTCGGCCTTGAGCGTGACCGTGTCGCCGTCCTTGGCCGCGGTGCGGGTCACGTCGGCCGGCGCGTACGCCTCTTCAACCAGGAACTCCAGCAGCTCCGGCAGGCCGACGCCGGTCTTCGCGCTGACGCAAACCACCGGCGTGATGTGCCCCTGCTTCATCGCCTCGACGGTGAGCCGGGCCAGCTCGTCGTGGCTGGGCTCCTCGCCCTCGAAGTACCGCTCCATCACGGCGTCGTCGATCTCGATGATGGTTTCCACCGCCTGCTCGTGCAGCGCGGCGAGGTCGGCCACGGACGACTCTCCCTTGGTGGGGCCGAGCGCGTCGACCACTTCGGTGAAGCCCTCGCCCACCGCGTTGGGGGCGTTAAACAGCACGCAGCCGGCGCCGAACGCCTCGCGGATGGACTCCATGAGCGGCTCGAACTGCACGGCGCCGTCGTCCAGTTTGGTGAGCACAATCAGCCGGCCCACGCCCGCCTTGCCCGCCTCGTCCCAGGCGCGCCGCGTGCCAACCTTCACGCCGGCGTGCGCGTCGATGGCCACCAGCGCCGTGTCGGCGCCACGCAGCGCGCCGATGGTCTGGCCGATCAGGTCCGGGTAGCCCGGCGTGTCGATCAGGTTGACGTGCTTGCCGTGGTGCTTCAGGTGGGCGACCACCGCCTCGATGGAATGCTTGTGGTGCTTCTCCTCCTCGTCGAAGTCGCAGAAGCTGCTGCCATCGTCAACGCTCGGGTTGCCACTCATCGCCCCCGTGTGCACCAGCAGCTTATCCACCAGCGTAGTCTTGCCGGCCGAGCCGTGGCCGCAGAGAGCAATGTTGCGAATCGAATCGGGAGAATTGGGCATGCGTGCGCCTCGTGAAGAGCTAGGAGCGGGGAGCAGATGGAGAGCCCCTCCGCGTTGTTTGGTGTTCCGCGGGTTGAGCGGATCAAGCCGTGCCGCGTTCTTGACGCTTCAATTACCTTTGGGATGAGAGTTGGCTGAGCGGCCTTAGACTGAAACCCGAGACACGCTTCGAGCCGTGCTAGTAATTGACCTCGCAAGCGATCCGTAGGCGAACGTCGGAAAGCGGGCTGGCTAACCGTTGCCGGCCACCGCCGCCTCCAGCGCGGACTCAATTGTCAGTGTTCCTTCATACAACGCCCGGCCGATGATGCAGCCGGCGAGGCCAGCGGCGGCGAGCGCCTGCACGTCGGCGGCAGTCGTCACGCCACCCGAGGCGACCACCGGCACGGCGACCGACTGCTGCATTTCTCGCATCGCCTCAACGTTCGGCCCGGCCAGCATGCCGTCGGTGGCGATGTCCGTGTAAACGATGGCCGCCAGCGGGGCGTCGCTAAACTGCTTGGCCAGATCGACGGCGCCCAGGTCGCTCGTTTCCAGCCAGCCGTCGGTCGCCACGCGGCCGTCGCGGGCGTCGATCCCCAGCACCAGCCGCCCCGGGTACTGGCCCGTGATCCCGCGGAACCAATCGGGCTGCTTGATGGCCGACGTGCCGATCACCAGCCGATCGATGCCGAAGCCGAGCAGCTCGCTGATCGACTGCTCGTCGCGGACGCCGCCGCCGAGCTCGACCGTCATGTCCACGGCATCAACAATGTCCTGCACCGCCGGGAGATTGACCGGCAGGCCTTCGCGGGCGCCGTCGAGGTCCACCACGTGCAAGCAGCGGGCCCCTGCCGACTCGAACTGCTTGGCCACGGCAACCGGATCGTCGTTGAAGACGATCTCGCGCGTGTAGTCGCCCTGCTGCAGGCGGACGCATTTGCCGCCCCGCAAGTCGATCGCCGGCCAAACTTCCATCGCTGCTTCCTGTGCCCCTCGGAACGCCTTGCCTAAGCGTAAAATATCGCAAAACGCCCCTCCAGCAGCAAGCGGCGGCGGCGGGCGTGCCCGCGTGGTACCCTTGGACTCCGCCTGTTTTTTCAAGGATTCGCGATGAAGGCAGCCGCCCCCGCCGTCGCCCTGCTGTTAATATCGCTCGCCGCCACAGCGGCCCCGCCATCCGGTGGGCCGCGCCCGCTTGTTGACGGCATCGATCTGCACCTTGTCGCCGAGGCGCCGCAGATCGTTACCCCGGTCGGCGTGGCGTTCGACACGCGCGGCCGGTTGCTCGTGGTGGAATCGCACACGCACAAGCGGACCGACGATTACGACGGGCCGACCGGTGACCGCGTGCGAATCCTGGCCGACACCAACGGCGACGGCCGGCTGGACGCCACCGCCGGCGACACGTGGGCGACGTTCGCCGAGGGTTACACGCACGCGCTGAATCTGGCGGCGGCGCCGAAGACGGGGCGCCTGCTCTTGGTCTGCCGAAACGAAGTCCGACGCCTCGCCGACAACGACGGCGACGGGCAGGCCGACGAAGACACTCGGCTGGTGCGGGTCGAGACCGACGAGACCTATCCGCACAACGGATTGGGCGGCTTGGCGATTTCGCAGACCACCGGCGCCGTCTACCTGGGCTTCGGCGAGAACTTCGGCAAGCCCTACCGCATCGTCGGCGCCGACGGCAGCAGCGTCGAAGGACGGGGCGGCGCAGGTATCGTCCTCGGCATGACCGTCGACGGGCAGCGGCTTGCCAAGGCGGCCACCGGCTTCTGGAACCCGTTCGGCTTGTGCGAGTGGTCCGGCCGGCTCTTCTGCGTCGATAACGACCCGCACGCCAGCCCGCCCTGCCGGCTGATTGATGTCCACCCGGGCGCCGACTACGGCCACCGCTGGGAGTACTCGCCTTCGGGCCTCAGCCCGCTGCAGGCTTGGAACGGTGAGCTGCCGGGAATGAGTGGCATGATCGCCGCCACGGGCGAGGCGCCCACCGGCGTCGTCGCCCACCGCGGCTGGCTGTGGGTCACCAGTTGGGGCGAGCACCGCATTGAGCGTTACCGCCTGACGCCCGAGGGCGACTCGTTTACTGCCGAGCGCGAAGTGGTGGTGCAGGGCAACGCCGACTTCCGCCCCACCGGCATCGCCGTGGCGCCGGACGGCTCGCTCTACTTCGGCGACTGGGTCTCGCGAAGCTACCCGGTCCACGGCGCCGGCCGCGTCTGGCGACTCGCGTTCGATGAACCGACCACCGAGCCAACCGCACCCGCGCTGCCGCCCGGGCCGTGTTTCGAAGCGTCCTTCGAATCGCAGGCGGAACTGATCGACGCGTGGAACGATCTCGACGGCGCAAATAAGCTGACCGGCTTGCACGCCTTCCGCTTCTTGGACGCATCGCCTGAGCAGGAACTCATCGACCTCGCCCTGGCCGACGCCGACGACGAAGTTGTCTTGTACGCCACGCGATGGGTGACCGACGAGCACCTCGAAGAGTACCGGCCCGCGCTAAAGCGGCTGCTCGACACGCGGACGCTCGGCGAGCGTCACTACCTGGCCACGCTGGCCGCGATTGATTGGCTGAGCCGCGAGCCCGAGCCCCGCCACAGCGGCATTGCCGACGGGCTGCTGGCCCGCGAACTCCGCAACCCACGCCGCCCGCCGGCGACGCGAGCGCTCGCGCTGCGGCTGATCGACCCCAACCACAAGCAACTCACCACCGAGGCACTGCGCGGTTACCTCGACTCCGGTCACCCCGAACTGCAAGCCGAAGCGGTGAGGACCCTCGCCTTGCAATTGGGCGACGATCGCTTTGCGCTGCTCCGATCGATCGCCACCAGCCGTGACCGAACCGATTCGCTACGCGCCGAAGCCACCGCCGCCTTAGCGGGCGACGCCACTCGCCACGAACAGTTGCTCGTCTCCCTCGCCGACCGCGGCCCGCATCACACCGCAAACGAAGCCAAGCGCGTCCTGAGTCTCGCCAAGCTCGCCCCGGCGGATAAGGAACCGAGGCCTGCCGCAACGGACCTGGACGCCTGGGCCAAGCTGCTGGACGAAGCGCCGGGCGACGCGGCTTCCGGCCGGCGGCTCTTCCACCACCCGCTCGGGCCGCGGTGCGGGGTGTGCCACAAGAAGGATGGCCGCGGCGGCGAGGTCGGCCCCGAGCTCACCGGCATCGGCAAGAAGCTCGACAGGGCGCGGCTCGCCGAGTCCATCCTGCAACCCAACCGCGAGGTCGCGCCACAGTACGAGGCCTGGGTGCTTGAGACCGCCGACGGAAAGGTGCTAACGGGCCTCCGCCTGCACCGCGCCGGCGACATCGGCGTCGAGCGCTACGCCGACGCCAACGGCGACGCGTTCGAACTGTCCAGCGACGATATCGAGCACCGGTCGCCGAGCCGAAACTCGATCATGCCCAAGGGGCTCGAGCAGTTGATGTCCGTGCAGGACTTCCGCGACCTGCTGGCGTATCTAGCGCAGTGACTTTGCAGCGCAAACGTGGCGGCAGGTTCACAGCTCCGCGAAGTTCTTGAGCAGCCGCAGCCCCGCGGCTTGGCTCTTCTCCGGGTGGAACTGCGTGGCGAAGAGGTTGCCGCGGCGGACGCTCGAGCAGAACAGCCCGCCGTAGTCGGTCAGCGTAGCGACATCGTCAGCGGCGCCCGCTTCGACGTAGTAGGAGTGGACAAAGTAGAAGTGCTCGCCCTCGGCGATGCCTTCCAGCAGCGGCGACGGCTGCTGGATCGCCACCTGATTCCAGCCCATGTGCGGCACCTTCAGCTCACTCGGCACGTCGAACCGCACACACCGGCCCGGCAACACCCCCAGGCCTTGGTGCTCGCCGTCCTCGTAGCTGGTTTCGAACAAGAGCTGCAAGCCGAGGCAGATGCCGAGGAACGGCTTGCCGGCTTCGATGTGCTGCTTGATCGGTTCGACGAGCCCCCGGCGATCGAGCTCCGCGGCCGCGTCGCGAAACGCGCCGACGCCCGGCAGCACCAGCCGCTCGGCCGAAGCCACCTCCGCCGGATCGCTTGAGATGG
Source organism: Planctomycetota bacterium (assembly GCA_039414355.1). Taxonomy (GTDB): domain Bacteria; phylum Planctomycetota; class Planctomycetia; order Pirellulales; family Lacipirellulaceae; genus JBCCQL01. The sequence continues at coordinate 7,127 of JBCDJN010000072.1, read as the reverse complement.
TCGCCGCGTGCCCGTTGCGCTCAAACCCCTTCTGCACACTGCGAAGGTTGCCCATGTCGTAATCGATGATGCACAGCATGGGAGGCGCGAGTCTGGAGGCGCAAGGCGCGCGTGTTGAGGCGTGGTGGGGTGAGTCCGCGGGGTTCGGACCATTACGCAGGCAACGTATCCCTGCGAAGAACGCGCGCCTAGCGCCGCGCGCCGCGAGCCTCGAGCCTCGAAACTAGCGCCTAACCACCGTCTCGGGGTAGATCACTAGCTCGATCCGGCGGTTCTTCTGGCGACCGGCTTCGGTGCCGTTGGACACCAGCGGGTGATTGGCGCCGTGGCCGATGACGAAGAGCTGGCTGGCCGGCGCGCTGGAGACGCGGCGGAACGCCTCGTAGACAGCCGTCGCCTGGGCGACGGAGAGGTGATGGCTCGTCGGGAAGTTGGGCGAGGCGATCGGCGCCCCGTCGGCGTGGCCTTCGATGCCGATCACCTGCTCCGGGTAGTTGGCCAGCACGTCCGCCACCACAGACTGCAGCAGCTGCTCGGCCCCAAGATTCAGCTGAGCGGCGCCGCGGGCGAAAAGCTGGTCGGTCGGAATCGAGACTCGGATCACGTCGCCGTCTTGCCGGGCGTCGACGCCGGGCAGGCTTGTCACGCGCAGCGGGCGGAGCATGGTGTTGCTCGCCGTGATCGCTGGCACGCCCGGCCGAACGCCCGCCGGCTGCTGCGCGGCGGCCACCAGCGTTTCGGTCCGCTGCTCAAGCTCCACCTTCTGCTGCTGAGCCACGACAAGCTGGTCCGCCGTCGCCCGGAGCTGGTCCTGCGTGGCGGCCACCTGGTCTCGCATCAATTGCATCTGCTGGCGGCTCTGGGCCAGCAGCGTCTCGAGCTCTTGGTTGTCCCGATCGAGCTGGTCGGCGCGCGATTGGATCGTCTGCTGCTGAAGCGCGAGCTGCTGCTGCTGCTCGGGCGATAGGGCGACCGGCTGCGGACCGCTGGGGCGGAACACAACCCGGCCGCAACCCACCAGCGGCAAGAGGGCCAGGGCGATCAGAGCCAAACTAGGGCGGGCGCCGAACATTGACGGCAAACTGTTGGGGGCCGATAGGAGGAACCGAAGCCTGCAAGCGCGGCGGACCTTAGCAGGCACGCCCAACCCCCGAAAGACCGGCCTGAAGCGGGCCTCGCCCACTCGTTACACGAACTGCTAGCACTCAGCCGTAGCTATCACGCTACTTGCCGGACGACGCCGGTTACCACGCCCAGCACTTCCACGTTGCGGCAGTAGATGGGCTCCATCGTGCTGTTGGCGGGTTGGAGCCGAACGCGGTTCTTTTCCGGGTACCAGTACTTGAGCGTGGCGTCGCCCTCGTCGGTCATGGCGACGACGATGTCGCCCTTGTGGGCGTTCTTCGTCTTGCGGACGATCACAATGTCGCCGTCGGCGATGGCCGCCTCGATCATCGAATCGCCCCGCACGCGGAGGGCGAACTGGTTCTTGCGCGTCGGGAAGAGGCTCTCAAACTCAAACCGCTCCGCCTGCTCGATGGCCTCGGTCAGCGTGCCGGCCGCGATCTGACCAACAAGCGGGATGCCCCGCTCTTCCTGCGCCTCGGTGGTCAACTGGATCGCCCGGGACATGTTCGGTTCCCGGGTGATGAGGCCCTTCTTCTCCAGCGCCTTTAGGTGGCACATCACGCCGTTGGGCGAGTTGATCTCAAAGTGCTCACCGATCTCCCGCACCGTCGGCCCATAGCCGCGGCCGGTGATCTTCTCGCGGATAAAGTCCAGCACGTCGCGTTGGCGTGGCGTGAGGCGGTCGAGCGACATAGAGCTGGTTCCTTCGACTGGTGGCGGGCGGCTGGCGTCGGATTTGGAGGAGATTGGGGGATTGGGAAAGGATGTCCGGTCGCCGCAGCGGTCGCAAAACCGTGCCCAGCCGGCGGCCGAAAGTCCTTAGTCGCCCGATTTGGCGCCGTTTCATCGGCCGCTTCGGTGCACACCCGGTGGCAGCCGCCTAGAATGGAAAGGTCCTGCTGAACGAGCCGCTGCTCTCCGAATTATCGTCGACAATCGTACAGGGTCAATAGCATATGTACAGTGGTTGCGTGCGAGAAAAACGTGCTGCCCGGCCCGTAGCCGTGCCCCTCTTTGCCCTGCTTGCCACGATTCTCCTCGCGGGGCAGTCGTGGGCCCAGTCGGCGCCGCCGGTTGAGGCCCCCGCCGAGGAGCCTGAGGCGAAGCCCACCCCGTCGCCGCAGCTCGAGTCACCGCGGGCCGAGTCGCCGCAGACAGAGGCGCCGCAACCCGAAGCCGAACCGGCCGCCGCGCCCCCCGCACTGCAGCCCGAGGTGCCTTGGGACGCGGAGATCGAGCGGATCAACAAGCGGCGTTACCCCAAGAGCGTGGGGGACCTACGCCGGCTCCAGCAACAGGTGCAAGCCGTGGTGCAGGCCGCCCGCCCTGCGGTGGTTGCGGTGCAGCTTGGCAACTCGGCCGGCAGCGGCGTGATTGTCAGCGAAGACGGCTACGTGCTCACCGCCGGCCACGTGACCGCCAAGCCTAACCTGCCGGTAACGTTCCGCTTTGCCGATGGCAGTCGGGCGCGGGGCGTTTCGCTGGGCATCAACCGGTCGATCGATAGCGGCCTGATGAAGATCACAGACAAGGGACCGTGGCCGCACCTGAAAATGGCCGAGAGCAACACGCTCTCACCCGGTGATTGGGTGGTCGGCCTCGGGCACCCCAACGGTTACGTCCGCGACCGGGCGGCGCCCGTTCGATTGGGCCGCGTTCTGATGGCCAATGACAAGGTCATCAACACTGATGTCACACTCGTCGGCGGAGACTCCGGCGGACCGCTCATTAACCTTAAGGGCGATGTCGTGGGCATCCACAGCCGCATCGGCCGGCGGATCACCAGCAACTTCCATGTGCCTATCTCGACCTACGAGTACACCTGGGAACGCCTGGTCGCCGCGGAGCTCTGGGGCGGCGGCATCGTCACCACCGAGAAGGCTCGGTTCCGCCCGCTGCTCGGCGTCACCGGCACACCCCGCAAGAAACCGTGCGAGCTGGTACAAGTCAGCCCCAACACGCCCGCCGACCGGGCCGGGCTGAAGCAGGGCGACATCGTGACGCGCGCCGACGACCAAGACATCGAATCGATTGCCGACCTGGTTGGCCACGTGCTGAGCAAGCAGCCCGGCGCTAAGATCAAGCTCGCAATCCAGCGTGGGGACGAGAAGCTTGAGATCGAGGTCCAACTGGCACGGGCCGCCCTGGAGTTCCCCGGCGCCCCGCCGATGAGGCCCACGCCCAAGAGCTGATCGCCAACGCTTCACCCTCCCCAGCCTGCACTCGCCAACTCGGCGCCCCCCGTCGGAGACCGGCCTTGATCACGCAACTGCAACGCCTGCTGCTTGGAGCGATGCTCGTCGCGCTCGGCCCCATCGTCGCCATCGCTCAGTCGGCCCCCGGCGAGGAGAAGGCTGCCGGCGAGGAGAAGGCCGAAGACACGCTGGAGAAGGCGGGCGAGGCGTTCCGCAATGCGTGGGAGCGGATCTGGGTGCCGCGTGATCGATTCACCAACGGCTCTTACGTGCGGGCGGCCTTCGAAGACGTCGTTACTGACGCCCGCGAGGCAACGGTCCGCGTCCGGGCCGGCGACAGGACGGTCGCCCTGGGCGGCGTCGTGGGGCCCGACGGCTGGGTTCTGACCAAAGCAAGCCGGCTCAAAGGCGGCGTCACCGTGCTGCTGGCCGACAAGCGAGAGTTTGATGCCCGCGTGGTGGGAGTTGATCGCGACCACGACTTGGCGATGCTCAAGATCGACGCCAAGGGGCTCGCCTCACTCAAGCTCAACGAAGCGAATGAGGCCTCGGCCGGCGCCTGGGTAGCGACGCCCGGCCTGAGCGACGACCCGGTCGCCATTGGCGTGGTGAGCGTGGCGCCGCGGAAGATCCCGCATCGCGCTGGCGTACTGGGCGTTCATCTGGATCTTTCGGACCCCGATGTTGGCGGCGGACTTGTTGTTAAGGTCATCGCCAAGACCGCCGCCGAGCGCGCCGGCCTGCAGGTGAACGACGTCATCACGGGCGTCGCCGGCGAGCGCACCAAGAGCCGCACGGCAGTGATCCGCGCGATCCGCCGATTCAGCCCGCTGGATGAGCTTGAGGTCGAGGTCCGCCGGGGCGACCAGACGATCACCTTCAAGGCGACGCTCACCGGGCGGACCAAGGAGATGGGCCCGCGAACGCGGAGCCAGTACCAAAACAGCCTCGGCAGCACGCTCAGCCAACGCCGCTTCGGCTTCCCCATCGCGCTGCAGCACGACTCGGTGCTCAAGCCCACCGAGTGCGGCGGCCCCCTGGTGGACCTCGACGGGCGGGTGATCGGCTTCAACATCGCCCGCGCCGGCCGGACCGAGAGCTACGCCATCCCCACCAGGGCGGTGCTCCCGCTGATGTACAAGCTGATGAGCGGCAAGCAGCCCCCCGAAGACGGCTGAGCCGGCGGGCAAGAGAGATGGCCTAAAGAAATCCCCGAGGCGTCGCCGCGGAGCCCGCTTTGCTGGTCTTTCTGGCCCGACGAGTGCGCCCCTAAGCGGTTCTGCTGATCGACGCGAAACGACTTACGCCGCGTCATCGTCTCGCACCGCGTCGCGAGTGAACTTGCCTCGTTCTACTTGAGCAGGCCGATTGGCCAAATTCAAGAAAAACCGATCGCCGCGCCGTTTTGGACGCGGCCAAGAATTCTCCTTGGAAATCTATGCGCTGATCTCCCGCCGCCAGCGATTAACTGGCTAGCGTCGAGATGCACTGCTGATTCCCGGTCAGCGGCCTGGGCCACCGCTGAGGACCACGACGGCCACAACCGAGCCGCCACAAAAACTTATAGTCTTATCAAATTCCATGTTATCGGGAGCATTGGTTCACCGCACGATTCGTCTCCGTCATTTTCAAGCGACGATCTGCTCTTTGATCTGTCTTGTGAGCCAACCTGCTTGATTCATCTAGAATTGACGCAAGAACGCTAATCCTTAGCTGACAATTTCAGTAGAGCAGCAGCCGCTGCCATTCCCGATTCACGGGCACTCGGATTTCGGCCTGCGCCAAGCTTGCGACCGTATTCCTCTAAGACACCGTTTGCAAGAGGCTCAAGAGCTAGCAGGAATTCGTTTAGCCACACATTAGAAGTTGAATCAAATGGTGTGGGCACTATGCCAGCAGCCATCATCTTCTGCCTACGACGCTGAGCTGCTACCCCAATTGCTTGCACTGGCACAGACCCGAGGAATTTCTTGAATCTGGCAGCTCTAGCACTGTTGATCTCCAAAGAAAATGATCGCTCGCGCAAGTCAAAGGCCAATGTCGAAGAATTCGCTTCATGGTCGATTGTGCGATCTAGTTCTCTATGGACAGCCTCAATCTGCTTGCGGACCTTTTCATATTCAGACGACGTGAACGTTTGGCCTTCGAAAGGACTTCTCTCGCGACTCAACTCAAAACTAATCATTGAGTCAGTTACGTCGGAGACAATGAACTCAAGTGCATCTTGCTTGCCATCGCTTTCGAAAACGACCCAAATGGATAGTCTCTCGAAATCGGCGATTGTCGATACTCGCTTAGCGTTGGAGTTATAGAACAAGCCGGAGACCTTCTCCACATTCCAAGTGCCATTCAGATCATCGGCAACAATCCTCTTCAACTCTGTCTGTGCCACAGCAAAGTCGAATACTAAAGTCGTGAATCCGATCGCGCAGAAGAAACATCTGAATACTGCCTGTTTGATGCTCATGTTATTGTTAGATCACTTTCGATATCAAGTATTCGAAACGACATGTATTGAAGACGAACTTGTTACTGGTTGGGAATCTTCCAAATAAGCGGGGGTTATCCAACCAATCCCTTGACAAGCCCCTGTCGCAGGGCGGTCTAGGGGAGCTGCGTCGGCAGGCAGCGAAGTCACTTCGGTCTGGCCCACCGCATACAATTTCTATACGGACCGAACCTGCCGCGTCGCCAATCGCCAAGACGCTTCGCCGCAGCAAGGAGCGTTCGTGGAATGCGCTCACTGGCTCGATCGAATCGTGTCGGCCACCTTTGCCGGGTGGAGGATGCCGGGGACGACGATCTCTAGGTCGTCCTGGCCGGAGCTGCTGATCTTGAGCGTGCCGACGCCGAGCATGCGGTCGAAGACGTTTTGTTCGACCTGGATGTTGCGCACGTCGTCGTGCTGCACCTCGTTGGTGTTCTTCTCGAAGATGCCCTTGCGGAGCGTCGTGCGGCGGGTGGTGATCACCAGCGTGGTGGCGATCATATCGATGTACCAGATGGCCATCGAGACGCCGATGAACAAGAAGGCCGCCACCGAGAGCCACCCCAAGATGGCGTTCCAAGCGACAAGGCCCCAGATGACGCCTATCGCCGCGGCCACCGCGCCAAAGACGCCCGAGGAGAACTTGATGGGGCTGTTACGCCACCAGCTGGGGTGGAGTGAGAGGAGTGTCCGCTCCTGGTCAATCGGCGACGTGCGCGCCACCGCCGCCTGATCGGCGCCCTCGGGCGCCACGCCGATGAACTCCGCCCGCGGCGCCTCGACCATGATCGGCTGGTTGCAGGTCTCAATGGGGCAGCGGACCACCTCGCCAATCATCCGCGGCGGCGCGGCGATGTCGACGTCGCAAACGGGGCAGCGGTACAGCAGCGGGCGGGGCGTATTGCTCATGCGTTGTCTTGGCAAGGGGAGGCGTGCCGGTCGGACCGCTCACGGCGACTCGCGCGGCATCAGGTTACCAGTCGATCCGCACGCGGTCGACTCGCCGGGCGGGCGGCGCAGCGCTCCCGCCCATGGCGTACTTCGTACGGCCGCTCGGATGCTTGGACCGCCGCGAGAAGAATCCTGCCGACAGCTAGCGGGCGGCCGAAGGCGGCGCCAGCCGGAACTTGGCGTACGCCCACCGCACCAGCCGCTGGGCCGGCGTCTGCGGGGCGACGGAGACCTTGACCGTCGCCCGGGCGCCGAGCGGCAGCTCGGCCGAAGCATCGACCAGCGTCAGCCGCACCTGATACAGCGTGCGAACCGGCGCCACGTTGCCCGACGCATTCGGCTCCGCGGCGAGGTCACGCTCGGCG